>CASIBY010000005.1 GCA_949373095.1 Candidatus Poseidoniaceae archaeon
TGGATTTGAGTCCCAATTCTACTGTCCGACAGCACAGAGCTAGCAATAATCATGTGCGCGCTAACAACGAACCACCCTTTGCATTTCACCCTATAAAATCCTCGCAAAACATTTAGTTTGTTGCTAAAATGAGGCTGAAATAACCGAAAGGACTGATGTGATATGACCAGACCCTAAGCGATGTGTAGGCCGCTTTAATGGACAACAAATATACAGCCTCGAACGTTTCACAAACATGCCGTGAGACTCATCGCTGTGCTTGCTAATGTTGCTTTAAGCAGGTTTGATTGTCGCTTGGTGTATTTTTGACTCATCTCGACGGTCAATTCTTGGGGATAAATACAATCAAAACCAAACGAGTCAGAGATGCAAAAAGCATTTGCAAATTTGGGAACTTTGATGCTTTTTTGGCAACTTTAACTACGCTTAGGGGGCTTTGAACCCGGTACTTGTTCGGCCCAAGAATTGAGGATGATATTTTCAGCATGCTGCAAGTGTTCGGCCACAGTGGCCTGCTTCAACCCGAAAAACTTGGCAATATCGGTTTGATTGCATCTTTTTGGGGGTGTCGTAATACCCCATTTCGACTCCTGTTTTGATCACTAGACTTCTCTTATCGTTCAGTTTTGGGATACTTACTAAATTACCTGCCATTGGCGTGGAGAGTTTCATTTGAAGTCTTGCGGGAATAAGGGCTTCTAATTTGTCTTTGAGCCTTTTCATTCCAGCAGAGGTCCCGTGAATCGTCATAGAAAAAACCATCTTCTTTTGAAAGATAAGTTGGTGGCATAATCCATGCTTCATCTTCCATGGAAATAAGTTGTTGAATCGGCCCTGGGGTTTTCACCTTCAGGTATGCAAAACCATCGCCTTCCTGAAGGATTTTATCAATGATGAGTCCGTCTTTAATTTCCTCTTTAATCTTCTTTATGTCGATGCCATCATGTTCAACTTTCACTATACACGACGGAATCGAATCTGTAACCCCTGTCCCCAGTAATCAATTCCAATTTATTGAAATATTTTGTAATAATTGAACCAGGAAGATGCTGGGCTTGTTCATGTAAAACACGAATCTGGAAATAGCGCATATCTCCACTTGCTTTCATGCTGCCCATAACTTAAACCATCTATGGGTATGTCTTATTCCTTTGCACACGATAATGTTGTTTTTGAGTCGTCACATACTCATGACTACTTACAATTATCACTATGTCTGTGTCTCATTGTAACGCTCAGTATCTTAAAAACTAATATCGTAAAGGACATCAATTTATTCAAACCAATTAAATGAGAGGAAGAAATATGATGTTATGGGAATCAAAAGATGGTTTCATACACACTTGCGTGCTAATTGAGACCGTATCTAGGATTCAAATGAGGCCCATTGAAAGGACTTCAATTTCGCCAACGCCGTGGATGTCGCTCATTTGTGCTTCAAAAGCATCAGCAAGACCCTCGCCGTCGTTCATTGTGACGTGAACTTGAACAAATTTAAGGCCGAAGGCGAGAGGCTTTGTCTCGACCTTCTGGACATCGTAGTTATCGGTTCGCAGGCCACGGATGGCTTCTGCGATTGCGTCGCTATCAACATCGTCAACATCCGAATCCGGGTTGACTTTGTATGTCATGACTACCATACCCATTCAAATCACCTCAGGGTCCTTCGAAGCCGCAGTTAGGGCATCGGTAGAGCACACCTTGATTGCGTACTCGTGGGCTGCGCCCGATTGGCTTGAAGCAACCAGGGCAGGGGAAAGTCGTGGAACCCTTTTCTGCAAGGGGAATGCCAGATGATGTGCAAGTAGATGCTCGTTCGCTCATAATAACGCCTCGGGACGATTCTGCCCACGCCCTCCCCTTCTTTATGGTTGCGTGAACGAACTTCTTTGAGAATGACTTCCAAAACGGCTCACTATTGACATACGGCCGGTTCTGCCGGTACTTACCACCAAGGCCTGTTCCCTAAGCCGACACCAACCGGATTCAATGCGAATGATGTCTCCAATGCGGACATCATCGACTTGCCCACCCCACAATACCAATCCAACAACACCCGTATCATCCCTTCCACAAGCGGCTGCAACCGGTCCAGTGTAGTGCTGGGATACAACGAGACGTTGAGGGTAGATTCGAAGCACAACCATTTCCAATTGCCTCACAGGAGCATTTGGACGTAAATTGATGATTCGGTTTACAGGTGCGGGCCAACGATGGTCATTGTTTGACATGAGGGAAAGGTTGAGCCTTAATGCTCTTGAAACCTTTCACTCTTTCTTTTTGCGGCGAACGGTGAATGAAGTTGAGGTCGGTTCAGGACCCTCCTCGATTTCATTTCCGCCGACCAAGACATCAACTGCTTCTTCGTATCGCTCTCGGATGGATTGCTTCGGAGACTTCCAGGGCATGTGATTCCTGCACACCAGATAAACTTCGGATGAGGAGTTCCGAGAAGCATCCGGAGAATAACGGCGGACGGTTGAGAAATGTGGCTTTACAGCATCAATCAATTCTTGCACTCCAACTCCTTGGAACAGTTTGGTCGTAAATGCGCCACCTTTCTTGAGAAGAGGCAGTGAAAAATCAAAGACATCGGCTACGAGAGTCATGGCTACTGATTGGTCCATGTCCCATTTCCCAGTGATGTCGGGAGAAATATCTGAGACGATCACGTTAATCAAGTCGCCACCAAGTTCCTCAAGAACACGCTCTTGGGTGTAGGGTTCGGTAATATCGCCAGTAAGAAGCACTGCCCCCTCAACGGGTTGACACGGTTCAAGGTCTACTCCAATGACATGTCCTTCCGGGCCAACCAATTCCACGGCGACTTGAGACCAGCCTCCAGGGAAGCATCCGACGTCGAGAATCGTATCGCCTTGGCGAACAAGCCCAAACCGTTCCTGTATTTGCTTAAGTTTGAAGGCAGACCGAGCACGATACCCACTAGCCTTGGCTTGTTTACGCCAAGAATCACGTTTGTGATTTTCAATCCAGTGGTCTGCCATATCCTAGCCTCCTCCACAGCTGCGTACGAGCACGATGCCCTCATGAATGCTTTTCTCAATCCTGAAGCCCAAATCCAAGCAATCAAGGCAGAAGGCGTCTTGGCCGTCACCAAGGAGGACAAAGAGTGCGCTCATCAACCAACGAAAGGATGGACCCTTCCTCGGGCTGCTGGCATCTATCTCTGGTAGCACTCTTGCTGGTTCAACCGGTGACCGCAATCATCGTGCAGTTAGATCAAGACTTTGAGGCACCAGTATCAACAGGTGAAGGAGGCAGGACGCTTCTTGTAGAGGAATATACCGCAACATGGTGCGCAGTGTGTTCAGAGGTTGACCCTGAACTTGAGACAGTTGCAGACAGCCACGGCTCTCGTATCGCCCTCATTGCACTTCATCCCACTGATGGTGAAGATGCTTTTGAGCCTGAAGCAGCAGCTCATCGAATAGAACGAATGAAAGCGGTGAACCCAAGTATTGCATCAACTCCAACATTCGTAGTGGAAGGAGGCACACCAAGAGGTGGTTATGAGGCCTGGCAGGATGTTCAACGTGATATCCTCAACACTGAATTGGAACGACAGACGGTCACCCCTCTAACGTTTGAAGTTCAAGCAACGGATACGGGGTACAAAGCTACCGTCATCAATACAGAACCCTTGACTGTTAATGGAACACAGTTGACCTTTCTCGTCGTTCAACATGGAGCAGAAGTTCCTGACCGAGGAGTCAATGTTGGAGGTTCAACACGCGACCGAGTTCTCCTCGGCACTGCGGAATGTAATCTTGAGACTGGAGCATTATCTGCAAATATCGGTTTGCTCAACGCAACAACAAGCAGTAATTGTGGTGAAGACTTTTTCATTGAGTTTCCAAAGTATGACTCATGGAGTGTGATTCTCGTCCATGAGCATACACTTGATGCACTTCAAAACAGCTCTGAACCGATGTCCTTTGGGGCTGTCGAGATGGCTCACCGCTCAATATCAATTGAACATTCTTCAAGCGCAAGTTGGGTCCTTATCGGACTTTGTGGGGCATTAAGTTTGGTTGCTATCAGCCGCAAAAAGTAACAGAAGTGATGATTCAGCGTCATGATTCTCCCGAATTCATGAAATTATCCCCGATATCCAGTAATTGGGTGTTCATCTGATACGAGGTTTCATAAACTTTAGTATCAATGTATAACCATGACAAACACATGGGAAGACATCACATGGGAAGAAGAAGCCCCTCTCAAGGAGTGGGTTATCGAATACGTAGCAAAGGTTGGAGATGAATCATCACATCACCTAACCATACTCTACGGAGAAGAGATGGAAGACGTTCAACGTCATCTAATGCATGAACTGCGAACTACATACCTAGAAGCCACTGAAATCGAGGTCACTGTTATTCGTATGGAAGTCATTGACCAGGAACCGAACGCATTCCTCTTTGATGGAACATACACGCCTTGATCATGCTTTCTCTCGATAAACCAGTTCAATTTTCTGGCCGTTTTCAAGGATATGATTCTGGAACGTCATAACTTCTTCTCGGTTTTGGTTTCCATCATCGTCAGTAGTTGTTACAAACATCAAAAATTCATGGTCCGCATCAGTCCGATAATCATCAAAGCCAGTTTCGTCAAAGTGCTTGCCCCAGACGTCAAAGAATGCCTCAAGAGGCGCTTCAACACCTTGCTCTTTCAGTTCAACGTGAATGACCCCATTGGTACTGTGAGTATGGAGTTGACGCATTGTGCAGGAACCGTCATTGAGCCCAACATCCCCTGGAATCTCCAAAAATTCATTGTTGATTGAGAGAACTAATTCGACATGATAGTGGTCAACATAATCACTGTGACCCCCAAGGCAAGCTTCTGCGAGCGGGTGTATCTCGTCAGCAGTTGAAAATACTTCACTAGAACCATCACTCTCTCCGAGCAGCACTCCCATGGCTACAAAAGCAGCGATGGTGATGAGCAACCAGAATACAGTATCTGCTTTCATCTCGATCCCTCGCCACAATCAAACGGTTGATTCCTCGGGTGAATCGTCATTCCATTCCCCCCGGTCATGCATGCGACCGATGCTCCAGAAACCAAACAGAGCAACGATGTTAGCAACGTGCGCAGTAGTACAATACTGACAGATTTTACCCATTGCGACCTCATAGGAAATCAATAGACCAATCACTGGCAGACCGACTAGAGTAAGATACATTCCATACTTGGAATAACGCTCAGCCCAGAGTGCATCAGGTTCCTTGGAGACCGAGTTAGCAAAGAACATCAGCACACCGAAGGCGAGCATACCAATAATTCCCCAAGGTTGGCCAAACAGTGGATCGGTATTGTATGCAATATTGCCTAGGACGTCATCGCATGAAAACACGGTTGCGCTCGAGCATACGGCTCCCCCTTCGCTGATCTTATTGGAAATCCAAAGAGTGTGAACTGAGATGGCGAACCCAACCAAGATAACGATATTCAATCCAAGAAGACGTTGTCTACGAGGAGATTTCAAGATGAGGCCATTTTGAAGATAATGATGCGCCAATGGTTGAACCAAACGAGGTCAAAAGAAGTGTTCCAAACAAGAGGGGTACGATGTAGAACAATAAAATAATATTTGCATCCATTTACTCCTCACCTCCTACAATTCTAAAGATAGCATCACCTATCTTTTCCTGAGGGTTTTCAGATGAAACCCAAGCGACGATACCATCGGGTTGGACGATAAAGTATGCAGGAGTCCCAGGAACCTTCCATTCGTCCATGTTGTCAAGGTCTAAATCGTCAATGTATGTGAAACTGTGCGGATTGCCTGGACGGGTGGTACAATCACCTTTTGCACACGTCTCTTCCCCAGATTTATCTCTAAAGGCTACTATCTCATCACGACTGCTTTCGTGACCAGGAATGTTCAGTTCAGCCACGTTTGCAATAAAGTTAACAACGGGTCCATCCCACTTTTCGGCTCCAGTCTTGGAGAAGTAATCTGCGGCTTGGCCTGTTTCGGAGGCAGAATCCCAGCAAAATCCACAATCAGTATCAATAAATTGAACAACCATCCACGCTGCAGTAGTGTCCGTTTTGGACCAGTTGTCAACAAGCCAATCATCCATATTGAATTCCGTCCAGCCTGTCCCGTTATAGCTCAACCCTTCCAAAGGAGGAGCACGTTGCCCTTCCTTGGTCCCGCTTGCAATAGGGTCGGTAGTGAATGCCAGAAACATGATTGAGGCAAAGAAAAGTGCCATGATTTTGATGGCTGTGTCAGTTCGTATATCGGCTTCTTCATCGTACTTCATGATTTATTCCCCATTCCAATTTCTTCGAGCAAAACAGATGCAGTGTGACGGATCGCATCTTCGCTATTCATGCGGACATCAAATCCACTTTCTAACATTTTGTCAATGGCAAGACGAGCACGAGGCACATCTCCAGCCCAACCTCGGTCACCACCGGTGTATTCGATGTTCGCATCATTGCATCCGGTAACCTCAACTACAATCTCAGCGATGCGACGAACTGAGGCAGTATCGTGGCTACCAAGATTGTAAAGATTGACTGGTTCATTCGTCTTCCCCATCACGTGAAGAATCGCATCAGCACAGTCGCCTACTTCCATGTAGGACTTCTCTTGGCGACCATTACCGAGGACCTCAAGTCGGCTTGGGTCGGCTTTTAGTTTGTGAATAAAATCGAAAATCACACCATGCGTCCCTCGGGCGCCGATGATGTTAGCGAATCGGAAAATCCATGCTTGAAGGCCAAAGGTTCCAACCCAGCTGCTAATCAGTCCCTCTCCAGCCTGTTTGCTTGCACCGTAAAGTGAGATCGGCAAACATGGACCATGATTTTCAGGAGTTGGAAGAGGCGCATTTTCTCCGTAGACAACAGAACTTGATGCAAAGACGATTTTCTTTACCTCGTTCAATCGCATGGCTTCAACAACATTGTAAGTGGCGATGGTGCCTTGTTGAAGGTCCGTATCTGTAACACGAGTTCCGAGGCGGATATCGGGGTTTGCAGCCAAATGAAAGACACACTCGATATCCATAGCCATAGCCGATTTGACATCCTCAAGGTGACAGACATCGCCATGAACCATCGTTGCTGAACCAGATTTGAGATGGTGAGATATGAACGATTCCTGGCCGCTTGAAAGATTGTCAAGGACTACCACATGGTCGCCACGGTCAACCAAGCGGTCGATGAGATGGGACCCAATAAATCCTGCTCCTCCAGTTACCAAGGCTCGCATGGCCTGAGCACTGCGGGCGTCCGTATAAGGGGATGGGTGTTGAGGTGTGTACCACTTTTACAAGTCATTGATAAGCGTTAACGGACAGCGATATGGCTCTGAGAAGATGACTCGGAGGAGGTGAAAACGTGAAGAAAAACGCAACCATGAACGAAGAAGAATCGGTCGATTCCAATGTATTGGTCGGTTATGTCCGCCGCAGTAATGCTGGAGGGGCACTCAAAGTATCGATTAATACGGCGGCATTTGCTGATTGCAACACTTACATGACAAGCGATGGTCAAGCCTATGTCCCCCTGGTCATATCCATCGCCGCACTGAACAAGGTGCTGTCAGGTGATCGTGCGGTAACAACCATTGCCCAATTACAAGACTGAGGAGAACATTGAACCTTTGTCACTCTTACTTGATCTGTCAAGATGAAGTCAGCGCCCTTTGACCGTCTTCGGCCGGCAATTAGGCCCTATACCCGTATTTTGGGGAGGATCGGATGAAAAAACGAACACACCTATATAGAAGGGGGAATCGGGAATTGTTTGTGACAACCATCACGGACACGGAGCCTTCCAAGAGGCCTTTCGTCGTTGCGGGCATGCCCATGTACAACGAGGAGGAGACCATTGGCTCGGTTGTAATTCGTGCACTTCGCCATGTTGACAAAGTGGTGTGCATTGATGATGGTTCGTCCGATGCCAGCGCAAGAATCGCAGAAGCATGTGGTGCAATTGTCGTCAGGCACCGTATCAATCGTGGATACGGTGGGGCGCTCAAGACACTGTTCATGAAGGCCCTCGAAATGGACGCCGACGCATTGGTATTGTTGGATTCCGACGGGCAACACCAAACCCACGACATCCCTAACATGCTCGGCCCCATCCTCAGTGGAGAAGCTGATTTCACCATCGGGTCTCGATTTGTTGATGGCGGTGGTGGAACCGACATGCCGGCATACCGTAGACTTGGTATCAAAGTCATCACGGCTGCTTCTAACCTTTCAAGCGACCTCGACATCAAGGATACGCAATCTGGATTTCGTGCATTCTCCCGAATGGCTCTAGAGCGCCTACGTTTTGACTCAGAAGGAATGGAATTATCCCTGGAAATGTTAGAGGATGCTCGGGAAAAACAACTTCGTGTTCTCGAAGTCCCCACGGTTATTCGCTACGATGTCCCCAAGGGCTCCAATTTCACAGCCGTATCTCATGGATTCACAGTCCTCACTTGGGCCATGCTTTCACTCTCGCAGAAGAAACCGCTGCTGGTTCTGGGACTACCCGGATTTGGACTCCTTGCAACTGGAGCAGCCATGGGAATGCAAACAGCTCAAGGATTCACAACTCAACTTGACAGTGTCATAGGAGACGGTATTTCTGCTGTCTGGATTGGCGTACTTGGACTGGCCTTGATGGCTACTGGTCTCGTGTTGCAAAGTGCTCGTGGATTCCTGCGTCACCTTTTGGTCCGTGAATTCGGGCTGGACTGATCAAATCAGTCGCATTGCAAGTGAAATCAGATAGGGCGCTGCAAAGAGCCCAAAGAAAATGAACATGAAGATTCTCACTGTTCGTTGGTTTTTGTCGTCCGCAGCATTTTTGTCGATACACTCTTGTTCTTTGCATACCCTTGGCTCGGAAGAAAGTGGTATGGTTTGGAAGCAAATACGGCAATGCTTGTGAGGCTGTACTTTATTGCTTGACAGAGAACCTGCAAACTGGCTGGATTTCTTGGCTACCATTTCCTTAACTTTCTTTGCATTCACCATAACGCTCACCTCATGCTTTGATGGTCGTCCCTACGAAAGGCTTGCCTTCAAGGGCATCGTCAAGTAGCCCAATATCTCTACCGTCAAGTACTGCCAAATTCATTCCCGAATCCATTGCTGCTTGGACAGCCATGGGGTCAACCACAGCAGAAGCGCCCGGTTTGAGTGGAATACCCACACCAGTAATCGCCCCGAGTTCATCCAATGTAATCTCAGACAACGCCTCAGCATCGTCATGATGGCGTGGGTCTTTGGAATATACGTGTGAAACATTCGTAGCAATAATGCAATGACGAGCTTGGACGGCGCCTGCCAGACGAACAGCGACCGTGTCAGTGGTATGCCCGGGGACAGTACCCCCCATCACAACAACATGATGTGATTCCAACAGAAGTCGCGCAGCCTCAATGGTGTGGGGGATGGTTGGAGCAACATCACATCCAATCTCATCGAGTATTTGTTGGAGAACAGTAGCATTGAGCCGAGTCGCTGCGATACCAATTTCATCAAGGCGGTGGGATGACGAGATCATGGAGGAAGCGAGTTCAATCCCTTCACGAGCGGGGAGCCCTCCACCAACCACGAGAGCCATTTTACGCCCGTTACCTTCCATATGAACAACGAGTTGACGAAGCCGCGCCATCCATGTTTCTCGTTGAGCCGCTTCTTCAGGCCGAAGGAGACTGCCACCCAATGCTACGACATGGCGAATGCTCATGTCTCATGTGCTACGCGGCCATCCTTTCATCCTATCCCCGAACAAGGCTTGTCAATCCTTGACTTAGGGGAAAGGCAGGCGAGGTTTGAAGTGTCCAACCTAGACCCACACATGGGAGGCGTAGCAAGTGGCGGACGATGTAAAACAATCAGCGCGACGTCTCCGCCTCAAACTCGCTTTGGAAGAACTTCGGGAAATGAAGGGATTCGGAACCGAGCTTGTCACCTTGATCATCCCTCCAGACCGCCAGGTTTATGATGCCCGCCAAATGCTTCAAAACGAACACGGACAGGCTGCAAATATCAAATCAAAGGGGACACGGAAGAACGTTCAAGGTGCTATTGAATCCGCCTTATCTACTCTTTCTCGTTACAAAAATGCCGGTGAATTCGGAATCGCCATATTCGTCGGTTCAATCATAATTGGTAACAACAAAAACCGAATGATTAGCGTCGTGATTGAAGACCCACCGGAACCCCTGCTCTCCTTCCGATACAGATGTGATTCAAAGTTTGAATTAACACAATTGGAGGAAATGCTCATCGACAAAAAATCCTACGGATTGTTTGTTATTGACCGCTCGGAAGCAGCCTATGGCATTGCATCGGGAAAAAGAATTCACGTGCAAGAACATCTCGTCTCCAATATCATGGGCAAGCACCGACAAGGTGGTCAATCTGCCCAACGTTTTGAGCGATTGATCGAAGAAGCTGCTCACAACTTTTTCAAGCGTGCAACCGAACACGCTAATTCATATTGGCTCCCTCATCTGGAGAACATCCAAGCCATCATTATTGGTGGCCCTGGAGCAACCAAGGACTTCGTAGTAAAGAACGAGTACTTCCATCATGAGATCGCCAAAAAGATTGCAAAAACACATTTTGATGTGGGCTATTCAAATGAATCCGGCGTTCGAGAACTTGTTGACAACGCTGGAGGAATGATGGGCGAGATTGAGTTGGACGCAGAGCGACAAGTCATGAACCGATTTTTGGAAGAACTAATTCGCCCACACCCTAAGGCCACCTACGGAGAAATGATGGTGAAACGTGCTCTTGACGAGGGTGCGGTCGACAAATTATTGTTCTCAGAAGGCTTGAAGGCAAAGGATTTGAAGGTCCAATGCAAGAAGTGCAGACATGAATGGGACCAACGGGTCAAGAAGACCAGCGATGATATTTCGTGCCCCAAATGTGCAGCATCCGGTGAGGCGATCAGAGTGCTTGAAACGAGTTCCGTTTTTGATACGCTGAGCAAAAATGCAGAAGCAAGTAACACTGAAGTTATCATTATCTCAACCGATACTGAAGAAGGCTCTCAACTGATGCTTGGATTTGGCGGACTTGCAGCAATATTGCGCTATCCCTGGATGTGATTTCATGCAGATGCTCAAGCGAATCGTTCAGCCCCTTATCATCGAAGCATTATCCAGCATGGGGGTTGAGCAAATGCCTGTTGAAAAGATGCTACAAGCATCCCGAGAACTTGACCAAGGAGACCTTGCCTTACCGTGCTTTCCTTTCGCCAAGCGATTGGGAATGGCTCCTGCTGAAATTGCCGAACAACTTGCACAACATGTCGCAGACCATCCAGCAATTGGAGAAGTGAGCGGAGTAAACGGCTATCTCAACATCCGAGCCAACCCGAAATGGATTGTTGAACAATTAATAGAATTTGGAACACAAGGCTCCCATCCGTCACCGAACCGAAGCGTTCTCATTGAACACACTTCAGCCAACCCGAACGGACCATTTCACGTTGGCCGTGCTCGGAATGCCATTTTGGGAGATACGTTGGTTCGACTACACCGATTGTTTGGAAACAACGTTACAGCGGAGTATTACGTCGACGACATGGGCAAGCAAGTGGCTGTTCTCGCTTGGGCACTGGAACATCTATCGGCGGAAGATGTAGAGGCACAATTGATCGGCCGAGAACCAGTGAATCCCTCTTGGAAGGGGAAGGCTGACCATGAGCGTGTCCGTTGGTATCAAGCTGCACAAGCACTTCGTCAAGAAAAAGAAGGAGCCGAAGAAATTGAGAAGAAGATTGGATTCATGGTTCATGCAAGTGAAAACGGAGATGAAGCCGTACTCGCTTCGTTCCAGGCTGCATACCAACCTGTATTGGAGGGTATGCTTTCCACATTAGGACGTCTCGGGATTAACTTTGACCGATTCACCAAGGAATCCATATTTGTCACCAATGGTGATGTCGGACGTTTGATGGAACGGCTTCAATCTTTGGAAATCAACGGTGAAGCCGACAATGGAGCCCAATTCCTTGACCTCGGAGCACGTGGATTGAAGGGGAAAACAGAATTCTTCTACCAACGAGGTGACGGTTCCTCACTTTATGCAACCCGTGACATCGCCTACCATATGTGGAAATGGACGCAAGGTGGCGACCTCATCAACGTGCTTGGTGAGGACCACAAACTCCAAGCAAAGCAAGTTGGAATGACGTTGGAAGAACTTGGTGAAAAACGTCCTGAGGTTGTATTTTATTCATTTATCAAACTCCCTGAGGGGAAGATGTCAACTCGCCGGGGTAACGTTGTCTTCATGGATGACCTACTTGAGGAAGCCAAGGAGCAGGCAGCCGTTGTGGTCCGAGAACTTCGCCCGCACTATGATGAAGAAAAAATCAGTACCATTGCTGAAGCAGTAGGGACATCAGCGGTCCGATTTAACATCATCAAGGTGAGCCCTGAGAAAGGATTCACCTTCCGTTGGGAAGACGCACTTACATTCGAAGCGGGTTCAGCACCGTTCATCATGTACAGTCACACCCGGGCATGCTCAATTCGTAAGCGAGTTGAGACCGAAGTTGCCCCGATTGAGAATATCCTCAACGGAGAAATTGAAACGCAGGAACATTTTTCTGACGGCTTAATCACCTTACTTAGAGTACTTGCCGTCCATCAGGATTGTGTGGAAAAGGCAGTCAATGACCACCGGCCTCATTTGTTTGCAGAACATATGCTTCATCTTGCGAACGCTTACAATGCATTTTACCGAGACTGTCACATCCTTACGGATGGCGAAGTAGACAAATTCTACCTTTGGGTTTCTGAACTTGCACGAGGCATCATGAAAGATGGAATGGAAGGCCTCGGCCTGATAGCCATTGAAGAAATGTGATCACTGGTCGCTGCGATGCCAACCCTTAGGCAGTGCCATCGGGTCTACTGGACGGGCTGCTTGTACTTTCCGAACAATTTCAAGACGCATAGAGTCCATACCGACGAACTCAGTAGCAGACATAGTAATCCGTCCTTTCGGGTCAATCAAAAACGGCAGCTCAGGTTCACCTTGACCGTCGTTTGTATTCCAATCTTCTTCAGCCGCTTGAACTTCATCCCACATTTCCGGAAGCGGGTCAAGTAGGTCCGCCTTGGAGGTAACTACCATGAGTTCTGTTTCAGGAAGCAAGGTCTCTACTTCCTTTAACAAATTCATTTGCTCTTCGTATGAAGTACCGCAGGAATCACTCTCATCCACCAGGAACAGGACCAGAGAGCCGACGTGCTCCAAGGCCGCAATCGCTTGCATCTCGATGTAGTTTCGTTCCTCCATTGGCCGGTCCAACAAACCTGGCGTGTCAACCAGCTGATATTGAAGCCGGCGATGGACAAAATGCCCAACGTGGATTTGCTTGGTCGTAAATGGATAATGATTGACTTCCATATTTCCAGAACTCAACGCTGAGATGAAAGCAGACTTACCGACGTTAGGTGCGCCACAAACAACGACGCAAGGAAGGATTGGGTCGATTTTAGGGAGGCGCTTTAGAGTCTCACGCGCCTCACTTAGCCAAACCAATGAAGAACTGACTTGCCGCATGATTGAGGAGATACGTCCGTATGCCTCTCGACGAGCATCGTGCATTAATTCAGTTCGTCCCGTACGAATAATCTTCTTCGAATTCTGTGAAGCAATGCGTAAAACTTGCTTTCCTGCCCATTGAAGTGCTGCGAGGTTCTTGCGATAGTCATCACATCCAACACATGCATCAATCATTGCAATGTCAAACAAAGGAGATTGGTCAAGCGATGGCCAAGCGGCTACGAGTTCAATGAATTGATTGGAAATGACATCGGCTGCAGTTTGAACCATACGAGTCATCTGCTTCCTTACCCGAAACACACGGACAGGGTCGTCAACACGGTCAGCGGCTTTCTTTGCTCTGGAGAAGGCTTTGTCAAGCAATTCGTCTTCTAATAAGACGGTGCTTAACGTTCGCCAAGATACTTTCATGACCTTCCCTCAACTCATGCCCGTGGCCCACACTTCAAGAAGTCACCCGTTCATTTGACCTCTTTAATATGAAAGGGGAGGTTCAAGTACGCTCGCCGATTGACCAAAGACATGGCGAAGAAAAAAATGGGAATCAAACTACCAGAATGGGCAAAACCAATGTGGAAGGACCTTGGTTCACCCGACCTTGATGGATTAGCGTCTGTCCATACAGGAGACCTTCTTGAGCGTCGCCACGGACTTCGCAAGGATGATTTCATTGAAGTTCATATGAACGTTCAAGCATTCAGCGAGCCTGAACAAGCATACATCCGAGGTAGACTCCTATCCAGTGGTAAGACCAGTTTGGAGATTCTCGGAGAGGATGGACGCAGTCATTTTGTTGCCCGTGAAGTCATCGTCCGCATTGTACTCGTAGCACACACACGACGTGCATACATCGACGACGACAAATTGCTAGCATACGAGCGAGAAGACATGAAGCGTCGCTCTACTCTTCACGAAAAGGTGGAGAAAGAAACCAAAGGAAACGACGATTCACATCTCTGGGGATGATTTGATGAACCTTCCAGAGAACTGGGAGGAAATCGATGGACGCCTCATGCATGAAGTCGCATTTGAAAATTTCCAGCAAGCAAAATCTTTTGTCGACAAAATCTCTGATCTCTGTGAAGAACACGCCCACCATGCGGACATTCACTTCGGCTGGGGCTATGTTGTCATCGAATTGATGACACATGATGAGCAGGCCATTACAGAAAAAGACATCAGTCTGGCCAAGGCCATTAACGAACTTAGGTGAGCATATGTCAAAGGACCCCAAGGGACGAAAAGAACCTGGTTTCACCCGACATGCATTCGTCTGTGCGACATGAACGCCCAGAAGGAGCTGCACGACCATCTTGCCTTGCTAAAGACAGCATGAACATGATGCGAGAACTCAAACAATCGGTTCGGGACAAGGGACTCAAAGGTGTTCGGGTCCAAAAATCAGGGTGCCTAGATTATTGCGAATTCGGGCCAACATGCGTCATTTATCCCGAAGGAACATGGTATTCACTTGACGCCAACGGCGCATTTGATGCTGTCCTCAAACATTTAGAAACTGGCGAAGTCCAAGTGAACTTCACACTTGACCTCAAAGAATGATCACAATTTAACGGGGCGTGTTGCACCGCATGCTTGACACTTGAGCAGGGTCGTACGGTCTTCACGAATGAAATGTGTATCTGGGGCAGAACATTGGCTGCACTTGATGTACGTGTTCACGTAACTTGCAATCGTATTCTTGATTCTCTTAGGAGGAATTCGCCCCTTGAAACGAGCACGGGGGCCGTCACGGGACCCAGAAGTTCCCAGGTCATTCAAGATGTACTGATACACGTGATTTTCGTCCCGGTCCATCATTGATACAACATCGTTGAAATTACGGAAAATGGTGTTTGAACCCTCGATGAGGATTTGAGGAGCAGGCAACCGCCAGCGGGAACGACTGGATATTTCCTCTGGAATGTTCTCACGGGCACGGTCAAGGAGAGACTCGTAATCAAAGTCGGCCATGATTCGTGGCCGGCCTCCCACCCTTCAAGACTTTCGCCCTGTGAGGCATTTACAGGAAAGCATTCATTTGGGTTAAACCAACCCGTGGAACTGAGCATCATGGTATTGAGCATTGAAGAACTGAAGGTCCTTGCAACCAATCTACGAAAAGAGGGTTTGAACACTCAACAAATCGCTGATGAATTATCGCTATCCCAAGACACCATCACCTGGCTCTTAACCGGAACCGGGGAAAAAGACCGCCCAAGTGATGTTCGTATCGGATGGAGAACTCTCGGAGTACGCCCCCATCGCATAGCATCAATTGGAGCCATTATGGCTGATGTTGCAGATGAAGAAATCGGGCATGACGATATTGATACAGTGGTTGGAATCTCCATCAATGGAATCGCTTTTGCCTTCGAAGTCGCACGAATGCTTGAGTCTGACATGACCGTTTTTCGCACAACAGATGAAGGAACCGGTAGCGGTTCACTCTCTGCAAAATACGGACAAGTCGCTGGAAAGAGAGTCATCATCATTGACGACGTTCTATCCTCCGGGATGACGATGTCAAAAACCATCCAATCTATCCGTGATGCTGGCGGAGAAGTAGCCCTCGCAGTAGTCCTCGTCAACAAAACAACACGAAATGAAATCGATGACGTCCCACTTCGTGGATTAATCCGAGCAGTCGCTGTTTGAGGTGATTTTATGCACTGGTCCGATGTAATCGCAGAACGGCTAGCGCTGGATGGCAACGACCATATTATTGCAACCGGAATCACACCGAGTGGAGAATTTCACATTGGCCACCTGCGGGAAATTCTCACTGGAGATATGATCACTCGGGCGGCTCGTCGTGCAGGACTCAATGCAGAACTGGTTTTTGTCGTTGATAATGCGGACCCACTGCGTAAGGTGTATCCGTTCTTAGACGCATCTTATGAGGAGTTCATTGGTCACCAACTCGGTGCAATACCGGCTCCTGACAAAGATGGAAAGCCTGATTGGGAACGTTTTGAAAACGAAGGATGGTCCTATGGCGACCACTTTCTCAAACCCTTCCTTGAGGCGCTGAAGCAAATTGGTGTAGAACCGAGATTGATTCCAAACCTCACCTCCTACCGAGAAGGAAAATTTGCTTCCTCAGCAAAGAAGGCATGCGATGACCCAGATGCAATCCGAGAAATTATTGAACGTGTATCCGGAAGAGAACTTCCTACGGATTGGTTCCCCTGGCAACCGGTTGACTCAAAGGGGTCATTGGACGGCCTAACGATTACTGGATACGAATATCCCTTGGTCATGTGGACGGACCAATACGGCGTAAACGGCCAATCGGATATTACGAAGGGTGAAGGGAAGCTGCCATGGAGATTGGATTGGCCAGCAAAATGGGGATTCAATAACATCACTTGCGAACCATTTGGAAAAGATCACGGGGCTGCTGGCGGTTCATTTGCGACGGGAGTTGAAATCGCTGCCTTCTTTGGGCATAAGCCACCTCAATCATTGGTCTATGAATGGATCAGCCTTCGAGGAAAAGGAGCGATGTCATCCTCCTCAGGAAATACGGTTGGACCAATAGAGGCTCTCCGTCTTGTCCCGCCGGAAATCCTTCGTCTTTTAATTGCCAACTCCAAACCAAATAAGGCTATAGAATTTGATACTGGAATGGGTTTGGTGAATCTCGCTGACGAATATGAGCGACTCTCATCTAGAGATTTTACCGAAGAACTCTCCAGTGAAAAATTGAGTCGGAGACAACGCGTCCAAATTGAAGACGCACAAGCTGCTCTTCGTCTGTCAATGGTATCTGCTGGAGAACGAGCAGAAGCAACCTCAGTAAGTTTTCGCCACCTTGCACTTCTCGCTCAAATAAAGCTGAGGGACGATGGAATCTGGTCATCCCTCAAGGAATCCGGAGCCATTTCAGACCCCTCGTCCGTTCTCTCAGACCGCCTCACAAGAATGAGAGCGTGGATTGAATCAAAGCACTTCCCTGAAGAAATGCGAATCGTGATTCTCAAACAACCGGATGAGGCATCACTTTCAAAATTAGATGAAGAACAACGTATGGTGATTCCCCATATCGCTGCTGAACTAGAAGCTGCTGAATGGACTGCGGAAGGAATTACGCAGGCTTTCAAAAATGCAGCAATACATGCTGAGGCACCGATGCGTTCGATGTACAGAGCATGCTATGCAATGTTCATGGGAAGCGAACGTGGTCCACGTTTAGCCCCTATTTTGGCGAACTGTATTCGTGAGGATGTATGCATGTTAGCCCACGCCTGTTCAGCCCGCTTGCCGTAATCGCGACACAGGCCTACCCACCAAGAAGGGGCTCGCTCTCAAGAGTTTGAGACATACCCTTCAAAAGGAGTCACTTACCTTGAGAGCATATGGGAGGGGTGTATTGTCCGACATGTGAGGCAGGTGTTGAAGTCACTGCCAAATATTGCCTCTCCTGCGGGCATGACCTATCACTTCAAGGCCCAATTACCGCCACAGGACATGATTTGAATCAACTGAAGGACGTCATTCGAATCCGAGACGACCTTTCAATGGCTCAGAAGTTTGACATGATTGCACAGGTCGAGGACGGTGCAGACCCCATCGCCCTTGGCATAGCAGCCGCAGCAGATGACGGAGAAAAGGCATTGACCGAAGCATTTGAGGCGCCAACTGAAACAATGGAAATCGCACCAGCCCTCCAAAATGTAAAGTGGGGAAATTCAGCAGCTGACGCAGCGATTGACGCTACCGCATCATCAAAAGTTAGTGACCTAAAGGATTCTGGAACCTTTGATCTTGAAAATGATGTATTTCATGAAGCCATGGACCTTGGGCTCAAGGCAAGTGTTCATCTCATCCAGGCATCACAAGGCTATCCTGGAGCGTTAACAGCTGAGGCATTGAAGAGTGTACCCATCATGGTACCTCCAAAGAAGAGTTTCTGCCCTAAGTGCGGATCTGACATTCACGCAAATGCATTACTGCAATGGAAAAAGTGGACTGAAACGTCTCATACATTCCTCGCAATGCAACTTGAGGCATCTATGAAAGCATCTCTCATGCACCTTTCTTCAACCTACCAAGATAAAATCCAAGACCTGAAAGACCAACTTTCTGACGCCAAAAATGCTGTTGCACCCTCTGCTGAAGTGGATGAGGAAAAGTTGCGCAAGAAGATTGAGAAAGAACTTCGAAAGGAGTTGGAAGCAGAAACCAAGAAATCTGCTTCTCAATCTAAAGGAAAAGGTGCTGCGAGTACTACTTCCAAACCAAAGAAGAGTTCAGCTCCAACAAAGCCCAAAGCAAAATCCGGAGGTATGTTTGGCGCCAAGAAGCCAAAGAAAACCTACGAGGGCGAGCCGGGAGGAAAGGCTGAATGGTTCCTAGAAGAGGCATTGGATACGGTCTATGACCCACATGGAACTGGCAAACCGATCAAAGGAGCCATGATTCTCGCACGCTCATCGGAAGGTAACGTCCGAGTTCGTGATGTCGTACGTGTTTACGCTGTCGAAGGAATTGATGGAATTTCAGAACTCGCACGCACAAGTCCACTTACGGAATACCTCATTCAAGCCTTTGATGCGTGCTGAAAAAGAAGCATTTGATGCTCACTGTACGGAATGATTCTTGAGTCACCGTTGCATCGGCTATTCATGAAGAGCGAAGCCTCCGGCTTGGAAACCGCTCTCAAACAACTTTCGCTTGCAAATCAGCGTGTAAAAGAATGGGCAAACCTACGTCTTGACGGCCTTTATTCCAACATATTGAAATCTCCCGGGACCATTCTGGTTTTGCTTATCGTCATCACCGGAATTTTTGCCCAGCAAGGGATGTCATTTCAACAGCAAATTGATGATGACGTGGAGATCTTTCTACCTGACGGAGCTCCATCAACTGAACTTCTTCTTGAAGTTCGTACCGAATGGTCAACCGATCTTGCGGTGATCTATATTCAAACACCCAATGCGTTCAACACCGCCGACTCAACGAACATAACAGAGGAAACCTTTCTCAAAGAAATAAGTTGGATTGAGGGAGATTCTACCAATATCAACAGCGACTCTCGGGGGAGAGGAATTGACTATGACAAGTTTGACCATGGTAGAAAAGACGGTGTGCTTTGGATTATATCTCCTGCACAAGTCATCAAGGAAATCAATTCATCTGATGGTCGGTTCAATAAGGCACTCTGTGCCAACATTGTTGACCAACGTGTACCGCTTTCAATCGATTGCAGTCAAGACCAAACAGGTGGGGATTACAGTATCCCTGACCAGGACCGCATAGACCAAATTATAGAAGAGTCAGAGGGTGGATTTGACACCCTCTTCAAGGATACCAATGATATGGACCCAACTGTCGATAGTGATGGAGATGGAAACTATACCAATGACATGGATGGTGACGGTATTTGGGACACCACAGCGATTGTTGTCGGCATGCACCATGACCCAAGTGTAACGAATGAGTATGGAGACTTTTCTGAACTTTTGAATCACTTCCAAGACATCATCGACAATCGCCCGACTGAATATCAAAATACCGAGATGACAGTGACTGGATTGACAAAAGTTCTGGAAGACATATCAAACGCAATTTATGAGGACTTGTTGATGATCCTTCCGTTCTCAGTATTGTTTACCATTCTCATCATCACCTTCCTACACCGGTCTGCAAAAGTCGTCGTCATAACTGGAACGCCCATCATGATGGCACTTGCAATTACCTTTGGAACATCTGTCATCCTAGACATCACGCTGACACCAATGATTGTGGCGACCTTCCCTATTCTCATCGGCCTAGGAGTAGATTATGCACTACACATGGTGAACCGCATCGAGGAGGTGCGGCGAAAGGAAATTGACAAAGCTCATGATGAAAACGAACGCCGACGAAAGCGAGGGGCACATGAGTTGGAAGTACCTGACTTGTGGGACATTGATTTTTACAAATCATGTGTGATGGAGATGACCCGTTCAACCGGTGTTGCAGTATTCCTATCAGCACTCACTACCATTGTTGGTTTTTCCGTACTCATTGCTCCTGCAATCGTACCCATATCTCCAATTCGATCAGTTGGAATCACGCTTGTAATCGGAATTTTCTCAACCCTCATCCTTAGTATTATTCTGGTACCGACCTTATCTTGGATGTTGAAATTCAATAAGAGAACTAATCCCTCAGTTTGGAAGAACATTGGGAAATTACCGGTTCGAGGATTCCTCATATTGCTAGTACTCACTGCTGCAGTTACCTCTTACGGTATCGCAAATCTTGATGAGATGAACAAACCAATTACCGGCTCATCAGAAGCGCCAGACGGAATTGATTCTCTCAATTCCCTCGCAGAGTATTCCCGTCAATTCAGCAGTGGACAAACATCACTGTACATCTATGATGCTGCTGAACGACCTAATCTAAATGGAACTGAAAATATTCGTGACCTACCAGTCCTCGACTCAATGGATTACATTGAAAGCGCCATAGACCAGGTTGATGAAACTGCAACAACGAGCATCATCACCTTCCTCAAAACCATTCCTGCAACAATTACACTTACCGATGGCGTTACTGTCGGTGATGGTTCTCTTTGGGATTTGCTCCATGACCCATGTTGGGAAAGTCAAGAGATTCTGGACCTCAACTGCCCCGGCTGGACCTTGATTCCTGTTTCAGAGCGTGAAGCGCTAAGAAAAGACATGGTCAATGTGGCGTTTGACACGTTATCAGAGGAAGTTCGGTCAATGCTGTTGAATGAAAACGGCGACAAGGCGATCGTATATGTGACCCAGCCTTACATGAATCTCAATGTGGCTGGTGAACTTAGGGATGACATCGATGGAATTCTAACTGAAGGCCCCACTTTGCTCAATACAAGAACATCCTTACTTACGGGAGGACTACCTGTATCTCTTGATATCAACGACGGAATTCACGACACACAGAGCAAGACCACGATAATCACATTACTCGTTCTTACGATACTTCTTGCAATTGTATTCCGTTCCCCAAGGTTAGGTATTTACACGATGATTCCAGTAGCAGTAGTTATTTTGTGGCAACCACTCCTTATGCAAAGTGGAGATGTCAACGTGAATATTTTCACAGCAATGATTGGAACGATTGTCTTTGGAATTGGTGTTGACGATGCGATTCACGTCATGCATCGAATACAGGAAGAAGGGGAATCGCCTCATGGCATCGCGTCTGCGATTGAAGAAACTGGCCAGACTATTTTTGAAACCACCATCACCACTGTATCTGGCATTGGAGCAGGATTCCTAGCCGCATTCCCCGGCTTGGAGAATTTCTTCATGCTGATGTGTCTCCTGATTATCTTTGCATTCCTCACCAGTTCATTCCTATTGCCTGCTATCATCACCGCAGAACATGTGTTAAGAGCTAAAATAAACGGTCATCCGTCATGGATCGATTTCGGAGATGGAATTGCCGTTGGCCAACCCAATGTGATGAAATCTCTTGATGCAATCGTGATTGATGATTAGAAAGGAGTGGAGGGAGTAGGGAGTAAGCCCCTTTCTGTTCCCTTTCGGTGATCGCATTCAACTGTGCATCCTACCTGTTCCTCGTCGTGCCGAGTTAACGGAACGGTTTGGACTTGCTCCAGCGGGGTTGCTCGTCTCATCGACGACAAGGCAATCTCGGTCTTTCAACGTCATCGTACACACCTTGCATCGTTCGTTTCTGCTGCATTGACCCAACCATTTCTGTTTGCTTCCTTCTGTCAGCCGCTTGCACTACGGAGAGGGGACTTTCCTCAGAGTCGAACTCTGTCAGCGATCCTCCTACTCCCTCCATGATGGACTGTTAGCCTCTCGCATTTCAATGCGCCGTTGGAAGAAAATCCGTCACTGATAGGGATTTTCCCCAGGAGAGGAAACTTCGGCAGAAGCCCCATATGGACCTTGTTGATCAAAAGATTCTATCTTCTTGACGGCAGGAGTTGTGCGTGACGGTGGTGTTGGTAATTCTGGATCAACTTCACGTCGCAAGCCATAGACAAGGAGAACGACAAGACTCAACGATAACAATCCGACGACAACCAGCAAAGAAGAATTTACACTCGCTATACTTCCAAGCACACCTTCAGTACGAGGCTCGTCAACTCGGACTGTACTGGATTGAACCGATGGTCCGTTTACAATATTAATTTCAAGCCACATCGTACCGTCTCGGGTTGGTTTCCATGAATAATCGTACAGAACAGTTTCCCCGCTTTGAACGGCTAGTGTCCGAGCGTCTAGTTGAGTCCGAGCTCCCGATGATTCAACCAGATTGACAATTACTTGAGCCTCACCATCTGCGAGACCAAAGTTAGAGACCATTGTAGCAATTTCTACATAATCCCCTTGATGAATATCTGATTTAGGGTCCATCTCTACCTTTGAGAACGCATACTCTGGTACCCGTTGTTCTAATGACCAAACTCGTAGAGGTGAGTCTATGTCATTGAATACCTCATTCACTGGATGACCTGCTGCATCCATACCGGTCACCCATATTCGTAATTCAACAGAACTTGTGCGGAACACTGGGAGCATCAATTCATCTAAATCCAAAGAACCACGAACTGGAATGGATGTACCAGAGAGACGTTCACCCAAGGATTTCAAGGGCAGATACTTCCGTTATCATAAACATATGAATTAATGCCGAGTCCCGCCTCATTTAAGGACCAATGGAGGCGAAGTGTGGATTCATCCAATTGTGAATTTTCATTCAAACGCAGTTCAAATTGCAAGCCTTTCCAATCCTCTTCCTTGAGCTCGGAATTGGCAGATGGGCGGTCAATTGCAGTCACGCTCGGGGCTTGATTGTCAACAATGAACCAAATGAAAGCTGAGTTGTCTCCTCTGTAAATCGCCCCGTTAGGGAGCGTCGAACAATCCGCCGGTCAAACCGTAGGTATTCTCCTGAAGTGGAGCCATGAACGGTCCCGCTAGAATGAACCGTTAACGGTTTCAAGGACCACCGAATTTTCGCCTAAATTCATCTCCACATCGAGGTCCTGCTGCAAGCGCGTCTCCTGTGCGGAACCACATCAGTGAACCTGAAAGATCAAACGTGGTTCTCGGTTTCACCCAGTAGCCGGAGCGAATCGCTTCGCTTCGTCGCCAAGTTGGATTGACAATGAGTCTCTCATCAAACACAACTTCGCTTGAGAACTTCCACCCTAATCTTTCAAGAGTGAAGCGGTTTGATTGTCCTGATTGGTCCAACATGATGATGTTTGGAATACGGAGCAGTGAGGTATCTGCATCGTAGCCCCATTCAATTGTGAAATTGGCTTCAAATGCACCGTTTCTTGAGAATAAGTCTCCTGCTTCAGTCGGTACCAGTTGACATGATTCCACATTGACGTAATTATGAGAGGAGGAGCAGATACCCGTTGATTGGTTCCAAGAGATGGTCGCAGGAGTCGGCGTATTTGAGGCCAGTGAAAGATGAATTTCAGCGAGGTCAAAGATTCCATTCTTTTCCCAAATAGGGACGCTGATGGTATTGGCTTCCCCCGGATGCATCCATGGATTTACGCCTTGCTCCCATCCAACGGTTGCTGCTCCAAGAGAAGGTGCTCCGTTATCGTTGATTTGAACGTGGAAGAGAGGAGTTGAATACGATCCTGAATCCATCATGAGGTGCCCTGCACTGTCTGCGACTTCCAACCAACCCACGAAGTAATCTCCGAGTGTTGCATCCGATGTGTCCAAGAGCAACGTATACTCATCCATCAGCAAGGTGAGGTTTTCTGGTTGCATGAGGTCGAGAGAATGGATTTCTTCGAGGTCCATTGTGCCGTCCTGATTGGCATCGTCCATCCATGAGAGCCAAACGTGAGCCTTCGCATGTGTTGGAAGGTGAGGACGGTCACTGATGGTGAACGCCAAGGAAGTAACGGGGCTAGAATCACGATTGTCGAAGGTCTCAACATCGGAGGAAATGAGGGTCGGTGCAATGTTATCAAACAGGAAAGTGAATGATGTTTCAACCTCATGAACAACACTTTGCCCTCTGAGAGGAATCACTTCAACGCCGAGGTCAATTGAGGTTCTTCCTGTTGGAATGCTGTAGGGGAACAGCGCGACGCCGTCGGAGTATGAAGAGGTCGTAGCGTATTCCGTCTCCATCGACCATGAACCGAACCAACGCCTGTCCTGTACGCGGTGACCCTTCATCAACGCCTTCAAATCCGAGAACCACTTCAATGTTGATGAAATCCCCAGCACGGAGGTAATGGTGGGTTGGAGTAGAGCGAATTCCATTGCTGGAGAGAACCGACCACGATTCAAGTGAAATGTCATTCTCAACACCCTGGTCGTTTCCTAAACCAAAGCTTGCTGAAACTGGTAGCATTGGACCCGTGGGTGCAAGGAAATTGACGGCCATCACGGCAGAGGGTTCGTCATCCCAAGAATCGGGGAATTTGAACCGATGTTGAATTTCTAAGAAACTGCCCGCTGAGGTCGCACCAATTGAGCCGGACTCGCCGTCATCAAACCAGATGAGTGGGATGCCGCTTGTCGTGCACGATGAGATACTGACTGGAGTGATTGGAAGGGCGTTGACGGGGCAACGAATGTTCGTCTGCTGGCTTGGACCGAACAAATTCAATTCAACATCCCAAGAAGATTGCTCTGCATGTGTGAGAGCGTCCGACACACCAATCCCCGCGAAATCGAACGTAGCAGCTGTTTCAATCCAATCGTTGCTCGGAACAAGCGTGTTTGATACGTTTTCTACAACAAAGGAGACGGGTTCAACTGAGGCTTGTGTTTGCAGATCAGTGACAGTAAGGGAAATTGCTCCAGTACCATCCATCCTGACGGGCAGAGCGATTTCTTTCTGCCCTTGGACAGCAACAACCGAAGATAGTGCATCGTTCAATCCGATGACAAGTGGATGGACGGCATTGAAAGAGAGGGTCATTTCCGAGTTGTACGGGCCAAAGACCCCACCAAGGAGGACGTCTCCCGAAGACAATGAAGAACCAATACGAATCTGTAGGTTTGCCATTTCTAGCGAAGGGAGGCCAACGGTGTTTGATGCGGTTCCAAGAGCGGTATTTAGCGAGGTCAGTTCGGTTTGAGTAAGAGATACAACCTCCAAATCTTGAAGGTTGGACAAGCCACGATTAAGGATATCTTGGCCGTTGACTGACATGGCCATAAACGGGCTTAGAGAGTTCCACGCTCAGGGGATGCGACTGCGAACTCAAAGGCATCCACACCATCGGTCGGGAGCGCGACATCAAAGTTGGCAGAGCCTGAAGGGGATGTTGCGATGGACTGCCACATCTTACCGTTTAACAATTCATCTTGCAGGCCAAACGAACCCAAACCATTTCGTTCCATTGACCACTCAGAAGTACCATCAAGGCCGATGTCAAAGCGTAGACCTCGGACAATAGAAGTCCGAACAAGTTCAACATCAAATGTGTCCCAAGTGTAGGTTCCGGAGGTGCTCTTCATCCGGAACTGAGCCATAAAAGCAGGTGCATCTAGGTCCAAATCTCCTTGTGAATCCATTGGGAGCCAGTTGAGACCTCCATCGATTGAAACCTCCATCACACCGGGCCGGTGACAATGTTTGATGTCTTGACCGAAGAAAAACCACTTCGGAGATGGAACACTTCGGAGGTCACAGTACCACTGCTGGTAATGACACCGCTACTCTGCCACGAGCCAGATTGGATGTCCCAGCCGTCTCCAGTTGGATCATTATCGAATGTTTTCATGAGATGACCATCGAACGAAATACTGCGGATTTCAGATACACTGCCTCCTGAACCTTCAACCATATGAATCTGCAATCTAGCAGATGGATATTCTTTCCAATCAATAACTCCAAGGTCGACTTGAGTATGAGTCATGCGTTCAAAACCAGGAATCGGCATCATCGTTTGGGCGTCCAATAGTTGCCATTCAAACACAGAAGATGGTTCAATGGTTGCGTCCATGTGCATGAATCCGTAAGAGCGTTCCTCTCCCCGTCCTAAATCACTTGGTCCAAAGGCCGGAGATGTCCAGTTCCCTTCACCGGTTCCCTGAACCACTCGAGAGGCGTGATGACGATGTCGTCAACCCAAGCCGTGTCTGAACCCGAGCTAACGCTCCCGTCTTTCAAGTACTTCCAAGTCAAGGATTGAGCCGTAGCGGGAATCGTGAAGGCTTGCTGAGCGTTGTTCACCGTTCCAGACCAGCGTTGAGTATATCCAGTGTATCTGGAACAACCTGTATTGTCAATGCAGAAGAGCAAGGTAATCATAATTGCCCTCGGAGGAAACGCTGTATTGGAAGGTTCCAGATGAGGCAGGGAGTTAGAGACACGTCAAGCGTCATACGATGACTCTTGATTGTTGGAGATGGTGCCTGCTTTGGCCAATTGTTGCCCTCCGAGACGGGCGTCTGCAACAACAGCCCAGTTAGAAGTCCCGGCCACACTCCACTCGGGTTCAAAGGCGCCAGATTCGAAATCGTAACTCCCAATCCTGAGGCAGGATCATGAAGCGAGGACGCGTTGACGTCCATGCCGTCGTACACCGAGCCTTGGTCAAAATCACCCACTTCACTCCAAGATGAAGCTACCGAATCACTGAGGTCCGACGCCTCGATTCCAAGTTGAAGAGATTCAATCGCATGTCCGTCCGGCACACCAAGGCTCACCCTTTGATTTGCACCATCTGGCCATGAACCTACCGTGATTGATGTTGCTTGGCCCAATGTTGATGCCTTAAAACCGGTTTCTTCAGTATCAGAAAGGAGTTCATCGGCTCCAATATTGATCACTGGAAGGAGTGACGTCAAAAACAGAATTACCAAGCCGGCCGCAACCCGCTGACTACCTCGTACGCCTCCCATGTTTCTTACACAATAAATCAAGGGCCTAAAGCCTTCGGACATTTATGTCTGCATGATTGTGCGTGAAGAAATACAATAGGGCGGGTGCTCAAGGGTAGGATATGGATGTTGAAGCCTTGAAAGCAGAAGCAGGAATCTCCGCCTGTTCATATGTCAAAAGCGGCATGAAAGTTGGACTTGGAACCGGTTCAACCGTAAAATACACCATCTTAGAACTCGGGCGAAGAGTAAGAGAAGAAGGGTTGGAAATTGTAGGAGTCCCAACCTCCATAGCCACAGAGGTACTTGCTCGGGAGCAAGGAATTACCCTTAGTGAATTAGATGATCTGGACGGGCTCGATGTCGTCATTGATGGAACCGATGAGTTCGATCCCGATTTTCAATTGATTAAAGGTGGAGGAGCTGCTTTACTTAGGGAAAAGGTCGTAGCCCAATCCTCTGCAAAAATGGTGGTTGTTGCAGATGACAGAAAAAAGGTGCAATGTCTCGGGGCGTTCCCCCTTCCTATTGAAGTGACACCGTTTTCTTACGGGTCAACCCTCAAGGCGATACAAACTGTTCTCAACTGTAAAGCAACGGTTCGTCAAGGAAACGATGGTAACCACGTCACCGATAATGGAAATTACATCGTCGATGCACAGACCGGTGCTACTATCAGCAATCCATCCCAAACAGAGGCGGAACTCCTCCATATTGCTGGCGTTGTCCAAGTTGGTTTGTTTACCAACATGTGCGATGTTGTAATATTAGCCGGTGCTGATGGCGTTTCGGTTTTGGAGAAGGAAGACACATCGTGAAGCGTTGCTTTAACACAGGCATGAACCGTTAAATAGGCGTGGCGGAAGGCCGGAGTGGGCCTGTAGCTTAGTCAGGTAGAGCGATGGACTCTTAATCCATCGGCCGCGGGTTCGAACCCCGTCAGGCCCGCCATTCAATTTGTCATTGTACAAGGTAGCCAACAATTGCTGAGCGATGAACTGAACCAAAGTTATGGGAATCTTCTGAGCCAAGCGGGTCGGGTTGATCACCAACCAAGAATAAACGACCGTTGGATTCCACGCTCTGAATTCGCTTCACTACAAGGACATCCTTCTTGAGTGGGTGTTGCGCTAAGACGACTATTCCCTCTTCGATTTGAGTGCTGTCATTGAGAGGTGCGAAGGTGAGAAAATCTCCGTCATGAAAGGTAGGCCACATGCTGTCGCCTTTGATGCGAACCTGAAACGGTTCAGACATGATTCGCCCTCAGGAAGCTCGAATCCAGGGCACTTCACGGCCCTTGACTGACCAAAACATGTTGTGAATTGCTTCACATGCGTCCATGAGTTCTTGAGCGTGGTGAGATGAAACTTCTACTTTGCAGGCAGAGCAAAGTTTGGCTGCGTGCCAGAACGTGTCGTGCAAGTCAGGGTTTCCTTCAATGTGTTGAGGCTTGAAGAAATCGGTCCATAGGACCAAAAGTTCATCCTTGCACTTCTGTGCTTCTTCTTCCTTGATCGATGCATAGCGAGACATGGTGTTGAGGTAGGTGGCCATTGCGGGTCCATCGGAGGTTTCAGGACAGGTTAGCCCGAGCATTTTGTTGGTCATGGATTGTACGGCTTCTGCAGCAACACGAGCACTGGCAGGGTCGTATACTCCACATGGTCCATCACAATGTGCTTCGGCTTCAATGAAAGGGGTTGTCTTCATGTTATGACCCAACGGTCGCCATCATATCAATGTGATTCTTTCACCGAGGCACCCGCCAAGAATCTATGAAACGGTAAATGTGGTCCCACCTTCGCCCCGAAGTGCATCCAAAACGGAACCAGGCGTACAAAAAATTGCCTGGCCTTCATTCATTGAATCAACATAAGAGCACAGTGCTTTGACCTTTGGCGCCATGGAACCAGCCGGAAATGCTCCGGCATCGTCCATTGCTTCGGCCTCTGCTAAGGATAACTGACGTATTGCTTTGGCATCCGGTGTACCAAATCCAGAATAAACCGCATCAGCATCGGTTGAAATGATGAGTGCATCAGCTTTGAGGTCAATCGCCAATCGGGACGAGAGCAGATCTTTGTCAATAACTGCGGGAACTCCGACATGATGGCCATCATGGTCGACAACTGGAACGCCCCCTCCTCCTCCACAAATGACTACTGCTTGCAGTTCAACAAGTTTGCGAATGACATCTAATTCGAGAATCTGGATTGGTTTTGGACTCGCAACAACTCGCCGAGGACCGTGAATGGTTTGTGCGATATCCCAATCAGCCGACATCACGGTTTTGGAATCAAGAATTGGCCCCACGGGTTTGGTAGGAGTTGCAAAAGCTGGGTCGTTTCCGTCCACTACAACTCTGGTCAGAATAACGGCTGTTCGCTCTGGACGAAGGCGACGCTGGAGAATGGCTTGTAAATTCATAGAGATATCGTGGCCTATCATTCCTTGAGTTGCAGCAACCCATGATTCGAGTGAGTGGATGCTTTCATGGTCGAGCTCCATAAGATGGCCCACTTGAGGGCCATTTCCGTGGGTGATTATGACGGACCAATCCATTTCCAAAAGGTCAATAACGTCGCTCATCACCCGTGCTAGAACTTCCGCACTGGTTGATGAGTCTGTCTTTGGAGGTTGCAATGCGTTGCCCCCGAGTGCATAGACGGCTAACTTTCTCATGTTGTCTTCTCGTCGCACACGGCTTTGACCCTTTGCACGATTTTCTCGTCCTAACCTTGTTTTGAGGCAGCCACATGTTGGGTGACATTGAATTACACGCCCCGAATGGAACAACTGGTGCGAGTATGACCAAGACCGTATGGATTGGAGATGTGCAAGATGGTTTGCACGATGGACAGACCGTTGAATTGAAAGGATGGATTAAGCGTACTCGAGGTTCAAATAAAATGCGCTTCGTTGTATTGAGAGATTCAACCGGCGACATACAGTGCGTCGGTAAGAAAGATGTTATTGGAGAAGAATCGTTTGAGGCACTCAAAGAAGCATTGATTGAGTCCAGTGTTATCTTAACGGGAACGGTCAATGTTGACGAACGTTCAGAGGGCGGTCACGAACTCGTTGTTAATGCAGTTGAAATCGTTGGTGCCGTTGATCCCGAACGACCGTTTCCCATCAACAAGGAAGCCCTAGATGTTGTTGATGAAGAAGGAAATCCAATGCCTGGAGGGTCAGAATTCCTGCTTGAGCATCGCCATCTCTATTTGAGAACCAGTCGGATGACTACAATGTTGAAACTGCGAAGTTCAGCATTTGGTGCCATTCACAACTATTTCCGTAACGAAGACTTCATTGAATACCAAGCACCTAATTTTGTTGCCGGAGCTGTTGAGGGTGGCTCAACCCTGTTTGAGGTACCTTACTTTGGGCGCACCGCATACCTTACACAATCATGGCAACTCTATGCTGAAGCGGCCATGCCTGCACTTGAACGACTCTACACCATCGCACCATCATTCCGTGCAGAGAAATCCCGCACTCGCCGACATCTGACAGAGTTCTGGCATGCTGAAATGGAAATGGCTTGGGCCTCAAACGATGAAATTATGGCCCATGGCGAAGGTGTTGTTCGCCATATCGCACGAACATTGTTAGAAGAACGAGAGACTGAACTCTCTTCCATTAACCGTGATCTTGACCTAATTGCACGCTATGCTGACAACCCTTACCCCCACATGCGGTATGATGAGGCTGTAGAAATTCTTCAAGGAAAGGGTGTTGAAGTTGAATGGGGAGATGACCTGGATTATTCAAAAGAAAAGATTCTGACCCAAGATTTTGACCTTCCACATTTCTTGACGCATTACCCTAAGATTGCAAAACCATTCTACCACAGAGTGGATACTGAGGATGAAAAATATGTACTCTGCCACGACCTCCTTGCACCTGAAGGATACGGGGAAATCATTGGAGGAGGCGAACGAACATGGTCCGAGGAAGAAATACTACGACGACTGGACGAAGAAGGAACACCCCGTGAACCATATCAGTTTTACATTGACACAAGAGCATACGGCGGTGTACCTCACGGCGGATTTGGTCTTGGTGTCGACCGAGTAGTAAGTTGGTTATCTGGAGCCTCCCACATTCGGGAAGTCATTCCATTCCCAAGGACATCAAACCGAGTCACACCTTGATTAGAGCAATGGCTTGCCACATTCGGGGCATGGCAGACCGGGCATAAACTCCCCTAGAAGGAATCCACAGTGTGGGCATATCGAGGTTAGAAAATCATCACCAAAGACCATGGGAAATCCTCAACTCGTTCCGTTTTCAAGGTTTTGGTATTGATAGCGACTCACAAACCTGGTCCAATACCAGGGCTAAATCCTTCTCTTCAATGACAAAATGGGCGTGTTTTTTGGGTTTTTCATCCCAAGGATTGAACAAAATAGCACAACTACTTTCACGAAACATTCCAATGTCACCGGATGAGTCACCAACTGAAGCAGTAAATTCTTTTGAAACGTTTAAACGTCGTTGGAGCATTTGAACAACTGAACCCTTTCCATCCATTTGAACCTGATAGCGACCGTAATCGTTGATGAGAGAATCTCCAGATTCCATCGGAGTTGATGCTAACCATCCGTTTGTAAAGACATGCAACTTTGAATCCATACCGCCTGCTTGCTCTCGAGCCGTATGTCGGTCAATTCCTCCCCAGCGCCTACGCCAGGGTTGGTTTGAAGGAAAACAAGCCGCAATGTCTCGTGCTGTTTTTTGTAAGCCACCACTTACAATAGCAACATTTACATCGTGAGATAGGAGATGATCAATCAACTGCTTCCATCCCTTCATCATCGGCATGCCTTCCATTAAGGAGCGAAGATGACCGTCTGTTATCGGGTGTTCAAAGGATGATTTAATGAGAGCTAAATCCAGTTTAATCCAATCCCATTCATCGAGTTTCCCTTGGTTGTAAAGTTCGAAGGATTCATCGTTTGAGATTCCGAGTTGGTCGTAAACGAACTGCCATGTTGACAAATGATCAACAAGAACTCGATCCATATCCAGGCATACCAATTTCTCAACCATGTAATTCATACCCCCCAGAAATTCAACTTTGTTTCGGCCAGTTGTATTGGTGCTGTATTCGTTCAACTTGCTTCCCCATGATGTACAGGATAATAGCCACCATCATTGCAAAAAGACCAATCAGCGTCATTGCAATTGTCGCAAGCGTTACGCCGATTGAAGTGCTGTTGAGCTCGGTAAACATCGTAGCCAGATCTCCGGACAAACGGTATCCAAGAACAAAGAGAACCACACCAGGAATTCCAAACAGCAACAATGGGTGCTTTGATTCAAGCATCCAATAGAACAGTTGAGCAAAACGAGAGGCAGTGGCTAGGGATTCACGTTGAGGTAGATTGATGGGAGCCTCAGCTTCAACGAAACGAACTCCCAATGATGCGGGAACATCTTGTTGAGTGGCTAATGGAGACATGGCTGCAAGGGCTTGACAGCCTTCTTCACTCAATACAAGATGCCGCATTTCAGTGGATGCGAATACAACGTCTTCATCATCTTGAGGGATAAGAGATTCATGCTTGTAAGTATAATGGATATCCCAAGGCTCACGAGCACGGTTAACAGAGAGAGGTAAATCGGATAGTTTCCAAGATCTTGAGACTTTTAGAATCAAAGTCTTCCCACTCGTTTCTTCGTTTCCTTGAAGGAATGAAGCAATCGATTGAGGGGATAGGTCTGAATTGTAATGGTATACGGTACAACCTACTTCTTGAGCCAATTCAACGGTTTCATCGTTTGAACCCGTATCAAGAACGATGACATCTGTGGCTACTTCACGACATCGTACGATCAGTGATACAACACGCAATTCAATGTCCCGAGCAACCAGAACAAGACGATGGAGGGACTCTGTCACAAAGCGGCCTATTGGAGATGACCTATGAATCCTGTTCTCATGAGATGCAGAAAGAAGTGGTTTCAAGCGTACTTTCATGAGAAGCAGGCCGTAGGAGTAACCATGCAACAGGGATGGGGTGTGGGAGTCGTCATCCCTGCTCGAAACGAAGAATTGCATATTGCGGGCGTTCTAGAAACACTTCCGTCTTTTGTTGATCTTGCAGTTGTCATCAATGACGGCTCTACTGATGCAACAGAACAGTGTGCACGGGAGGCTTCTTGTTCTGCAAATGTAATCATCTTAAACACCGGAGGCATTGGTGTCGGTGGAGCAATTGATACAGGACATCAATATCTCTTGACCCAACTTCAATCTCCTTTTGTAAGTGCCGTGATGGCTGGGGACGGACAGATGAACCCGGAGGATTTGGATGCGATTATATCCCCAGTGATTTCTAGCAGATACGACCATGTGAAAGGGAACCGTTTAATCCATCCAAAGGGGTATAACAACATGCCCGTTTTACGCAAAATCGCATCACTCATACTGGCATTTTTCACCACACTTGCTGCGGGACAGCGAGTTAGCGACCCCCAATGTGGTTTTACAGCAACATCCCACAGAGTTCTTGAAACATGGAATTGGGAGAGATCATGGCGTGGTTATGGATATCCAAACTTCTGGCTTATTCAACTGGCAAGATACGGTTGGACCATCGGTCACGCCCCCATTGAGTCAATCTATAGAAACGAAACTTCCGCTATTAAACCCACTTCATTCTTTATCAAAGTAGGCGCAATGATGGCGGCAGAACACCACCTTAGAAATGTATCATGGGTCATTTCCAAAGAGACGCCAATAGCGACCATAGGGGCTTTGATTGCCTATCTTTCAGGATGGTTCGTATTGCTTAATGAACTCCTTAGAACAGGGGATTCTATCATCGGCATCAAAGGTTGGCTAGTTTACGTATTGGTGATGCTCTGCTGGTTCCTTGCACACCTTTTTGATAGAATGGCAACGGTGGCGAAACAGAAGGCGAAGAAACATGCGACGACATGACCGAAGAAAAACGCCACGAATGGCCCATGCAAGGCATATTCTCGTCACCAACAAACCTGATGCCAGAGAATTACTTGACGAGATTCTGGCTGCTAAAAAGCCGTTTAAGGTTTTCAAAAAGTTAGCCAAGAAATATTCCAACTGCCCAAGTGCTAGCAAGGGTGGGGATTTGGGAGAATTCATTGAAGGGCAAATGGCACAGGATTTTGAAGAAGCAGTTTGGTCAGCAGAACTCGAAGCACCTCCGAAATCATATGTCAAAACCCAATTTGGGTTTCACATCATTTGGGTACATTCCGTTGGTGAATACCAAAGGTAAGACAATAATGGTGGGCGTACCAAGATTTGAACTTGGGTCCAAGCGTCCCAAACGCCCGAGTATAGGCCAAACTAACCCATACGCCCGTTATCCTTGGCCACGAGGTCTAACCTATGAACTTCACTCAAGAAACTGCCAGCGACCATCACCAATTCGGAGCACTAAACCTTCTTGTTCAGCACGCTCCATAAGGCCATCAGCATCCATATCGGCATGTTTTGAGGAAAGAATAGAATCAACGGTGACGCGACCTACAGAATTGTCTTCATCACACCGGCGACGTACAAGATCAATCAAAACATGGGGGGACGGTGCTTGTGGTTGGTCAAACAACAATTCGTTTTTAGACAACTTTTCACGCAAGGCATCCCTGAGAGGTTCTGGCGTATTTGCAAGGGCGACTTCCATCCGCAACTCAGAAGATGAAGAAGCGATGAAGCAGACTTCTGCATCCTCTCTAATCCGTTGTCCGCAATGTGGACATCTTCCCGAAACTGAGCGATGACCAAAACACAACTTGCAACCAGGACATCGTATCACAAGCCATTTTTGTTCACCCATAGTTCATCACTTCCGTGAGTACAGATAAACTTCACAATGTGAAGTCATGATTGTTCTGTGGCTGTCCCGGACGCCGTGCTGGAGCTGCTGGTGCCTTTGTGTCCACTCGCTTTTTGGGTTCCTCGGCCTTTCGAGTCAAAGCACCACGGATTGGACCTGTGCGTGTTTTTGCTCCAAACGTGAGCGACTCAGGTAAAATCAATGCTGCAATGGCTACCCCATGATGGTCCTGACCTGCTGTAACTTCGTCTACTGCAACATCAAATTCAATGACTTCCAAATCTCTGCTCGCAAGGCGACGTTGGAGGTTTCGACGAAGCAAGAGAACGGTTTCCTCATAATCAAGAGCGGTAGTAATCGTAGCAACAATGGTACACTCATCGCCTTCTGGAGTCACACAGGCGGCCCATGCAACACCTGCTGAAGCAGAAGTACCGTTCCAGGCATATGCTGTGGCGAGATGGCACTCAACCAATGACCCCATAGGAAGGGGGCGAGGCGGTGTTGCACCAAAGCCGAGAGGCAACATTGCCCCTTGTGCTTGAATAATTCGTGCATCACCCAAACCAAGTTCTACCAATCCCTGGTCAAAAGCATCCTCTGCATTTTCTCCCCAAGGCGCTACTGCCGTCATCAACCAACCGGGGCACGATGGCCCTGAACTCCGCTGCATGAAGATACACTGTCGCAACGGGTTCATGAACAACATGGTGTTACGATTACCATGGCCTCTAATCCACGACGCATCATGATCGCTGCAGCAGCGGTCAACGTATTGATGTGGATTGGAGCAATTTTCCTAGAAAGTAAGTACTCACTCGCATTGGTCATTGCAACCTTAATCATCACAGGATTAGGAGCAACTCTGACAATTTGGAATTCGGATAAAACACCTAGTAGAACTGCAAGATCAATCGTGGACTCTCACAAACGAGGAACTTTGGTACAATCTTCAAGAGTTAACGAGCCTCTGCCTGACCCCATGGACTTTGACATCGAAATGCCATTGTCGTGATCACAAGAGCCGAATAGTTTCAAGATTCTTTGGAGCGTATGTGCGGCAACGGTACCGTTCCCTCAGAGTGTGACCCAGTTCGTTACATTTCTGATAATCGCCGTGATGGCAGATGATGTTACGTGGTTTAGGGTTCAATTGGTCAACAAATTCCAAAAGTTGCCGGCGGTCAGAATGCCCAGAGAAACCATCAATGGTGACCATCTCGCAACCAATCTTCACAATTTCGGTTTTCCCATTAATCAACATTGGAACTTCTCCGAAGCCCTTCTGCAAGCGACGCCCGAGAGTTCCTTCTGCTTGATAGCCGACGAAACAAAGAGAGTTCCTTTCTTCATGAGCCCAGTTTTTGAAGTACTCCATGACAGGCCCTCCATTCAACATTCCAGAAGTCGCTAGAACAATACATGGCGACGGGTCCATTACGATGCTTTCACGGAGTTCACGGCCCTTTACCGGACGGAACCATTCGCTTGTAAACGGATTCTCACCGTCGTCCTTCAACAAAGACTTGCTCAATGCATTCGTGAGGTATTTCGGATGTGATGCGTGGATTGCCGTAGCTTCTTGAATCATACCGTCCAGCCAAACCGGAACAGGCTTTATCGTACCCGAGCGGAAGAGTTCATCGATGGCGATCATGACTTCTTGACTTCTACCAACGGCAAACACAGGGCAAATTATCTTCCCTCCTCGCGCTAATGTTCTTGAAACAATATCCTGTAATTCTTGATTGGCTTCTTGGCGGGAAGGTTGGTAATCTCCTGAGGCACCATATGTTGATTCGATGACAAGAGTTTCAACACGAGGGAACCGAGTGTTTGCTGCATCAAAGAGCCAAGATTTCTCATACTTCTGATCACCACTAAAGACGATGTTATGCTTTCCATCAGCGATATTGAGATGGACTGCGGATGAACCGAGAATGTGACCTGCATTGGAGAAGGTCAACTTCACATCGGGAGCGATATCAGTGGTTTCACCCCAATCGACGTCAACGACGTGCTTCATGCACATACGAATGTCTTCCATGTCATATGGGGAGCGCTTTCCTTCAGCCCCACCAACTTTGAGGTAATCCGTCTGTAATAATAGCATCAAATCACGTGTAGGAGGAGTACAATAGACCGGACCCCTGTACCCATACTTGAACAAAACAGGTAACATTCCGGCGTGGTCAAGGTGTGCGTGTGTCAATACGACAGCATCAAGTTTCTCAAGAGGCAATGCTTCTGGTGCGGTAAAGTAAGGCATAGGGTCGGTATCCGATGCAATGTTCACTCCAACGTCAATCATGATTCGTGATTCGTTGGTGGTTACAAAGTGACATGCTCGTCCAACTTCACGGTAAGAACCGAGGGCAGTCACTCGGGCCCAAATGGCCCCAGGGCGAGTAGGACGGTGGATATTAAGGCCGAAATCCTTCAAGAGTTTACGTCGCTCTTCTGCTTTTTCTTGTCGGTAACCGCGAATATCATGAACCGTCTTTGACAACAATGGCGGAGTTCGCTCTACCTTGACGGACCAACCGGTTTCGTCTCGTACTTTACGAGTGTTTTCTCCGCGACGACCAACTGCTGTACCTGGGTTCTTACATTGAATGATGACCTCTCGGTAGCATCCATCAAAATACATTTCAGTTATTTCTGATTCCTCGGGAATGAGGGTTTTAATAATCTCCTTTGCATCATCAATGTCCATAATTGCCTCAACGGGAGTACGAAGTACAATCTTTCTTTTGATTCGCTTAGCAATCTTTCCAATGAGGCCGTCACGGCCGCCAAATTTGTCCATTTCAGTTGTTATGATGGCGATGTTGCCCGCTTCTAGGTCAACGGTGTAATCGATTGTTTTTGGAACAATCTTAGCAATTTCATCTTTCAGTTCTTTGTAGGTCATTTGCATAGTATCTACCTCAATCCTGCGTCATCACACGGCCTGTGACATGCCCAAAGGGCGAATGCGGATAATCCGCAGGAATAGGATAACGCTCACTTGAGGAGCTTTGCTATGTCTTCTTGAGAGACTTGTTGGTAGCCAGATGCGGGTGTGATTACTGCCAGGTCCATGCCGTTTCCGGAGGCTGCATCACGTTGCCCTGACGCATAAAGGGCGCGGGCCGCTAGTTTTAATGCATCCGATTGAGACATGCCTTCGCTGAATCCATCTTCAAGTACACCGTACATGTAAGGAGAACCCGATCCTGTGGCGCAATAAGCATCTGGAATGGAACCACCAGCTGAATCGATAGAATACACATGGCCGCCGTCTGCGTCAACGCCAACGATGAGCAATTGAACCCAATGCGGACGTCCGGACAGAATGTTGGCGGTGAGCGTTGCTGCCCCTTTGACAGTCATAGGTTGTTGACGACGAAGTTCAAACAGAGCGACCTCAGCCGTAAGTGTTCGGGAGAGTGATTGAGCGTGACCAACAAGCCCTGCAGTTGTGAGGGCAAGATTGTCTCCGATTTTGAAAAGCTTTTGTACGCTTTTATTTGCGATGAAGTGCCCCATTGTGGCTCGATGATCTGCTCCAACAACTACACCTCCCTTGAAAGTGATTCCTAAGGTACTTGTTCCGGTTTTGAGGACGCCTTGTTGTTCGGTCATGATTTTCCCTTCCGTTGACACTCTTTGAACCTTGAGGCTCAAGATTACGGTGGACGACGTCCCTTATGAAGGTCACGAAATGTCGGAGCCAAGGTGCAATCACCGTTATTGGCCACTATGACAAGAATCAGGGGGAGTGTTGATGAAGCCCCGCCATCTTGCTTTGGTTGTGCGAAGAAAAAAGGCAAAGGTTCCCGACGAGGCTCAATCTTCGTTGGACCGATTTTCAGGAGCCCCTGAAGACTCGCCTGTTCGCGACTCATCGACAGAAGCAATTGTTCCAGCAATGCCGGATTTGGATTTGCTCGAACAGGCAGAGACCAAACTTTCCAAGCCGGATGCTGATGAAGAAATATCTGGGAACGATGAACTGCGAAGGTTCCGAATGCCAAGTTCTGAGCATGAATCCACATCACGACCTCCGACATCATCAATGACATTCCATGACTTAGACATCATGTATCCAAACGCACCGGTACCTATCAAGGAAGAAGGAATGGTATTGCACAATATAACACTTCACGACGTCACAGGATGTCATCAACTCATGGATTGGGTTGCTGAAGGACACGGGTGCATTGTTGAAATGAAGCGGCTGATAAAACGCAAAACCGAATTTGCACAAGCTCTGAACAACCTTCATACCTTCATCGAAGGGGACCTTCAGGGCCAAATCATACAGATGACTGAAACACGGTTGATGCTTTTGCCCGAAGGATGCCGTGGTCTCAAGGGTACGGAAATGGAAGGATTTGCAGTTGACAGAAGTGAATTCACGGACGTGAACTGATGGACGAACAGGACATTGACATCCCATGCCCTATTTGCATGGTTAGCGGTAATGTCAAGATGATTGCCCATGTTGACGAAATTCCCTATTTTGGAGAGCATACCCAAGTGACCGTACAGTGTCATGCATGTGGCTGGAGGCAAACAGACTTCATCCCCGCAGAGGGTAAAAAACCCGGTGGATGTTCTTTGTTTGTGAACTCAGCAGAACTTCTCAATGCCCGTGTTGTGCGGTCATCATCATGCACCGTCCGCATTCCAGAATTGGACCTGCAAGTAAATCCCGGTGGAAACTCAACCGGATATGTCTCAAATATTGAAGGCGTTTTGAATCGTTTTATTGATGTCATCAACTTGGTCAAGCGAGGCCATGAGACGGAAATCATACGAACAGAAGATGATGAGAATCGCCTGGAACTCATGGATGAAATGAGCTCACTGAACGTGATGCTGTCAAGACTTGAATCTCTTAAGGAAGATGACATTGATGAACCGATTACAATGGTGCTATTGGATCCACATGGACATTCAATGATTCTTCACCCGGATACCGTTGACAGAGAACTTACAGATGAAGAGATTTCCGAGTTGCCAGTTGGGCCTGACCCTGCTGTATTTTCATCCGAAGAATTGGATTAAAGCGAATCTGATGAAAGGAAATCTGTAACTAAGTGGGCAGTCTGATCCCGCATTTCATGAAGGTTTGACATCCATTCTGTCGCACGATCGATGCAAAGTTGCTTCATTTCACCTGCAAGGATATTACCCGCGCGGTAGCCTGCATTGATTTCTGCAAGATATGAATCATCGTCTTCAAAGAAATACATCATGTACTGATAGGCCACGTCAATATCCGGGTTCCCACCAAGCCTACGATGCTCCTCAACTGTTGCTTGACTTCCTGAAAATGCACGCTTAATCTTCTTCTCAACCGTTCCAATATCGTCCTTGAGAAATAAGGTGGTTTTGGGTTTACTGCTGCTCATCTTATCTCCCGTCATTCCAACAGCAAAGTGATGATACGTCGAAGATGGGGCTAAAAGTCCTGGCCCACCGAGTTGTCGTTCAAGGGATAATAGGGCCATTCGAATTCCATGGCGGTCCCGCTGAGTTGCCGAAGGGACATGGACCGTTCCTTGTTTTGGGCTCGACATGATGTCGGAAAACCCGAGGTTCTTCAACGAATTGACAATCTTCTCAAAGACTTGCTCTACTTTGGTTCGGTCAATTCGTCCGTTAGGCATTTGGCCAAACACTCCTGCATTTTCATCGTGAATTGAAAGACTGATGATTAAACCACGTGATGATGCATCTTTCAGATTGAACCAGTTTGTTTTACTTGCAAGACCCCGAGTTAGTCGTAGATGCGGGTCCTGGTCAACTCCAACTGGAACGACTATGGGGCGGAGACCCCCAAACTCTTCTGTTTGTGGATGTAAAATATCTCCGACTTGAACCAATGGTGCTTGCACATGAGCAAGATTTGTTTCTCCATTAAAGCCATAAATCGCTTCAAATTCGCTCAGGTTCGTTCGTTTCCCGAGTTGGAATCCAAGTCGTTGTACGATAGGTCGCCTTGACTGAAAATAGATGTTGGTTTTATCTGGGTCAAGGCCTAGCGCTGCGTAATTTGCAATATACTCTTCCAGGGCTATCTTTCGTCCTTGCTCGAGTCCTACACCTCGTGTAGCCTGGCTTTCCAAATCCGCTACCGCAATAGTAACGTCTCCACCTTGGTGTTGAAACCATTTGACTTGCTCGATCACCATGGAATGACCAAGGTGCATTTGACCGCTAGGCATGAGTCCTGTGAGTACGCCAAAGGGGTCCCCTTTTCGCTGAGATTCTTGGACGACATCGAGGTCTCTATGAGCGAAAACAATACCCCGGCGATGAAGACGAGACGGTTGTGAAATCGTAGTAGGATTGAGAGGTGTCAATCCAAATTGGTCAATGATGCGATCATAATCCGTAGATTGAGCACTGCCCCACGGGTCGATGGTGATGTCCTCGTTGCCCATGACGGTTGCCTCAGTATCATTGTCGATTACTCTTCGGCATCAAGGCTTCGCTTCATCTGTTCAGAATACGGTTGTTTCGATTGTTTTGAATTTTCACCGAAGTAAGGACCCAGAGGGCCAATTCCTTCTCTCCCGAGGACTGCCATCATTCCCACTGTTGAAGCAAAGGCAATTCCTAGCACCGCATATGGCATCCACGCAGCGCCCTCTGCTGATGTGCGAGGAGTCAACAGCCATGTAAACCGGACATTATCATCCTCAAGGAAACGCTTTGACCACTTGAATAAATCACTCGTTTCATGTCCGGCAATGGTGACAGCTGCACTATGGTTATTCCAAAACTCAGTCAAGCCAAGTATGTCAAACTCTACATCTGTATCGTTAAAGTGAAGTTCAACAGACTCTCCGTTTTTCACCGAGAGAAGAACAACCCCGTCTTCTTGTTGCCACCAACCTTGCATAGTATTTGTTTCACCCTCTATAGAAGAAGCGTTATCGCCTGCTATCAGTACCTTTGAAACATCGGCAGAACCCGTATCTAATCGCCAAGTCAGGGGCAGATTCCAACCGACAAGGTCGCCAGAAGTACAGGCCTGGGCAATAAGTGATTCAAATTTCAAGACGGTTCCTTCTTCGGTAGTTTCTGATGAAAAACTAGGGTCGTAGCATCGATGTGCGGACCAATAGGACCATGCTTCTCCCCATGTTGTAAGCCAGATATCCTCTGCCTCATTGAGATAGGTTAGAACCTCCCGATCGTGTCGGACTGTAGCATCATTCACACGGCCAATCCAATACATATTAACAAGCCCTCCTTCAGAGACTTCTTCCTGAATTGATTCAAGTGACGCTAGTCCTTTTTCCAAAGTACCACCTCTTCGGCCAAGATTATACCAGTCCCATATGTCAAAGGGGACATCGGTTGAATTATGCCATGCAGTGCTTGTAAGTTCGTTTTCATCACCATGAACAGCAAATCCTTGTGAGGCGATTCGCTCATGTTGAGCCATGGTTAAGCTAGATGGAGTATACGTTGAAAGCGGGTGAGCACCCCATTGACTTGCATTGATTCGCTCGGTAATGTAAGACTGACAGGATTGGGCTACGGCTCCAGGATCGTTAAACCAACTCAGGCCAGGCATACCATAGCATCCAAATTCATCACCCAACTCCAAACGGTCCGTGCCGTATGAGGTTTGCAACCAACCATCATCATCCCATGCAACCTCTGCTAATGCAACAGGGTGGAACATGATGAGGACCAAGGTACTGGTGAGCAGGAAGGACAGACCCCTACCCCCACGAGCGTCTCGCATGCCTTTGGCTCACCGATGTACCCTTTGACCGTTGTCGTTGGAACATGTGACATGCTCAAATATACATTTGACACCAAAGAGAGGAAGAAGAATGAAAACCAAATGCGGCTCATCTGCCTTTTATGGAGCATTCCGAGGGTGTTGAACAGGGGTGGCTCCAACTCAAAGAACATTGGGAAATCCCCCCCTACGCACCCTCGGTTCCTTCCACGCCAGCATACAGCGTCCTACGTTTGTTCTTAGCTCCTTTGCTGAGGCCATTGTTACGCTGGAAAATCCGAGGAGCAGGAAACATTCCAAGGACGGGTGCAACCATTCTTGCAGCAAATCATCTCTCACACGTCGACCCGATTGCTGTGATTGCTGCTGCCCGAAGAACCACTCACTATCTCGCAAAAGACGGGCATTTTAGCAAACCCATGATTCGCTTTTTCATGCAAGCAACAGGTCAGATCGAAACCCAGCGAGAGAAAGGGGGAAATGAAGCACTGGCCAGTGCCGCTACTATTCTATCAAGTGGAAAAGCCCTTGGAATCTTCCCCGAGGGTACCCGCTCAAAGCGAACTGAAGCACCTTTCCTCCTCCCCGGAAAGACAGGAGTTGCCCGTTTAGCAGCTGCTTATCCTGACGCACGAGTTGTTCCTCTTGCGATTAGAGGTTCACGGCGATTCATGAAACCTCAGGAGCATAAATTTCCTCGTCTTTGGAGACCAATGAGCATCAACGCAGGGGCTTCTGTTTCATGGCATTCATGGCTCGGCCATGAAGCCGGTGGTAACCACACGCTTGAAACCCTCAATACATTATCAAAACTTGAAGACCATGAGATACGAGCGGAACTGGCACGATTGTATCGTAATTTCACTGACCAACTGATGGGTTCATTGCAAGCCCTAGGCGCTCCTTGAGACTTTATTTAATGTCGCGATACAAATCTTGTGTGATTGAAGTAGCGACAGCCCTAGGTCTGGTCAAATTCCCGATGAGCACCCCTCAAGAAAAGATCCAAGCTGAAATACGAGCGCTCGAATTACTTGCAAATGTAATAGAAGAATCATGTGAGTGGTATGTTCGGTTAAATGACAGGAAACAGGTTGTGATTCACACTTTCGATGATAATCCCGGCCTCATGATCGACCCGTGCGCCACTGTTGAACGATATTACAAAGACGATAATGAACACTTGATAACTTACATGTTTGTAGGATCCAACACAACATCGCCTTGTGTAGTCATCGCTAAAGATGCGCCAACTTGTGCCATTATCGATACCGTCATTTCGCTTGTTTTACTTGCTGATTCTGGTTGGCCCGCCAAATATACTCCCCTCACACTAGCTCTTATGCGTGAAAATCTACGCGATTGCATTAGAAGCAGTCCTCTTGGGTCAGCCATAACTCAGGAAGACTATGACCGTCTTGAGCACATCAATGTATTATTGAACACTGGGTTCTATGAGGGAGCCCTCCAAGCTATCGGAGCACATTCTCGTAAGTGCTACACATGCAAAGGTTGGACTGAGGCGGAGGTTCAAGAACACATTGAGCCGTTTCTCATGGGTATTCCTAATGATGAAATCAAGGCATATCTCGAGTCCCCAACAGACCCATCTGACGCCAAATTTATCGGTCAATCCGGCTTGCAGTGAGGTAAGAAGCCTCAAGTGCTTTCGGCGATGAACAGCCGCTAGGTGACAGAATGAAAGCGTACTTGGATTTGATGCGGCACATTTTGGAGCATGGAGATGAGAAAGGAGACCGTACCGGCACCGGAACGAAATCTGTGTTTGGATACCAAATGAGATTTGAGTTAAGCGATGGATTCCCAATGGTCACCACAAAGAAACTTCACCTTCCCTCAATAGTTCATGAGTTACTCTGGTTCATCAAAGGTGATACGAACGTCAAGTACCTCCAAGAGAATGGTGTTCGTATTTGGAACGAATGGGCCGATGAAAATGGCGACTTAGGTCCTGTTTATGGGAAGCAGTGGCGAAAGTGGGAAGGAAAGGATGGCCAAATTATTGATCAACTTCAACAAGCCATTGAGGCCATCAAAACCAATCCGAACAGCCGCAGAATCATTGTATCCGCGTGGAATGTAGGCGAATTGGAAGAGATGGCCCTCATGCCGTGTCATGCCTTTTTCCAGTTTCATGTCGCTCAAGGTAAATTGAATTGTCAGCTGTATCAGAGAAGTGCTGATGTGTTTCTTGGGGTTCCGTTCAATATTGCATCCTATGCACTTCTAACTCATATGATGGCCCAAGTATGTGGGCTTGAACCAGGAACGTTTGTTCATACGCTTGGTGACGCACATCTGTACAATAATCATCTCGAACAAGCAGCATTACAAATCACCCGAGAGCCAATGGAACTTCCTCAATTAAAGTTGAACGAAACCATCACATCTATCGATGAGTTCACCTATGAGGATATTGAAATCATTGACTATCATCATCATCCACACATTAAAGCTCCAATTTCAATTTAGGTGATGACATGATTTCCATGATATATGCCTGCGATGAACAAGGTGCCATCGGGAAGGATGGAGATTTACCCTGGAGGCAATCCACCGACCTCCAACATTTCAAGAGAATTACCCTGAATAAATCCATCGTGATGGGGCGGAAAACATGGGATAGCCTTGGAAAAGCACTCCCCTCCCGAAGAAACATCGTCATGTCAAGAAAAGGTGTTGATGATGTTGAGTGCATGACCTATGAACAGGTATTGGACCTTGCTAACGCCGAGGAAGTCGTTATTATTGGTGGAGGAGAAATCTATGCCCTCTTCTTGGAACATGCAAAAGAGATACACCGCACAATTATTCACACCGTTGTCGAAAAGGCAGATACCTTTGCGCCCGACATATCAAAAGTAGGATTTTACTTACTCGGCGAGAGACATGTCAATTCAGGTGCGCGTGACGACCATGCAATGACGTTCCAGCATTGGATTGTTTAGTCACTCAGGCCGGTACTCAGTAACCCGAATTCCAAGTCGTCCTTGAAGGGCTTCACGTTTCATGATCCGCAGATACTTCTTCTCAAAAGCCGCTTTGAGATCAATCTCCATAGCAAGGCTGTGACCCATGAGAAGAATGAGAACATCAGCCATCTCTTCAGCACATTCAGCAAGGGGTTTCCCTTTCGTAATCGCTGCTGCTAGTTCTCCAAGTTCTTCGATAGTAAGGGCCATCCGATATCCCATATCGTGGCCGTTTTTACCAGCAAAGTCGTGTTTATGATGAAAGGCTGCAACCCGTTTCATCATCGCCTCCCATTCATCTTGAGGTTCATGGTCCATCCATTGGTCAACGTTTCGCCCTTCCATACCAAAGGCTCGTGCCGGCAAACCATGAGGTTTGCGTCAGGACAGAAGTGCGAGTAAACATGCCCAAATGGGTTCCAATCGGTCGTTCGCTTGTGCAGATACTTCCTCGTGGTTGAGATCTTTCCTATCATTTCCTGGCTCTCGACCGGCTCCCCAGTTTGATGAGATACAAACTGCCGCATAAGGTAGGCTGAGTTCTTTGGCGAGTTTTGCTTCTCGCGGCATCGTCATTCCAACCATGTCCCCACCAAGCAAACCGATAGCGTCCACTTCTGCCTTCGTTTCAAACTGTGGCCCTTGTGTTAGCCAGTATGTGTAACGCATTCGTTCGGCAGCATTGAATTCCTGACTGGTTCTCAAAGCAACTTCAAGAAGGTCATTCATTGTCTCGTCAAACGGAACGGTAACAGAAGTAAACACGGACTCGTCATCGTGGAATGTTGATGCTACGCCAGTAAAATCAATGTATTGGTCGGCCAATCCAACCTTACCTGGAGGGAACGAAGCATGAATTGCACCAACTGAACAAACAGCCATGATTCCATCGAGATTTGCATCGTTCATAGCACGCATGTTGGCCCGATGATTGATCTTATGTGGAGGGCATCCGTGTCCGCTCGAATTATGATGGCGTTGGAGAAAAATCAATTCCTTTTCAACACCTTGAGCATCAAGACTAATGCATGTTAACGGAACGATTCCATAAGGCGTATTCGTTTCAATGACTTCTCTATTGACAACCGTAATTCCATGTTCCGAGAATCGCTCATCAAGGTTCATGTTCACTAAACCCGTGCCCCCAATAATTCCCAAACGCAGCATACCACGCTGAGCAAGCACCACCATGTGAACCCTGCGGAAGACGAAGGAGGGCTCATTCCCATTCGTTCATGTTGTTGATGGCTTGGACGGCAGAAATAACATCCCCGTCTTCCCACCAATCAACCGCAACAAATGTCGGACGTTTGCCGTGCAATTGCCAGCATTCCATAGCTCGCTCAATAAGAAAATCAGGGTCATTCGCTTGATCTCCACGGCTTGGGTCGGATAACCCAAGAGGGCCTCTCAGCCAATTATTCATGTGGTATACAGATTGATTCGGGTCACCACGGAGTGGGTCGCAATTCATATCTTCAGGATTTTCTTCGGCGAAATTTGTTGTCCAACTATGTGTTAAAAAGTCGTGAATCCAAGGATAATTGAGGTCAGCGGATTGTTCCCAAAAAACGACAAGCGGGCGCTCTGAAACAATCATCTGCTCAAGTGTTGGCCATGGAGTATTCATGTCATGAACAAATGCACGCTCATCCAACCCGGACTCGGAGAATACATTTGCAAGATGCTTCGGTTGAACATAATTTTCTACCAATAACGTGACTACATCGTTAGGCGCATTATCCATAAGCACCGCTAATGCAGACAACCATACAACTGCATCAATACTTCCGTAGACACAAGGACTCGCCCCCCGGTCATCATCACCGTGACACAGACGGACGTTTCCTTGGCTTTCATCGTTGAGATTTTCATAGTGCGTGTCGATCATGAATGCACGAATGCCTGCATTCCACTGCGCAGCGAGACCGGTTTGATGGTTGCTTGCCGGGTATAGAATCCCGTCTTCATGTGTTGCGAATGAATTATGTGTTTCTGGAAAGGTCACATCGTCATAACTTCTCAAACATAATTCTACTTGCCCGTTACATGCGATTCCTTCGGGGAGGGATTCTTCGACAGCTGCTGTCGAAACAATCCCACCTGTTGTACAACCTGGAAGAATTAAAATGATGAACAAAAGAAGCGTTGAGGTTCTGTTGCCCATAGCCCATGCTATGATGACTTAATCAAAAAAACCGTCGGTCACTTCTAACGAGGTTACTGCTCATTCTGAGAGACGTGCGACAAGGTCAGCCTTCTTTCCAGAAACTGGTTTTCCAGCAGCCTTGAGAAGTTCCTTGAGTTCAGCAACAGTCATTTTGTCAAAGGCTGGAGCATCTGCTTCGTCCTTTTCTTCGACAACTGGTGCCTCTTTGACAACTTCCACTGGGGCAGCAGCAGGTGCTGCTTCCTTTGGAGCATCCTCAACAGCTTCGTCGCTTTCTGCTTCTTCGCCATCTTCCTCGTCCCCTTCGTCAGCCATAGCTGCAGCGAGAGCAGCAGCCTTCTTGGCCTTGAATTCTGCATCGTCACGTGCTTCTTGGGCGTGGATTTCGTCAAGAGTTGGTCCAGATATAGTGACCACACCATCTTGCAAGAGTTGACTCTTACGAATGGCAACGGAGCGCACTGGATAAATTGGTTTGACACCCTTTTGGATTTCCTCTTCCAATGAACCGTCAAGAATTGCATTCTGTACAGAGGAATAGGTATTCTTAGCAGCAAAAGCGATGATGATTTCTCGAGTTTTAGTACGCATGTCTTGCTTCACTGAGGTTTGAACACGCTGCTGTGTGATGATCAATGGCTTCATTCGAACCAAGTAACCATCTGTAGTTACAATATCAACGACATCGTCAACCTTTCCACGGTAACGGCGAATCTGCCGACGGATGTGGTCGGTTTGATGGTAGTGGCCGATGAAGGTGGTCAATGCATCTTGTCCCACACATTCCGTAACTCGGAACCGAAGGATAACGTGCATCTTCGAGAAATCTCCACTAAATTCTTGTTGAGTCATTTCGTAAACACGACCGATGATATGCTCATCAGATTCACCGATTGTTTCGCCAATACGCTTGAAATCCCAGGGGTGTCGAGGAGCTCGGATGGTGTACCATCGCTTTGTCTTCCACTTGTCCCGTTGCTTACGTGCTGCTGCACGTGCCTTTGCACTGATTTTCTTTGCCATATTATTCAACTCGGTTCGTGTATTGCGGGGGCTACCCCACTTGCACTCCGCCCACTAACCACCCCTATTTGAAGGAGCCTCATCATCACATTCTCACCGTGTTCTAGGGATTGTTGGATTTAGACGTAGATTCGGTAACCTCATGTGCCCCAAGGTTACCCGAGAGATGTGGGCCTGCATCATATTACGTGGAGAGCAACGGCGAGTGCCGTATCCGATGTTGATGCCGTAGCAGATGCAATTGCCTGGCTCATCGGGAATGAATCATGGGTTGATGTTGAACGAACAACGTCACACTACGGGTCCGAAATACACATGGTTGCTGCATTTTGTAAGAAAAAATCGGCCGCACTTGATTCCTTTGCTCGACTTGGCTCGGAGAATTTAGCCCTCCTCTCCAAGGAGTTTGAAACCCGAATGGATGAAAGCAATACGCTTCATTTCAGAATAGACTTGAATGCCCTTATTGGTGGAAAAGTAATCCTCTCGGACGCTTCGAAGCCAGATACCATAAAAGGACAGATCAAAATTGAAGTTTATCCTGGACAAACTATCCAAACAGAATTTGATTCTATTCTTGCTAAAGCATCAGAACTACCACCATCAGCCCTTGGTGATGAGAATCTCATTATAGGGAAGTGATTGCATTAATACTTCCTTACAGAAGGCAATTTTACTTACTGCTTTGATGCTCACCTCAGTAGTATTGGCTCAAGCACAAGTACCAGGTGAACAGTTATCTCCGATCAATGATGCCCCCAAGTGCAATGCTCAACGAGAAAACTGGACCGTCGGTTTAGTTTCATGTACTAATGAATCTCACACTGGATACACGTTGTTTTCGCCATTCCCTTCCGATACATCTTACCTCATTGATGAGGAAGGACGTGAAGTTAATTCATGGGAGTCGCCAGGGGGGCATCGCCCCGGTGCTTCGGCATACATGCTTGACGATGGAAGTCTTTTGAGAACTGGTAACATTGGGAATGAGTCAATCGGAAATTTTAGCGGTGGAGGCATAGGTGGGAAATTAGAGAGAATTGCATGGGATGGTACGCTGATGTGGTCATGGGAGTATTCTTCCACAACAGCAATCACCCATCATGACATTGAACCACTACCGAACGGAAATATTCTTGCAATTGCTTGGGAAGACAGAAGCGAACAAGAAGCGTTGCAAGCCGGAAGAAATCCAGCAATAGCAAGCGACTCTCCAGGAGGTCAAGGGAACATCTGGCCTGACCAAATTATTGAAATTGAACCCGTCGGTTCAAACGGTGCAAACATTGTGTGGCAGTGGCATGCATGGGACCATCTCGTCCAAAATTACGACCCAACAAAGGACAATTACGGCACGGTTGAGGAACACCCCGAGTTGCTCAATATCAACTACGTAACTCAGTCGGGAAACCAAGCGGGGAGGGCTGATTGGATGCATTGCAACAGCATTGACTATAATGTAGAATTGGACCAAATAATGATCTCATGCAGGGGGATGGATGAATTTTACATCATTGACCACAGCACGACCACGCAAGAAGCAGCAGGGCATTCTGGTGGTACTTACGGGAAGGGAGGAGATTTCCTCTACAGGTGGGGAAACCCCCAGGTCTACGGAAAAGGGCCTATCAAGCGACCAGCAACTCTTCGGTCAGCACGATGTCCAATGGATTGGAGAGGGGCATCCCGCAGGAAGGAAACATCATCCTCTTCAACAACGGCGCTGGGCGAACAACTCCATACTCGACCGTAGAGATATTGAATCCCGCACCATGAGAATGGCCATTACTCCATCCTCACAAACGGGACATATGGCCCTCTTGGCCCCATCGTGGACCTGGAGTCCAGAAGGGACTGTATGCGCCCGTTGTCTCAGGCGCCCAAGGGCTGTCGAACGGCAATGTCATTGGTCACGATTGGAACGCTTGGTGCTCTTTACGAAGTATCACCCAGCGGGGAAGTAGTATGGTCATACACTAATCCAATTGGAAGAAACGGTTCGTTTCAGCAAGGCCTTCAATTGCCCCCTGGAAACTTTGCCGGAACGACAGCGAATATGTTGTTCAAGGGATACAGATATGAGTTATCTCACCCCGCTCTGATTGACAAAAATCTAATCCCAGGTTCTTACCTTGAATCATGGACTGATAGTTGCCCTGAGGAATTGGCTTGGAAGTGGGACAGAGATGGAAATGGATGTGTTGATGATGGTGACGCTGATGGTGTGAAGGACCCATACGATCAATGTTGGATTGGTGACGACTTGCTCGACCTAGACCAAGATGGCACTCCAGATGATTGCGACTCATTCGTAGACTCCGACGCTGATGGAGTCATTGATGCAGAAGACCGCTGTGAAGGCTTTGATGACGGAATCGACGAGGATAATGACGGCCTCGTGGATGGATGCGATAGCCTCATTGACAGTGATGGTGATGGAACTGCAGACACCCTTGACCAATGTCCTGGAGAAGACGATTCGGTAGATACTGACGGAGATGGAACCCCCGACGGTTGTGATTCTACACCGAGTGGAGCCATTTCTTCAAACAACAACAACAGCAATACTACATCCAACGCTACTATGGATGAACAAAAGGACGATTCTAATCCAACAGAACAGTCAGGTTTTTTTGGCGAAGTTAGTATGAGTTCAGCATTCGGCTATATTTTGATGCTGCTGGGAATGTGGATGCTGATTTACATTGCATTGGCTGGAGCTTCGAAGAAGAACCTCACCTCTCCTGAATTCATGCACGTTAATGGTATCAATCCGGGTTTAGCACAGGCAAGCCTCATTGAAAAAGAATTACCGCCCCTTGAAATTCCAAATTTGGATACGCCGCCGCCAATACCAGCTACAGGGTTGCCAGAGGGTTGGTCGCTTGAGCAGTGGAACTATTACGGGCATCAATGGATTGAAATGAACCAATAGCGAAAATTCATAAATTATCAGATGTAAAAGAATGTCAAAACTTTACAAGAAATTAAGTACGCACCCCCTGTGGGGTGATTGAGGAATACCCATGCCACACGTTGTCACATCCCCCTGCGTTGACCACAAATATCAGGAGTGCGTTGCTGTTTGCCCAGTTGAAGCCTTTAGAGAAGCTGAGACTTATTTGGTCATTGACCCAGATGAATGCATCGACTGCGGCGCATGTATCCCTGAATGTCCTGTCGATGCTATCTTCGCCGACACCGATGTACCCGATGAGGAAGAAGCGTGGATTGATCGGAACGCTGAAGAATCCATTGATGCTGAAATCGCAGAAGGGGACTCACCCGTCCTCGCCGATTGAAGATTCTCTCCATACGGAGTATAACCAAGCGTCATAAAGGTCGTCGTCCTCAACAAGGTGTGTCTCAAATGAAAACCGATTTCTCAACTCTCCGACAAGGAAGCGAATTGCTCAAGCGTGGGTTCGCCCGAATGCAACAAGGAGGCGTCATCATGGACGTGGTTGATGCGGAACAAGCCGCAGTTGCCGAAGATTCTGGCGCAGTGGCTGTCATGGCTCTAGAGCGTGTCCCAGCAGACATTCGTAAGGCTGGAGGCGTAGCCCGAATGAGTCATCCGGACATGATTCAAGGCATCTTGGACTGCACATCCATCCCTGTCATGGCAAAGTCCCGAATCGGGCACGAAGGAGAAGCCCGTATTTTAGAAGCAATGGGAGTGGACATGGTGGACGAGAGTGAAGTCTTGACTCCGGCGGATCCATACTTCCACATCAACAAGCAGAACTATGATATCCCATTCGTTTGCGGAGCAACCGGATTAGGAGAAGCAACCCGCCGAATTTGGGAAGGAGCTGCAATGATCCGAACCAAAGGAGAAGCAGGCACAGGCAACGTAGTTGCTGCAGTCACGCATGCCCGTCTAATCGACCAAGAAATTCGGCAAATACAAACACTTGATGACCGGGGACTTGACTTAGCCACGGAAATGATTATGGAACGATACAGGGTACTTTCAGACCATTCAACCTTACCGGGAACCCACAACGTAACACCATTCGGCCCGATTGACTCTGTCATGCACGATGGGATTCGTAGCGTACTTGATGATGTAAACCGGCTTGGCCGACTTCCCGTCGTCACCTTCTCAGCAGGTGGCATCGCCACTCCAGCAGATGCATCGCTCATGATGCAAATGGGAATGGACGGTATCTTCGTTGGTTCGGGAATTTTCAAGTCTACTGACCCAAAGACCATGGCTGATGCAATTGTGATGGCTACTGCTCATTATGATGATGCAAGCAAAGTTGCTGAAGCAATGGCAATGATGGCCGGAGAACCAATGAAGGGCGATGAACTAGAAACTCTGGAAGTCCGAATGGACCAACGTGGTTGGTAATTTAGTTCAACGGGTCAGAAACGCCTTTTTCACCGAGCGTCCACTTGAGTGTTTTCACAACACCTTGGAGAGCCTTGTGATTACGGGCAGATTCTTTCATGCCCTCTTTATCTTTGTTGGATTTGCATTCTTCATACCACTCTTTCCATTGAATCATCTTGACCGTTGCTTTGTCAAGCATGGTTTCAATTTCTTCCCATGTGCGGTCGTAACTTCGTACAGGTTCAGTGGATTTTGACATATGAAACAGTCCTTCGGCTGGTAGCGTCCTATTTATGGGCTATGCCGGCAAGTGTTATTCTGGCGGTGGTAAAAGGGCCGATTCAACTGATTCGCCAGTAGAAATGACTTGATTGTCCCCTACGATACAGTTTATGACAGAAGCTCCTGGTTCAATACGGACATGTTGTCCAAGAATTGAATCTACGATCGTAGCCCCTTCCCCGATGTGACATCCTTTCATCAAGAGAGAGGAAGTGACTGAAGCTGACACCTCGATCCTACATGATTCAGAGATAACGGATGAGGTAGTAACACCGTCTACAATCGCCCCTGCAAACACAAAACCATCGCCCCCAACCCATGAGCCTTCGGGTAATGAAAATGGTAGAGAGTCATACTGTTTGAGTAGTGTTTCTTGAGCTCTTAGCAATTCCTTTGGGTGCCCGACATCAAACCAAACACCGTTGATAGTTTCTGCATACATTGGCCAACCCATCTCCAGGACAAGGGGGAACAATTGCTTACTAAAATCAAACTTTTCGCCTTGAGGAATCAAGTCAATAACTTCTGGCTCAATGATGTAAAGGCCTGCGTTAATCACGTTACTGAATGCTTCATGGGGAGCAGGCTTTTCTTTGAAACGGCGGATATATCCGGACCTTAGAGAACCATCAACATCCCCTTCTTTTGATGTCGAGAGTCCTACAATACCAAATTCAGAGGGATTGTCAACTTCCCATAGCGCCATCGTGACTTTTGCACCGTTATTGCGGTGTTGCTGAAGGAGGCGTTTAATATCGAATGAAGCAACAGAATCCCCAGAACCCACAACACATGTTGCTTGGATTTTGTCACGAAGAAGGCCAACGCTTCCTGCAGTCCCCATCGGATTTTCTTCTTGATTTACTGAGGCTTGAAGTGAGCCAACGTTCTCGTTATTCCAGGAGGTCACATGGGATTCAAGTTGTTCTCCTCGGTAGCCAGTTGTAACAATAATTTCACTGATCCCCGCATCCACCATGGCTTCTTTTACGAAATCAATAACCGGCCGACCCAAGACTTCAACCATAGGTTTTGGCCGTGTCAGCGTAAGTGGTCTCAATCGTGAACCTTGGCCACCGGCCATAATGATTCCAAGCATCTGTGGAGCACCTCAACGACGGCGTATAGGGCCAAGACGACGCATGTTCTTCTTCTTTGAAGAAGGAGAAGTACGAGTAGAAGAAGAAGCGGTATCGTTCTTACCCAAACCGCCAAACATCAATTCACCATCTTTCAACAGAGATTGAACGAGGCTTTCTGCGACTTCATCGGATTCGGCCCCGGTCTTCATCTCTGCCTTTACTGCATTGTTGTGTTCAGAAATCCAAGATTTACGTTCTTCTACAGCAAGGTTGAGTTGGTCCCGAGCTTTGTTAACATCGACCATGAGTTCTTCGATTTTAGCGTGAATAGTGTTTGCCTTTTCATGGAACTCTACCGACTCGAGATGATGTCGGTCACCTTCAGCCTTGAGGAAGTTACGGTGGTCAAGTCCTTCTTTGTACTCAGCCCACTTGGCATCGGCACGTTGCAATGCCTCCACAAACATCTTGTGAGCATCGTCAGCCTCGGATTTCAAGATCTTGATCGCTTCGTCAAGGTTTGAAAGATCTACACTGACCATTTCAAACTTAACGACTTCTGGTTCCAATTCCCCGACTCGTCGCTTCATTCGCTTGATTCGCTCCATGGTTTCTTTCTCTTTTTTGGTGCTTGAGGAAGTGGTTTGGAATTTTTCTTCAAGTGAGTTAATTTCGCTCATGAGTTGTGAATATTCTGCAGTTGCAGATTTCTTATCCCCTTTCTCATTTCTTCGTCCTTTTGCTTGGCCAATCAATTCTCGGAGTTGGGCCTGAATGGTATCTCGCTTTGCTTTGTGTAGGTTGCGCTCTGCGTGAATTGCATCAAGTTCGGCTTTCATAATGTCAAGCTTCTTCTTGTGTTCTCGATATTGTTCTTGAACAGCGTTCCGTTTTTGTGCAACAGCCTTTCCTTGGTCGCGTTGTGAGTTACGGTTATCACGCATCTTACGGACCTTGCCCTCCATCGACTGGAGTTGGTCAAGAAGTTCAGCATCAGGGTTGGGTTGCCCATCATCTCTCTGCCCGCGCATGGGCTGTCCACTTGGTTGTGCATTTCAAGCCTATGGATTGATAGAACTATCCTTTGGGGTCAAAACGAGCCGTCAAAGATGTTGTAAATGAACAAGAAAAACGAAACAAAAAGGCCAAAACCGCCAAAGATGTGGGCAACAAATGAGCCGGTGGTACGCAACCATTGACGGAATTCCGACCTAACACGCACGTTGATTTGTCGACCAAGTAGCAATTCGCCGTTGGTTTCCTCCAATCGGACCGAGACAGTAGCGTCCCCATGGGTTATCGGAATGAGGGTCTGCCATGAAACTGTACTATCCTTGAGTAACCCCGACATCTTTCCTAAGACATCTTCATTGCCTTTTGCGGCTAGCGGCAAGGCCTCACTTGACCACCAATACTTCTGTCCAGGTTCAAGACGATAAGTCAGTGCCAGGTCTTTTGGTAGGAAATTTGGGGTTTGAATACGAAACACCACGGTTCGTGTTTCATTCGACAAATTGTGGAATAGAGTGAAAAGATTCGCCTTCTCAGTAACAACATTTTCCATGTCCACTTCAAAAATGAGGTCTTTCATAGCCGGGGAGCGCCCTGATTCAAGATCCTGCTTCAAGCGGTCCACCATTCTGAAGAAGGCAGGGCAGGTTTGAGAGATAATTCCAATCAGAACGAGCCATGTCTCTAGGGTGAACACTTGATGTGAAAAAACGAAATCCATTCCCTTTTTGTTAAGTATTTCACTCAGTTCGGATTCTAGGGTTTTCCTGTCGAGCCCAGTTGCGTGGCGATAAAGGGTCATGAGGAACTTTTCATGGGCAAAATGTGAATTGATATTCCCCTTGAATCCTGTTTCAATTTCTTTGATATAATCATCGTATTGTGAGCGAAGGAGTGGATCCATGTGGGTCTTCAAAAGGTCATTGAATACCATGTTCAACGTGGAAGGGTGGACCGGAGGCGAATATGCAGAAAGAAGACCGGTGCGGTCTACCATGTTGAAAGGAGTAGAGCGAGTTGGTAAGTGCTGACCTACTGATAGTACGAGGAAAGCAGTTGATGAGAGAAGGAAGAGCTTTCCATAAAGCGATGAACTTTCAAAGTAAAGCACCATTAAAAGCATAGCAGCAGAAGAGACTGCAAAAATGAGCGAGCGAGTGTGATGTGACATTGAACTTTCAAGTTGATACAGAAGTCCATCATAACCATGCAATGATTGCACGGAGCGATGTTCGTTGTTCGATGCCTCGACTTGCTCGTGAAATTCAAGTAAAGATATCCCAACACGGTACCGATGAAAGCCCACTGCAAGGATAAATCCAAGAACAACGACAAATGATAGGCTGGCCATTGCTGTTGAAAATGTCATTCCTAGGTTGGGCTCTATGTTATCTGCCCACCAGGATGGAGATTCTTGTGAAAACGCCCATGTTGCGAAGTACGTAAACGAGGCAAACGCAGGTAAAAACATGATCAGACGCAATCCTGAACTTACGATTTGACGATCGATTGCATGCATTATTGATTCAGCTGGACGGAATCCAAAGCGACCCCTTGAGGGAGGTTCTTCATCGGTTTCAACTGGAGCAAGGGCGTCTTCTACATCCTCTGCCATGAACTAGGTTGGGTAATCCCTACTCTAAAGTGTTCACACCTATTCTATTGATAACTGGACAAATATCGCTTTTGACCATTCTTCCGTGAGCATCAGTTGTTTCCCATCAACAATCAAGTGTCCCTCGTCGTTACGAACAACGGTTGAACCAACGGCGAAACCACTTGATTCAAGACCTGAAATGATATTTTTAGGAAGCAGAAAAGCCAAGACTGAGCCGGTTTGATTAACTCTTAATAAGTCAAGAGATAGGGAAGTAGAATGAAGCGCTAGCCTATCTTCTATATCTTTTGTAGGGACTGGTATAGGCCGGCCACTAGGGTCCACCATCACCCCGCCCATCAACCTAGAAAGCGCAACTTCTAGATCGTCATCAATAGCATGTTCAAGGCGACAAGCTGTTTCATGAGCATTCCCCTCATATGGAAGGAGTTCAAGAAGAACTTCTGCAAGCCGGTGCCTTCGTTTCATTTTTTGACCGTGAACCAGTCCTGACTCGGTTAAACTCGCCCCTTTGTAGGGGATATATTCCAAATAGCCACGGGCAGCAAGTCGTTGAATCATTTCAGTTGCGGAAGCTGGAGCAACACCAAGGCGGGATGCAAGGGCTCCTGTTCGCACCCTCTGAAGCGGATCGTGCTCGTAAAACTCATACATGGTTTCCAAGTATTCATCCTCGAACTCTTGAAAATGACCAACCATATCCATGCCTCCCGTGATATCTACTTGCGGTCCTTTGCTTTGAAAACTTTCGTACAGGCAGGACAACGCACTGAACCATCATAAGAATCGGGGATTCGTAGTGTTTGAGCGCAGTCAGGACATGAAATTTCGACTTTTCCATCCTTAGTGGCTTGTGGCTTAGAAGGTTCTGGAACGGACTGCGTTGGTGTTGAATCGGAAACCTCTTCTTTTACTTGTGATTGGATATTTCCTTGAACTGAAAACTTATTTGAGCAATCAGGGCACCCAACTGAACCAGAATAATCTGAAGGCACACGAAGACGGCGGTCACATTTCGGGCATTGCACTTCCACCTTTTCTTGATTGTTGCGAGAACTCGTGGGCTTGAGGGGTTCGGGGGATTCTGAAGATGCATCCGCTTCAGACGAAGATTCTTCGCGGTTCAATCGAAGTCGTAAAGCAAGAGCAATCACTGTTCCCGCAACAATGCCCCAAACCACTGCCCCCCATGGTAAAGAATTAGATTCCTCGGTAGTAGAGTCTCCCGAAACAAAGGATTCCTGAACGGTAACAAGTTCTCCATCGACAGACCAAACTGCATGTATAACTACATTTGAGCCCTTAGGCCACACCAAGTCAATTTCCATTTCAGATGTTTGTGACGTCCCCCAAGAGGGAGAAGTTACGGTGGCGAGAATTTCATCATACGCGTCCTTCAAGATGACTTCCCCAACACTTGAAGAGGTTGGACCGGATTGACGGAGGGTCAATCGAATTGTGGCAGAATCACCCTCCGCTGGAATAATAGGAGAGGGGACAGGGTCCATTTCAATCCAAAAATTAGTTCGTTCGGAAGATAATGATTCCGTTGTTGAAAGAGCCCCCGGTCCGATTGCCCAATCCGTTGATGACACCTTTAGAACAATTTTTTCAGCAGTGATGTGACCAAATGTGAAGGATTCAGTGTGCGTTCCTTGTTCCAAAGTTCGAGTATATTCATAGAGATAAACGGTAGCCTCAGCAGTTTCGTATCCTAACTGAACAAGAACATCCCGAGGTTTGCCCTCATCCAAATCAAAACTAATTTCAAAACCAACGCCAGATTCTTGTGACCAAGTTAGTTTGTCAATATCCAGCCCAATGGATTGTTGCTCGTTAACTGGAAGGGTGAAATTCCCTTCATAGACTCCCTCCAGGCTACCGTCATCGCTTTCTAAAGACCATTGCAGGGAATGCTCCCCTGGTTGGAGGAAGAAGAAACTTGATGAAACTTCGCCAGCCTCGCCAGAATCTAAAACGACCCATTCGCCAGCAGATGGTTGAGTTCCAGAAACGGCATTCTGGTCGATCAAAACCATTCGCACTCGGCCTTCGAGGTCACCTACGTTTCGAATAAGCATGTTAGCCCGAAGTGCATCACCTTGATGCCAAGGGCCCCCTGTTAGAGATGGAGTTGTGGAGCCTGCTGAAGCAAAAGATGCTGATTCCATCTCCACTGTGAGTTCATGGGGAAGCGATGAGGAGGACGAAATCCTACCGTCTTGGAGAATACACTCAACCGTAACAGGCTTTGCAGTCATGTTAAACTGCCAAATAACGAACGTGTCTGATGGGACCCCGGAGGAGGCATTCAGAAGTATTTGACTCGGGGAACTGCACCGTATGCTACCGGTAAAATCAACATCCCCTGAGTTGGTAACGTTCAGTTCGAATATCAAGTCCTCGCCAGCATTAATTTCCCCAGCGTTTGAGGAGAGCGATGTAGTAAGAAGTGGAAGAGGTGGAGGAAGAATCATCAGACTCCCGTTTTGAATGTGAGATCCCTGGTCTTCTCCCAAGGTCCCGTTTAGAGAGAATGACCATGTCATAGTACCTTCAACCATTGGAAATGAGGAGGTTGCAGTGGCATATGAAGAAGACATAGCTTCCACGTTCATGCCCTGAATAAGAACAGATTCATTTTGTCCCCCATTTTCAATGTATACCCCGACCGAACCAGACCAGTTCACATCGCCCTGATTGATAACCGGCAGTTGGAGTTGAACAAAATCACCATCATGAACCGAAAGGTTGCCTGTGGGAGTGCCTAGAGAACCAACACCTTGAGAAAGCAAACTTCCTGGAGCCCCTAAACCAACCGATAGAGGCCTCAGTCGTTGGACCGTTCGAGTTAGATTTACTGATTGAGTTGCCGTTTCAACGCCAATATCTCCACTCAATTCAATGTGCACCAGACTGTAACCATATTCCATTGAAGTCAAAAATACGGTCACATTTTGCTGCTCAAGAGAGGTGAGAGTGAGGCTTTGGCTAGGAAGGGTTTGAAGAATTGCCCCCTCCAGGGTAGTGACTGTCACATTGAGGTCTACCTCTGCTGTGCCTCCATCGGTTTCATGAACCTCGAGTGTGAATGAATGATTTGCCGATGAAAACGTTTCGTAATCCGTTAGCCCAAAACTGTTGACATCCATGACACCTGCTCCGGCAACGGCGTGTGCAGATGGGGTAAGAGAGACAAGAAAGAGTGCAACGATGAGGAGGGGGACTCGCCTCTTCACTGGGACATCGCCTCCGGCCATGGTACTGGTTGTTTGAAGGGGTTCTTCACCTTCACGCCGAAAGATGATGTGAGGGCATCTTTATTCAACATTGAACGACCCCCCGCAATCAATGCAGGACGAGCGTTTGCTGGAAGTCGCGCCCGAGGTGCTGATTCGGGCCATCCTTCATCGAAGGGAAAGGCTTGCTGAAATGATCCCAAAGCAACTCAACGCACGCAAAGATGAGAAGGAAACTGCTGAAGCATTAACCCGAGATGCAAAACAACGAAGGGACTTGCAAAAATCTGAACTTGAAGCCTTTTCAAATCAACTCAAATCCCGTGACGAGGGTACTTCAGAGCATCAAGAACTACTTACTCAACGTGAACAATTCATTGAAAATGCCGAAAGGTCGGAGAATGAATATCTTGAGAACGAACTATTTCGAAGAAGAAGCGACTCGCGAACCAAACGACTTACTATTGCTTTGAACGACTGTCAGCGTTCAATTGAGTATTGGGAATCCGTTTTGGAACAAGGGTTTGACCATTTGCTCAGTGATGCACGCCGAGTGAAAGAAGGGGGGCCATCCAGTTATGCTCTTTCACGACAAAAAAAGACAAACGGAGGGTCTCAACATGAGTCGTGAGATTTGCCCTCATACTGGGTTTTCTGCCGCACAGCAGAAACAGTGGCCTTTGTTGCACTCACACCAACTGGGAACGCTAGAATTTGGAGACATAGATTCCATTGACGCGGACTACTTAAAAGGCCTATCTGATGAGATAAAAGCCTCCATAAGCACTTCTAGAATGAGTCAACAAGAGACAAAAGCCAGGGACAGAATCTATCAACACCTGAAGCGGAATATTGAGAGGAAACTCAACGGAAGCCAGCTTCATGCCTTTGGCTCAACCCAGTCTCGCACATCATTAGGAGTTGGAGATTTGGACTTATGCTTGGTCGTTGATGCTCCTTCGCCTCGTAAAATATTGAATAAAGTTCGAAACATCTTGAGTAGTTTAGAAATGACTGAAATCGAGGTGATTGGTCGAGCGAAAGTGCCAATCATTAAATTCAAAGACCCAGAAACTGGACTTCCTATTGATATCTCTGTCAACAATGAACTTGCATTGTACAATACTGAACTCATTCGTGCTTATGCCGACACCCACCCTATGGTTAGGAACGGTGTGCTTTCCATAAAATACTGGGCATCCTCAAGAGCGATTAATCAAGCCTTTATGGGTACACTATCATCGTATGCTTGGACTCTTCTTGCGATTGGAAGCATGCAGACTGACCCTCAAATTAAACTCCCAAATCTACAGAAAGATGCCGAACCAAATGTCCTCAAGCTCGATGATGATTACGACGTTGGGTTTCATTCTGAACCTACATCACCATGGGAACCAACCTTGGACCATGCATCCTGCTTTGTTTCCTTTATCAGGCGGCTGGTATTTGAGTGGCCGTTTGAGCATGACGTTGTATCAATCCGAAATGGAGGAACTGTTTCCCGGAGCAAAAAAGGTTGGGCTGAGGGGGAACCTGATGCATGGACATTGGTACCGGACCACCTTGACCGTCGGCTCGGAGAGCATAGCATGCCCATAGAAGACCCGTTTTCCCTCAACCATGATTTGAGCAGAGTACTGAGACCATCGGGCTACCTAACCATCAGAGAAGAAGTGCTCAAGGCATGGATTGGCATGCTCAATGGTGCGCCTTGGAGTGAACTTAGCAAAAAGGAAGCAACTACCGAAATCAAGCAATTTGACCTCTTTGAGGATTTACGAAATTTACCGATGGATAGAGTTAACGCAATCCATCAAGAAACCATTGACCAACTCACAAGGGCAGAGGAAGATGGAGCAAGGTTGAGCTCCCAACGCCGTTCCATAGGCCAAGCCATCCAATTCGCATTAGGAAAGCGAGATACACCGCCCGAAGGGGCAATCGAAGATGGGGAACAGGTCTCCACGGAAATCAGCGAGTCCAAATCCCAACTTGATGAACTGATTTTGAAACGAGATGAGCAGGTCAGCAAGATTGTCATCTCATCTCCAAAAATTTCAGAAACGCTTCGGCAAACATTTGGCCGGATTACAGAGCAGTTGGACGTCATGAACATTCCACTTCTTGAACGGGAACAAGAACTAGCTTCACTCTTCTTCGAACTTCAAGAGATGTATCCGATTGGAAAAGAAGTTGACCGACTTAACAGGGAAATTCACTACATCAAGAAACCCCTCCACGGCAACATAAAACACCTCAACAAATCCGAGAAAAAAATCAAACGAAAGATTCGCACAAACCGCAAGAATACTAAATCACTTCGAAGAGAAAAAGGCCGGCTTGAGTCTTGGATACGAATCCAAAATGGAAGTAAGAAACCGCACCGAAACGACCAAGTTGGGAAACGTCAAAATCGAGGCCCTAAACCCAGCGATGTCAAGAAAAAAATGGATTCCGGCGAGGCGCTTTCAATGGATGATTTGAGCACGTTGCTACAGCATGGGGGAGTTCTCAATATGGGCGCTTCCAAGAATGACAACACCTCCCAACAAAAGAACAAGCGAACAAAGAGTAAGTCCTCAAATTATCAAGTCCGCAGAGGAAAAAGGGGCCAAGGAAGGCAGAACTCAAAGAAGGAATGAGAGCCGTGCCGCCCCCTGTTTGGAACCAAGGTATTGAGCCCAAAAACATGAGTAGTGCTGCATGTCACCAGGTTCGCACTCTATTTTTAAACGAGACTGGAGAGCGCTATTCCGATATTACTGTTCGCCACTTACCCATACCTAACTGGGAGGGGAATTTGATTCTCACCGATTCAACACCCAATGCTGAGAGCCACATTATCGGATTGTTATGGGCCACCCCATTCAAAGATGATATCGTTCGCGTTGCTGCATTTGTCATCCATTCAGAACAGCAAGGCAAAGGGTTAGGGGCAGAAGCTTGGAATCGATTCGTAGACGCTGCGCTCAAAGAGGGATACAAGCAAGTTCAACTCGAAGTCAAAGCGAGTAATATACGGGCTCAACGGTTTTATGAGCGACGTGGCATGACGGTACGAAAACACCTTGAGGGATACTACCAATCCGGCATGGGATACATGATGCGAGGGCCCCTTCTTCACTACAGTTAGTGAGTGAAAGTCTTATTCGCTTTCGCGGTTGATGGGTCATTCATGCTCCAGCGAACAATGACGACACTTGTGGACATCGCTGGAGTAAAAAGCGTCACACTGTTTGAAAACGATGGTTTTATCATTTATCGTTCAAATGACGACGCCACAAATGACGACGGACAAATGTCCCGTTGGATCTCTGCCTTGGACGCCTCTCCAAAATCAAACCGCCTTACCTTCATTATGGAACATGGTTCGATTATCCTCCATCGTGGTAAACACCTTCACCTCGCCGTACACTGCGGACCATCCACCAATCTTGGAGAGGTTCGTCAAACAGCAGAAACATGCCACGAAACGCTGCATAACCTAGCCTAGTCAGTAACCCATCTGCGTCAATCAGTCCGTGAAGGGTTAAATGGGGGAGCAAAGTCCCCGTGAATGCGGGAAGATGGGAATCTTCTGCGACCAGGTGAGATGAACAATGGCAGAACTCAAAGATCTTCTGAACGATCGACGAAAAATGGTTGACGAAAAGGCCACGCATCACCGCGAAATCCGTGATAGTTGGAACGAGAAAACCAAGGAATTTACCTCAAGTCGTAACGAACTCAACAACGAGGTTCGTGAACTGATTGTCCAAGTCCGTGAACAACGTGAACTTAGAGACAACATGAACGAGCGAGTTCGTGACAAGAAAAAAGAACGTGAAGATGCAAATCAAATGGTCCGAGATGCAAAGGATGCAATCCGGGGCACACAACCTGAAGCACCGCTACAATTGGACAAGCGTGGACGACCTATTCGCCCAGATACCGTTCAATCTTTGACTCGAACCATGGAACGACTTGAGCGTGAATTCGAACAAGGAAAGCACCAAGGTAAAAACGAAACGAAGTACTTCAAGAAGATGAAGGAACTGAGTTCCAAGCGTCGGAAACTAAAGGACTCCCAGACCGCAAGCGGAGAAACTGAAGGAAATGAAGCACTACGAGAGGCCATGACCAAGCAGGATACGGCTCATAACGCTGTGAAGGAAGCTGCTGAGGCTGCTCAGAGTGCTCACGATTTGATGATCGAGTGGAACTCAGAAGTTGACCGCCAACGTGAGAAGGCAGAAGCTGCACACCGACGATTGCGAACCTCGAAGAAAGAAGCGGATAAGGAACACAGCCTATACATTGTCTCACTCCGATGCCTCCACTCAATTCAAGACATATTGCGAGCCATGCGAGGAGCAAGTGCTGGACAAGGCCAACGCCCAACCGCAAGTAATGAAACTCAAGACTTGATGGCGAAGTTGCTCTCTGGTGAAACACTTACTACAGAGGAATTGATGCAACTTCAGCGATTTGATTGAAGAATCAATGGGGAACACCTCAAAGACCCCCGTTAACAGCAATCAGTTTAGCAAGGTGAGCCTGATGATTCAGAATGACGAAATTGCAGGCATTGTAGAAGAATATGACCGCCTCAAGTTGCGGATCGGTATGACTGCGTCCCATTCTGCACTAGACATCTGCGACGGGGCTATTGAAGAGGGCTTCCCAACAGTGGCCTATTGCAAGGAAGGACGACACAAAACCTATGCAAACTACTTCAAAACTCATCGAAGTTCATCAGGAAGAGTCGTTAGAGGGATGGTTGACAAAGCCATTGTCCTTGACGAATTCAACGATGTGATGATGCCCAGCATGCAAGCCGAAATGAGGAAAAGGAACGTCATTTACATCCCAAATCGGTCGTTTACGTCATATTCAAAAATCTCGGATATTGAAGATAATTTCAGAGTCCCAATGTTTGGTTCAAGAAACATGCTACGAATGGAAGAACGAACCGAAGAACAAGATTATTACTGGATTTTAGAGAAGGCAGGACTCCCATACCCGGAAGCCATACCTTCACCGGAAGAGATCGATTGTTTGGTTATCGTCAAACTCCACCACGCCCAGAAGAAACTTGAGCGAGGATTTTTCACTTGTGCTTCATACAAAGAATACCAAGAAAAATCAGCAGCCCTTCTTGCTGAAGGCGTTATTGACCAAGAATCCCTTGATGGTGCCCGAATTGAGCGGTATGTCATAGGGCCAGTCTTCAACTTGAACTTCTTTTACAGCCCTCTTGCAGAAAAAGGAGAACGGTTGGAACTCTTGGGCGTGGACTGGCGTTTTGAATCATCTCTTGACGGTCACGTCAGACTCCCTGCGCCACAACAGATGACAATGCCTCTACACCAACAAATCCCAGAGATGACGGTGGTTGGACATAACACTGCAACAATCCGAGAATCACTCCTTGAGAAGGCCTTTGAATTGGGAGAAAAATTCATTGAAGCAAGCAAAGAACATTACGACCCTGGAATCGTTGGACCATTTTGCCTTCAAACCTGTATCGACAAGGACATGAATTACTACATCTACGATGTCGCACCTCGTTTAGGTGGAGGCACCAATGTTCACGTTAGCGTAGGCCACCCCTATGGAAATGCAACTTGGAGAAAACCAATGTCAAGCGGACGCCGCATAGCAATGGAACTAAGAATGGCAGCAGAACAAGATCGTCTGCTTGAAGTGCTTACGTGATACGACCTACTCAACGTCGTAGAACACTTCATCCATCATATCGTACCAAGGATTGATTCCGATGTCGGATGAACCGTCATAGTGACCCGTAGTTTCTACGAAATAGTACATGACATTGGATTTATCACCTTCACCCATGTAACCATCTCCTGAATAATTGTCCATGGCGATGACAACCCAAGCATGACCTCCCCCACTCTTCATCAGCGTTTGATTTGACATCACCTAGCATAAGCGCTGCATCATAGCCGAGGTTCTCAACCAAACTGATGTATAGTGCACTTGCATCTTCACAATCCCCGCCTTCTTCCCATAGCATTTCAATCGGATATTTTGGATATTCCGTTTGTTCTTGGGAACTGTCTAAATCATAGAGGTATGGAATATCACCAACAAATGCCTGTATGAATCGGGCAACATCATTGTTTGAAGTATACCCGTTTTCTTGAGCCATGGATTGTAATTCTAACGCTAGTTCCCCTATAGCAGGTTCATTTGGAGTGGAAAAGGCTGCATACTGAGGGATGATGTCATCATAGGTCACTGCATTGGACCAATCGATGGCGTGGTTCATTGTTCTATAAGATGCATACGTACTGTAATTGAGTACCCATGAAAGACTGTAGAAAGCGCCCTCAAAGTCCCAGTAGTAATCGCGGACGTTGCTCACCAGGTTGTCAAAGGGCTGAATTGAGAATTGCAAAACACCGTCGTCTTTCTCACCATCATCTGAGCCGTTGCCCAGCAGACTCAAATTTTCAAACATTGTCAAACTATCAAAGGTGAATTCGATGGCCTCAACATTTGGAAGAGGGTTAAGATCCAACACATCATCAGAAAAGGCATCTGAATCATGGGCTGTAATTTCAATGAAATGATACCTAAGATTTTCTTCAAGGTCTATGTGATAATTTTCATTGAGGAGCACTTCTGTACCAGTCTCAACCTCAACATAATTTGACATGTACGATGGCATGCACCCTATGGAAATATTATTCACACTAGTACAGAAATAGATCTCTCCTACGCTGTCAAAGAGGTCAACATTATCCAACAGGGTGAACCTTTCAAGACGGATGTAAATCGCAGAATCACGATAATCATTGATGTCGTAGGCGTCAAGAACTCCATCGTTATCATCGTCTTGGTCTGTATTATCCCCTAGCCCGTCTTGGTCAAAATCAACCCATTCAAGTGGGTTTGTAGGAAATAGGTCAGAATTATCGCCATGGCCGTCGCCGTCGGAATCCTGCCATTCAAGAGCGTCATTGGGAAATGGGTCCGCATTATCCCCAGTCCCATCATTGTCGGAATCTGCCCATTCAGTAGGGTCAAGCGGGTAAAGGTCCATGAGGTCATTAACACCATCATTGTCGTCGTCTTTATCCTCAGAAGCATCTCGGCAACCGTCTACATCACGGTCCGTGTTGAAATTACGTAGCCAGTCGAGTTCACCTGTGGCACAATCATCACTCACATCTGGAAGCCCATCATTATCATGCATCTTCATCCTCGGAGAGATCCCGGCAACCGTCTCCATCATGGTCAGTCTCAAGAGATGATGTCCAATCTCGCTCTCCATCGTAACAGGAATCCATTAAATTAGAAATTCCGTCTTCGTCAACATCGTCTTGGTTAATGGTACCCCCCGCTAATCAGGCTGTAGATACCACCCAAAGTGATGGTTACCAACAACAGCCCTGCCACTGCGAGAACGGGCATGAAGTTACTTTTTGCCGATGCGTTTGGAATGACTGGATGTTCAAATGTGGTTTCTTCTATTGGCGTTTTTGGCCAAACGACATTCTCAAAATCAGCAAACTCATCATCAGACATTTGGACCAGCAGTTAGAGGTCGTTTCCCGAGGATTTAGAGTTGTCCCCTGCGTCGGTTAATCTTAGAATCTTCACCAAAACGTTGAGGTTTCATCCGATTCAGTCTCTTTAGCAGATAGTTGTGTATTCAAATCGAACTCGTTGTTATTTGATAGTGGATCGGTCATATCTACGGTTTCTAAATCAAGACCATGAACACGGTTAACAAAGAGGAAACGATTGATTTTTGATTTAATTCGTTCAAGATGTGAACGGCCTAAAATTGACACAAAATGGAACGGTTCTCCCTCACTGAACAGAAGGTGAAGTTCTTCGTGAGTCATTTTATGACCCTCTTCGGTATATGTTTCCTTCGTAATGAATTTGGCAACACGCATATGTGATACCCGACCAGCTTCAATCCATGATAACGACAAAAGCATAAACGTTTGATGATAACGAAAGATATCGGTTTTGGTGTCAAAATGAAATGTTTTTCCCGTACTAAGAACTACAACGAGGAATACAAAGAACATTGAAATTTGAAAACTAATTCCGGCAAATGGAGTCTCAAAACGATTGACAACAACCAAACTAACAAAAGAAATCAAGGTCAACAAGTTCCGAAAGCCATTCCAAACAAATCCAAGGTAGAGTTCGTCCGAACCTGCTGCATCAACAACATCTTCTTTTGGAACTCCAACCATGAGATCTCAAGATTCGTAAGTGAGCCATTCTTGTGAGGTAGCATCAAAGTAGGAAAGATTTCCTTCTCCGTCACGAGACCAGTGAACGCCGTTTTCCTCCCATTGCTCCGATGTGGCATCGATTGAAGGGAGTGACTTTTCCTCTTCAGCAACAAACTGTTCAGATGCAGAATCTTTGGTCTGATTGGATTCAAACATATTTGAAGCCTCATCGGGCTTTCGCATAAACACAAATCCTCCGCCTCCAAGGAGAGCAAGAATTAGTAGGGTGATAATCGCATAGAGCATTCCGTTTCCAGATTCAACAATATCTGCGACCGAACGAGTTCCATCTTCTGGATAAGCATCCATACTGTCAGCAACTCCGTCACCATCAGTGTCAATTGACAAATTTGAATCATATTTGAAGTCGTCTTCTGCGTCGCTAACTCCATCTCCGTCCGAGTCCAACTGTAGCAGTGCGCAACCACTAGCATCAATCAGTTCACCTACGGGCGTATTTGGACAGTTGTCAAGATGATTCTTTATTCCATCTTTATCGTCGTCCTTTTGCTGGTCAGCACATCCGTCTAGATCAACGGGTTGCGTCACGGGAGTGTCGGGACATAGGTCCATATTATTCATGATATCATCGAGGTCTTCGTCCCTCTGTGAGGCTGAACACCCTTCGGAATCTGGTTGCTCACCTGCAGGAGTCGCAGGGCAAGTATCGTTGGCATCAGAAATTTCGTCGTCATCCGCATCAAGTTGATTGGTAGCACAACCAAGAGAATCCACGGACAAATCATTTCCAGTCCCAGGGCAATTATCAACATCATCGTATACATCATCTCCGTCCGAATCCTTTTGTGAAGGAGCGCATCCTTGAACATCTGCAATTTCGTTTGAGGGAGTGAGGTCGCAAATATCGCTGGCATCAACGACATTGTCTCCATCTGTATCACGCTCATTTGCAGCACATCCCACACCGTTAACAGGTAGGCCTGCGGTTGTCGTTGGACAGTCATCACGGTCGTCTGTAATGTCATCGGAATCGGTATCAAGTTGGCTGAGTGCACAGCCAGCTGCGTCAACCTGAAGGCCGAGTGGAGTGTTTGGACAAGCATCAAACGCATTCATCACCATGTCATTATCACTATCTTCTTGGCTGGAGGAACAGCCAACGTTGTCGACCTGCTCTCCGGCTGGTGTATCTGGGCATGCGTCTGCAGCGTCGTCAACTCCGTCTAAGTCAGCATCAAGTTGAGAAGATGCACAACCGGTTGAATCTACAACTTGTCCAGGTGGCGTACCGAGGCATTGGTCACCATTCAGCCCGCTTGAATTGTCGCCGTAGCCGTCGTTGTCTTGGTCAGCATGTTGGCTCGGTTCGTTAGGGAAGGCGTCACCGTTCAGTCCTGCTGCGTTGTCACCATAGCCGTCACCATCAACGTCACTCCACTGGGTTGAGTCGTTAGGGAATGCATCGGGATCGGTGCCGGCTTGGTTGTCACCGTATCCATCACCGTCTTCATCAAACCATTGTGTCGCATCTGAAGGGAACTGGTCGCCGTCTGTTCCGGTCGGATTGTCGCCGTAGCCATCACCGTCTGCATCTTCCCATTGGGTGTTGTCTGAAGGGAAACCGTCCGGCGTTGTACCAGCAGGGTTGTCTCCGTAGCCGTCACCGTCTGTGTCCGACCATTGTGAGGAATCATTCGGGAAGGCGTCTCCATTAGTGCCTGATGGGTTGTCGCCGTAGCCGTCGCCGTCCATATCTTCCCACTGAGTTGAATCAGCAGGCCATTCATCGGGATTGTTACCGCTTGCATTATCTCCGTAACCATCCCCATCAGCATCTGACCATTGTGTTGGGTCTGTTGGGAATGCATCGGGAGTAGTTCCGGTTGGATTATCACCAAAGCCATCCCCATCTGCATCGCTCCATTGCGAACCATCTGAAGGGAATGCATCCGATGCATTTCCATTTGGATTATCCCCATAGCCATCCCCGTCCATATCTGAGTATTGAGAGGAATCATAGGGGAAATCATCGATGCTGTCGTTGTATCCATCACCGTCACTGTCCTTCTGATTCAATGCACAACCATCGAGGTCCACGGTTGCTCCGGCAGTAGTGTTGGCACACAAATCTATTTCATTTGCGATACCGTCGTTATCATCATCAAGGGTAAGTGTGAAACAATCAGAATCTCCGATGAGTTGAACGCTTGCAGAGGAAAAGAGGTCCGCAAAGACACAGTATATTCCCGAAGTTGAAGGGGTTGTATAATTGAAGTAAGGAAGCGACATGTTCTGTGCTGTTGCAGTTACTGTCGTCATGGTTGAAACTGCGAGGTTTGCCCCTCCAGAATCCTCAACGCGATATTGATACTTGTAACTGTCACCGGTGACTAAATCTAGACCTTGAGCTCGGACATTGTTCGTTAAAGCCGTTGAACTGGCCGAATAAGAATTAATGACAAGGGCAGGTAGTTGAGGAATGAAATCCTCAAAGTGAAGGCCGGATATATTCGTGTTGTCGCTGAGGTTGATTACCGAACTATTCAATGAAATAAAGGCGAGGAAAAGATGGTCGTTCATCGAAGTTGGACCGGCCCAGTTGATCTGGTAACTCATTGAGGTCATCGACGGTGTAAGATACCACGTATCACTATCGATCATCGAGGCGTTGATGGCTGCATTTACGTCATTTGAGTTTGTGAAATTACTTTCCCACTCTACGAAATCAATGACATACCACCCAACTTCATAATCGGTCCCAATCGTTAGATTGGTCAGTTCGATATCACCGGTCGTAGAAGAGGTCGTTGCAATTTCAACCATTTCGATATAAAGTTCGGCCACGTCACTATCAAGCGAAGAATTGGAGGCATCAAAAAGGGTAGAAGAAACCATCAATTCCGATTCAATCATCTGTGCCGAGTATGTGAAATTTATGCTGTGAGTCGTGTTGGTTGCATTAAACGAACCTGTAGTTGAATTCCCCCAGCTCTCCGTATCATCAAGGAGCATCTGCCCCACAGAGAAATTGTAATTGTAAGTGGTATTGGCGGTGAGGCCATAAAAGGAAAGCATACCATTGGTGGTGTTCATGAGTGTGACATCGACAGATTCGAAACTTTGCCCACCACCGGGTTGGTCTGTTGAGAGTTCAATATCATAGACATTTGCTGTCCCAGTACTGAAGGCATACAAGAATACTTTCAGATAAGAAGTAAAGTTGCTGGTAGCAGTGAATGATGCTGCTTCGTTGTCTGAGCCAGAACCGAGGGAACCAAATCCAGCCAGAGAGAGAGATGAGCCACCGGCATCAGTCCACTGACCATCAATATCCCCGTTGGCATGGGTGAAGGTTAAATTGACGTAATATGTAATACCTGAAATCATGTCAATTTCAAAATAATCTTCATCTGCAGTTGAATCGATGGAAAGGCCGGTGCAATACAAGGGGAGCATGGAAGCAGAAGTTGCAGTAGCCATGGTGTCGTTTGGCTCAAGGATGTCAGGATTAGTACTAGCGTTTCCCGTACAGTTTGTCACTGATGCACCGCCACCGCCGGTGCTGGTGGAAACAGTAAATTTGGAGAGAGAAAGGCTCCATGTCCCTGTGCCAGCATATCGTGAGATTTGGATGTAGACCATTCCTCCGTGAGGGCTGGTGGAATTGGTAGTGAGTGATTCAGGATTATTCATAAAGGAATCATCCAAGTAAGTTAGGTTCGCATCATAGAATACCAGGTCAAAATCATTTGTGACCGTTGTGCCGTTGGCATAGGTGGTGGTTGATGGGAAAGACAGTGATGCGTAGAGTCCTTGTGTAGAAGTCAAAGCAACTCTCAAGTAATCGTTGTCATCACCAATATCCAATTCTCCGCTACCACTGTATGTACTTGAGAAAATGTAGTTGGTGATATTGACCGAAGTATTATCCGGCAGGTCACCGCTGGAGTTTAGGTCATTTTGGTTTGGCCCAACGGCTTGAGCTGTTGGAGCTACAACTCCCATCAACATACCGAAGATGAGCATCAACGAAAGAAGACTGGCTCCGGTAGGGGATGAGTGTTGTTTAGGAGGCTGGCGCATAGTTCTAAGGAAAACTCCGCAGTATATCACAACTACTACGATAGGGCTCTCAAATTGCTGTTGGAGCAACATGGCCGTCTTTTTTGTCATCGGGCTTGCGGACGCGAGACCAAACGCCTCCCATTAGTTCGTCATGATGCCCTGAACAGTAATGGAAACGTCGGTAGGCTTCACGAAATGAGTATGCCTTCTTTCCCGTTGCAACGAGATACCCTTCAGGCGAAAGACGAGAAACTACTGTCCCTTCCTCTCCGCATCCCGGTAAATCACAGACGGGTTTGTTGGGCATATCCAAGACAGTTCTTCTATGCTTGATTAACTCTTGCCTCATTCCAGCGAAAGAATCATTCTTCAGTTTCTGGCTCAAGGACAGGCTCAATCACAACCAGAGGGACGTTTGCTTCAATTGCCTCCCCTTCATCACAATGAACTGAAATGACGGTTCCCGTAACTGGCGCCTGAATTTCATTTTGCATTTTCATAGCTTCAAGAATCAGAATAACTTGTCCTTCTGTGACATCATCACCAACTGAAACTTCAACGGTGACCACTTTACCTGGGATGTTGGCTGAAACTGTTCCTGACTTCTTTTTCTTCCCTCCACCAGACCGACGTTGTTTGGGAGCGGGGGGTGCATCCGGCATTTCTATTTCGTAAGTTTTCCCTTCAACTGTGGCCCTCCAAGATGTGCCTTCGCCTTCGAGTTCAACTTCATATTCTGTTCCGTTGACAATGACTTTTCGTGTTTCTGACATGAGATTACCTCCATGGTGAGCGTTGACTTCGTGCATGCATAAGGGAAGAACGGCCGGTAACCATTCGCCTGTGATCTTGTGACCAAGCCTTTCCAGGACGACGAGCTACTTCCGCTGGGTCTTCGCCTTGTTGGCGGGTAGCCGCAAGGACTGCAGCGATGGCAGCCATTCGTAATTCATCGTTCGTTCCAGCCATGATTTCACCTCACAAAGGAATATTTCCGTGTTTTCGAGCAGGACGAAGTTCTTCTTTGTCCTTGAGCATGGCGAGTGCCCTGCATAGGCGTTGTCGCGTTTGGTTTGGTTCAATGACATCATCCAGATAACCGAGAGCTGCTGCTTTGTATGGATTTGCAAAGGTTTCTTTGAAATCTTCAGTCAAGCGTTCCCGCTCTTGCTCGGGATTTCGGGCATGAGCAATACGGCGACGGTGAATGATTTCAACAGCACCATCAGCGCCCATAACTGCCAGCTCTGCACTGGGCCAAGCCACATTGTAATCGCCCCGAATATGCTTGCTTGACATAACATCGTATGCGCCACCGTAGGCTTTGCGAAGGATGACTGTCAATTTTGGAACAGTTGCCTCAGCAAAAGCATAGAGAAGTTTTGCACCGTGGCGAATGATTCCACCCCATTCTTGATTGGTCCCCGGCAAGAACCCAGGTACGTCTTCAAAGGTGAGGATAGGGATATTGAATGCATCACAGAACCGTACGAATCTAGCGGCTTTATCGCTCGCATCAATATCAAGACATCCTGCAAGGACTTGCGGCTGATTAGCTACAATACCAACGGTATTACCGTCCAAGTGCCCGAATCCAATGACAATGTTTCGCGCCCATTCGGATTGAACTTCCATGAATCCCCCGTCGTCAAGGACTTCAGTAATCACGTCAATGACATTGTAAGGCTTTGAAGAATCTTCTGGGATAATACTGTCAAGAGCATCACACAAGCGGTCTCTTGAGTCATTGGTCTTCTTGATAGGTGGACGCTCAAGATTGTTTTGAGGCAGCAGGTCGCACAAGTCCCGTGCCATTGCAATGGCATCTTCATCGTCGGAGGCAGTGAAGTGAGACACGCCAGATTTTGAACCATGGGTAGATGCGCCCCCCAGGTCTTCAAAGGAAACGACTTCGTTGGTGACTGTTTTGATGACTTCCGGCCCAGTGATGAACATGTGTGCGGTTTGGTCAACCATGATGACAAAGTCAGTAATGGCCGGGGAATACACCGCTCCACCTGCACAAGGACCCATGATCACAGAGATCTGAGGGACAACGCCAGATGCTCTAACGTTCCTGAAGAAAATTTCTGCATAGGAACCAAGCGAAGCAACCCCTTCTTGGATTCGTGCTCCACCAGAATCATTCATTCCGATAACGGGGCGTCCCGTTTTGAGCGCCATATCAAGGACTTTGCAAATTTTAAGCCCGTGCATTTCACCGAGGGAACCTCCGTAAACAGTAAAGTCTTGAGCGAAAGCAAATACTTCTCTACCGTTAATCATGCCGTGTCCGGTAACGACTCCATCACCAGGAATAACGTTCTTATCCATGTTGAAATCACGACATCGATGTTCGACCAAGGCATCAATTTCTTGAAAACTTCCATCATCTAGAAGCATTTCAACACGCTCACGAGCAGTCATTTTACCACGATTATGTTGGGCCTCTACGCGCGCTTGACCTCCTCCAGCCTCACTTTGAGACTTGCGATTTCTGAGGTCTTTTAGACGGTCTTCTGTACTTGACATGGACTTCCCCCTTGGTATGGATGAAAACGCCGCCCTTATGCGTTGCTCTTGTAAATCCGTGAAAATGGCGGTTGAACCCGGATTCAAGTTCACTCCAAGGGGTGTGTTGATAGGGAGGCGCCTGTTCCTCAGTTCATGGCCCAACCGCTACGCATTGTTGTCGCCAAACCTGGACTAGACGGTCATGACCGCGGAGCCAAGGTTGTCGCCCGTACCCTTCGTGACGCTGGCCATGAAGTGATCTATACTGGGCTTCGCCGAACCGCCCAACAAATTGTTGAGACTGTGCGTGATGAAGATGCTCGGTTTTTAGGGCTTTCATCTCTTTCCGGAGCCCACAGCCATCTCTTTCCAAAAGTGTGCGAATTGTTGGTGAATGAAGGCCTTGAAGATGTGATCGTATTCGGTGGAGGGATCATCCCTCACGAAGACCGAGCAGAACTTTTCAGCGCAGGAATCAAAGCAATTTTTGGGCCCGGTACGCCAACATCTGAAATCCTTGAGTTCATCCAACATGCGAACGGCATGAACGATGCTGGAGTGGGCCAAGGAAATGACTGGCATTGGGAATCCAAAGCATGAGGTGACCTCACATGCAAGATGAAGTTGCTCGTGCGCTCAACGGCGAACGCCGAGCCTTGGCCCGTGTGTTATCCGCCATTGAAAACGGTACATTTACTCTTGACGATGCTGGAATTGCCTCACCGATAGAAACCGACCGATCAAGATGGAGTACCATGGCCATTACCGGAGCCCCAGGCGTTGGAAAATCGGTATTGGTAGACGCACTGATGACTCAATGGGCAAAACAAGGGCATAAACTCGCACTGCTAGCGGTTGACCCGAGTTCACCACGGACCGGTGGTGCATTACTCGGTGACCGAGTACGAATGACGTCGGTAGACGATCCTGAAATCAAAGACCTCGTGTATGTTCGTTCAATCGCAACGAGAGCTGCATCTGGTAGCGTACCGTTGATCGTTGAAGATATGGCTTCTTTTCTTCATGCATGCGGATGGGATAGAGTACTCATCGAGACGGTAGGTTCGGGGCAATCCGAGTTGCGATGTGCAGCAGTAGCCGACCGCATCATCGTTGTAGAAGGGCCTGCCAGAGGAGATGGAATACAAGCTGAAAAAGCAGGTTTACTCGAACTGGCAGACGCCGTTCTTGTCAATAAAGCCGACCTCGATGGGGCCCAAAAACATGCTTCCGAACTCCAAGAGTCATTTAATCTTGGACAAAGTGAAGCCCCACCGGTCTTGCTGACATCGGGCCTTCACGGCATTGGAATTGATGCAGCCTCAGATCTCTTGCTTCACCTTGATGCATCCGGGCGAGCCACCCGTGCACGGATGAGGGAGCGGCTACTTGCAAGTCATGAACGCCGGCTCGTAACCCATCCCTCGTACAATGAATGTCTTGACCTTCTCACGGAGGGCACAATTGATATTGAGAACGCATTGACTATCTTGTTAGGGGACACTGATGAGCGATCAAGTTGAACTAACAAACCCAGTCGATACTTCGGTTGGTGGAATGAAGGGTCACATTCTCCGTAGAGTGATCCACGTGAGCATGGCTGGGATACCACTCCTCTACTTTGGACTTGGAGAGGATGTAGCCACTAAGGTGAGCATGGACTTGAACCAAATCGTTGCATCTGTTGTATTGTTTGCCCTTGTTGCAGAAAGTATCCGGCTCCGGTATGGAATCACAATTTTTGGACAACGTGATTATGAAGCTAAACAAGTATCTGCTTTGGCGTGGGGCGCTTTTGGCATTGGAATGGTGTTGTTATTGGTCCCACATGAGGCCTATGCCTATCCATTGATTGTCTCGCTATCTTTTGGAGACCCACTCATGGGGGAACTACGACGAAAGGGAATCGGTACACGGCAAGTCATGCTGGCATCAACCGGCGTTATCCTTGCAATATGGCTCGTCTGTTCCCTGCAATTCGGCACCCCTGTATGGATTGCATTGCTTCTTGCTCCAGTTTGCATGATTGCTGAATGGCCACGGTTGCGTTACATCGATGACAATGCCACCATGCTCCTCATACCGCTTGCATTGGTTCTTTTGCTGGAGCCTTTTGCCCAAGTGATGTAATAGAGAAGCAATCGTCAGCATAGATTTCGCTCAACATATTCAAATGGGGGGCATTCTTGGTTTCAACTGAGGAGAGCCCATGTCAGATGAGTCCCAACATAATGACCCGCCCCAAATTGCGTACTACGTTGGTTTTGGACTTGCAATTCTTTTCCTCGCAATCACAATGGTCCGTTACCCACTTTGGTGATTTTTTCAACCAAGGATTGAACATTCCTTGAAAAGGAAAGTCAGTGACCGTGGTTTATGTGCGGCATTGGAGGGATGCTAGGCAACCCCGACCTCGCCGTTGTTGAACGTATGAATCAACTCCAACTTCATCGTGGACCAGACGGTCAAAATGTTTGGTCAGACGACTACGTTGCTTTTGGTCACACCCGACTGGCAATTGTTGATGTTCACGGTAGCCAACAACCAATCCATGGCTCAAACGGACGAACACTCATCGTGAACGGAGAGATCTACAATCATCGCCATCTCCGTTCTAAACTCAAGCAGTATCCTTTCTTCACATCTGGAGATAGCGAAGTTATTCTTGCACTCCACGACCAGTTTCTTGCTAAGAATCAACAGGCACCGAGCGCTAACGACCATGCTTCTTGGTTGAAAGAGCTTGACGGGATGTTTGCAATCGCACTATGGGATGGCCATAATCAGCAACTCATTCTCGCTCGGGATTCGCTCGGAATCAAACCCATGGTGAAAACCGAAGTGGAGGGAACACTCCTTTTTGCTAGTGAGGTCAAAGCATTACGAGCTGATGAACGACACGTCCCCGAACTGGATGATATCGCACTTGCTGCGCGAATGGTTTGGGAATACCCGCTTGACGCTACAACACTCCTCAAAGGTGTGACTCAAGTACAACCTGGGACGGTGGAAACATGGGAACTGAACGAACATGGAAAGGCGTTCATGTCGGGAAGAGCGGTCATTAAGCATCAACTGGTAAAACCAGATTCTGAATGGAATCCAGTTACCCAAGCGCCGGTCCTTCTCGACTCGTTTGTCTCCAGTGTCCAACAGCGATTGATGGCGGATGTTCCTGTCGGGATTGTTTTGTCAGGAGGGCTCGATTCAAGTCTCGTAGCTGCAGTCGCTCAAGAAGCAGCCTCACGAGCGGAGCAACCCGTCCCTGAGTGTTGGACTGTGGCTGAAAGCGAGGAAAACGCTGATTGGAAAGCGGCAGAACTCGTCGCCTCACACTTTGATCTGCGCCATCATCAGCACATACTCGAACCCGATGCGTTTGAACGCGCCCTTCCGAACTTGATTTGGCATGGCGAAGATATTGACGTAACGGTTCTGTTCTTCCAACCTCTGTTTGAAACGATGGCGAAAAAGGTCAAAGTGGGACTCTGCGGGCAGGGTGCGGATGAATTACATGCTGGATATCCCCGGTATAGAGACCTCACGCAGCATGCTCTTCTTCTTCGTCAACGGCTTCAATCACTCCCCCAATCTATCCAAACTACACTAGAAGACGGTCCCCTTCGTACAGAAGAAGGATGGCTTTCACCCCACCAGCGACCAGAAGAACAGACGAAGAACCTCGATGAATTTCTTCAGTTTGAATTGGACCATGGCCAACTCAGTAATTTCCAATTGCGCCTAGTTGACCGTCATTCCATGGCTCATTCTCTTGAGGTACGTGTCCCCTTCCTCGGAACCCCTCACCTCAAGGCTGCGAATCGCTTGCCTATGGATTGGAGACTCCCATCAAGTTTGGAAGAAAAGGCCGCTCTTCGAGAAGCCGCTGACCTCACTGGACTACCTAAAGAAATTGTTAGGCGACCAAAAATGCCTGCAGGGCGAGCAACCTCACCGACTATGTTGCAAACCTTCCTTGACGAATTCTCATCAGAAACCAAGCAACTTGTTGCCAAATATGAAAGCCTCTCTCCAATATTCAAAGGACAGTCCGAATTGGCTTTAGGACTCGGATTATTCGAGTCCATGCACCTTTTGGATGGTGGAAGAGTCAAGAAGGGCGGAGATGTCCGCACCCTACTCACCGAGGTTTTGCCATGACCCATGTACACGAATTAACCTCCTTGCTGGAATCCAAACGTGAATTGATTACGAATTGGATGGCTAAAAAACGAAAAGAAGTCCCGATTCCGATTTACGGAAGCGTTGACATCCGAGATGCAGGCTGGAAAGTTGGTGTCGTAGATGCGAACCATTTCCCCGCAGGATTCAACAACGTGGCTGAGGGCGACTTAGATGTCCTTTCAGCGCTATTCAATACACACATTACGAGAACACAACCAAATTGCAAGTGGGTTCACATTTATCCTGAAAGCCATACCCGGAACCAAGGGTATATCGAAAACATTGCAACAATTCAGCGATTGATCCAAATGGCCGGATTCAAGTGTACTATTGGCTCACCAGAACTCGAAGAGTTAGGTTCCCTCATGGGAATATCTGGCCCATTAAAGCTTGATCAAGTGACGCTCAATGGAAATGGAGATTTGACGATAGGAGGGGGGAATCCAGACCTCATCCTCTTGAATAATGACCTCACGAACGGCAAACTCCCTGGACTTACTGCGCCTAATGTATCTCCTCCTGCTGAAATGGGTTGGCATCAGCGAAGAAAATCCGAGCATTATGCTTGTTTGCAAGGGTACGTCAATGAAATCGGGGAGATTCTTGATATTGACCCGTGGCACCTAATGCCTGAGTGGTTCGTTTCTGAGGACAAATGCCTAACTGAAATTGAATGCCGTACGAAACTCGCTGGTGAGATTGATGCCTTCATTGCAAACATCCAATCGCGATACGATGCTTTGGGAATTGAAAGACAACCTGCTGTGGTTATGAAGAACGACCGTGGGACCTACGGATTAGGAATCATGGTATTGACATCGGGAGACGCAATACTAAACCTCTCCAATCGCAAAATCAACAAACTTCGTTATGCAAAGGGAGGCGCTGCAGTGGATAATTACCTCATCCAAGAAGGAATTCCCACCTCCATGCTTACCGAAGAAGGTGAACCTGTTGAACCAGTTGTGTACCTTGTTGACGGTGAGGCCGCTGCGTGGTTTTACAGAATTAATCCTAAAAAATCGGACATGGATAACCTTAATTCACCAAGCGCACGGTTTGAGGATTACTCAAACTCCGGCCACATGTACGGGGAACACGCACACGGCTGGCATGCACTTCTCGCGGAACTGAGCATGCTCGCCATGGGCGCAGAGTCAAACATTGAACGGTGAACTCAAATGACAACATTGCATTGCCTCGGAAGCGGTTTAGTTGGCGCCTATGTTGTTCGGCATTTGGTTGAGGCTGGACACGAAGTTCACGTTTACGACCTCAGACCAAACTCAACTGAAGGCATTATCATGCACCTTGGAGACATTACCCAAAGACTTCACCAACTACCAGATGGGTTGGTAGTGAACATGTTGCCCGGTGATATTGGCGGGGAATGTACAGAGATACTTGTTCGACTTGGCAGAACCGTTGTTGACCTTTCTTTTGCCGAAGAAACTCCCGACCGACTTCAAGAACTTGCTGTAGCCTCAAACGCTACCGTTGTCTGGGATGTTGGTATTGCCCCTGGACTTTCGAACATGTTACTCGCTGAAGCACAAGCCAAACTTGGAACGTTCAGAAATGCGGAAATCCGAGTTGGTGGAAATCCGTGTCAACCAGATGATGACTGGTCCTATATGGCGCCGTTCTCCCCAGCCGATGTAATTGCAGAATATACACGCCCTGCAAGGGTTATCAGAAAGGCAGCGGTAGCAACACTCCCTGCACTTGATGAGCGACATCTCATTGAAGTGGGTGGAAAAGGGACCATGGAAGCCTTCCTTTCAGACGGACTCCGTTCCCTTCTTTTTACAATGAAAGCAGACGAAATGTCAGAATATACCGTTCGTTGGCCAGGTCACATCCAGCGCTATATCGACGAGCGAGATGCTGGAGAATTAGATTTTGATGCACTGCTGGACTCTTGGACTCTTGACAAAACGCGAGATGAATTCACTTGGCTGGAAGTTAAGGCCGAAAATGACACTCAACGCTTCATTTGGCGGATTGAGGACAGCGGGTCCAAAGGCGACTCATCGATGGCCCGAACAACTGGTCTTGTCACTCTAGCAACAGCCCTCACCTTGTGTGAAAACGATGAAATTCTTTCCCCCGGAGTATTTTCACCCGAACAACTCCCCTCGGCCTTTCTTGACAGGGCGCTTTCCTTGATGGTCAAGAACGGCGTCAAGATTGAGCACCATATTGAGCGGGCAAACTGAAATGGGGAACCTCATCCCCTACACCATGAACCGCTCGCTTTGGTACGTTGGGACCATTGCGATTGGCCTATGGATATCCGCCACAGCTCTTGGAGGCCTCCTTCCTGATTCCTTGGCTGAGTGGCCAGTCAACATCTGGTGTTGGGCTCTTTTTGGGCGGATTTATTTCTCAACTGACCGAAAAGAGCGCATTGAGATGCTTACTGTCGTTGCCATTGCTACACCTATGGAATTATTTTTCTCGGAAGTATGGCTCGTGTATGAATACCAACGTGACCTCATGCCGCTCTTTGTCCCTGCAGGACATTATTTTCTCTTTGATCTAGGAAGGCGGGCAGCTCTTCAGATGAATGTATCTTGGGCCATGCCCCTTTTGCTACCCTTCGTCCCGATGGTGTTGTATGGCTTATGGACCGGAGGAGATACATCTGGAATCTTCCTTCTCCTCCTTGTCCTTGGCTTCACACAGTGGGGGCCACAGCCTCGGCTTTACGCAGCAATGGCGTGGGCTGCTCTTGCGATGGAACTGCTTGGAACCTATTTACAAAACTGGACGTGGGCCACAGAGGTCCCATGGACGGGACTAACTGCTTGGAACCCCCCTCTTCTCGTTGGAGCATTCTATTGCTTTGGAGATGTATTGGTCAACTTGACCGTTGCCAAGTTTGAAGGGGAACCTCCAACGGTGGTGACAACATGACCAGCCCTGATGAGTTGCGTCGCCGGCGAGAAGAGGAAGCCATGCGAATCCGCACGGCTCTTAATCGCCAACGAGGTGAGCAACGAGCCAATACAAAAGGTGGTGAGACTACCGTCGCCTTCGTGGAGGAGCGGAAGTGTATCGGTTGTGACCAGTGTACCATCGTATGCGATGATGATGCGATTGAACTCTATTTTGTTGATGTCAAGAGCCCATTGCTTTCGGTTGAAAGCAATCGCAAGGCGAAAATTATTCGAGACTCCTGCACGGGTTGCAGGCTGTGCGTGCTTGCGTGTCCAACAGACGCAATTACCATGATTGATCGATGAGGTAGAATAGTATGTCAAAGAAAGGAAAAGACCCATCAGCTCAACGATTCGGAGGGGAATTCGGACCTTATCGTAACCCAGGCACCACTGGAGTGAGCCTGTCCACATTCAAGACACTCGTTTGGACCTCAAACCTTGGAGGACTCTTCTTAGTGGCTCTTTCACTTGAATTACTGATCTACTATCAGAACTTCACGTGGGGATTCCTATCTCTTCTTGCAGGAATCATTGTTGCACTCTTCCCGTCAAACTACGAAATCGTAGGCATGAACGAAGATGAAGAAAATGAGTCAGACAGTTAACGCTGTCATACCCCTAACACCCTAATCAAGGGGCCTTAATGGTATCAATTGTCTACTGATTTCAAGCTTCAGCAGTTTCGCCAACAATGGACTCAACTGCTTGTGCCTTCTTTTCGTTGACTTGTCGGGCAAGGAATGAAACGACGTCTAGGATTTCAATGTCTTCGTAGGCTTCGTCACCTTCAAACTTGAGACACTCAAAGTGAGAGACACACTTGGGGCATGAGGTCAGCATGGTTTCAGCGCCTGTTGCACGAACTTCTTCCATACGAGATACACGTAGGGAACGAGCATCTTCATTGCAGGACATCATGCTGGATACGCCGCAACACATTGCGTCTTCTCCGTGGTGTTCCATCTCAACAATCTCAACACCTTCGACCGCATTGATGAGTTCACGAGGTTCATCGTAGATTCCCATTTGGCGGCCAAGGCGACATGGATCGTGATATGTCACAGTGGTTTCTTCGGACTTCAAATTCATATCAAAGCCTTGTTCAATGAGGAATTCAGTGGTATGCATCACTTTGACATCTTCCAACTCGTAGTCGCGAGCAAACGTTCTGAAACATTCTGCACAGGATGAGACGAGTGTATCAATACCAGATTCGTGAATCTTGCGTTGGTTGTATGCCTTGAGTTTCTCAAAGACTTCATCAAGCCCTTGCCACTTTTGGTCGTGACCACAGCACTTGAGGAAGTCACGGCCCAAGTAGGAAACATCGGTTCCCATCTCCTCAAAGAGGGTGAAGGCTGCAGTGGTTGAGTCCCCTAAATTCATGGTGCCTTCGTTAACATGCGAGAACACCATTTCTTGGTCAAGATAATCAACACAACCAGGGTAGTACCCAATGTTGGACGTAATAGGGTAGTCCTCAGTTGCAATGAACTCTACATCTGCTTCTTCATCAGCTTCTGCGGAGAGAACTGCCTGGAGTACTGTGTGCGGTATCTCCGCTTGTGGCCCACCAACGATGAGACTACGGCGAATGTCTACGTATGAGTCGTAGTCAACGAGTTGTGGGCAAGCATTGGTACATGCTGAACAGGTAAGACAGGAATACATCGGTACACCGTCGTCTTCGTTGTTCCACGTGTTGTAGATAATGTTCAATTTATCTCCACCGTTAAACAAACGAACTGGACAAGCGTCATCACAAAGGTCACAGCCGTAACACTTGTTCATCTCGAACTCATAGCCACGAGCCATGTATCGTAGCAAGACGAAGACAAGGGCTCCAAAGGTAATACAAGGAATGAACATTGCATAGGTTAGTTTAGCGTCCAAAGACTTGGGGTTGGTGTGATAGGTTGGGTTATCGATTGATGAAAACGCTGAACCACCTAGAGCCATTTCTTCAGCACTGGATAGATTCACGGTATGACCTGCTAGTCCAGCAGGAGCGTTTTCGTCCCAAACAAGAAGCGGTTGGAAGGATTTCATGGTGAAACTGGTTTCGGTAGTGATGCTATCGTTAAGAGCGAGGGCTCCACTAACAGCGACGTCGTATGTGTAAGAGTATGTTCCAACAGTCAATTCGGTAGTCGCCCCTTCACAATTCGAGAAAGATACAACTTCTGAGCCAGCGGCGTTGGTCACTACAAGAGTGGTAGTCACCATACTTTGAGTAGCAATATCGTTGATTTTCCTCTCGCTAGATCGGAACTCACAGGAGAAATCCGAGGTTAGAGATTTAAACTCCTCAGGATGGCCCTTTGGGAAATAGTTTGTGTCTTCAGTAACATCAAATGTACCGTTGACGCTCCAGCCTTCGCCTCCGTTGAAGGTCTGAGAACCAGAAGCAGCATTGATACCGTTAGCGGCATCTTGATGGCCGTTTGCATCGGCGAAGTCTGTAATGATGTATCTCGCTGGCTGATAGATGTTCCAGTTCAAGAAAGCCGTCGTTGGAACGACTCCTGATTCAGACCAACCTCGGTCGTCTGTGAATTCGTTGGTCTCGTGGACATGAACGTCAACGGGTTGTGTACGCATATCTTCGAGTTCTCCGTAATCTTTGATAGTCAACAGGCCCTTTGCGTCCCAAAAACCATCATCATATGTGTCAAAGGTAGCAACTGTTGCTGCAGTAGAGATAAGTAGAGCACCGACCAAAAGTTGACGGCTCTTTGCGACGTTAAAGCTCGTACCCCATGCACGGACAAGGAGTCCCCGTCCTACAAAGTAGATTACGATCCACATCAAAACCCCAGTCATCACCCATGGAATTGAATTGAATACTTCTGCAATCCAAGGTTCCCGATAACCACACAACAAATCTCCATGTGAATCAAGTTTACAGAAATCCGACCTATTCTTCCCGTAAAGTTCCAAGAAGATGTTAATCGAAAACACAGAGATGAACCAAATGTGAGCGAGATAAACTGCACCTGCTGCAGCAAACCATGGGTCTTCAACGGGTCGCTTTTCACGGCCACCTAGGAAAGGAGGTAGAGCGAGGATACCGACTGGAATTCCAGTAAGTGCAGCGCCCCACCAAGCAGCGTTCCAAGGGAACATGGGTTGGCCAACGATTTCGCCTATGAAACCGGTTGGAACAACGAATTGAGGCAAATATTCTCCCCATCGCAGGTACCCATATGAGAACAATACATACCAATCAGGGAACACGAATCCTGCTTGCGCATAGGGGTCTGCTGCACCGTGAAGTGGCGGTGGAATCAGCCACGCATAGAACAGGAGAATCGCAAGCATTGATGCGAAAATGATGCTATCACGCAACACTTCGTGGGGCCAGAATCCATGCCCCGTTCGTGTACGCTTACGCTTCTCTTCAGCTTCCAGAAGGTGTTGCTTTTCCTCCATATACATGGAGGCAACTCTGCCAAAATTATCGATTAATCCCATATTTCTCACTCCGTATCAATGCGGCTCCGCAATGCCTTGTACCCAGACAATAAACAAATGTATGATGATGAGCGTTGTAACGATGACAGGTAGAGATGAACACGTGGATGAAATACATGCGTGTAACCGTCAGAGGAGTCAATTCAGAGCCAGAGAACAGCAAGGTTGCGACGTACTTTCCGACCAGCGGACTCGAGTTCGCCAAGTTGATTCCAATAATTGCGGCACCGTATGCGAGGCTGTCCCACGGCAAGAGGTATCCAGAGTATCCGAATACGATGGTAAGAGCCATCAAGGCAACCCCGATGAGCCAGTTAAGCTCACGTGGGTTACGGTATGCGCCTGTGAAGTAAACACGGCACATGTGCAAAAAGACGCTTGCAACCATGAAGTGAGTCGTCCAGTGGTGAACGGCTCGTAGAATGTATCCAAAGGGAAGTTGTGTCATGATGTATTCCATACTCGCATATGCAGGGGATGGATCTCCTTCTCCACCAGGGACGTAGTAAATCCCCAGGACGGTTCCGGTGATGACGAGGATAATGAATGAAAGGAAGGAAATTCCTCCAAGGCAGTAGAGGGGGTACCAGTACCAAATGATGCGCAGTTTGTACTTTTCAGCGTGAGTAAGCGGCATCTGGCGGTGCATGTTGTAGTATGCGCCTTTGGACATGTTCCAGTAGTCTTGAAGACGGAATCGGGTATCAAGCCACGAAAAGACCCACAAAAACGACCGTTCAGCAACACCCATCTTACCGGTTGATTCTACAGCACGTAGAATGTCACGGCGGGGCATGTCTTGGTTTTCTTTGCGTAGTGTGAACGCGACAAGAACCACCAAGAAGGCGATAAAGAACCAAAGAATCCAGAACATTGTAGTCATCATATCACCTCAGTCACAATATGTGTACCAATCCACATAGTCAGTAAGACCTTCAAGAACATCGCCATTCAACTGAATGGGAATAATGGGGAGGCCCACCGGCGCTGGTCCGCCTGAGCGACGGATTCCAGCGTAGTTGAATGTTGCACCGTTGGAGCGGTTGCGGTTTGTGTTCATTTCAAGAACGGTCGGGTCAAAACGAGAGGAGTGGCAGATGCAGAATAGTTTGGTTCCGCCATCATCTCCACCGCCGGGAGTCCATGAGTCCTCAGTGTAGGAGTTCGAAACGAGTTGCCAACCAGGGATGCAACACAAGTGAGTACAACGACCAAACACCATGACAAGGTCTTCGCTCGGCATCAAACGGGGGTCGGCTTCGGCCAGGTCATCAAAGTGACCGACAAATTTTCCAGTTTCATCGATACCTTCGGTGAATTGGAAGCGAGCTTTTCCGTTAGATTCTGGCGTCCCAGCATACTTTGAGTGTTCAACGTACATGACAACGACAGGAACTCCGTTCCAAACGCCAGATGCACCGGCTGTTTTTGTTGAGGAAGCGGCTGCCTCATCCACAAAGGAACTCTTGGTCATAGTTTGGAGGTGTTGGGCACCGTACCAAGCAGAGTCTTCACGACCCTTGGCCCAGAACTTAACGGCCAAATCCCCACCGCCACTGCCACCAGGAGGGAGTAAAATGGCTGCAAAGCCGAGCACGCCTAACGATGCAGTGAGGACACCTGCTGCGGTATTGAATCCGTAGCGTAGGAATTGACGGCGATTAATGGTTGTAGCAGCATCCACAAGACCTGCTTCACCGTCGCTTGGTGCTGGTTTGAGTTCGTATTCACGCGCCATGTTTCATCACCACTTGTACTCCCGCCAGTCTTTCATGTGCTCAGGAACGAACTTGTTCTGAGAATGTTTCACGATGATTGTATCAGGCAAAACGAATTTGAGATAGATTACACCGACCATGATGAGTGTGGTGAAGGTCATGGCGAGGTGAAATGAAAGTTGTTGTTGATCCCAACCTTTTGCGAGACCGTAAATCATAGAGAAACTCCAGTAGCAAATCCAAAACAGACCCCATCCAAGGAAGAACATGGTGAGATAAGAACCGCCGGATGGTGCAAGGGATGCACTGACGATAGTCCCCGACTCAGCCAAATTGAAGACTCCGTGGTCAATAGCAGAGGTCATTTGGTCTTCAGTTAGGCTCACGTCTTCCAATGCAGTTCGTGCATCTTCTACAGAAACAGAGCCGTCTGCGACTCCACGCAACAAATTTGTGATTATATCATCCATCACTGGTCACCTCTTCGATTGAGTTTGTAGCGCAACCTGAGTTGATTGCTTCGGCCTTTGTAAGATGTAGAGAAACCATAGCGAAGGAGGAGTCCAGCGAAGACGATGACACCGATAACAGCACCAAATCCAAGCAATCCTAGCCAGTGGGCGCGAAGTTTGGCTCCCATGTGGTGAAGGTCAACTCCGTGATGGTCGGGTTCTGGAGGACTGACATTGCCGTCACCAGCAAAGAGCGTTCGTGTACCAAGAGATGTTGATGCGTCGTCGCCTTCGGTGAGGGCGAATTGGAGTTGATTCCATCGGTCTTCAACACCGGGCCCTTGGTCTCCGTTAACCGAATTGCCTGAAATCCAGAAGGTCGCAACTCCAGCTTCAGCCTCAGCAGGCGCCACCCAATCAAAAGTCCACGAACGGTCGCTGTTTGCAGCCGAGGCCTCGGTATGAGTCAGAGTTTGCTCATCCACCGTACCGTCGATTTCCCAGTTTTGGACACCATCCCCAGTCAGCGAACCAAGAGACACTCGCATTGAGAATCCTCCCGTGTAAACGCCAGTAGCTTCCGGTCCACCAATCAGCTGGAGGCGGAGAGTGTAAGTTTCACCTGCAACCCATCCATAAGGGACGTCATCAAGGATGATTTGAACAGAATTGTCTGCAACTTCGTTGTGGCAAAGACAGCCGGATTTGGCCACGTCGTCAATTTCAACAGCGCCGCTAGAGCCTTGGTGAGATTGAGGACCACCAATGCCTCCGTGGTAGGAGGAGGCGAGTGCTGGAATGACCAGAAGAAGCCCCACCAAGACCAACAGGGAAGTTCGGGACGTTCGTGTAGTTTTGAGCATAGCCTCACCCTTACATGTTTCCGACTCGTATGGACTCCTTAAACATTGTCAGCAAAACGCCACAAAAATTGCGGCGCAGTGTAGCGTTTGGTCACGAAAAATGAACAACAGGCCCCCAAGGCTTATTTTCGCAGGTTTGGGCCGGAGGAGGTTTGATGGAGTGCGACCCGTTGGGAGCATATGAGGCCAATGGGAGATCACACATTCGAAAATACCTACAACCTCTCTGACAAGCAACTTGAGTTGCTTGATGAGGCCGAAGAATTGATGATCAAGGGAGCACTTGGAGCAGCTGAAAAAATACTTTTGGGGATGCTCAAAGGAGACGAGAAATGCATCCCAGTCCTCTCAAACCTTGGCCACATGTACGGCCGATATCTCTCTGAATTTGAAAATGCCATTACGTATTATGATCGAGTTCTCGCCCTTGAACCTGACAATGCCTGGGCAAGAGATGCAAGGCGCCGCTACCTGCGTTACGTGGACTAAAGTCCAACACCAAGCACACCAAAGTTCAAGGAGATGCTTCGGCCATTGCCGAGCATGGACCCCTCCAATATCTTGATTGCAGGAGTCGGAGGAATTGGCTGTTCATGGGCTCACCAAGCCTATGAGCGCTGTGGAATGGGAGCCCATCTCGCCCTCATTGACGCTGACGACAGCAGTTTCAGGACCGGTGAGACCATCCATGTTCTCCGCCTAGGTCACGCCCTTGACGACATGGGTTGTGCCGCTCTACCTCCTTTGGCCGAACAGCGGATGAGAGGGCTGAACAAATTGACTCAGCAACTTCTCAAAGAGACTGAGCTGGTGATTCTCCTCACCGGACTTGGTGGAGGAGTAGGAACTGGAGCAGCTCATGAATTTGCGCGCCAGGCACGACAGTCCGGAGCCATTGTACTAGCCGTGGCTGGCCTTCCATTCGAAGCCCAAGCAACCCGCTTAGAACTCGCTGAAGATGGTTTTCAACGGCTGGAGCGAATCGCTCACGTCACCGTTCGATTGTCGCTTGAGCGTCTTGCTCGGCAAGCTCGAGAGAAGGGCCAAAGTTGGCAAATGGGCGCCGAATGGATTGAAGATTTAGTAGATGGTCTTGTTCGAACGCTTATGCGAATGGGACTCATCAATCTGGATTTGATGGACCTCAGGGCGATTGTAGACCAAGAGGGAATGGCTACAATGTTGGTTGGAATTGGCCGCCCTGACGACCCGAGGGGCATCTTAGAATCTGCCCTCAAAGCACCCCTTGCGGAGCTTGATGTCGGCGGAGCGAAAGGATGTTTGATTCAAGTTGAAGGTGGCCTCGGGATGACCATTGGTCAAGTTGATGCAGTAGCAGAATTGTTTACATCGGCCCTTGACGACGATGCTCAAGTTATTCTTGGAGCACGAGTCAGTGAAGATTTAATCGACACCATCCGTGTGGTGACCTTGCTATCTGGAATTAAACCGGCCTAATCATCCATCAACTCGATGATGTCTTCAGAACTCCATTCAACATCGTTACCGATGTCCTTTGCGTTGTTTTCAGCCCACTCCTCACCAACAGCAATACCGTTTGCGTCATTAGAAAGTCCTCCATCATCTGCGTTTTCTAATCCTTTAGCCCCAGTTTGATGTTCTTCTTCATTGCCCGCAGTAGATATCTCTTCCAAGGGCACTTCACGAACAGTACGCAGAATTCCCACCGTCGAGTCATGGTCAGCCAGAACACTACGCAGGACCTTTCGTTGCATCCACATGAAGGTAAGAATCACGACAATATGGCCACTGATCATCACATAACGAATGTCGTCCAATACATTGGTTAGCATAGCGACACTACCTGCGTAAGCGTATCCAAAGGCGAGGCCGATTGGGAGTGCATTGTGTTCATCCACCAGACGGAATGTCGATTTGTAAGAACGTGAAGTAAGCCCCCATATTGCCATGAAAACAGTTGAAACCATCAAAAGCAATTCCTCAATCAGCATGATTGGCCCCCCAGATGACATCGCAGTGTGGCGCCAGACGGTCAAGAAGTGCCATGTGATTAGGGCCTGAGTCAGCAAGAACCAGCGAGAGGCAAACCGATGAAGAGAACGGTGACGAGATGCCAGAGTACGCAGGTTCCATGTAAGAAATGTTGAGCCAACAAATAATCCTGCAAAGCCGAGGAAAAACAGCCCGTTCTCAATGGTATCTTGGGCCAATCCATCGCCGTTTCCTTGAAGGAATTCAACACCGCTTAGAATTAACACGGAGAGAACGGTCAGCAACACAAGGTGAGCACCTACCACGAGATTCATCCCGCCCTCTCTTGGGCCATCATCAGGCAATCGTAAAGCGGCTACTGAAGACAACCAGTGCCCAAAGCTTCTACCCTGCATAACCGCCCAGAATACAAACAAACTCCCCATCACAAACGGGAGAGATTCGAGTATGCTGTCCCCAAGGCCGTCACCACCCAACACCGCGAGGAGCATCAATAAACAGCCCAAGGAAAACGCCAAGGGCAACAAACAGATTCTGAATGAGAAGAAGAATCGCTTGATCTTACCCCCCTCAAGGGAATCACTATTTCCAGGAAGGCGGGTCAGTCGGTCAATTCGTTCATATTTCGACAATAAGCCAAGAGTAAGGTAACCTCCGGTGAGCGACAAGAAACCCAACGCACTGATCCGTTCCGCACCCCTAGTTGACATAAGGTAGAATACGGTTGAAAGGATAAAAATAAGAACTATGTGAGGTAGGGTTTTTACATCTAAAAGAACCTTTAGAAGCGCCCGTAATGACGGATCATTTCCCTCCAACTCACTGAGTTTTGTTGAAGTGGACCTACCTTCTTCCTGCACCGCAGGGGAGAGTGCAACCTCGCCTTCGTCCACATAGGTTGGTGGAGGTTGACCTTTTTTCATACTATGGTAAGATTGGACTCAAAGGTCATGAAGCATGAATGTTTGGAACTGCCATGGCCAAACGGTTGAGCAAGGCGCTAAGAGGTAAGCGTCGTTGGATTGGCATTTTGGTCAGCAGCCGATATCAAACACGTTCATCGTTGAATGGACTCATATCATCAATAACTTCTACATTTGAATCCAAGCGACCCATCAAACTGATGGAGTTCCATTCCAGTGAAGATGATATCGCCCTAGCGGCATTGGAACACCTAAGAACGACAACAGAACTTACCGAAAGAGATGTTGGAGTCGCAATTTTACAAGTCCCTCTTGAACAAGCAAAAGGATTGCGTGCCCTTATCGGGACCGAAGAAGCAATACGAACGATGGAAATAAAGTGCATAACTACCAGCGGGAAAATACGCCTGGTTAGGGAACGCATGGCACTCCCCAAGCCAGCAAGGAAGCGTTAGGAAGCCGAACCTTCTTGGTCGGTTGTCGCTTGGAAGGCATATGGGCGGTGGAGGAACAGCACCAAAGATGAAGATGAGCGATGCCCTCATCCTCGTTGGAGTCACCATATTACTCGGTGGGCTCTTCATGGTAGCTTGGGTCACTCCAATCGAGCATTCAGAGGACAGCCCTCCCTATGTCAACGGGGCATCGATGTGGGCTGGGGATTCGTTTGAAATTGAGATTACTGTCCAGAATACATCAACCGTGAGGTTGGTCCTGAAAGCCGAAGACGGAACCATAGTCAGCGCTGAAAGCATCCCCCTAACTGCCGGAGAACCAGCTAAGCGAACCCTCGAAATTACCGAAGGTGGATACTATACCTATGAAATCGACACCAAGGGTGGAGAAGCGACGCTTGATCTTGACATTGATCGCAAATACAAAATTGACATGCTCCCCTTCCCAATTGGCGGCCTTATCCTAGCATATGGCCTGTACCAACGCGAAGCCTCTCCTGAGGAAGACGAGGACGAAATCCTCGATGCGGAATTAGATGTTTGACCATTCCAACTGGTCAGGGTCGTCCACTAGTATAACTGCTCCAGACTCGGTTTTAATCCGTAAGGAACCGTGCTCATCTAAGCCTGAAACCTCAACAATACCACCTCTATAGAACATTGGCCCCAGAGCGACTGAACCAAAAATCAAAGCCTTGTTGAGGCATTGCAATCTCGGAATGGTCATTGGAATATGAGGCCTATCAAGAACTTCAAACATTGATGCCACAACTGCATGAAGTTGAGCGGTAAGACCCTCCCCCTTAGCAAGTGGACTAAGTTCGTCAAGCCCTGCGAATTGAGAATTTGATGGAGCTGTAATATTAACGCCTATTCCGAGAACTGTACGTTGCCCAGCCCCTATTGTGGTTCCTTCAAATAGGACCCCTGCACATTTTTTCCAAGGAGTTGTCATTGAAGCGCGAACATAGAGGTCATTGGGCCATTTGAGACAAATACGCTCTGGACCATGTGAATGAAACAATTGGGACAGATGATACCCGAGATGCACTTGGTCAGCCGGTTTGTGAAGGGAATGAGTTCCGTCATCAATAACCCAAGAAGCAGCTAGAGCCCCCTCAAGAGACTCCCATGAACGCCCCCTACGACCCCGCCCATGATGTTGGACATCGGCTGTACAAAGGACCCCAGCAGGGGATGAATTACCCAACAAAATCATATTTGTACTGTCTACAACGGATTCATGGATATGTTCCTTGCCTGAATAGGGGTGCCACATTGCAACTAAAACAAGTGATTCACCATCTTCAAATTCCTCTTCGACCAAGACCCGAGCCGCGACCCCGTGTCGCCACGCGGTTGAACACGCCTGACGGCCGTTGAGTAAACTCGATACCACGGCAAGAGCAACTCCCTTTTGCTTGAGTAACTGTCCGCTTGCAAGTCGTTGAACATATCGGGTAAAGAGGCCCTTATCATCACTATCAATCAGGGCTGATTCCTCCATTGGCCCCAAGACATCATCACCCATATTCGGACGGGGTAAATATGGAAGATTCCACATGACAACGTCGTAATGGGCATCCCCGCCCCATTGATCAGAACCGCCATCAAGTTCGGGACCTGGGCCTCCTTCTAGAACTGTGAGAGATTGACCGTATAATGATGCGTGATGTTGAGTGCAAGCGACTGCAAAAGGATTGACATCGCACGCAACCACTCTCCACCCCAAAGTGGCTGCATGAATCGATACAGCCCCGCTACCGCAGCCAATCTCAAGGCATGAAGTTCCGTTGGGCAAACCCAAGCGATGGAGTGCCCCCGCCAAGAGAGAAGTATCTTCCCTCGGAGGATAAACTGTAACAGGTAAATCGAACTCATATTTCTGGCGTGTTGGCGAGGTCCAAACAACTTTTTTGGCAGGTCTTTGGAGCCGTTCTATTTCCTCCTCGGCGGCCTCGGCGGTAAAGTTCGGACCTGATTTCACAAGGCTCCCCAAACCAAGGCCCCTCAAGAGTCTATGCGTCCAACACACCTATCGCCAGCCCAAACAAGGCCAAAACGCAGTTTTTATCACCCCTTGGCGAAAGTACACACTTGGCCGGGCTAGAGATAGTAGGTCACGCACCCCCCGAAACGTATAATAACACCTTGAAGGTCGGACGAAAAGCCCAAGTTGCTACTTTGGGCCTGTAGCTCAGTCAGGTAGAGCGTCGGACTTTTAATCCGATGGTCGCGGGTTCGAACCCCGTCAGGCCCGCCTGCTGAATCTACCGGCTTGGGAGCAAGGGTGTTCGCGGGGTGTCAGAATGGTAGTAAAAAGTGCAACTAAAAAACGCTTAATGGAACTGGGAGTTTCTGAGGACTATGCTCACAAACTCGCAACAGACCGAAATATGACGGATATCAAGAACCTGGGCCACGATGAAGTAGCATCAATCCTTGGTATTTCCAAAGATGCAGAAGAATTCGTCACCACAATGAACATCATTGCAGAGCAAGGTTCCCGCCGACGTGCTGCAAAGAAGAGCAAGAAGATTACCATTCGTTCAAAGGCAATTGATGACTTTGACCGACCGGAGATTACTTCCCGCTTTAACGCACTCAATCACATTCTCGTACCTCACCAAGAACTCATCGGAGAGCCGAACATCTCTGACGAGGACCAACTCGCCATCGAGTTGTCCGAACTCGCTCCATGGAACATGGTGCAACCCGACGCTGAGACCGGCGAAGACCGTCTAGCCAAGGAATTGCTCCCCAAGATCCTGATTACCGACCCGGTCGTCCAGGTCATCAAAGAACTCGCAGAAGCAGAAGACATGGCCCGGCTTGCGGCTAACCCCGACCACAAGCCATTGGCTGCTGGCTGGATTGCTGACCGAGTTTTGAAAGTCGTCCGCCAATCCCCTTCGGCTGGACGCACAACCGCCTACCGGCTGATTGTAGAGGGGAACTGAGGAGAGGATAACATGCAAGAAATCATTCAATCATTTTTCAGAGAACGCAGTTTGGTCAACCACCAACTCGCATCATACGACGACTGTATCCCAGCCACAGAAAATTCCCTATCCCGCATGGAGAAAATCATTCGCAATATTCGTGTTGGAACAGACGAAGATTTCGATGACGATGAAGGCGGATACATCAAACTTGACGTCGCTGACCAAGACATTGTCATCCGAATCAAGAATGTTAAACTCGGCAAGCCAATGGTGAAAGAAGCCAATGGAGCCCTTAACGATTCCACACCAATGCAATGCCGACTACGAAAGCTCACCTACATGTCCCCTGTTTCAATGGATTTCACCATTAAGCGAAACGGCGTCCCATCACCTACAGAGAAGGGCGTTCAAGTTGGTTCCATGCCGATCATGGTTCGTTCCGAACGATGTAACCTTCACCCCAAGCACATCGCTGGAGACCGCGTCCTCGCACCTACTACATCAGACGAAGACAAGGCAAACTGGCATGATCTCCTTCGTAAGAAGGGCGAAGACCCTCTAGACCCTGGTGGCTACTTCATCATCAACGGAACCGAGCGTGTCCTCATTTCAATGGAAGACCTTGCACCCAACCGTGTTACTGTTGAAATCAACAAGCGATATGCAAAGCAAACAGAAGTTGCTAAGATTTTCTCGCAAAAAGACGGTATGCGCAAGCCGCTTACCGTGGAAAAGCGCCGTGATGGAATGCTCATGGTCAAAATTAGTACCGCAGGAACAACTGCAATTCCAGTTGTCCTCCTCATGCGTGCTCTTGGCGTTGAGAACGATCAACAAATCTTCCAAGCCATTGCAGGAAACACCGATTCATTCAAATTTATCGTCGCAAATATCAACGAAGTCAAAGATAACGAAGAATACGGAGTCGAAACCAAGGAAGAAAGCCACGAATGGCTTCAAAAGAAATTCGCAGCCGGACAGCAAAAAGAGTACCGTGAAGCACGAGTCAACCAACTTCTTGACCGTGAACTTCTTCCTCACTTGGGAGACAACCAAGAAGACCGTGACAAGAAGGCTATTTACTTGGGCCGAATTGTCCGTCAAGTTTTGGAAATGGCCATCGAAGGACGAGACCCAAACGACAAGGACCACTACGCTAACAAGCGTGTCCGCCTTGCTGGGGACCTCATTGAAGACCTCTTCCGAGTCTCAGCAGGACAACTTTCTCGTGACCTCAAGTACCAACTTGAGCGACATCACAACCGAAAGCGTGAACTCAAGATTACCTCGTGTTTGCGTCCTGACGTATTGACCTCGAAAATCATGCACGCTTTAGCAACAGGTAACTGGGTCGGCGGACGCTCTGGTGTTAGCCAACTCCTAGACCGAACCACCTATCTTGCTGCACTTTCACACATGCGCCGTGTCACATCACCTCTTGTACGAAGTCAGCCTCACTTTGAAGCTCGTGACCTCCACCCCACACAATGGGGACGCCTGTGCCCCAACGAGACCCCTGAAGGTCAAAACTGTGGACTGGTAAAGAACGCTGCTCAAATGATTGATATTTCAGAGAACATTGACGAAGTCGAAATCCGAGAGCGCCTTGACGAGTTAGAAGTGTACCAACCAGACGACTGGACTGACGGTGATCGTATCCACGTCAACGGTGACATTTACGGAATCCACAAGAAAGGACAGAAATTGGTAATGCACTTCAAATCTGCTCGACGTCGCGGTGTCATCCCATCTGAGGTATCCATCCGACACGACAAGGAGAACAAAGATATCTTCATCAACACTGACAAGGGACGTATTTTGCGACCTGTCCTCATCCTTTACGACGGTGCTCCTCGCTTAACCCTTGAGCACTTGTCAAAGTTGACCAGCGGCGAAATGAATTTCCGCTCCTTAGTCATTGAAGGAATCGTTGAGTGGATTGATGCTGAGGAAGAAGAAGACCTCTACATCGCTCCACGCCCCTTCGTTCTTCCAGAGACCGTCCCAGAAGGCGACTTAGCTGGACTTGCTGGCCGTACGGTCAAGAACGAGGACATCGAATGGATGAATCTTGGAGAACCAGGCGCACGTACTGCTCACCTACGAGCCAACGTCCGCATGCCTAATGGCGACTGGAACACAACCGAGTTCGAAATCCCGCTACTCTACACTGAAGAACACACACACTGTGAGATTGACCCGCAACTGGTACTCGGTGTTTGCGCATCGCTCATTCCTTACCCAGAACACAACTCAACACCTCGTGTTACTGGTGGAACTGCAATGGTCAAGCAATCTCTTGGACTACCCAGTGCTAACTACCGAATACGCCCAGACACACGTGCTCACATCTTGCACTACCCTCAGCGCTCAATCACGAAGACACGAGCAATGTCAACTACGAACTTTGATGACCGTCCAGGTGGACAGAACTTCATTGTTGCAATCATGTCCCTTCACGGATACAACATGCAAGACGCTGTCATCATGAACAAGGGTTCAATCGACCGAGCTCTCGGCCGATCAACCTTCAACCGCACCTACAACGCAGAACGACGCAGATTCCCTGGTGGACAGGTCGAAGAGATCGAAAAGCCGGGTTCCTCAAAGCAGGAAATCAAGGGACTTAAGACTCCTGAAGCCTACATGCACTTGGAAAACGACGGGCTACCAGTTCCTGAAACTGAGCTCATCGGCGGTAACGTATTGGTTGGAAAGACCAGCCCACCTCGTTTCCTTGAGGAAACATCCGGTGGGGCTTTCTTGATGGCTCAAGAACGACGCGAATCATCCATGCTTGTTCGCCACGGCGAAAGGGGATGGGTCGACAACGTCTATGTTACCGAATCTCTAGACTCTGGCCGTCTCGTTCGTGTCATGGTTCGAAGCCATAAGATTCCTGAAGTGGGTGACAAGTTTGCATCTCGTCACGGACAAAAAGGTGTCATCGGACGCTTGGTTGAACCGGAAGATATGCCGTTCACCCCTGATGGTGTCGTACCGGACCTCATCATCAACCCTCACGCAATTCCTTCGAGAATGACCGTGGCACACGTTCTAGAAATGATCGGTGGTAAGGTTGGTGCTATGGAAGGCCGCCGTGTTGACGGTACTGCTTTCCGTGGAGAAAAGGAATCCAGCCTTCGTGATGGTTTGGTCCGAAATGGACTTGCCCACACAGGCCGTGAAACCATGATCAACGGTGAAACCGGTGAATCATACCCAGCTGACATCTTCGTTGGATGTATTTTCTACCAACGATTGCACCACTTGGTTTCCTCTAAGATACACGCTCGCTCCCGTGGACGTGTTCAAATCTTGACCCGTCAGCCAACTGAAGGACGTGCCCGTCAAGGTGGTCTGCGATTTGGTGAGATGGAACGTGACTGTTTGATTGCACACGGAGCATCGATGGTCATCAAAGACCGTTTGCTCGATGAATCAGATGGTATTGACATGTATGTCTGCGCTCAATCCGGGCACATTGCCTGGTACGACCCGAAGCGTGGAACTTATGTTAGCCCCATCCATGGAGATGGAGCAGAAGTCTACAAAGTGCAGACTTCATATGCATTCAAGCTACTTCTAGACGAAATGAAGAGTTTAGGAGTGGCCATGCGCCTTGAACTGGAGGACCGAAGATGAGCCGAAAAACAACAATGATTCCCAAGCGGATTGCTCAAATCCGATTTGGACTGATGGACCCTATTGAAATCAAGAAGATGTCTGCTGTGGAAGTTAAGACCGCAGACACCTACAAAGATGATGGACACGCCTACAAGCAAGGTCTGATGGACCCGCACATGGGTGTTATCGAACCTGGACTCATCTGCCCAACTGATGGATGCAAGTACGACGAATCTCCTGGTCACTTTGGACACATTCAGTTGGAACTTCCTGTGATTCACATTGGTTTCGTTAACCTCATCAAGACTGCGCTCAAAGCCACCTGCAACACCTGCAGTAAAATCCTCCTACACACCGAAGAAGGAACGAGCCCGTCCAACCCAGACCATTCTGAACAGGATTACTACCGAAACCGTATCCGCGACGTCATGACGAAGCACGGTGTAGGTTCAACTGAATTCTCCAAGATGATTAAGGAAGTTGAGAAGGTTACCTCAGGCACCAAGCGCAAGGTGTGCATGCACTGTGGCGCAGCCCAAGGAAAAATCATTTTGGACAAGCCTACAACCTTCAAGGAAAAGAACGAAGCAACAGAGCGAAAGCTCAACGCTCGTGATGTTCGTGAGTGGTTAAGCAGCATTCCTGCTGAACATCTTATATTTATTGGAATGGACAAGCAAAACCGACCTGAGTGGATTGTTCTCAAGGTCCTCCCTGTCCCACCAATTACCGTTCGACCCTCAATTACATTGGACAGTGGAGACCGCTCTGAAGACGACCTCACTCACAAACTGGTTGACGTTCTTCGTATCAATCAACGTCTACGTGAAAACCGTGACTCCGGTGCACCGCAATTAATCGTTGAGGACCTGTGGGAACTTTTGCAGTACCACATCACCACCTACTTTGACAACCAAACTTCAGGTATCCCACCTGCACGTCACCGATCCGGTCGTACGCTCAAGACCTTGACGCAACGCCTCAAGGGTAAGGAAGGACGTTTCCGAAGCAACCTTTCCGGTAAGCGTGTCAACTTCTGTGCACGTTCCGTTATTTCGCCTGACCCATACCTCAGCGTGAATGAAGTCGGAGTACCTACCAAGATTGCAAAGGAACTTACTGTCCCGATCCGAGCCACTGCTCGTAACCGAGAACAAATGCGCCAGATGATTCTTCGCGGTCCTGATGTTCACCCTGGTGTGAACTACATTATCCGAGGAGACAACCGACGTGTCAAGATCAACGCACGAAGTCGCCTCCTCAACGCTGGTTTCCGATGCCACAACCCTGAATGCAATGAAGATACCACGCAGCGAGCTGACCTCCACCAAGTCATGCCCGCTCCTAACTTCCTTCCTGGAATGGTTATTCAGAAGCAAATTTCCCTTAGCGGAATGGACCAAAGCATAGAAGAAGTCACTTACGCTGCTAACGACGCTGCAACACTGTTGAACTTGCAAGGTATTGATGAAAGTGGAAAACCACTTCCTGAAGATGACCCACGAGCTATCCTTCACTATCGCTGGATGCACGAACTCGCCCAAGCAGACAAACCAGACCCAGAACCCTTCCCGAGCCATCTGGAAGTAACCTGCCCCCACTGCCTCAGCCCAGTTGATGAGTTCTACGGTGAGCGTACTGCAGTCGAAGACCGTCTCGCAACTATTGACCGCTATGGTAACCCTAAGCCTGGTCTCCAAGTTGAGCGCCACTTGATCGACGGAGATGTTGTCATATTCAACCGACAACCTTCGCTCCACCGAATGTCAATGATGGTTCACGAAGTTCGAGTCATGAAGGGTCATACCTTCCGATTCAACCTCGCTGTATGTACTCCATACAACGCTGACTTTGACGGTGACGAGATGAACCTTCACGTCATTCAATCAGAAGAAGCACGTGCAGAGGCTAAGATTTTGATGCGTGTCCAAGAACACATCCTCACTCCCCGCTACGGTGGCGCTGTGATTGGTGGAATTCACGACCACATTTCCGGAGCCTACCTCCTTTCCCGACCTGGAACGCTCATTAAGCAATCCAACGGATTGGAAATGCTTGGAAACATCGGATTCACAGGAACACTACCTGATATCGTCAAAGACCCTAACGGTGTTGATTGCTTCCGAGGACAAGACTTGATTTCGCTGATCATCCCAGATAACATCCACCTGCGTTTCCGTAGTCGCTCTAACGACTGGGTTATCGTCAAAGACGGTGATGTTGAAGGAACACTTGACAAGCGGGCAATCGGTGCTGAAGACGGCCGTCTACTGGACGCTATCGTTCAAACCAACGGCCCTGAACTCGGTGCTCGTTTCCTCGATGAGTTCACTCGTATGTCCATCGCTGCCTGTACTTCCCTTGGATTTACAACCGGTATTGATGATGAAGACCTCACCGAAGAAACCATTGAAGCAATTAATGCTGCAAATGCAAAAGCTAGCGATGAAGTCGATGCTGAACTAGATAAATTCGGAATAAGCGGTAAGAATTACGAAGCCCGACCTGGACGAACTCCCCGAGAAACTATGGAAGAAAACATCATGCAAATGCTCGACAAGGGTAAGGAAGAAGCTGGTGAATTTGCTAGGGACGAATTGAACAAGTCCGGTTCTACCAACGCTGCTGTCAACATGGCGATTTCCGGTGCTCGTGGTTCCATGGACAACCTCACCATGATGGCCGCATCCATTGGACAAGCAAAGGTTCGTGGAAAGCGCTTGGAACGTGGATACGATGACCGTGTCCTACCTCACTTCAAGCGTGGTGGCCGTGGCGCACCAGACCGTGGTTTCATCGCATCCTCATTCAAGCGTGGATTGAAACCAACGGAGTTCTTTATGCTCTCTATATCCGGTCGTGAGTCTCTGGTCGATACTGCTGTCCGTACTGCAAAGTCCGGATACATGCAACGCCGACTCATCAACGCAATGGACGATTTGAAGGTCTACGACGACGAAATGCTCTCTGTCCGAAACACAGCCAACCGTATCATACAATTCCGCTACGGAGAAGATGGAATTGACCCATCTCGTGGTGTGCACGGATCTCCATTCAACATCGACGTTATTGTCGATGCTGCTCTTGGAACATCCGGTGGACTTGAGATTGACCGTGACTCCTACGAGCGAGAAATCGTGGAAGAGGATCTCGGCGCATGGGAAGATGAAGCTGAAGAAAGCGATGGAGGTGAGAACTGATGGTCGTAAAGAGTGCAACCAAGAAGAAGCTCATGGATTTGGGTATTGCAGAGAACTTTGCACACATGCTTGCTGACGACCGAAAGTGGGACGATGTCAAAGTCATGACTCAAAACGACGTTGCCAAGTTCTGTGAAACCGATTCAGATACAGCAGGAACAATTCATGCAACCATTGTAGCCGCAACTCAAAAGGGTCGTGATGCAAGTAGCGAAGCAACTGGACCAGTCACAAGCGTTCGTCTACGAAAGACAACACGCCGTGCCCGTACCAAGACCGTCGTGGCCATTGAACCCTACGATATTGACCGCAAAATGAAGGCTATTGAAGACGAGTTGGCTGACGACCCTGTGTTCAAGTCGCTCATGGCTGCAGCCGAAGCATCAGGCTCAAGCCGCTTCACAAACCGTATCTTTAACGACCTAACGGTCGCCTGCCACAGCCGTGGTAAGAAGAAATTGACCAAGGCTCAGGCAAAGAAAGTCATCGACGAATCCATCATTGCATTGGACCGAGCAAGCATCGATCCTTACGAAGCAGCCGGAATTATCACCGCGCAATCCATCGGAGAGCCTGGAACTCAGATGACCATGCGTACGTTCCACTATGCTGGTGTTGCAACGGTTAACGTAACCCAAGGTCTGCCACGTATCATTGAGATTGTGGACGCCCGAAAGGTTCCACAAACCCCAACAATGACGATTCGAATGACCGCTGAGCAAGAGCAAAACGAAGGTGCCGCAAAGAAACTCGCTGCAGCAATTGAAGTGACAACAACCGTGAACATTGCATCGTTGGAAACTGACGTCGCTCAACGACGCCTGGTTCTCAAACTCAACAAGGGTAACCTCAAGCAAAAAGGAATGACTCCTCTAGAAGTGAAAGACAAACTTGAGCGTGCTACACGACTCTTTGTTCAAACTGACAAACCAAAGAATCCGTCAACTTTGACCTTGATTCCTGGTGTTCACAGCGAAGATGACCTTGCTGACCTCGCAGAGAATCCTCCGTCCTACACCATGTTGTTGCAACTTGAAGAGAAAATCCGAGACATGCGACTTAAAGGAATTCCCGGTATTGAACGAGCTAACGTACAATTGGATGACAAGACTGGTGAGTACTACCTCTCTACGATTGGAAGCAATCTAACTCGTGTGAGTGAACTTGAGAACATCGACCGTTCTCGTACATACACCAACAACATCATTGAAATCTACGAATACCTTGGTATTGAAGCTGCTCGACAAGCAATTGTTGATGAACTTCAACTAACCCTTGACGGTGCTCGATTGGAAGTTGACGTCCGTCACTTGTTGATGGTCGCTGACGTGATGACCTCCGAAGGTGAAGTCCGAGCAATCGGCCGTCACGGTGTATCTGGTACCAAACACAGTATCCTCGCTCGTGCTGCTTTCGAAGTCACTGTGAACCACCTGTTGAAGGCTGGTATCATCGGCGAGAAAGATTACCTCACCGGTGTTGCAGAAAACATCATTGTCGGGCAACCGATTTCACTGGGTACTGGAAGCGTAGCATTGTACTATATCCCTGAGGAGTAACTTTCCCAACCATGAGAAACACATGTGGAGAATGGAGGAATAAAAATGGATCTAAGCCGACAATTGAAAAATGCAATCGCAACAGGAAACCTGTTGTTTGGACAACGCCAAGCTAACGATGCTTGCGCTAAAGGAGAGGCAAAGTTGGTGCTCGTTGCTGCCAACTGCCCGGAAGAATATACTGATGCTTTGCGTGCAACTCACCCTGAAGTGACCATGTACCGCTCAGCAATGGTGAACCGTGAACTCGGCATCGCCTGTGGTAAGCCGTTCTCAGTGTCCACCATCACAGTCCTCGACGCTGGGGGCAGTGATTTGCTTGCTCTTGACTCCAACATGGAGTGAACTTGTACCGTCAAGGAATCAAAGGCTTGATGGCCTTTGAGCCCTGCCCATAAGGTATGCAGAGCACTCGCAGCCATAGCCTACCCCTGTTCCTCGTTGTTTTGTTCGTGGTGAGTTTACTCAGTCCTCTCGCAGCACACCAACAAACGACTGCTATTGAATTGAATTCTGTTCAATAACCAGCGAAGCCTCAGCCCGTGCAGCATCCCCTGAAATTTTCCTTTCAGCAGGAGGGTCAGCAACTGGCGAGGAGTTTGATACTATGATCGCCCCTGGCCTTGATGGATACTATGTAGGAGGTGAGTTTAACCGCTCAATGACCTTTGGCAACTACCAACTTCAACCGACCTCACCCTTTTCAAATGGAAACGAATTTTACATTGCGGGGATTGATTCCACAGGTTCGTGGACCTTCTTAGCGGGGGCTGACCACAGCATGGGAGGCGTTTCATTCCTAACGGACATCACTACGGTCAATGGCATGGCTGTAATTACAGGATATATGTTCGGTCAAGTTAATTTCGGCCAGACCATCTTGAACACACAGGTTTTGGATGGTTTCGTCGCTGTCGCAGACCCTACGGGCAATTGGATGTGGGCTACCGCATTCCAAACGCTCCCAAATACAACGACAGACGCGAGTATTCCTCAAGCAATTTCTGTAGACAATGTTGGTGACATCATTGTGGCAGGATATTTTTCTGGTGAAACAGATTTCGGTGGAACAGCAATTAACGTTTCCAACGCTGAAGTGTTTATTGCAAAACTTGACGGAGCAAATGGTGCACTCAAATGGGTCACAAGCGGAGGAGGTATTGGACAACAAATTGTTACTGATGTTGTAACTGACCTCAACGGAGACTATCACGTATCTTGTCTTACACAAAGCAACGTACTTTTTGGAACAACGAGTTATTCTCCTGTCGGAACACAGGATTCCTTCATTGTCAAAATGAGCAGTGCCGGCTCTATTACCGGGATAACCGGCTATGGGATACCATCCCAAATCGTATCCGTGGAGTACATGAACATAGACTCAGCTGGCGCCTTGTATTTGGGTGGAATCTTTGAAGGAACCCTTGCTCAAAGCGGTTGGTCCATCACTGCGAATAAAGGTGGCTCTGATGTATTTTTTATCAAGAAGGGGAGCGGCCCTTCCAATAGCAATTGGGCAGTGATTGGTGGAACAAACGGAGATGACGTCCTGGAAGGAATGGAAATGACCTCAAAAGACGAACTCATCTTTACCGGCTACATCCAAGGAACCTTCAGTGCAGGAAATAAGGCTATTACACCAGACGGAAATTTTGATGGCCTCGTTGGTGGCGTTTCCAAAACGGGATCGTGGACGTGGCTTGATGTCACGGATAGCCCTGATTTCGAGACCGGTAGGGGCATTGCAATCAACGGTACTGACGTCGTGGCAGTTGTTGGAGCCTTTGCGGGTCAAAGTTCATCTCCAAGTATCACCAAAGGTGGAACGACCGTAACGAGTACTGGTGGTTGGGACGTCTATGTTTGGGCATTTGATTCATCTATGAAACAAGATTCTGACAGTGATGGAGTTCCTGATTTCGAGGACAATTGTCCCACAGTCGCAAACCCTGGCCAAGGTAACACTGACTTTGACGAGAAAGGAGACGAGTGTGATTCTGATGATGACAACGATGGACTGACTGATAACTCTCCTGATCTTTGCGCACGTGGTGGCCAATACAACTGGACTTCAACCCAAGACTTCAATGACCCTGCTAACTCAAGCGATTGGGATAGAGATGGATGCAGAGACAGTATAGAAGACGATGATATTGACAATGATGGTGTCAGCGATGATGATGATTCATGCCCTCGCACGTCATACAGCCCACCACGGCCAACTTGGGTCTCTGACGCCTCAACAGACATTGATGGTGACGGATGTAGAGATGTTGACGAGGACAACGACGACGATGGAGATGGTTTCAGCGATGGAAGCGATGATTGTTCAAGCATAGCAGGAACTTCTACACTCGGAGAAGTTGGATGCCTTGACACCGATGGTGATGGATGGGCAGATACTCGAGATGATTGTCCGAATGAATTTGGAAACTCTACTGAGAATGGAAAGATAGCCTGCGTTGATCACGATGGAGATGGATGGGCGGATGTGGACGATGCGTTTGTCAATGAACCGACCCAATGGGCAGATACCGACTCTGATACCTATGGAGACTCCCCCGCCGGAATCAATCCAGATGCTTGTCCAAATTCTGCAGGAACATCCACAATGGACCGTATCGGTTGTATCGATTCGGATGGCGATGGATATTCCAATGCAGATGCATTGTGGAGTGTTGAAGATGGTGCAGATGCATTTGTTGATGACAACACACAGTGGTCTGATTTTGATGCTGACGGATTTGGAGACAATTACGCAAATCAAAGCTGGGATGACCGAAATCCAGATTGGCCAGGAACCTACGTCGCCAACGCCAACAATCAGGATGCATGTCCAACCCGAGAAGGGACCTCATGGATGGGCGATACCGCAGGATGCCCTGACGCTGATGGTGATGGATGGTACAACCTCCAAGACGCATTCCCGGTTGACAATACTCAATGGAGTGATGAAGATGGAGACGGATACGGTGACAACCAATCCGGAACAACACCGGACGCTTGTATTCAACGACCTGGTGGTTCATTCACGGACCGGTTTGGATGCAGCGATTACGATGAAGATGGAGTCTCGGACCCTGACCCAGCAGCTAATTACTTCGTTTCAGATGGTGCTGACGCCTTTTTCGATGAAGCCACTCAATGGGCTGATAGCGATATAGACGGATACGGTGACAATCCCCTCGGCTTCCAACCCGATGCTTGCCCACAACTTCGGGATTCTTCAACAGTAGACCGCTTTGGATGTACAGACAGTGACGGAGATGGTCTTTCTGACCCTGACGCAACGTGGACCACTGCCAATGGGGCAGATGCTTGTCCAGTTGTATATGGCAATTCAAGTGCTGACCGAATCGGATGCCTTGACCAAGATGGTGACAATTATTCTGATCCGACCGCTGATTGGGGTCTCGCTGAAGGAGCCGATGCTTATCCTAAAGATCCTACTCGGTGGATCAAGGAAGCAGATGAGGATGCTCAAGGCGCTAGTTCCATGACGACCTATCTCGTCGGTGGAGTTGGTTTCCTCATACTGGCAGGAATTGGCGTATTGCTATTCGTTCGCAGTAAGGGAGAAGATGAAACAAAGGCCTGGGCAAATGCTACTGCTGGCCAAGTTGCTATGCCAAACTTCCAGGCCCAACCTGCCGCTCAAGTTGCTATGCCAAACTTCCAGGCTCAACCTGCCACTCAAGTTGCACCTCAACCGATGGCAATGCCTGACCCCGCCCGTGATTACTACAATGGTTTACTCGCTCAGGGCTACCCACATGCAGAAGCGCTTTCTTACACACAACAATATTTCCAAGAGTTTCGTGGATGAAACAGAATGGAACACTGGTGTATGAAATGAGGCAACCACCCGAACCAAGTTCTTGGATGGCTCAGGCAACCGAGAATCCAATCGTTAGAGGATTTCTCATTTTTGCAGCATTCCGAGCGGTCTATGGGATGGGGATTTTGGTTGTAACTTACTTCCTCGCGACCAGCGGAGAAGCACCGTGGTGGACATCGATCATCTTCTTCGGATTCTCAATGGTGTTTTCAAGGGTACTCTTTCGAGCATTAAAGCAACGTTGGCCAAATGTGTTCCATAAGGAACCAAGAACGAACCTAGAAGGCAACGAATGAATCAAATGACACCTTGAGCAATCATTGCCTCGGCTACCTTGAGGAAACCTGCAACGTTTGCGCCAAAGACATAATCTCCATCTCGACCGTACTTCTTGGCCGTCTCTGAGGCATTCTTGTGGATGTTGATCATGATGTTCTCAAGACGTTCATCAACTTCTTCTCGACTCCATCCGATACGGAGAGAGTTTTGTGACATTTCAAGTCCAGAGGTTGCAACACCACCAGCATTACTTGCCTTACCAGGAGCGAAAAGGATTCCTGATTCATGGAATACTTCAACCGCTTCAGGCGTGCAAGGCATGTTTGCACCTTCGCCAACTGCGATGACATTGTTTGCAACAAGCATTTTCGCTTCCTCTCCGTTGATTTCGTTTTGGGTTGCACATGGTAGAGCAACGTCAACGTTAATTCCCCATAGCCCGTTAACCGAGGGTTCAGGTGCACTTTCAGTGAAAGTAGCTGAAGGGAACTGCTTGGGGTATTCAGAGATACGACCACGGCGATTGTTCTTCAAGTCCATAATCCAAGCCAACTTTTCTCGGTCAATGCCATCAGCATCGTGAATGAATCCTGAGGAGTCAGACATTGTGACTGGTATCCCACCCAAGTCAAGGACTTTTTCGCATGCAAATTGGGCGACGTTTCCTGAACCGGAAATTGAGACGGATGCGCCTTCGAAGGATTTACCCTTTGTAGCGAGCATTTCTCGGGCAAAGTAGACTAAACCGTATCCTGTAGCCTCAGGACGAACGAGTGAACCACCGTAAGAAAGACCTTTTCCAGTCAAAACTCCACCTTGGAACTCGTTTTGTAAGCGCTTGTACATTCCAAACATGTAACCGATTTCACGACCGCCAACACCAATGTCACCGGCAGGGACATCGCAATCTTGGCCGATGTGGCGCCATAGTTCCATCATGAATGACTGACAGAATCGCATAACTTCGCCGTTAGACTTCCCCTTAGGGTTGAAGTCCGCACCACCTTTACCGCCACCCATTGGGAGTCCGGTAAGGGAGTTCTTGAAAATCTGCTCAAATGCAAGGAACTTGAGGATAGATGCATTCACACTTGGATGGAACCGCAATCCACCTTTGTAAGGGCCAATTGCACCGTTGAATTGAATTCGGAAACCACGGTTAACTTGTATTTCTCCAGCGTCATCGACCCAAGGAACTCGGAAGTGAATCAAACGTTCTGGTTCTACCACTCGCTCAACAACGGACACATATTCTGGATGGGCTTCAAGTACGGGCTCAAGAGATTCAAGAACTTCTTTCACCGCTTGGTGGAACTCTGGTTGGTCGGGGTCACGGGCTACAACTTTTGCATAAATGGCATCACTAGGGCTCATCTTTATTCCTTCTAACACATTGTGTTGAGCCGCCCTAGCATAGGCCCTTTCTAATGGTTGTCCCTTGTCCACCTCAACAAACCCCAAACAGAGAGGCTGTTGGACTCAACGGTAAGGGCAAACTGTGATGAACCGCTCAAGTCGTTCGATACGCCTTCGTCCTTGGGCATCAATCTCACTCATGGCACGAATCGCTTCCTCAATGAGTGCGTGCTGATCCTCCTGAACCCCGATCGTCTGGCGCAAATGGTCAAGCATCGCCCATTCGTCTTCAGAAATGACATCGTCGTCCAGAGGCGGCGATGAGAGCGGACTGGTAGGTGGTGACGTCGCCCATATGGTGTCCGCCGAAAGCGAATCATCCTCCTTCGAAACGGCGAGCGGAACTTCCCCTAGGATGACAACAGAGCGGCATTCCGCAGTATCAGCAGGCGCGACCCCCAGGCATCGCGAGAGGACATGGAGGATTTGGGCCTCATCATCGGTAACGATGGCGTCCTCAAAGGCGACCTTGAGAATTTCCAGGTACAGGTAGAGGCCACGGCTTGGGACGAGAGGCATGAACCGGGTGTTTCGCTCCTCTTCGCTTTCAAACTTCGGTCGCGTTTTCAATGAGCTCGAATGAGGCGCCGAATACAGAGTGTATTACGGATTATGACAATTCGTCATTATATGATTACGTTTATATGCCGGGACCGCATCTGTCTACAGATAACGGAGGAACCAAGATGAGCCAACCAACCACGGCAGTATCACTCAGAATCACTGAGGAGGATCTTGCATTGCTTGATGCCCAGGTCGGCCTCAAGGGCTCCCGGAACCGTTCGGATGTCGTCCGAATGGCCATCCAAGAATACCTCCACAACCGCCCGCTCCTACAGGACATGGAGACCGTGCGAATCCCGCTGGGCCGCCACGACCAACAGCAACTTGGGAAACTCTACGAGTTGCTTAGGAGTCACTCCCGAACTCGCCGCCCAAGAAGGAATCAAACTCTACATCGCCAAGGCAACAGCTTCCTTGGCGCCGATCAATAACACACTCGATGCAGTCCTGGAGGCGTCCAGGGCAGCAACGATACGACGCAGTGAATACCAAGAATAATGGTGAGAGAGCGGAGGGGATGGGATGATTTGGCAAAACTCTGGATACAACCTAAGTGGAGCCACCCCAACGGCCAAGCAAGTTCGGTCAAACTTGCATGGCTTTGCCTCACTGTGTCAGCGTGCCCGTCATGCACGCCTTGGCCCTGGTTACCCCAACCAAAACCCCACAACCCCCCCCTTGGATGACGGCCAGGGGGACTCCGATTCCACTCCAGCTTGCTGAGTTGGTGGTTCCCGTGCCCAGCCCCCACATATCTGGGCACATCGATTTGGAACCAGCGTAAGCCATCCTCGCTCAATCCCAATCCTTTAGGAGGGTCGTCGGCGCATGAGCGATATGAACGACGGGAATGAGGTGATTCAACCACCGCAATTCCCGTTCCTTGCCCACACACAACCACGGCCCGGGCAACTTGAGATGATTCAAGACTCAATCAAAGCTCTCGAACTGGGTGGCTATCATCTTGCGGCAGCCCCAACTGGAATTGGTAAAACCGCAGCATCCCTGGCTGCTGCTCTTCAGGTGGCCAGCCAACAACCTCAGCGGAAAACAATTTTCTTCCTCACGTCCCGCCAAACTCAGCATCGTATCGTTGTTGACACCGTTCGTAAAATCAACCAACAACGAGAAGGGATGGCCCCGATTAGACTTGTAGACATGGTCGGTCAAGCCGGTATGTGCGTCCAAGAATTCGCCAAAGAATCGTCCGTTGTGTTTTCCCTAATGTGTAGCCAAGCACGCAAATCTAGGTCCTGCCGACCATGGATTACAAGTGCCCCTGGCCTCAAGGAACGAATTCTTGAATCACCACTTCACGTTGATGAACTCGTATCACTTACTCGAACCCACACCGTCAACGGAGAAGTTACCCAAGCATGCCCTTGGAAAGTAGCCCGTGAAGCCGTGAATGGTGCTGATGTATTCGTTGGAGATTACAATCACCTCTTTGATGAAGGTGTTCGGGACTCAAGCCTGAAGGCAATGGACCTGTCCCTAGAGGACATCATTATCGTTGTAGACGAAGCACACAACTTGCCCGACCGTATTCGACTTACGCTTGAGAAACGACTCACGCAGACCATGATCCGGAACACGTTTGCAGAATTGGAAGAGTATGTCGGCACGCTTCAACGATCCATGAACATGCCTGGGGGAGAGATGCTGGCAGCAACCCACGACTTGGCCTACTGGGCCTTTCGAGGTCATTCGCACCTCAAGAAAGAGTTTTGCGGACTTTTTCAGCCGTCTTCGCTCATCACTTAACCGGTGACAAGGAAGAGTGTGAAGTTCAGGTTGAAACCCTCCTCCAAGTGTTCCACCGGGCCTGTGATGAAGTCGACGGGATTGTCGGACAAAAGAATTTGAATTCGCCCACCTGTCCAACAGACGCAAGCACGGCGTAGACCCAGCCGTCCGAATCCATCAACTGCGAGACATTCTTTCAGCCGTGGATGTGGACATGGACGCAGGGGACGATGGAAACCCAATGGAGCCGAACGCTCACCGAGTCGCCCAGATTCTAGATTGCCTCATTCGCTTCGGCTCCACAACTGCAATGACGATGGTGTACGATACCAAAGGGAAAGGATGGCCGAATCACGACCCACCTGCTCGACCCCGGATTGGTCTCGAAACCCGTCCTTACCGGCTCAGCCGGTGCCGTGCTGATGTCAGGAACGCTGTACCCCCCCACCATGTACGCCAACATCTTGGCGCTACCGACGGCCAAGACCACCGCTGTAGCCTATGCATCACCTTTTGCCGCCATGCGACGGCCGGTGCTCGTGGCCTCGGACGTGACGACGAAAGTACACCGAGCGAACCCCCCAAAACACCGATTTAATGCGACAGCACATTCAATCACTCATTGATACAACACCAGGAAACGTGGCTGTATTTGCCCCATCTTATGCACTGCTCAATTCCATTGTTGCAGAAGCCCACTTCTCGGGTGTTCGGATGATGGTGGAGGACCGTAACTGGACCAAGCAAGATCTGGACCAAGTGGTAGAAACCCTACTTGAAGAGAAGAAAGCTGGCCGCCGTATTCTGTTGGCCGGCGTGTTTAATGCGCGCCTTTCGGAAGGCGTAGACTACCATAGTGGCGCATTGGATGCTGTTGCTTGTATCGGCATTCCTAATTCACCACCCTCTGTACTTTCATCTGCTCTTAAAGCGCATGCCGAAGACCGTTTTGGAAGAAATCTTGCATGGAGGTACACTGTCTCTCAGCCAGCCATCAATTCCATACTGCAAGCGATGGGGCGTCCAATTCGTTCTATTGGAGATAGGGCCCTCATCGTGCTTTTGGACCGAAGAGTTACAGAACGAACCTACGCCTCATGTTTTCCTGAAGACCTCAGAATGAACGAGTCGAGCGGGACCCAGAATCAACCGGCCATTTTGCACGGAGGTTTTTCTCCAAAATCCAACCCGACTCCACGCTTGGAGTGAAGGAAGAGTCCGACCGAAGGTTCATGTGGGCTCGTCGTATCCAAACCTCATGGACGAATGGTCACCTCTCGCAATTGAGCAATCACCAAGCACGAACGAATCGATCACTCAGACGCACCCAGTTTGGACGGCTTCTCACCCGATGCATCCATGCTCCAGGCTCAATTTTGAAACCGAGTCAACACACCTCTCACTGAGGTTCGCCAACTTCACACCGAAGTATTGGTAACTGCGGGTATGCTTCCTGAGATGTCACTTGCTGAAACAGAACCTGAACGTGCCCTTTCTTGGGTTGTTGAATCCATTAATGGAAGAATGAATCCTGACGGCCTTACCATTCCAATGCTAGGAACCACCTACGATGATCTCCATCTACGTTTCAAGACCATCAATGACCAAACTGTGGTTCAATTGCAGGTCGATGACGGAGACCTACCCCCCTTGGTCAAGGAAATTCCACTTCCCAAGGAAGCTTCATCTAACCTCACTGCTGAATTCAGCAACGGTCGCCTTCATCTCCGCTGGTAAGAACCATCAACGCTGCGGGAACTTCTGAATCTGTTCGATTTCGGTTCCCATTCGTGTCAGTGATTGCACAGCAACTTCTTGATGTTGACTTCCCATTTCTTCACGACTGTACCGAGCCATTTCGAAGGTATTATCCAGTGCTGTGAGGGCATCATCAGAGACTCCATGCAAAGCCTGACGGATGGCAAATTCAAACTCACGAACGGTTTCGAAATCCCTTCGCAGGAACCCACGTTGTTGGAGTAGACCACAGAGGTCTTGGTAACAGGTAAAGATGGACTCACGAACAGCATCACCTGCTGCAAGCAATTCAGCGGTGTAGGCAAACACCTCGGCAGCGTCCTTCAACAGATCGTCTGAAGCAACCTTACGTCGGTAGAGAACTACGCCTCCAGCGATGAGGGCTCCAAGAAGTAGAACCAAGACATAAGCCCACGGAGATACTGGGGATTCTTCTTCAGCGTAGGAATATTTCAACTCAAATCCTTCACTGCGTTGAGCTTCAAAGTCTTGTGTGCTTTGGCTGGAAATCCGTGGGTCGTTGATGACGATGTCCAAGGTGACTTCGCCCCAGAAGGAATAGTCACCATATGGTGGGTCGGCAGGGAAGTCAAAGATTACTTCACCAGAGTTGTCCGTCTGACGTTGCTGGGATGCAATTTGGCTGTTGTTTTCATCGTAAAGATAGACTACAACGTTAATCCCTGGAATTCCATTCTTGGTATCCTTAGCCGTAATGAGGACTTCAATGTCAATCTCTTCTTGAACACCTTCAACGATTGCTCCAACCGTTGGAACAATGTTTGCATTGACTTGTACAAAGACAGCCTTGCTTACCGTTCCTGAATTCAGATAGTTTGAATCGTTACGAGCAGAGTCCACTGCAAAATATTGTGAACCAACGTCGAGCCAGTAGGGTGCAGTTGATGTCATAGAGAAGTTTCCATTTGCCCATGTGATGAGAACTGTTGGGAAACACTGAGCACCTTCACGACCACTCGTACATTCTGAACCGTTACCAATGGTCAAAACGAGGTCTTCAAAGACTTCTCCTTCACCACCGACTTCCTGTATTGAACCAGTGTAGACAATTGGCGCAAACACATCATCAGACCTTGTCACAATCGTTGTTGAGGTGGGGTCAAGCGTAATGATAACATCAGACCAAACCAAAAGATTGCTATTGGCTGAAGTAGCTAGGTGTGCCTGTGTGCCCTCGAAACTAACTGACAGTGAATGGGTTCCACGAGAGAGGTCCATTGTTGTAGGAATACTTGCTGACCAAATTCCATCGGCCCCGGTCACAGTTGAGAACAACGGAACTCCGTCCATTGAGATGTCGACCATCATTCCAACCAAACCGTCTCGTTCCACGGTGTCAAAGTCATACAGACGACCAGTAACTTCCCACGAATCTCCCCGAGTGGCTTCAATACCGTCTTCGAACAGAAGTGTAACCCAAGATCGATGTGAAAGGAAGAATGTCACATTTCCTGAACCTGAGCGATAATATCCTTGTGAAGCAACATCGGCTTCAAGGGTGTGATTGCCGAACGCAAAGATGTCTGGAACCAACCAGTCAAAGGTAAACGCACCGTTTTCATCGGTTGTGAGTGAGGTAATTACAATGCCTTCTACAACCAACTGAACTTCATGGTTTGCAATTCCGAGAAGTTGGTTATCAACAACAGTTCCGCTCACCGTTACCGTTTCGTTGACGGCCACTGGAGAGGTCATATCAACGGTGACGAGAACAGGACTGAAGATTTCCCAAACACCTGTTGCATTGCTTGGAAGGTAAGCCACTGTTCCTGTGAAACGGATTTCAACCGAGAGTGAACCAAGTTGGGCCTCAGCAGGTACAGGATGAACTGCGATGAAGTATCCGTTTTCATCGGTTGTAGTGTTGGTCAACCATTGTCCATCAAGCCAAATTCCAATCGTCAAGTTCGGCAGGCTGTTGTCCACGAGGTCAACCAGTTGACCTTCAAGGGTCATCGTTGATTCACGGTCTACTTGACCAGTTGGGGTCAAGAAGATAATCTCGGTGGGCACGCTAACATTGAACCCAACCGTTCCTGAACTCGGCATGTAATATTCAGGATTAATGATGTCACCGTAGCCAACAGGGTCTACCCACTCTCGGCCGCCACGGAATTCAACTCCGATGACGTGAGGCCCTGCCGAAATGTCATCCGGTAGAGTGTAGCCAAGAGTGTAAGAGCCGTCGGTAGCATTGGTCTCAATGCTCGCCACTGGGACACCATCAATCGTGAGGTGAACAACTGCAGTAGCGGGAGCACCTGCATCCATGAGAGGCATTCCCAAGTCATCAAGGAGCGTTCCATTTACCGTCAATGAATCACCAGCGGTGAGGACCGTTGGAGCATCGATAATTGTAAGGTTGGTTGCTGCTAACACAACGAAGGGGGTTGTACCGTTTGAACCAAGGATCCCCGTTGTACCGGAGATTCCAGTAAAGGATGCACGGATGTCCGCAGGTCCAACTGATGAGTCAAAGGGCACGAGAAGTGTTCCAAACGCGCTACCGTTGGGTGCTGTCAAGAAGACTCCACTCACGTTGGTTCCAGGAAGAGTCACTGTCACGGATTGATTGTCTAATGCATCGCCTTGATTGTCACGCAAAAGAAGTTGGAAGGAAACGTTGGTTCCACGGTCTGTACGGTCGTTCAAGGAAGGTTGACCGAGTCCGTCAAGACTTGGTATGATGAAATCAAGGGTAGAGAACCCTCTGGAATCAAAGGATGTGTTGTTTTCTGAACCCACGTAATAGTTGACATTCGGTAGGTACGTTGCTTCCATCACATGCGTTCCTGCACCAAAGGTTTCGGTAAGTCGTAGGGTTGCGTTCCAGAACCCACCGTCACCAATGGCTCCTCCTGTCACAGTAAATCCAGTTGGAACTCCGTCAATGGAGAAGAGCACATTGGCATTGGGCAGGGTAATATTATCCCGTTGAATCAATCCTGAGCCGTTGTCAGAAGTCACCCGACCTGAGATATTGAATTCATCACCAGCAACCGGATTGTCCGTGATGGTATCCACGACCATGAACGTCAATGAACGAACGGTAATTGTGGTGAGGTTAGCCGAGGTTGAGAGGAGGTCAGTTGAACCGTTGTAGACCATTTGAACGATGATTAGTCCTAATGGGTGGTCGTAAGGTATCGTATACGAGAAGTTCGCAAAGCCTTCACCGTCAGTTGTGGCGGATGTCAACCAAGTTTCATGGAATTCAAGACCAACATCATATCCTGCCAGAGGGGCAAAGAGGTCCGAAGCCTCAACAAGTTTTGCAGACATGTTGATTGTATTTCCACGGTTGATCACCACGGGGTTAAGCGGGACCAAATTCTCCAGGCGGGACACACCCATGACCTGAATTGGTGTTTGGGCTGTTGCAGTCAGATAGAACGGTGAGGATTCGTTGACAACGGAGATAACGAGTGTGTGAGGGCCTCGTTGAGTTCCGTTGTTTGCTGTGTCGGTTGGAACACTCATGTTGAAACTGCCGTTAGTGGTTGTGGAAAATCCGTTGAGAAGAAGTTCATCGGGATACTCAAGCCAGAAGACATTGAGTCGGACTGGTGAGATCAACGGCCGTGAACTGTTCTCTGCATCAAGCACCTGTCCAACCACATTGAATGGTGTTCCTGCGGTGATGGTGGCTGGAACATTGTTGAATTGGATGTCACTCGTGACCTGAATGGTGATGTTGAGAAGCGTCGAGTTACCCAAATATCGGGTATTTCCAGCGGTCAATGATGAACTGATGTCGTCCTGAACGATGACCAATAGATCGTAGTATCCCGGAGCAATACCTGAAGGTGTGAAACTAAAGGTTGCGTTACCATCAGCATCAGAGGAAACGGTACCCAACGAGGTGTTGGTAATCCCGTAGTCCCAGATGTATTCCACTGAAGCCCCAGTGACGTTTGAACCGTCTGCAATGTCGGTAATTTTGGCGATGAAATCAACAGTATTGTTCATTTCAACGATGTAGTTTTGTCGTTCAGCCGTGACAACGACTTCAGATTCAATACCTCCAAGAGTAGAGATCAATGCTGGTGGGCTTGGTGGCAGACTCGTATCAAGGTAGGAATAGTAAGCACCCCCAATTGGTGCCTGAGATTCAAAGTCAAACTCAAGCACAAAGTCGTAAACCCCCGAAGCGATGGTGGTCGGCATGGTGATTGGTATGTTGAACGCACCTGTAGAATTGTTAAGTGAAGATGTTGCAATGTCAACTGGCCCCTCTTCGAGGTTAATAGTAACACGAATCTGGGTGGCATTGTTGAGAACAGGGGTGTTGTAGAACGCATCAAAGATGTCCCCAAACAAGAAGGTGGAGCCGCCAAGATGAGTCCAATCCTGTCCTATGGAAAGGTTGTATCCAATCTCAGCTTGTACCCGTATGCTTCCGTTGCCGATAGAAGGCTGATAATACTCTGAACCGTTGAAAGAGATGTCAATCGGATAGTCCCCTGCAAGAAGGTCGGAGGTAAGAGGCCAAGAAAACTCAATCACGTCGCCACCTGGGTCGGTGGTAGTATTGTACCAAGTTCCGTTGAATGATAAATCATAGTCTCCCAAAAGAACGAGATTTTGAACAAACCCTCGGTGGTCTGTAATCGAAACTTCAACGGTGCCGTCAAAGCCTCGCATTTGAGCCGAATCAGCAACTTGGAATCCAAGGAAACCGCGTAAGAAGTACGGCCAACTGGTACTTACGTTAGCGTCATCCGTTGCCGGAAGTGTTGCTGGGAAGAAGCGAAGACGAACTTCTAGTTCACCCGAACCTACCATCGTTGACGAGGGGAGGAAATGTTGGACTGAGAACGTCCCAGTGACGCTTGTGTTGAACACTTCGAACCAAACATCGCCACTATTGTTACCACGAATAGCAAATTGCAGATTTCCTGTCAATGGCACTGGAGACGGCCCTACTGAAACCGCAGAGCCGTTCACCCAGATGTTGTCATCGAGAAGGAGAATGCTCTTGTTGGTCAAGGGACCTTCAATAACTGCTGTCAGATTTGGTGCATCGGTCACATTGAGTACTATGGAGGTAGTTGTAGGATTAAGGTGGAAAGCCTCGAGAGGTATACCTGTGACTGAGGTATCCTGCCAGCCAGAATATCCAAGTGTAGCAGAGAGGTTTCCTTTGGTTTCAAATTCGCTGAGATTCAAGGTGAATGCGAATGCTCCAGCGCTGTCAACAAGTCCGGTTAAGTTCTGAAGGCCGTCAACAGAGGAGGTATACGTCAACCAAACAGTTTGATTCGGAAGTTGGAAGAAGACATCTAGAGGTTGGTTCTCAAACTCGAGCAAGCCCTCAATGACTGTGGTTGCACCTGCACCAGCAACTGGAGCGTTAATGACTGCAGGAGCCGTATGGAATAAGGATGAATTCTCTGTCATGTTCACAAAACCATCGTAAACAGTCCCGCCGTTTGGAACATAACCAGACTGACGGTACTCGATGACGATATTGTGCATGCCTGGTGCCGAAGGAGAATCTGGAGCACCTGTGAAGTTGAAGGTTCCATTTGCATCGGTTCGGAACTCTCCAATCAAACGGTCCATTGAACCGCCTGGGCCCGGAACGAGGTTTGCATCGGAAACTGGGACAAGATAGGCAAAGACTGGAATTTCAGAAGCGGGTGTCCCGTTTTCCGCATAGCGAAGTTGACCTGTTACATTGAGATCTTGGGTACTGTCACGATTCCAAGTCAAGGTGGAAATGGTTTGGTTGACAACTTCCATTTCTTCTGCTGGTGGGCAAGGGTCAAAGGCGACCCAACCGAGGTCTGTATTTCCGTTTGCACTGTTTTGTTGGAGGCGGACTTCGGACCAAGTCGTTGCGTCAGTAGCATAGACTGCATAACCTTCTCCAGTCCATGTTCCTCCGGAATAACCAGTCACTTGGCGAGCTGGGAGCCCAGCAAGACGAGCCATGGTTACGAACATAGTGTTGAATTCTCGGCAAGAGCCTTCTTTTCTTGTTTCAAGGATGTTGAGCGTCGTGTCGAGAATAGAGGGGGTGCTGGAACCGTTGTAATTACGCTTGAACTCAGTTGTACCGTTTCCGTTGGTGAGGAATTCTTCAAGAGCAGTTGCAACACTGTAAGCATCCGTTGCACCTGAATCCGTTACGACACCATTTGTGACGTTGAAGACATAGGAGTGAACATCGGTCACATTGGTAAAGATTTCATCGGTGAGGAGTTCGTAGGGGAAGCCTTGCCCTGGCACCGTAGTGGATGCTAGAGTCGCCCAATCAAAGTAGTACTCTGGTTGTTGGAACCAAAGTTCGTTAATTGGACCTTGGTCAACAGAGAGGGTGTGCGTATCGTTGTTTCTTGAGAACGAAGCGATCGATTCAAACACATAAGATATGTTGGAATAGAACGAAGGCACTGGAATCTGACCAATATTAATCGGGTTGTTGTAATTGATGGTCCATTCAATAGTGTCGTTTGCGAACGAGAGAGGAGCAAGATGCGTGAGGTTGCTGTAGGGGATGGATACTGCCTCCTTGGGGTGCACGCTGTCAAGTTGCGCATAGGTAGAACCTGTGTAAAAGTCGTTCGTAACCGCCCGCCAGCGGTGGATGCTGTCCAAGTCAACAACGCCTGTGGAGTTGTTTGCCCAGAAGAGAACATCGTTGTTGAGGATATCATCGGTGGGGTCGAAGGGGTCAAACGGTGAGCCTGCGCAATTTGCGACCCAATAAAGGTCCGGACATTCAATTCCGTCAAGCAATCCACCGCCGTCAGTATCTGGATTAGTCCAGTCGGTTCCAGTCTGATTTTCAATCGCATCGGGGACGCCGTCACCGTCAAAGTCATCGGGTTGAACGTCATCGCTAGGATCATTTTGTGGATTGCTTCCGTCATAGTATTCTGTTCGGTCGTTAACACCACCCTGATCCGTATCAAACGAAGCAAAGTCAGTGACCCAAATGTCCTGAGAACCATTGGTAATTCCGATGAACAGCAAGTCGCAACCCGTATTGTTTTCGAAATAATTGTTGAGGCCGTCACCATCTGTGTCCAACAAATTCGCACAAGGTTCGTTAGGATCGGTATTGTCTGAGATTTCTCCGAAGTCGTCTACTCCATCAGCATCAGAATCTGCGAGGTTTGGATTAGAGAACCATCCGAATGTACCCAACAACTCCTGCCAGTCTGCAAGACCGTCTCGGTCGCTGTCTGTGAAATCATCATCGCAATATTGCTGTGTTGAACCGATAGTTCCGGAAGCCACTGCATCTGTATGACAGAACGAACCGTTGCGATTTGCAACTTGACTAGGCGATGCACTTGGGCCGTTTGATACGCCTTGGAGCGCGGCGTTCACCACCGTCGCATAAGCGAAAGACTCCCAAGTCCCGGATACATTGTACCAACCTACGCCACCCCCTGGACTAAATCCACTACCGTTCCCAAGTATGAGTCGGTTGGCGGAAGAATCGTAACTGACAAATGTAGTCTCAAAGTTAACGAGAGAATCACAAGGGTCAGTGCCGTGACTGATGTTTCGCTCATCTCCGTCACTTATGCCCCCGAAGTCGGTATCTGCGACGTTCCAAAGCGTACAAGAGAGGTTTTCCTCCCAGTTCTGAATACCATCATTGTCTGCATCACCGGCATCTTCACGACGAGTGGGGTCGGTTTCGCCTTCGTCTACTAATCCGTTGAAATTGATATCCTCTTCGCCATCATCAAAGGCATCGTCATCGGTATTGTTGTCACGAGGGTCGCTGGCTTGAGCGGGGTTACCGTATGCACCGTTCACTTCGACACCGTCGCTAATGCCGTCACCATCGGTATCTGAGGACGTAGGGTCAGTGAGAAGTGTAAGTGCCTCATATGAATCGTTGAGGCCGTCACCATCTGTATCGGCAATCTGAGGGTTGGTTGAGGTGATTCCATCCACCTCTGCCGTATAGGTTGCGCAGGCACCAGGGCCAACGCCTTGAACGGGGTCGCAAGGCGAAGTGGTTTCAGTCACAGCACCGTCAGGACCGTTTCTGAAACATGGAGAGGATCCGCACATCGTCGTCCAGGTAGGATTGACATATTCCATGAGGTTCGTTAACCCGTCGCCGTCAGGATCACCGTTTGGACCGTCTGCATTGGATGGTGATGTTGCATTGAGGCCATTTGCAGCCTCCCATCCATCGTTCATTCCGTCGCCGTCGGTATCCCATCCAGCAGGGTCTTCGTCAATGAGTCCGTCTCCGTCGTCATCGTCACTCAAACAATCTGCATCACCATCGTTGTCTGAATCTGCAGCATCAACGAAACCGTCTTTGTCATCATCAAATCCGTTTGTACAAATATTCCCTACAGGGTCTTCGTCGCATAGGATGATGCTACCAGTTCCGTCAGAACCAGCTGCGCCGCACGCAGGTTGATTGTATTGCATGGAATCTTCTTCATTCCAATCATTGACCGGGATGGTTCCGTTCCACCAAACACCATTGTCAAGAACAGAGCCGGTATTGGGATTGTCCCAGCCACTCGGCATGAGGTAGGTATATTCCTGAAGATTTGACATTCCATCTCCGTCGGGGTCAGCAACTGCGCCGTCTGCTCCAGATGAGGAAAGTGGGTCAAGTCCATACTTCCACTCCCATCCGTCTGGAAGACCGTCATTGTCGGAATCCGGGTCGTTAGGTTGAGTGTTCATCAGGTACTCCAAACCGTATGTAAGCCCGTCACCGTCTTGGTCCGAGGCTGCTTGTACATCAATTGCAAGATATTCAATGGATGCAAGCGATGATAACACCATCAAAAGCGTCAAAAACACTGATTTTACGGCGTTTTTACGCTCTGACAGGCGCAATTGAGGGGTCGCGGCAGTAAGGTTTGAGCCTGTCAGCATGGTTCTCACAATTGACGGTGTGTTTTATGCCTCATAAGGGAAATGGTACGATGTTCATACAACCCTATGAAAAGAAGGTATTTTTTTTCTCAAATATCGTCAAGTTGTTCGAGTAATTCGAGGTCGTCATCATCATCTTGGGCAACCACCGGTTCCGGCATGGAATCTTCCGAATCAGTCAACTCCTCTTGGAACAATTCCTCCGTCTTTTTATCCGGAATAACTGCGTGAAAGTGATCCGTTGGCTGTTTCCTGCCTCGGCGGGCAGCGTAGAGCAAGAGCCCGCCCAGAATCACATAGAACACCATGGTCTGGGGCTCGGGATTGATCAATTCACCAAACAAGCAGGATGCACCGGTACATTCGGTCACATACTGGAACGTGAAAGTTTGTTCAAACTCCTCGGCGTAGGGCGTTTCGTTATTCATTGGAGTAACTTTGAATTCAAACCCAATTGAAGCGCTGTCCTTTAGAGAATCAGGTGCTGTCAATCTAAGGCTGAAATCCTTGCTTTCGTAGGCAGAAAGTTTCACGATAATGAAATTCCGACCTAGTTGATTGGATGTTGCACTGATTGCTCCCTCCCAGCCAAGTGGTTCTTCCAAAAGAATCACCACATCAAGTTCAACGTTGTTTTGATTGGTAATCTTGAACTCCAAGTTCTTCTCTTCCCCTGACGAGAACCGAGATGCTTCGGACTTTGCTGTGATCTCAAGCCTACCCGGGACCACATCTTCTTTGATGATGACCTTAACTGGAAGATCGAAATACCTTGGCTCATTTTCTTCCTCTACACCTTCCTCAATAATTCGGGTGTAAACGATGTGCTCTCCAGCCTCAACTTGTCCGTTCAGCTGGATACCAAGTCGGAGATCTACATATTCATCAGCAGGGAGTGTTACAATCACAATGTTGTCATTGGTGTCATTGGAGATAGTATATCCCCAAGCAGTGTATTTCGGATTGTTATCTGCGTTCCGTGACAAGTCACGAGGATTAATGATTTTCCATGTTGTTTCGGTTGTACTTGTACTTGATGAATCAGAAATGCGCACGTTGTACCACACATCTTGAGTAGGGCTTACTGGACCGACTTGACCGAGTAGATTGTCCTCACCAACACCATCACTATCGGCAATGACTTCTGCGAGAATACCAAAGGTTCGGTGCACAGTAAACGCCACATCAGTCCTCAATTCAGAATCCTCTGTGCTTGAAAAGGCAAGCGAAAAGAGACCAATATCGAGACTTTCTCGGTCTTCGGGTGGGAACACTTGCATGCGTACTGTCAACAACTTAGTAGACCCAATATCGGTTGTCAAATGATAGATACCATCTTCGGTGAGTTCTGCTCCAGTTTGATTGGAATAAAAGCGGTACTGCCAGTCATCTGGCTGTTCTAGTACCCGAATCTTAAATGAGTCAGTATCAAACCCTGAATTGAAAACATCGATGTAGAAGTTTTCACTTCCGTTGAATGCATCAACATAGTGCGAGAGGCCCTCGTCATAAGATTCAGGACGCGTGGAATCTGCTATTTGCTTTTGGTGTTCTTCGTCTTCATATACTGAAATGCGAGGGGGTGCAAACACATCGACCTTTTCGAAATCAATCCTTAGGTTCTTGATGGCGACTTCTTCACTTTGGCCTTGGTCGTTTGTTGCATAGACACGGGCCTCGATTTGGAGATATTCGGGGGCGTCGGATAAATCGTCTTCTGGAACATCAATCAACAACTCAGGGATAGCTGAATCGCCTCCACCGGTGAGGGTGTATGAGCCGCTGGCTTGACTCCACAAAGGTTCAGCCCATTCAATGGGAAGATTGTCTGCGATGTCAAAGACTACATCCAAACTTGATGAGGTGGATCCTGTGTGCTCAATCAAGAAATTTACTTTGCTGGTTTGACCTGGTGCATATAGTACGACATCAGGTTGATTTTGAGGAACGGTAAGATATACATCATGCTCCAAGAATTCTAAGCCCGGGTGTTCAAAGAGAAGCGAATGGCCTTGTACATCGTTAATCTCCAAACGGACGGGATATTCACCGGAGGCTAAGCCTGAGGCTGTGTAGTTGTGAATTCCTACAAGTCCGTTATTGTCAAGTTTCAGCATGTCATCATCAAATTCTACCTCGAAAACTGAATTTGCTCCGTTGGGAGTGCTCATCACAAGCGTGACTTCTTCAATATCTTCACGGCCAAAAGCATCCCTTATTTCTACAGAAAAACGCATCTCACGGAATTCCAAACGATGATTTGGAGCCCATTCTAATTTTTCTAAATCGTTCCAATTGCAGCCAAAGTCACCATAGCAACTGTGGACACGGACAGAGGAACCTGAAAGAGCGTTGGTCATGATTTGAAGCCGGGAATAACCGCTTGAACTTCCGACCTTTCCATAAGCAAATTCGACGTCACAGGGGCTTTGGCCAAACCCTCCAGTGTTGTCTTCACAACTTGCTTGAGCATCAATTCGGATTTTGAGTTGTTTGCCCTGAGGGACCACAAATCCGGACGCACCGATGTTAAATTCGACTTCAAGGACGGTCCAAGTGCAAGTATTTTGAGGAAAGGTTGAACAAGGATTTTCTAGCGGTTTACTTGCAGATGTAATCTGTACGTCGCCTGCTTTGATGGAAAATGTCACATCTGCAGTTGATCCGTCAGCACCACTGAACTGATAATATATTGAAAGACGAGCAATGTTATTTGCTCCAGTACCGTTAACATAGAGGTTACTAATCATTTCAGCGCTTCTAAATTCAAGACCATCAATAGCGCTTCCTTCTTCTTGACCCATGTCGGGTTGGATGGTCGTTATCGAACCTTGGCCACCATAGGTGTCATTCTTTTTGTCAAGGTAGAGATCGTAGGTTTGTTGATTCGCAGTATTTCTAAAGATAACTGGTGAATCGTCCTCAAGCAATTCTATTTTATCCTCATTTGTGGCTAGGAGCACGGCGCTTGTTGAAAGAACCATCAACGCTGCCAAGAACCAAGCGACTGAGTGAGAATGGGTTGCAGATTTGCTGTACAGCATCTTGTTCACCATGCCTCCGTGGTGCAGGGGGTGTTAAACGGTTTTGCATGGGATGCATCAACTTGAGCGATTCTAAACGAGATTACGATGAAGCCGAACGAGTTGATGCAGGGGGTGGGATACGAACCCACGAACCCATACGGGACCGGATCTTAAGCCCGGCGCCTTTGACCACCTCAGCCACCCCTGCATCCCAAGCGGTGGCGCCTTCCTTCTTCAATGAAACTCAAGCGTCTTCAATCGACCAGCCACCATCGACATGGAGTACTTGTCCCGAAAGATGAGCTGCTCCCAGCAAGTGTTGAACTGCCGCCGCAATATCTGAGGCTTGTCCCGAACGCCCCATTGGTACTTTTTCAAGGACTTTTGTGAAATGTTCTGATTCCCACTCTGCAGCCATAATTGCCCCAGGTGCAACACAATTGACGTTTACATCGGGACTCAACTCCCCTGCAAGATTCAACATAAGCTGCCGCAATCCTGCTTTGCTTGAAGTATAGTGAGAAAGACCCTCCCAAGCCTTGCCCCATGACGTGTCAACAATCCCAACAACTGAACCTCGAGCTGCTCGTAATTCCGGAAGGAATTGTTGTGTCAAAAAGTATGGAGCCTCCATGTGTAAACGGTTCAAATTCCTGTAGGTTTCAAACGAGGTTTCTTCAAATTTAGATTGGCTATAGAACGATGCATTGTGTACGAGTCCGGAAAGGCCATGCTCCATCACAAAGTGATGACGCTTAACCTCTTCAACCATCGATCTTAGTTGACCATCATCGGTCAAATCCGCCTGAACGATTACACCACATTGGCGATTGTTCCGAGCCTCAGCTTGTTCGAGCAGTTCTTGGGCAGCCTCCCTTGAAGAACGAACATGAACAAACACGAACCATCCGGAGTCCATGAGTCTGTTTGCCGTGGCAGCACCAAGCCGGTGGCCAGCCCCGGTAATTAGCGCAATCTTGGTGTTCATAATACCAATGGCGAGGACTCAATTCATGAAACCTCGTATGAATTCACGAATCAATACCGTGGCTTCACCGACAAACCTTTGAATCACACACCTTTTTGATGGACTCCGACTGCCCCATACCAAGGAGGGAGTCGAATAGAAGGAAAACCCCTCCCAATGGCCACCTCCAAGGGCGGTTTGGAATCGCCCCCCCGTCGTCAACGACGCCTCCCCAAATGGTTCAAAACTCGCCTACCAAGCGGAGAGCAGCAGGCCATATTCAATACCACAAAAACGGCGGTTAAGGACAACAAACTCCACACAGTGTGCGAGGAGGCACGTTGCCCGAACATTCACGATTGCTGGGCTTCAGGAGATGCAACCTTCATGATTGCCGGCCAAGAATGCACTAGAGGCTGCCGCTTCTGTGCGGTTGGGACCATCAAGAGACCTCCCGCCCTAGACCCGGAGGAACCAGCGCACCTTGCTCAAGCCGTGACTTCCATGAACTTGCGCCACGCCGTCATCACGGTAGTCAACAGAGACGACCTCCCCGACAGCGGGGCGGACCATTACAAACAGTGCATTGACGCCGTTCACACCCAAGCACCAGAGGTTACGCTTGAGCTTCTCTGTTCCGACCTTGCTGGAGACCATGTGGCTCTCGAACATTTGCTAAACGACAGCCCTCTTGCAGTATTCGCACACAACGTCGAATGCGTTCCCCGACTTGATGCGACGGTCAGAGACGCACGGGCATCGTTCAGCCAGTCACTAGAAATCCTCAGGCAAGCCAAGGTACTGCGCCCAGACATACTCACCAAATCATCCCTCATGGTTGGGGTAGGAGAAACAGATGATGAGATTCTCGAAGCCTTAGAATTGCTGAGGGAAGCGGGAGTTGACCTCGTCACGATTGGACAATACCTCGCCCCGTCTGCGAACCACTTGACCGTTGACCGATTCCCCGAACCCGAGATGTATGACATTTGGGCCATTCACGCCATAGAAATCGGATTTTCTGGCATTGCAAGCGGACCTTTAGTACGTTCATCCTTCAAAGCAGGCCTCCTGTACAGGAAAACAAAGGATGCTAACAACACAGAAACAATGCCGGGTGCATATGTCCGTGTAGCCAACCACCAAACCAACCCACCGACACCCCTTAAGGTGGACCGGTCCTGAGGTGAAACAATGACGGAGAGAAGTACGGTTACAACCTCGCCCTACACGATTGGGGTTGCACCATTCCGTCCCGGAGACACTCCATCCTTTGGCGACAAATTTGTTGAACAACCGGGTGATTTGAATCGTCCAGACCCTGCAACATGTACTTCGCAAGACACTGCACCTCATGCCTCCGGCTTGGTACGCGTTCTCACCGATGATGGTCTCGCAGTTGGAGAATGGGACCCAGGCCTTGACGCTGAAGCACTTATTCAGGGTCTTGAATACATGATGCGACTTCGAATCTTTGACGACCGAATGATCAAAATGCAGCGAACTGGAAAACTTTCGTTTTACATGCGTTCCCTTGGAGAAGAAGCCGTGGCCATTGCGCAAACAATGGCTCTTGAAGACAACGATTGGATATTCCCTTCGTACCGACAACCTGGTGCACAATTTGTTCGTGGACGAGATATGGTCAGTATGATTTGCCACTGCATTGGAAACACCGAAGATAACGTTCGTGGACGACAAATGCCAGTCCATTATACTTGGAAAGAAGGTCGATTCATCTCCATTTCATCACCAGTGGGAACTCAATTTTCACAGGCAGTAGGTGTGGCAATGGCCAGTGCCTACAAAGGACTTGATGAAGCTTGTATTTCGTGGCTTGGAGACGGTACATCTGCCCAGGGAGATTACCACTACGCACTCAACTTTGCATCTACATTCAAGCCTCCTGTCATCCTCAATGTTGTCAACAACCAATGGGCTATCTCCACACACGTCTCGTTGGCTACGGGTGGGCGTACATTTGCAGAGCGTGGCCTGGCTTACGACATCCCTTCATTCCGAGTGGATGGAAATGACTTCCTCGCCCTCTACAGCGTCACAAAATGGGCCCGTGAGCGTGCTTCAGCCGGACTTGGCCCAACACACATTGAAGTGTACACCTACAGGTCTGGAGCCCACTCTTCATCGGATGACCCCTCAGCATATAGGCCTCAGAACGAAGCAGAATTTTGGCCTGGAGGCGACCCCGTAGAACGACTTCGAGCCCACCTTGTCAAAATTGGCGAATGGGATGATGTAAAGAACACAGCACTCGCTGATAAGATCGATGCAGAGGTCATGGCTGCTTACAAGGAGGCATGTGAATTTGGAGACCTTGCAACTGGACCGTACCCCCCAGCATCAACCATCTTCACAGAGGTTTACGAAACGGTTCCTTGGCACATTCAAGAGCAACGAGAGGAATTGGGGAAGTGAGGTGTTAGCATGGCAAAAATGAACATGATTGCAGCCTTAAACTCTGCACTGAAGCACCAACTACAAAGCAATCCTAACGTTGTCATCTTCGGAGAAGACGTCGGCTATTTCGGAGGAGTATTCCGAGTGACTGCCGGGCTCCAAGAAGAATTTGGACATCACCGAGTCTTTGATTCACCTCTCGCAGAAGGCGGAATTGCAGCCATTGCAATGGGAATGGGCTTGAACGGTCTACGCCCAGTTGCTGAAATTCAATTCGCCGACTACATCTTCCCTGCATATGACCAAATTGTCAATGAAATCGCTAAACTCAGGCATCGCTCTGGGGGAGAATTCACCAGCCCTGTTACGTTTAGAACGCCAGCAGGTGGAGGAATCAAAGGAGGACACCACCATTCACAGTCTCCCGAAGCACAATTCACGCACACACCAGGTCTCAAAGTAGTATATTGCTCAAATCCACGAAACGCTAAGGGGCTTCTCACAAGTGCAATTGAATGTAACGACCCAGTTATTTTCTTTGAGCCTAAGCGATGCTATCGTGGCCCATTCTACGGAGACCCCCACAATGTGCCTACATGGAATGACCATCCAGAGGGCGAAGTGCCTGAAGAGTATTATTCAATTCCTCTTGAACAAGCCAATATCGTTCGTGAAGGCTCCGCTTGTACCGTGATTGCATGGGGCGCTATGGTCCATGTGAGCGAGCAAGCAATCAAGAACTCAGGAATTGACTGCGAACTCATAGACTTACAGACCTTAGTCCCATGGGACCGCGATACTGTCGTCAATTCGGTGAAGAAGACTGGACGCTGTGTCATTGTTCATGAAGCACCAAAGACCAGTGGATTTGGGGCTGAAATGAGCGCTTCGATTCAAGAACGTTGCTTCTACCATCTTGAGGCACCGATTCAAAGAGTAACAGGCTGGGACACACCGTTCCCGCACACAACAGAATGGGATTACCTTCCAAGTCCGTCGAGGATTGCAGAAGCCATAAAGAAAACACAGGAGGAATAAACATGGGAACATTTGAATTTAAACTACCAGATATCGGAGAAGGCGTCGTTGAAGGAGAAATCGTAGAATGGCTGGTTGCCGTTGGTGACAGCATCAAGGAAGACGACCCAATTCTCTCAGTGATGACAGATAAAGCAACTGTTGAGATCCCCGCACCTTGTGAAGGAACCGTCAAAAGCATGGTTGGAGAAGCTGGTGACATCCTCCCTGTAGGCGCTGTTTGTATCGTTTTCGAAGTTGATGGAGATGGTAATGCAAGCGAAGAAAAGGCCTCGGAACCTGCTCCTGCGAAGGAAGAGAAACCTGCAGAGAAGGCGGCAATTGAAACACCTGCAGCACCAACACTCCCACCAGTTGAAGCCGCTCCGGCAGCAGCCCCTATTACTCGCGCAGCAGGAACAAAAGCACTCGCTTCACCCGCAGTCCGCCAACGAGCTCGCTCAGCAAACGTAGACTTGCAACATGTTGCAGGTTCTGGACCTGCTGGACGTATCAGTCATGCAGACCTTGACCGACACATCGCAGGCGGTGCATCTGGTGCTTCATCTGCTCGCCCAATGGGTGGCTCAGCAAAAGTAGAACGAAACGGAACTGAAGACATCAAAGTCATCGGTCTTCGCAGGAAGATTGCTGATGGAATGATGTCCTCTTACAGTACCATTCCTCACTTTTCATACTTTGAAGAAGTGGACGTTACCGCTTTGGAAGAACTGCGCCAGCACCTCAATGCAACACGTCCTGAAGGTGCTCCGAAACTCACGTATCTGCCCTTTATTATGCAAGCATTGGTCAAGGCATTGGAACAACGCCCAGAATGCAATGCATTGTATGATGACGAGGCAAATGTCGTAACCCGACACGAAGCCATCAATCTGGGCATTGCAACCCAAACTGACAGAGGGCTCTATGTTCCTGTTGTCAAGCATGTTGAAGCAATGGATATTTGGACTTCTGCAGCGGAAATGGTACGCGTAACCTCAGCGACTCGAGATGGAAAAGCCGGTGTTGAGGAACTAAGCGGCTCAACCTTTACCATCACCAGCCTAGGACGGCTAGGTGGACTTGGTGCAACACCTATCATCAACAAACCAGAGGTCGGAATCCTCGGAGTTCACAATGCAAAGGACCGTGCTGTCGTGCGCAATGGACACGTTGTTGTTCGCCGAATGATGAACCTCTCTTCTTCATGGGATCACCGTGTTGTTGACGGCCATGATGGCGCTACTCTCGTTCAGTTGGTTAAAACTTACTTAGAGAACCCCGCTACAATTTTTATGTGAGGTGATGATGTGAAAACAAAGCAATGCCAAGTACTTGTTATCGGAGCTGGACCTGGAGGATATGTTTCAGCCATTCGTTCAGCGCAACTCGGATTAAAAACCATCATCGTTGAAGGAGAACGTGCTGGAGGCACCTGTCTCATTCGTGGATGTATTCCTTCAAAGGCACTCATTCATGCAGCACACACCTTCCACAATCTTGCAAAGCATGCAAAGAAGGACGGCCACATGGGAATTTCAATCCCAAGCCCGGCTGAACTCAACATGGCCAACCTAGTAGGTTGGAAGGAAGGTATCGTCGACCGTCTCAACAAAGGAGTTGAGGCCCTCTTGAAGAATGCTGGAGCAGAATTGATTACCGGATGGGCCACGTTTGAGGATGCAAAAACGGTAAAGATTGGAGAAGGCAAAGATGCAACCCTAATCCAAGCTGAACATGTCATCATGGCGCAAGGCTCGGTACCAATTGAACTTCCATTCATGCCCTACAACGACCATGTGATCTCATCTCGTAATGCCCTCTTACTTGAGGAACTACCAGAACATGTCGTCATCGTTGGCGGAGGTTACATTGGCTTGGAATTGGGAATCACCTTCCGTATGCTCGGTTCAAAAGTAACTGTTGTTGAGGCAATGGATTCAGTCCTACCTCTCTTCGATAAAGAACTCCGACGCCCTCTTGAGTTATTCTTGAAGAAAAACAAAATCAAGGTTCACACGGGTGTATTTGCAAAAGGTTCAGAGGAAACAAAAGACGGAAAAGTACAGCTGAATTTCATTGACAAGGACGAGAAAGATGATTCAAAGATGCAACATGTTGTTGCGGACAAGGTTCTAGTAACGGTTGGCAGAAAACCTTCTTCAACCGGTCTTGAAGCCACAGGTGTAGCACTTGACGAACGTGGGTTTGTCAAGGTAAACGACCGCTGTGAAACCAACATGAAAGGGGTTTACGCAATTGGAGACTTGTCCAACCTCGGTGAAATGCTCGCCCACGTCGCTTCCTTCCAGGGAGAAATGGTTGCTGAACTTATTGCCGGACATCGTCGCGTATATGACCCAGTTGCAGTCCCAGCCATTGTGTTCACAGAACCTGAAATTGTCTCTGTCGGACTCTCTCCAGACCAAGCAAAAGAAGCAGGCCACCCGATTATTACCGGAAAGTTCCCGCTTGGAGCCAACGGCCGAGCCTTAACACAAGAGGCTGAAAAATCCGCAGGTTTCATCCGAGTCGTGGCCCGTGAAGACGACCATCGTATCTTGGGAATCCAAGGCGTAGGTACTCACATCAGTGAGTTGGTTGGAGAATGGACGCTTGCTCTAGAGATGGGTGCTGTACTCGAGGATATCGCACATACAATTCATGCTCACCCAACCATGACCGAAATGACCCACGAAGGAGTTCTTGACACTCTGGGCCATGCAATTCACAAGATGTGAAGTGGCTCTTCGGATTCAAATTCCATCCAAAAGAGCGTTGATATCGTTTCGGATTCCATTAAGGTCCCAATCATCACTAGTCCAACGGACACGTTGCATACCATCTCGGTCGACCAGTACAATTCCATCTGTATGTTCAACGTTGTAGTAAACTGTATGTCCACGGCCTTGAACTGATGTACTGTTGTTGCTTTCGAGTAAAGTCACGGTAATGTCAAAGTCGTTCCATACCTGTTCAATAGCAGAGAGGTTCTCATCGTTGAGGAAGGGCACAGTAACCATCGGCCATGATGTGTTGAAGGCATCCATATAGTCAGTCAACGCAACTTCGTCGTCTCGCCAAGGATCCACTGTAATGGAAACAAATTCCAAATCATCTCCAATATTGGTGCTAAACTCTCCATACAATACAGAGAGGTCTTGAGTTTGAGTTGGACAAACATCCCAACAGTTGGTCAGCATAAATTGGACCACAACGACCGATTCACTCCAGTTCTCAGAGCCATATGTGTAGCCGTCATGATCATGCAATGAAAACGCATCATATCCAATTGGAACGATGTCTTCTCCGTCAAAAACATCAGGCTCAACAGCCGTACATCCACTTAGCATCATCAACGAAACGAAGACACAGCTGAGGCTGTAAGGCTTCATTGCATCCCCTCAATCTCGGGTCTTGAACATGAATCCAGCTCCAAGGAGTGTGACCCACAGCCAAGAGAAGTCCCAAAAGACATCACCTATCGTTGAGGATTCATCTACGGAGTCCGGTGCATTGGTGTAGAGAACTTGAGCACCAAAGCCCCCTGGACCGCCCCCGCCACCTGGACCGCCAGCATCAGCATTGCTCATATCGGCCTCTCCATGATAGCAAAGTAGGAAGTATGGGAAACCAATCATAGGGACGGTTTGTGAATCAGTATTCACTACCGTTTTTGTGGAAGCGCTGATTGGCGTTGAAACATAGTAATAGGTTCCATCTGGATATTCAGGTGTTGGGCCAAACCGACCGTTACACTGGTCCAAGTCCCCGAGGCCACTAACATAATTCCAATCATCGATTCCATTGTAACCTTGGTCTCCTCCCTCAGAAGAGCGTTCAACCTCGTAAGAGGATTTCATAGGAGCCACTTGTCCATTATCGTCCCAAGCGTACATTCCATAGATTGGATAACCGTCAAATGCCCATCCGATGATGGGGGAGTGTTGTGTTGAGTCAAGGTCTGTATAATCATAATTTACGATAGTCTGGCCATTTGGGTCATCCCAAAACTGGCACATAGCATCGTAGTGATAGTGTACGCCCGAAGGTCCATTGTGCGCCCCACAATAACCTAGGTCAATGGGCTGTCGGTCTTCATTGAAATAAAGGAACTCCAAAGCAACCGCGTCCCCACCTGGCCCTTCTTCGGGACCGAAAATCGGTACGCCGTTCACGGCAATACCAACAGGGCCACGAGCTGGAGCACACTCATATGCTCCATTTGAAGCAGGACAATTGGCGGATGAATGTCCACCGTCGGTGTCATTCACTGGCTCAAGAACGATGGTAAAGGACTCGCTTTGCTCCTCAGCATTTGCAGCAAATGCTGAGAGCCAGTTGTGGTTGGGAATTGAATTGGAGTTGATTTGCATCGTTGTGGACGTAAAGGATACCGAAACCTCGCATTGGAACCAAGGCCCTGAGCCTCCTCCACCGCCTTCCTGTCCATCACCACGTGTATTCGCCGTGTAGCTATTTCCGTCCCCATTGAGGTCTTTAGCCCACGCACCTTGTCCATTGAGACAGAGGAATGAGTCTTCATGTGACCAGTCTGGTATTGGGCATCCATCAGCACCCACTGCAGTTCCAGCAGGTGTATTGGGGCACTGGTCTACAGCATCGTTAACGGTATCACCGTCGGTATCACGTTGAGACGGTGAACATCCGGTGGCATCAGCAGCCTCGTTTGCGGGAGTTGCCGGACAGAGATCTGCAGCATTGTTCACACCGTCATTGTCATCGTCCAATTGACTTTGTGAGCATCCGTTAGCGTCCACTGATTCATTCGGCATTGTATTTGGACAGGCATCCATGTCATTCATGATTCCATCTTCATCATCATCGGTTTCAGAGTCTGAACATCCAGTCGAATAGACGGGTTCCCCTTCGGGAGTTGAAGGGCATTGATCTGAGTCATCAAGGACTGCGTCACCATCTGCATCCCCAACTGGCTCTGGAGGCATAGGCAAGACAACCCTCACAGTGAGATCTGTTTGGGTGAAAATACCACACTCGGAAATGATATCCCCTTCGGTATTGTGTGACTCGGTGTTAACGATGATTTCGTAAGCTCCTGTGCTTTCATTAATTTGACTTCCAACGAGAAGAGCTGGACTTTGGCCAAGAGGGTGATATTCTACGGTACAAGAACCGGGGAACTGATGTAAAACCAGTCCACTAAGTGTCCCGTTGGTCTCATTCTCAACTGGCTCATCCCACCGGAACGTCAGTGTTACTTGTTGTTCAAGAGGAGCGACAATAATCAATTCACTGAGCATCTTTTCACTAACCTGTTGTTCATCATCAACAGCAATCAATTCAACAATCCATTCCCCTGGGTCTTGGAGTGAGGTCTCAACCGACCATGCACCATTCGAAGCAGGAGTAATGTTGTAGGCAGTGAGTTCTGCAAAATTAGGGTCAAGCATTCGCACGGAAAGTGATGTATTTTGAGGGACTTCGTCAGTTACGAAACCTGAAAGGGTGGCGTTCTCACCCGTCCAATCCATTGAAACTACAGCAGAGGTCAAAACGACGGGAGGATTGTTTACAATCACCGTAGTATCTTGTTCGGAGACTACGGGTTCATCCTGTTCCTCTTCGCTCGTTGAATCCATAGCAACAAGGGAAAAACCTGCCCCTATGAGAAGGAATGCTAGAACCAAACTAAGCACGAGAGACTTTGAGTCCATGCCGTCAATGTTCCCCATACCGCATATAGTACTAGCGGGGGGGAGCGTCATCCATTACCAGGGACAAATCGTGAAAGTTACGGGGTCTTTTCCTTGAGAATAAATTCAACCAACTCAACATATAGAACATAAGGCTACGCTCTATTAGCCATGCAGGAATGTTGGATTCCTTCGTCTTGTGAAGCGCTGATAAATCACTCCAATGTTCCCGAGGAAATTCATGATGAGCCGAATGATAACCGATGTTAAACCAAATCAAATTGACTGCCCCTGTGAAATTACGAGAGTAATCGAGGGTTGAGGGTTGACTGGCTTCTGGACCAGAACTCGGACGGGCCCCTGCATGTTGTAAGTAGTTGGCTCCAAGCAACCAGTGAAGACCGTGCATTTGAGGGAGGAACACCAGGATGAACCAAAGTTGCAAATTCACTGAAGCCAGAATGATGGTAGATGTTCCGATGAGGATGACTTCAAAAAGCGGTTGATAATCACTTTTTTTACTTCGTTTCCTAAGGTATTTCAGAGAGGTCGGCACGACAACGGTCAAGGCTTGGAACGGATGAAGCAAGTACCCCAAGAGATGATTGTGATGTCCCCCAAAACGATAGGTCCGAGTCTCATCGTCTGGACCGTGGTTAAAGCGGTGATGATTACCAATATGAGACGGGAAGAAAACATAAGACGGAATGCCTTGAATGACGCTCAGATAGGCGTCCGTGAGGCGATTAAGAGGCTTCAATCGCCACATTCGAAGATGAGTATGATTGTGTTGAACCACGGAAAGGCCGACCGAGAGAACCAGCATGAGCAGATAGAGATACCACTGAATCCCGTAAATCCACTGCCAGGCCATCAGAGATGGATACAGGACCATGTAGACCAATGATTGAAGATCCGCCCAACGAACCAGCATCATCAGTTCTCCAATCCAAGATTGAGCCGCATTTTCTCAAGATGGGCATGGACGTGCTCAACAAAAAAGCCGTGCATCAAAAAACGGTATGAGAGCCCTGTAGGCCCGACAAGAATCATAGGGAACCGGTTGTAAGCAATATCAGCAAAATGAGTAGCACCAACAATGTCATCAATCAATAGGCCGACTGAATGATCGAATTGAAACGAATTGATTGCTGCCTCGTATTCCTTTGCGGTGAGCCAGAAACAAAATGAAGTTTTGAACAGTTCATGTGCTGTTTCAAAATCCAAGAATTGCGTCCATTTCTTTCGCTGAGTACTGTAGTCAACCTGAACGGGCTGCCAGTTCGCCCATGAGAGTTCTCTGTCCTCAATCGGCCATAGTGTGCGGTCGGGTTCCTCAAGGTCTCGCATGGTCATCAATACCCCCTGATCGTGATGAACGAAGGTCTGCACCATCAAGTCCCGTATCATCTTTGGATAGATGAGAACCGGTTCAACATCTTCCTTCCCCGAATTATCAATCACGAAATTCAGTAAATTGCTTTCAGCTTGGAAATGTCTTAGGATGAGAACATTAGCCTCCGGGCGAACAAAGTTCTTCATGAAAAAGCAAATCTGCCATTGCAGGAAACGATGTGCTTTCCATTGGATTGGAATGAGCCGCTTGACATAATAGGTGATATGAAGCGTGATTGTGAGAAGAATCCGGAGGGTTGGTAAGATGATAATTCGTAGTGGATTCTTGAGGTCCTTCAACCAAAACTCCTTGGCTTCATCATCAAGAGGCAAACTTTTGTCACCGGTCAAGGCATCAGAAAGTGTTGCAGGCATCCTGCCATGATTCCCCGACATCATCTTTGCACGCTTACGCTGCATTCGTTGTTCCTTACGGCTTAGGGGTCTTTCATTCAAGCTCATGTTCTACTTCCTCCAGTTGTAGTCGGTACAATCGTGCAACGACTCGAGATGTTTTGATAATTGAACGAACTGTTAATTCATCCACGCATACCTCGTTCAGCATGTCGTAAAAACGTTCCATATGGTCCCCGTCATTATGTCCGTGGTAGGTCATGAAGCGAGTTGAATCCTCACCAAGCCCTGTTAGTTCCTGAATACGTTCAGCCCAAGAACGAGCCATCTTTTCTCCCAGTCCCTCAATAATCCACATCGCACCCAAGAGGTCAACAGGATTGGGACGGGATGAGCGGTGCATCAGAAAACCATGAAGGGCTTCTGAACCAACGTTCCGTTCCATCCCCAAAATGTCATTCAAGATTCCACCAGAGGCAACATAATCCTTTTCCAACAGTTCGTAATCACGGTGTTCATCTACAGCATGGCTAATGATTGTTGAACGAATTTCTGCATGATCCCGGTCAAAACTACTCGCAGTACGCGTAATCCAACGTGAGCCCTCAATAACCTGCTGCCTGAGGTTCCTCAACAAACAGAGATGGTCGTTAACCGTGTAGGTTCCTAAATCGATACGGCGTAGTAGGGGGACCGTTGAAAGGTCTCGTTCAAATCCCAACCAAACTCTCAGAAGTTGTTGTAGGCAACGTTGAGCGTGGGGATTCAAATCTCGCTCATTCTTCGAATTCAAGGGTTCTGTGTGGCCAAGACTGCCATCAATCGCTATTTCACCGTCGTTCATGATCTCACCGCCGTCAGTTGCATGTATGTTGTATTGAACCGTCCGCTTTCAGGAACAAAACAAAGAATAGTATCTCCATCACTGATGGCGACGTCTTCGGTTCTAAGAAATTCATCGATCATGATGAATAAGGAAGCGGCTCCTGTATTTCCCCGAGTGTAGAGGTTGGTCCACCAGCGCTCTTCAGGTATACCAACTCCGGCGGCATCAAGTAAATCCAAAATTTTGTCCTTGAAATGGTGGCTGGAATAATGGCACAAGAAATGATCGATTTCACTCGGGACACTGATACCGTTTTCCACGAGTCTAAGATATCCATCCACCCCCATGCGAACAATGTTGTCAAGCAATCGAACTTCTTGGCGAAGGAGGAGGGCTCCAGCCTTCTCTGCTTCACCGTAGGTATCGTAATCCTGCCACGTCCGTTCGTCATCGGGAAGTCCCGCAGAACCGACGCTCATACATGTTGGAAGGGCATGTGCATGAGAGAAACCATGAATCCAATCAATTCGGAAACTGAATCCCTTCGGAGCAGGTTTGTCCTGTAAAAGCAAGGCACCAGCTCCATCAGAAAGCATCCAGCGAAGAAATTCAGTATTGAAATCAATTCGTTTGGAAGCATATGTCGATTCTGTTGCAGCCTCATAGCGTTGCTTCTTGAGAAGACGGCTTGAGAGTTCACTCGAAACTACAACGGCTGCTTCGTGGTCGCCCAAACGAAGGCTGTTCCATGCGGCTTTAAGAGCCATCATAGATGATGAACAAATCCCATGGGTAGTCAAAATTTCAATCGCTGGAAGGCCCAATTCAGCTTGGACCATACTCGCCATTCCGGGGGCTGGGAGGTCACCTTGGGTTGAAGCGACTGCAAGCATTCCGATTTTATCCCGGGTTAGGAAAGCTCTGTCAAGACACTGTTCAGCCGCATTTGCAGCCATTTCCGTATTGCTATGTGTTGTTTTTTGGTTCCCATCAATGGCGTAATGGCGGGTTTCAATTTTATTCGCTTTTTGGATTTGAACACGAAGCGAAGAAGGCTTTCCATGAACTGCTCCCAAAATCCCTTCAACTTCACCAACTGAAATCGGCGGACCTGGAAGAAAGGCTCCGGTGCTGGTAATGTAAACCGTCATGCATCCACCTGAGGTTTGCCGTGTTTCTTCTCATAAGCATAACATCGCCACCATTCCTGCATGTAGGGGAACACGACAAAGACGGCCATGAGTACCATGTAGAATGTTGCATAGTTACCGGAGTCACCTAGAGGTTCCTTTCTCCATTCGATACTAAATCCACCGCCCCAATTGAGAGTTGCCGTATCGAGGAACACCTCCCACTTGCGAACGATGATGAGAAGAATTAGGAAGAAAGGGAGGGTCGCCAGATAGTTGTGAGCATGAACCTCCCAAATGGAGATTTCTCGTTTACCCGTTGCGAAATGGACATCATAGTGCGCTACAACTTCGTGAGCAATGAGGGCAGCGAAACAGAGCAACATGATGAGGACATTAACTTCAAACAGAAGCGAGAGAACAAGAGGGATGCAGATTTGAACCCCCATTAGGCAGTGGATATATGCTTCTTTCAATCCGGATGTCTTTTCTATCTCGGTATTGCGATGGCACCACCAGTCAAGCATTCCGGCAACCCCCCACAGAGGAAGAAGGACGTACAAAATAACATTCAGGACTAATGTGGCTTCATCCATTGACATGCCTCAGACATTCCATGTAGATTCCCCAATTAAAGGAATCTCCGGCGCGCATACCCTCTACGAGGGTTCAGCCTACAATCAAGAGCCACACATCAAGCAGTCATCAGGGGTATCGAGACTGCATGCAATTGCTTCAAGGCTGTCAACATCTTCTGCCCGCTCTGCGAGTCCACCGACAGTTTGGTCGTCTTTGGCCTTGGATTCTAGCGTGAACTGAATTGCGTCGGCGGCAGCCTTTGTTCGCAGATAGTACATTCCGGTCTTCAGACCTTGCTTCCATCCGTAGAAATGCATTGAGGTGACCTTTGCAGGGTTTGCATCGACCATGTGGATGTTCAAGGATTGACTTTGGTCAATGTATGCACCGCGGTCGGCAGCCATGTCCAAGACGTGACGTTGACTGATTTCCCAAGTGGTCTTGTAGAGGCTGCGGATGTGTTCAGAGATGTTTGCAATCGCTTGAATGGAACCCTTATGTCGCAAGATCTCGTTCTTCATTTCAATACTCCAAAGGCCTTCCTTGATGAGGTCGCGGACCAGATGTTGGTTGAGCACGACGAATTCTCCAGAAAGGGTGCGGCGGACGTAAAGGTTGGATGTGAATGCTTCAAAGCATTCGTTGTTTCCAAGAATTTGAGACGTTGAAGCTGTTGGCATAGGAGCAACTAACAGAGAGTTACGCATTCCGTGTTCAACGATCTCTTCCTTGAGTGAACCCCAATCCCAGCGACCACTGTGTTCGTTCATGCCCCACAAATCAAATTGCAGGATTCCCTTGCTTGCTGGTGAACCTTTGAAGGTTGAATAAGGACCTTCTGCGATAGATGCATCTTTTGAAGCAGTGCAAGCGGCAAAGTAAATCGTCTCAAAGATTTCTTTGTTCAATGAGCGAGCTTGGGGGCCGTCGAAGGCTATTCCAAGCATAGCAAAGGTGTCTGCAAGGCCCTGTACGCCCAGTCCAATCGGCCGGTGGCGCATGTTTGAGTTCCGTGCTTCCTCTACCGGGTAGTAATTGACATCGATTACACGGTTCAGGTTCCCCGTAGCGTGATAGGTCACGTCGTAGAGTTTCTGGTGGTCGAACTCACCACTGCTCATGTTAACGAACTTAGGCAAGGCGATAGAGGCAAGATTGCAAACAGCAACTTCGTCCTTTGCAGTGTATTCCATAATCTCAGTGCAGAGGTTTGAGGAACGGATAGTACCCAAGTTCTTTTGATTGGACTTGTTGTTTGCCGCATCCTTGTAAAGCATGTAAGGTGTACCGGTTTCGATCTGTGATTCAACTATTTTATCCCAAATGGTTCGTGCAGGAACAGTCTCGCGAGCGAGTCCTCGGCGTTCGAAATCCTCAAACATAGCCTTGAATTCGTCGCCATAGACATCTTGCAAACCTGGGCATTCATTCGGACAGAACAAGGACCAGTCTGCGTTTTGTTCAACGCGTTCCATGAACAAGTCTGGTGTCCACATTGCGTAAAACAGGTCACGCGCTCGGAGTTCTTCCTTACCATGGTTCTTCTTGAGGTCCAAGAATTGGAGGATATCAGGATGCCACGGTTCAAGGTAAACTGCGATTGACCCCTTACGCTTACCGCCGCCTTGGTCAACATAGCGGGCTGTGTCGTTGAATACGCGTAGCATTGGAACGATTCCATTGGAAGTCCCGTTCGTACCCTTGATGTATGAACCTCTTGAACGCACATGATGAATGGACAAGCCAATTCCACCTGCTGACTTGGAGATCAGAGCACACTGCTTGAGCGTGTCATAGATTCCGTCCAGTGAATCGTCCTGCATGGTCAACAAAAAGCAAGAAGACATTTGAGGCATTGGCGTTCCCGAGTTGAACAAGGTTGGAGTTGCGTGAGTGAAGTAACCTTGACTCATGAGGTCGTAGGTTTCGAGGGCACGAGGGATGTTGTTGTAATGGATCCCAACGGAAACACGCATCAACATATGTTGAGGGCGTTCTGCAATTTCACCATTCAGTCGGAGAAGGTACGAGCGTTCCAAGGTTTTGAAACCGAAGTAGTCGTAATTGTTGTCACGTGAATAGTCAACGTGGTTGTTCAATACATCTGCATTCTCCATGATTACATCAAACACTTCTTCCGAAATCAATGGTGCGTGCTTTCCAGATTCCGGGTCGATGTAATCGCGCAGATCGGTAATCACGTCAGTGAAGGTTTCTTTTGTTGCACGGTGCAAATCATCAACACAAATACGAGCTGCAAGACGGCTGTATTCGGGGTGTTGGGATGCCAGTGATGCAGCCGTTTCAGCTGCGAGTTGGTCGAGTTCACGAGTGGTCACACCGTCGTACAGGCCTTCGATGGTGAGTTTGGTAACGTGCCCAGGGTCAACCCATTTTGAGTTCAATCCTTCAGAGAGTGTTGTCAGTTTTTCGAGGATTGCATCAAAGCGCACATCCTCTCTTTCGCCTTTCCTATTTACTACTTGCATGGCCATGTATATTTCCTCCAGATTCGGTGAGTGTGATTGCGTGGTAAGTTCCCTTGTTCGCGTACGGTTCAAAAGTCTTCGTCAACGGAGAACCGCTGCTGAACGCTTCCAAGAGAGGAGTTATCCATAACACCAGCTTTCTGGTATTCTGCTACTCTCTTCTCAAAGAAATTGGTTTTTCCTTGCATGGAAATCATTTCCATCCACGGGAACGGGTTTGATGCTTCGTAAATCTTTGAGCAATTCAACTGCACTAAGAGACGGTCCGCCACGAATTTCACGTATTGTTCCATCAACTCTGCATTCATTCCAATGAGATTAACAGGCAACGCTTTGGTCACGAACTCTATTTCGATTTCCACAGCTTCGGCAATGATTCGGCGAATGACGTTTTCACCAGCACCGCGCAACAACTTGTTGTGAAGAAGACATGCAAAGTCGCAGTGAAGTCCTTCATCACGAGATATCAATTCATTGGAGAAGGTGAGTCCGGGCATGAGACCGCGCTTCTTGAGCCAAAAGATTGCACAGAAAGAGCCAGAGAAGAAGATACCCTCAACGGCAGCGAACGCAACCAATCGCTCAGCAAAGGAACCACGCTTGCGAGATAGCCATTTCATAGCCCATTCACCCTTTCTCTGGACAGATGGGACAGTTTCTAGGGCTTTGAACAGGTGGTTCTTTTCTTGCTCATCGTTGATGTAGGTATCAATGAGGAGCGAGTAGGTTTCAGCGTGGATGTTTTCCATCATGATTTGGAAGCCGTAAAATGCTCGGGCTTCTGGCCAACATACTTCATTGGAGAAGTTCATCACTAAGTTTTCGTTGACAATACCGTCACTGGCTGCAAAGAACGCAAGAATGTGCTTGAGGAAGTGTTGTTCCCCTTCGTTGAGATTCTTCCAGTCTTTGAGATCTTCAGCAAGGTCGATTTCCTCAGCAGTCCAAAAGGATGCTTGTTCCATTTTGTACATCTCCCAGATATCATCATGTTGAATGGGGAACAGAACGAAACGATCTAGGTTTTCTTGGAGCATAGGCTCGAGATGTTCTTTCGTGAAATCGACGTCTACTGCGTCGTCTTTGTTGTGTTCTATGACCATGACATATTCCCCCCGGCTATTTGTGGCGCGCTGGATTTTGTTTGCCCTCCTATAACGTCTATAATGATACCCCCCGCGAAGACATAGACCACATGTGTTTCGCGACCCTTTACCATCCCTTCGTTCAATTGAGCAGTGCATCGTTTAGCATATTTACCAATGAATGATATAAAATTGATATAAGAATGTAAAAATGTCGTAAAATCACCTCTATTTCCACTGCAAGCCCATGTGGGTAGAATCTTACATCATCCCAACAGTCAAAAAGCGATGTATTCTCACCATGACCATGGAGCAGATTTCACTGACCATCCAATTCGCCCGCCTCGACGAACGCGCCGTCTTGCCGAGTCAAGGCTCAGCCTTGGCCGCAGGATGGGATATGTATGCGCTGGAAGACACCCTGGTCCACAAAGGTTCGTCAGTTCTTATCCGCACAGGGTGGGCTGCAGCGATTCCTGAAGGATGGGAAGGTCAGTTGCGCTGTCGCTCGTCATTGGGCAAAAAAGGGATGATTATGCCCAATGGAATCGGCACCATAGACGCTGACTATCGGGGAGAATTGATGGTCCTTGCAACATGGATTGGCCAAGGTGATTCATTCGCAATCGCTGCTGGGGAACGCATCGCCCAGATGTTGTTTGCACCAGTCCCAAAGGTTACGTTGGTTGAAACCACCATGGACAAGTTGACAAAAACCGAACGAGGAGAAGGCGGTTTCGGCTCTTCCGGTAAATTCTGAAAGAGTCAGCGAGAGGCGAAGAGATATGGTCGACATTCAGGAACTGGGTCTCGTTCCTTACGGGGACGGTTTGAAAATGATGAAATCGTTGCAATCACAACGCATCAACGACGATATCCCAGATACATTGCTCATCCTTGAACATCACGAAGTGGTTACGGTCGGTCCACGCGCCCGCAACGATGGCATTCGGCCACCAGAGGATTACCCTACTGAAGCCGTTGATCGGGGCGGGGGCCTAACGTGGCATGGACCTGGACAGATTGTCTGCTACCCGATATTCAAATGGGGCCTTCGTGACCAAGAAGCATCGGTTGCTGAAATCATTACCAAAATCGAGCAGTGGGTCATCAACGCCCTTAGCACCTTGAACATTCACGGAGTGCGTGATCAGCGGATGCAGGGCGTTTGGGTTGATGGGCACAAGATTTGCAGTATTGGATTATCCTTCTTACGCTGGGTTAGTCGGCATGGCTTCACCATTAACATCGATACACCCCCCGGAAGAGTCGAAGGCGTAGCTGGATGTGGACTAACCGCTGACACAACAACGTCCCTAGCGAATCTAGGATATGATGTCGAAGTTCAAGCCATCAAACAAGCATTACTCGAAACAATGCAATTTTGAACGGTCATTGGTCCCGGAGGTAATCCTCACCGTACCATGCCCATTGGTCAAGAGTCCAACCCGCCGGCAATCCTTCTGCAGGTAAGGGTGGACCAGCTGGAGCAGCTGGAGCAGCAGCCTGAATAACAGGAGTTACAACAGGAGCGACGGGTGTCATCATCATCGGTTGGGGAAGATTAGGTTGCAAGTTAATTGACGAGTCTTCTCGGTCACGTCGTTGCACTGCATAGCCAAGAACAACAACCGCCATAACGCAAAGGACTCCTATAATGAGGAATAACATGTTGGATGAAGAGGAATCTTCGGCAGATGCAAAGCGTGATGCATCCTTGGGGTATGAGTCGCCAGCATCAGACCAGCCGTCCCCATCACCATCTAAGCAGCCAACACGGTCTTCAGTAGAAGTACCTGAAACCTCGGGGCAATCATCTGAAAGGTTCGTGCCCTCTTGGTCAGGATATCCATCTCCATCAGCATCAGACCAGAAGCGTTTGTCATCGGGGAAGGCATCGAGGAATCCAGCCCACCCATCACCATCAGGGTCCGGGCAGCCGAAGCGTTCCATGTCCGAAGTACCAAAAATCTCGGGACAACTGTCGGGTGTAGTACCTGTTTCAGAGTCACCAAAACCATCTCCATCAGTGTCGGAATGTTGTGTGGCATCGTCGGGGAATGCGTCGTTAGCATCCGACCAGCCGTCGTTATCAGAATCAAGACAACCCAATCGATCTTCAGTAGAAGTCCCAGCGTTCAACGGACAAGCGTCGCTTTGGACTCCGTCCGAAGCATCACCGTATCCATCTCCATCCTGGTCGGAATGTTGCGTGAATTCATCGGGGAAGGCATCTGCTCCCTCTGCTACACTCCATGCTCCATCCGGATTTGACCATCCATCTCCATCTGTATCAATACAGCCGTTGCGGTCTTGATTGGAAGTGCCTGTGACGAGGAGGCATTGGTCGCCTCCTTCCCCATCAGAATTGTCTCCGAAACCATCTCCGTCGCTATCGGACCATTGTGCGTCATCAACTGGGAATGCGTCTACTGTGTCGCCGTAACCGTCTCCATCGTAATCAGCACAACCGATACTCGTACCGAGTGAACTCGTACCTGCCTCATTGGGGCAGTCATCAATATCGTCAGAAAAACCATCGTTGTCGTCGTCAATATCTTCGCCTAGATCTTCGCAGCCGTCACGGTCGACGTCACTGCCTGTGAAGGAGATAAATGATGGTGGGCTTTGGGGACAAAGGTCAGTACCCGCAGATGAGGGTGAGCAGACCCACCAGGTGCTGGATTCATCACCGTCGCATATTCGGTCGTTATCATCGTCCAAGTCTTCGCCTTGATCTCTGCATCCATCTCCATCATAATCAGTTCCTGTCAATGAATTCCAGCCGAGATCACCAGTTGGGCAGAGGTCCGAAGTATCGTAAATCCCATCGTTATCATCATCTGAATCTTCTGTTAAATCTGCGCAACCATCCGTATCATGGTCGGTTAAGGCAGAAGAAATCCATGAAAGGTTGCCCAGAGCGCATTCATCATTTACATCAAGGATCCCATCACCATCATCATCATCATCGCAAGCATCTCCGAGAAGATCACCGTCATGGTTGGCCTGGTTTGCGTTAGGAATCATTGGACAGTTGTCCACCTGATCGCCTACGCCGTCTCCATCTTCATCCATGTACGGGTCTATCCGAACAACTTCGTCCTGGCCGAAATCGACGTAATACAAGTGCCCATTGGGGCCAATCTCAAGGCCCATGATGGATGTTGCCGAAGTTTGAATGGAATCGGTTTCAGTAGCTGCTTTACCGCTTGAACTCAAATCATATGCAACAATTTGACCGTTGCCATATTCTGAAACAAAGAGTTGGTCGCCATCAAGTACAATCCCAGATGGCATGTTCAAACCCGATGCGAGAACACCCCATTCAATGTTCGTTATTGAGGAATATTCCTCCAAGGTCTCCATACGAGATGAATCGCTGTAGATGTTTTGAGTACTGGTTGAGGAATCGTCGGTGTTCACCCACAAGACTCGGTTTGCACCAGGGTCTGCGATGTATAAAATTCCTGAATCATCATCAAGGGTCATGTGTCCAGGAACACCCATGATGTGAGTGAGTTCGACCTCAGAATACCGCCGTACGATAGCATCAGAATGATAGTCTCGACCAGTATCGTGGTCATCTTGGAAATCATAGTACACCAATTCTTCATAGTAGCCGTCATTGTACCAATACGCATTGTCAGAATCGTGAGCGATTCCAACTCCATAAGGGGACTCGTGATTCATATCAATGTGACTACCTAGAAGGCCATTGGCGTTGTTTTGATTCTCTACTGCAAAGTGACTGAGCGAGGATGGCCAGAGTGTTGGGCCCATGAAATTGTTTGGGGAGGCTTGGCCACAGAACGTATTCGCTGTTTCCTGAGCAGAGCCCCACTGCCAGTCAAATTCGGGATGATAGGCCCCAAATGCAATAGCGCTGACTTCTTCCAAAAAGTGATTCCGATTTGAATCCTGACGGTTTTGAGAGACTTGATTCTCAAGCCCGGTATTCTCTACAATTGTGATGCTGTCTGTGTACTGATTTGCAATCCACAACTCATTCGCCCGCCCGGGGTGGAATTCAAGGTCCCTTGGATTAGAAAGAGCATCAGATGAGTCAGCAATAACCGTTTCATCAAAACCCATTCCAAATTGTTCTACCATAACAGCCTCTTTAGCCGCAGTAGCATATGAAGGGATGGAGAATAAGAGAATTGCAAGCATGAAAAGTGCTAATTGCTTCTTGGCCATGCTTATGCCAGTTTGAATGAGCATTTCATACCTTGTCACAGAAGTATGTTATTTGCATGAGCCACAATATAACAACAGCCAGATTAATGCACTGAACTCACTGTTTGAACCGAAGGCCAGCAAGAATTGCAAATTCGCTTATTTTGACAATTCGGGAGCGAGTATGTTTTGACATTCGTCCAGAGTAAGATAGGAGCCAGAATATTTCATCCCCGCTGTGTAAATTATAGGTATAATTGGTTATACTATCATGATCCCCACCATAGGTGGTTCTTAGGCTGAGGAAAGAACTCTCAAAAATTGGAAAAATTTTCACCATTTTTGCTGAACCATCATGCAATTCGTATTCAACAAGACAACTGTATTTTTTGACATAAGCCCTTGATTTCACTACAATGGTATCTTGGTTTAGCGGCCCATTGCCAGCACTCATCCAAATGAGAACCGCCCCTATACCGAAAAGCGGCAAGAGCAAGATTCCTAAGAAAAGAAAAGCCTTTTTGAATTGAGCGGTGTATAGCTTTTCTTCCCTATGAAATACATAATCCGGGATTTCATCCATCTCTTCGATTTCGGCAATTATATCTTCAGCACCGATGGATGAAGAGTCACGATTTAGTTCCATTTCAAATTCAGCGAACTCGTCCATAATTCATTTGCGCTTCCTCCAAAGTATAACTCTTCACCCTACAACGAGAAAACTAATTCCTGCGAATCCCACCCGGAAAGGTACCCCCGTCCTATATGATCAGTTTCTCGTTTTGAGCCAGTGCATGACTGACCCATTCAAAGGCTAATTTGTCCTTCGTCTTTTCTTCTTCACTCCGGCGTTTGAGGTTATTCATCGCCATCTTCATTCTGAAATTCCCTTCAAAGGATGGAGCGTGCCGATCGAGATATGCCCAATAGAGCCTCGTAATTGGACATGTTTTCTTTGGATGAAAAGCACAGGATTTGCAATGGTCACTCATCCTGTTAATGTAGGCAGATCCAGCCACATAGGGTTTCGTCATCATCGCATCGCCAAGCGCAAAGGTACCCATTCCGAGCACATTCGGTTCAACCACCCAGTCATAAGCATCAACGAAGGCAGCGTGAAACCAATCGGTTAGTTCACGAGGGTTGATGTCTAACAAGTTTCCAATATTACTCAGGACCATCAACCGAGGTATGTGGTGGGTCCATCCCTCTTCCATCACCGATTTAACAGAAGAATCTAGACATTGAAGACCGCTATCTCCTCTCCAATACACTTCAGGAAGTGGGTTCATTTGGCGAAGATGGTTAGGATGTTCATCCACATCTGGCATGGCTTCGCTCATCCATGAAAACGTTCGGTTCGAAGGGGTTCGCTGAACATCAAGGGTACGGAAGCCATTTGTGATTTCGTGAATGTGGTGAACGTATTCTCTCCAGATTAATTGCCGCAAGAATCCTTCAGTACTGTTGAGTGGGGCATCAGTTTCTAAAACTGCTTGAACCAGTTCATTAGGCATCAACCTGTGAAGATTTAGCAGAGCCGCAAGACGTGAATGAAAAAGTCCACGGCTTTTATCAGTCATAGCATCTTCATAGCGCCCAAACCAAGGCATGCATTTCATTCCAAAAGCGAGAGCGGTTTCTACATCATCGGCAGTAGTAGGCAATTGAGTCATGTCCAAAACGCCTGGATGTGAGCCATATTCAGTGTTGATAAGGTGTTCGACCTCAAGGTCAATTTCATCGCTATCATAGGATGGTGGTTCTGGGGGAAGTGGGTCTCCTTTCCAGGGGAATCGGTTTTCAGAATCAAAACTATACTTTCCGCCAATCGGCTTTCCCATTTCCATTAACCAACCCGTTTCGTGCCGTACTCTGCGGTAAAAACGGTCCATGCGAAACGGAGGCTGGGAGCCTACGCTCTGCTCAAACCACGAAGATTTTGTCAACCATCCAACGTGCTCGTGAATGATGACACTCTTATTTTGAATCAATGGTTTCAACTCATTCCTCAGTTCCAATTCTGCGTGTGCAACAGCTTGTACCGGACCATAACGAGCAACATGTTCGTTTAACGCGTCTTCATATGTGCCGTTTGTCATAAGGTAACGAACAGGTCGTCCAGTCGCTTGAACTTCAACGGCGAAATGACGTTGGGATGAAAGGAGGAGAGCGAGTTTTTGCTTGTGATAAGGGCGTTTGTTACCCTTAGCGGATGATTCAATCAAGATGATTCCATAAACAGAAGAAATGGGTTCAATATTTTCAATAAATCTGAGATTGAGTTGATCGTATGAGAGCCACAGCCATCCATCAACGGGAGTATCTTCGTAAGGAAGAAGAGATGATGAAAAAGACCCTATGGATGATGCATGGGTTGAAACAGCAAGTTCTTCCATGTTTTGTTGGTTGCTATTGAGGACATAAAGCACTGCTTTTGACCAGTCAATAATGAACGGTTAGTTTCCTTGGTTCTAGTGTTACCTCAATATGAGCCCGCATTGCAGCAGCCTCCATTGTTGCTCCTCTCATGGTCGTTACAAACGGGATGTTTAATTCAACAGCAAGACGACGCATCATGTTACCGTCACGAACTGCACCTCCAGAAATGGTAGGGACGTTGACGATGAAGGACACTTTGCCTTGCCGCATGAGGTCAAGTGCATCAGGGTGCTTTCCTTCAGCGATTCTATAGACTGTTTCGACTGGAATATTGTGACGACGCAGGGCGTCTGAGGTCCCACCAGTAGCATACAAGGTAAATCCTAAATCCACCAATTCACGTGCAACGGGGACAAGATTTTCTTTGTCTTCATCTCGAACCGTCAAATAAGCCCCGCCTGATTTAGCAACTGGGATTTCGGTTGCTAAACGCGCCTTGAGATAAGCCAAATCTGCTCGCTCATCTGAACCGTATACTTCCCCTGTAGATTTCATTTCAGGACCAGGTGCAGGGTCCAGTCCACGCAGTTTGATGAACGGGAAAACAGGTGCTTTCACACAAACTTGGCCCGTTGTTCTTCTGGGAATTGTTTGTGAAGAAAGGGGTTGACCAATCGTGACTCTTGCTGCGATCCGAGCAAGAGGCAATCCCGATGATTTTGCAACGAATGGAACAGTCCGTGACGACCGTGGATTGACCTCTAAGACATAGAGAGTATCTCCTTGAATTGCAAATTGAATGTTAAAGCAGCCTTTAATTTTCAAGCCCAAACCGATGATTTTTGTTTGTTCTGCTACTCGCTTGAGCATATCTTCCGATATATTTTGAGTTGGAATAAAACATGTTGAATCGCCCGAATGAATTCCTGCCTCTTCCAAATGCTCCATAATGGCGCCAACTAAAACCTCCTCACCATCTGCAGCAGCGTCAACGTCTAGTTCGGTAGCATGGCCGAGGTATTCGTCAACCAGCAGTGGCTTATCAGGTGCTAGATAGGCATCCCGAAGGTACCCATCCAATTGTTGTTGATTGGACAAAATCTCCATCCCGCGCCCTCCGAGAACATAGGAAGGGCGAATCAAGACAGGATACCCTATTTCTTCAACTGCTGCCCTCAAATCATCAGCAGACGTACCCGTTGCACCGCGAGGCATTTTGAGTCCACTGCGAGATGCAAATGCCTCGAAACGCTCTCGGTCACTTGCCTCATCAATAGCGTCACACGAAGTCCCCATGATGCTGAGGTCTAACCCTTTGAGGCGAAGGTCCGGCAAACGTTGCTCCAAAGGCAAGGCAAGATTGATTGCCGTCTGTCCGCCAAATTGAAGGAGGATTCCATGGGCACGTTCACGCAGTAGAATTTCGCTGACATACTCCAAAGTTAACGGGTCAAAGTACAGTCTGTCTGAGGTATCAAAGTCTGTAGAAACTGTTTCTGGATTGTTATTGATGATGATGGCATCTTTGCCCGCTTCACGGATTGCTTTGACAGCGTGGACGCAACCGTAGTCAAACTCAATGCCTTGCCCAATACGAATGGGACCGCTTCCAATGGTCACTAATCGGTCTTTTGTTCGTTCCTCAAGATTCGGCAGAATATCAATTCCAGGGGCGCCAAACGGTTCGTAAGTAGAATAGTAATACGGTGTTTTTGCTGCAAATTCGGCAGCACATGAATCAACCATACGGTAAATTGGATGAAGGTTCAATTCATGACGACGTTGCATCACTGCACGCTCGTCTTGACCAGGCGCAAGAGACTTCAGTCCTTCTGGCGGGAAACCCGCAAGAGCGTCGGCGATATGGGCATCACTGAATCCATGACTCTTCCAGCGACGAAGTTCCTTTTCAGTCAATTCTGTTGGTGAAACGCCTCGTGCGGTAATCTCCGCTTCCATCTGAGCTAATCGTTCAAATCCATAGAGGAACCAACGAGTGATGCGTGTTATCTCGTGAACCCGGTCAACGCCCCAACCTCTACGAAGCGCTTCCAGAACAGCCCCCATTCTTCGGTCAGTGGCGATTCTGCACCAATCAACAAGGGTGCTGTCGGGTAAGGCTTCATGAGCACGCTCAAACATTCCTTCGCCTTCTGACTCGTCTGCTCGTGTCAGTGGGCGTGGATGTGCACATCCTTGTTCAAGAGAAGCCCAAGCCTTGAGGAAGGCTTCTTCGAAGTTCCGACCGATGGCCATGACTTCACCTGTAGATTTCATCGAGGTACCAAGAGTACGGTCTGCAGTTCTGAATTTGTCGAAGGGCCACCTTGGGATTTTCACAACACAATAATCCAAAGTCGGCTCAAATGCGGCAGTAGTGCCGTCTCCAGTAATTGGATTTGGAAGTTCATCCAACGTGTAGCCAACTGCAATCTTAGCAGCCATGCGAGCGATAGGATAACCTGTGGCTTTTGAAGCCAATGCAGAAGAACGAGAAACACGAGGATTCACTTCAATTACTCGAATTTCTCCGGTAAATTGATTGAAGGCGAATTGAACGTTGCAGCCTCCTTTGATGTTCAATGCCCGAATCAACGCCAAGGCTTGATTTCTCAACCGCTGATGGTCAGCATCACTGAACGATTGGAGCGGGGCGACAACCGTAGACTCCCCGGTGTGCACGCCCATAGGGTCGATGTTTTCCATGGTGCAAACAATGGTGGCATTGTCAGCTTCATCTCTCATAACTTCGTATTCAAGTTCCTGCCATCCCAAAATAGATTCTTCAATCAGAACTTGGGAAATACGGGAATTCCTCAAACCGAGTTGTGAGATTTCTACCAATTCGCCCAAGTCTCGTGCAGTTCCGCTACCAAGACCTCCCAAGGTAAATGCTGGGCGGACTAAGATGGGCCAACTTCCTATCAAATCTGCCGCTGCAATGACTTCATCGATGGTGTTGCATGCGACGGCTTGGCTGATTGGAAGTTGAATCGATTCGCACACCTGATTGAACAATTCTCGGTCTTCTGCTTTATCGATGGCTTCTAAATCAGAACCAATCAGTTCAATATTCAAACGTTCAAGCGTTCCATTATGCGAAAGTTCACTTGCAATGTTGAGCGCAGTTTGACCACCCATTCCTGCCAACAAGGCACAAGGCCGCTCGATTTCCATGATCCGAGCGATGGTATCTGGGAGAAGTGGTTCAATGTAAACTACGTCCGCCATTTCCGGGTCGTTTTGAATCGTGGCGGGATTTGAATTAACCAAAATAACCCGGTATCCGTCTTCACGAAGCGCTTGTACGGCCTGGGAGCCTGAAAAATCAAACTCAGCGGCTTGACCAATTTTAATTGGCCCACTTCCCAAAACCAGAATGGTCTCCAAATCATCTCGGCGAGGCATCACTGGCCACCTCCAAGATGAGCATCAACAACAGCTCTGAAGCGTAGGAACAGATGCGTAGCATCGTGTGGTCCTGGACATGCCTCGGGGTGGAACTGGACTGTGAAACATGGTTTCCCAATGACGTCAAGCCCTTCTACGGTTCCATCATTCGCATTGACGTAGCGAACCTCAACCTCTGCCCCATGTTGGTTGGGCGAAGGAGGAGAAGAGGCTCCTGTTGGATGCGCAGCGAGCATTCCGTCTTGTGGATGAGCAACTGCAAAACCATGATTCTGACTGGTAATGGCCACGGTTCCTTCCTTGAGGTCAACGACCGGTTGATTGGCCCCTCGATGGCCGTATCGCATTTTGTAGGTCTGTAATCCCGAAGCAAGACCCATCAACTGGTGCCCTAGGCAGATCCCCATCACGGGAAGCCCGTCTTTGACTGCTTCAGCAAGAGTATTTCGGGCAGAGGTCGCCATACCGGGATGGGCAGGGTCACCTGGCCCATTTGAACAAAACAAGGCGTCGATGTCGTAGGTATTTTTCAATATGTTAAACGGGGTATGAGGGGGGCACCATACAACATCAAAATACATGCAGAGGTGTCGCAAAATATTGTATTTAACCCCACAGTCAAGGACTCCCAAACGTGGTTTTCTTACGCCTAAGTCGTCTGTCACACCCGGATTTAATTCAACGGGTTCGTCGATAGAAACTTCATCAACAAGATCTTCCAATTCAGGAGAGGAAAGCGATTCCAATTTCGTCTTCAACTTATCTTCTTGAGCGAGGGGGCCAAAGACGCACAGAACTGTTCCCAATTCACGTACACGGCGGGTGATAGCCCGTGTGTCAATCTTCTGAATACCTGGAACCCCGTGCAGCCTTAGCAACTCGTCAACCGTCCCAATGGAGTCTCTATGGTCCGGTTGGTGCATGGCGTGACGTACGACAACCCCCCGAGGCCAAACCCGTTTGGATTCAGAAGTTCCGTGATGGATTCCATAGTTTCCAATCAACGGATAAGTGAAGGTCAAAACTTGTCCAGCAAAGGAAGGGTCAGTCAGTGATTCTTGGTACCCCATCATACCGGTTGTGAAGACCAGTTCTCCCGAACCAGCTTGATTGGCTCCAAAGAGTTCCCCTTCGTAGCGTCCTCCATCAGCCGTCAAAAGGACACCAGGGCCCGATGCGCCCTCTGGAAGAGGAGTCCCTTGAACAAGTCCATCAGCGGCATCTCCGATGTCCAAAGATGAAGGGTTGTAGAGCCGATGAGTAGCAGGAAGGGAACGCCCATTTTGGAGTTCGCTTCCTAACATCGTATTTGGTCGTCAACGGACACCCATAATGATTGGGTGTGGGTTTGATTGGAAGAGAGGGCTCAAAATAGGACCGAAAAAGAAGAAAATATCACCGATGGTGCTGTAAATAAATATCAACTTACTTCTCATTTTCTCGCTCTTTATCATGAACAGACTTTCCACGAGCGGAGGGCTCTATCACAAGGCGTGCATCTGGGAAGTGGCGCTCGGTTCCACCGTCTCCAAACCAAGCTTCCATGAACAGTGCTAAAGCAGCAACTTCAGAATGAGGTTGGTTACCTACTGCGACATTGTATTGTGAATGCTTGAAGACATCACCAGGTACCTTTGCACCACCCACGATAAGAACCACGGGCCGGTCCCGTCGAATTTGAGGAATCACTTCCCGGTAAGGCTGACCGTACATGGTGAGATGGATGGCCACACCAGGCTCCCCGTCCCCTGCGTCTTCCTCAACAAACCGTTTCAGCCATCCCATTGAGCCCTTGATATGTTCACAAGACATCTCTCCGCCAAAGCGTTCGTTGACCGAGCCCACATTTTCAAAGAGGTCACTGTCTTCATCGCCAGCTAAGAGAAAACGTGTACCCCCAAGAGCTCTGGAGACGAGGGCGAGGTGCGTTGTGATTCGTGGGTCACGGCCCTTACGGTACCCCAAACGAAGCACATTGAACGGCGTGTCGGCCATGTGCAGACGACTGGCCTCGCCCACATGAGCGTAGCGGCTCATTCAACTTTATCGATGACTGCCTCGGATGATTGTGAAGAATCACCCATGCCTGTGAATTCGTAATCGTTTGAATCAATGAATCGGATCAACCAATTCAACAACATAGCATTGACCAAGAGGTTAGAACCCATTGACATCCCACCCCAGAGGGCACCAAGACGGAGGGTTCTCCATAGCCCGTCTGCAGTTGAAAGGCCGTCGGTTACAAGGAAGGAGCCAATGAGAGGCTCGACGACGTAGAGGCCTGCGAGGATTAGCATTCCACCTGCAGCAGTTGAAGGAAATATTTTCCCCATATCTCTGCTGAATTCTGTAAGTATTGCTGAAAGCAAGGAGAGAATCATCACGGCAAAGGCAACTTGACCGAAGTCGATTCCAAAGAATACAGAGATGCCTTCGCTCATATTATCGTCTTGTGAATAAATCCCCAACCACCAAATAGCGACCATGAGGGTGATGAGCATCCCACCAGAGCGTGATGTACTGGCAGCTTTATCGAAAACCTCTTGCAGATTCCGAGGCTTGAGACGGCGGATGATGCGTTCTGCAAATTCGTAATCACTTACAGAGGCACCACTGACCGAATCCGAACCTGTAGCCACAGGAATCGTGCTCAACGTTGATGGTTCGGCCTCGGACATACGAGTACCTTCTTTGTCACATCTTATGAAACCTGTCGCTTTGGAGGTGTTCATGGTGACCGACTCGGGAGTGTCTCAATCGCGCCGAAAGCGGATTGTTGACGGCCTCAAACAAAACGATGGATTTCCCCACATTATGGGAATCATCAATGTGACGTCCGATTCGTTCTACGAAGGAAGTCGCTCTCTATCTTCGGAAGAGGCCATAGAACGAGCCCTTGCGATGTGGGCATCAGGAGCAACGTGGGTCGATATTGGGGGTGAATCAACGCGTCCTGGAGCAGCTCGGGTTGATGAAGAAAGTGAAATCCAGCGAGTTGTCCCGGTCATCAAAGCCTTGAGAAAAGCCAATCCTGATGGATTGATTTCTATTGACACTCGCCATGCATCAGTTGCACGAGAAGGCCTCAAGGCTGGCGCAGACATGGTTAACGATGTATCAGGACTTCGCGACAAAGCGATGATTGAAACTGTACTTGAGTGGGGGGCTGCAATTTGTATCATGCACATGCAGGGTGAACCTGGGACGATGCAAACAAAGCCCCAATATGTGAACTGCGTAGAAGAAGTCAGTACCTACTTGGCCAACAAACGCAGCCAACTCATCAAAAAAGGCCACCCGGAAGAACTCATTTGTATTGACCCTGGAATCGGATTTGGAAAAGAACACGATCACAATTTATCCTTATTGCAAGCAGGGAAAAGCATCGGGGAAGATGCTTCAGTGAGTATTCTTTGGGGAGTCTCACGGAAGCGGATCGTTGGCCACCTCACCGGACATGAACATGCAGATGACCGTTTAGCAGGGACATTGGGCCTTGCTGCTGTCGCAGTTACAAGTGGAATCAATCTGCTCAGAGTACATGACGTACAGGAGCATGTCGACCTCTTTCTAACAATGAAGCCGTTTAATTGAAGATTAAACTCCACCCAACAAGAGGATGGGTGCGACCCACGCTCCAGCCATTGAGCCTAGGTTGGTCAAGGCAGTGACCAAGAGAACTTTACCCGCTGGATTGGACCAAAATGATGAAAAATCATCCAACTTCAAAAATTTCTGTAAATCATCCGCCGTTGGTTCAGCAACTTTGAGTTGTACATAGCCAGCAAACCAACCGGCAGCTAACGCAGGATTCAATGAAGTGATTGGAGACGCTGCTGCTGCTGTTAGAACCGCCAAAGGATGCCCTCGGGCAATGATGCATCCAATGGCCGCAAAGACAGCATTTGCAATCGTCCATACGGTGAAGAATTCAATCCAATCTACGCCTTCACCGTTCGAAACGAAGACAGCGATGGCTGAGATGAGAATCAGTGGCATGGCCCAAGGGAGCATTCGTGCTACACGAGAGCGTTTAGGTAGTGTGGATAATTCTTCAAGTTCATGAGAAGGTGAGGGCTCAACCATCTTTTTCGCGACACCTTTCAAGTGACCAGCACCAAGGACGGCGAGAACTTTCTTGTTCGGGTCAAGTTCTGCTAATTTCCCAGAAATATAGGTATCTCGTTCGTCGATGAGGACGGCTCCTGCACCGGGAGAGAATTCTTTGAGTTCTTCCATCATTGAGGAGAGCATATCGGAGTCACGAAGTAACTCGCTCACATCGACTTCTTCTTCATCATCATCATCATCATCCCTAGGAGTGATGTTAGAAGACGCCACTTTTCTCGGAACTTCATTTTACGCCAAGCACGACGCAATGTGACTTGGATGTCACGATCAACAAGGGCGATCTCACAGCCCGCCTCTTTTCCGATGTTGACCGCTGCGAGCAATTCTGCACCGGGCTGTTGACCTTCATCAAGACCAAGTTTTCTCTGTTCGGCAGAAAGCATGGATTGCAACAGGACCATGGGTGCTTTTCCTTCTTTCACTACCTTGAGTAAACCTTCTTTGTCCAAACGACGATCACTGATGAGGGTCTCATAACGACCCTGACACAGTTCCACTGCAACAATATCCGGCTGATAGGTAGCGATTTGCTCCATGACTGCTTCAACCGATGCGGTCGCAATGTGTGCCGTACCTAGCAGACGAAGCCGGTCGTTAACATCAATGAGCGGAGTTTCGTCACTCACGCATTCACCTCAGTTCCATGGTTTCCAAAGATTAGCCCAGCGGGCAACAGTATACCTTCAGAAAGTGATTTCGACGTTCTCTCGGACGTGGGCAGCAACAGTCCAAAGTTCTCGTCGCTCGCATCCCTTGAATCCAGCGACAATGCTTGCAGGAATCATCTGAATAGCCTTGTTGAAGTTGGTTGAAGCAGCGTTGTAGAATTCACGGCGGTCTGCGATTTGGTTCTCCAATGAGACCAATTTGTTTTGGAGGTCCATGAAATTAGCATTTGCCTTCAAATCGGGGTATTGTTCTGCAACCATGCTAATACGAGGCATCATTCCAGAGAGCAAACCTTCTGCTGCAGCGACGCCTTTTACGTCACCACGGCTCAATGCACCAGCAGCCGCTTGGCGTGCCTTTGCAAATTCTTGGAAGATACCTGCTTCGTGCTCTGCATAGCGTCCAACAATTTTGACAAGGTTCGGAATCATATCGTACCGCTGATTGAGCAATACGTCAATATCAGACCATGATTTGTTAGCGTTTTCTTCAAGACGAATGAAACGATTCCAGGTTGTGAAAAACCAAACGATAAGAATCAAAATCACAATTGCTGCAATGGCTGCAGCGACATACATCATGTTAACCATGCTATGCGCTTAAACAAATCGTACTTGAAACCTTCTCTCAAATACTAATTTCAAGGAGCAAGATGATGAACACCAACATATTCGCCTCACCAAGGACCCCTGATTCAACCCGATTAGAATCAGAGTGAACCTCTTGAGATGGACAAAATGTTTGATACAGCGCTCATCTTTTTTGGGGTATTCTGTATCGCCTTTGCATTCGCCCCGGTTGGGCTAGGAGGAGGCTTGCTTTTCGTCCCGCTTTTGCATTATGGTGCAGACCTACCAATTGATGGAACCCTTCTTGCCGTATCCCTATCCCTCACGGCTGTCGTGAGTTATGGGAGTGGCCTTGCCCACCGCAAGAAAGGACATCACGATGACGAAGCGATCAAATCTGCACTCGTGGGGGCGATTCCAGGAGCATTGCTAGGCGTAGGTATCGTCGTAGTTCTTGGAGACAATCTCGACACCGTATTCAAGACAGTCAGCATTGCGATATTGGCTTGGGCTCTTGTGAAGACGAGGAGAAAAATCAACTCCTCTAACTCCACTGACGCTGATGAGAATGGCGAACCGAGAGAGATACAACACAAAAAGCTCAGACTTGGAGCCGCAACGGGAGGCACGCTCTCCTCTGTCCTTGCTATTGGAGCAGGCGTAATCTATGTCCCTGTTTTACAGCAATATACTGGATTGAGCACGAGAAAGTCAATCGGTTCCAGCCTTCACTTGATGATGGTCGTCGTGCCCATCGCAGTAATTACGCACTTGGCGTTTATCTCTTCGTCAGAACGAGATGCCCTCGTTGAACAAATTGGAGTACTCTTCGCCCTACCGTTTTTGACATTCATAGGAGCAAGGCTCGGAGCCCAATTTGGAATGAACTATATCTCATCTCAAAACATCATGAAAATTTTCATGACCCTCACGGCAGTTGTGTTGGTCCGTTATCTTTGGGACCTTGGCGGACTCATTGTTTAATCGATTCAATGACCATTGCAATGCCTTGGCCGCCACCGATGCAAGCTGTTGCAACGCCATAGCGTCCACCACTACGTTGCAATTCGTATGCGAGCGTGAGAACCAAACGAGTACCAGTTGCTGCAAGTGGGTGACCGATACCTACTGCTCCGCCGTTAACATTGACCTTCTCAACATCAAGTTCCAAATCCTTGATGCATGCTACGGCTTGGCCTGCAAAGGCTTCATTGATTTCCCAACGGTCGATATCGCCCACGGTAAGGCCCGCCTTTTCTAGGGCTTTCCGGGATGAAGGGACAGGACCGTATGACATGATAGATGGCTCTAGACCAACGATTCCCCAAGAGACAATTCGTGCAAGTGGTTGGTCACCATCTTCTTTTGCCTTTGAAGCAGATTTGATGACGACGGCAGCAGCACCGTCTACAACGCCTGAAGCATTACCTGCGGTAACAAAAGATTCGGGACCAAATGCAGTAGGAAGACGGGCAAGACTTTCCTCAGTAGTACCACGCACAACGTGGTCTTCATCCTTGTGAGTGATTACAGTGTCACCACGTCGCGATGAGATCGTAACCGGAACGATTTCTTGCTCAAATACGTCGTTATCAATTGACGAGGCAACACGAGAATGTGAAAGAGCAGCAAAAGCATCAATTTCTTCTCGTGTCACGCTTTTACGCTTGCAAAGTTCATCAGCAGTTTGAGCCATAAAGAGACCACAGGTCATATCTTGAAGGTTAGTCATCATGTAATCCTCAACCTTGGGCGAACGGCCCAATCTCCATCCTTCTCGGCCTCCACGCATGATGTGGGGTGCTTGAGAGAGGTTCTCCATGCCGCCAGAGACAACGGTTTTTGCCTCGTCAAGCATGATCATTTGTGCTCCACTCACGATTGATTGAATTCCAGAACCGCAAATTCTGGAAAGGGTGAGCATAGGAACTTCTTGAGGGATACCACCTTGCAAACCTGCATGGCGTGCTCCATAAATGGATTGAGAGCAAGTTTGGAGCGCATAGCCCATAACAACATGGTCGACTGATTCAGGAGCAGTTCCGGTTTTTTCTAGAGCTGCTTGAATTGCAATTCCACCCAAATTTTGAGCACTAAGTGTCTTCAGAGCACCGCCGACTTTACCGTCACCACGCTTTCCGCCAACCCATTCACAAAACGGTGTTCGGGCACCGCCAATAATCACAACATCTTCGCTCATGAATCATCCCAAAAGGGGGAGGGTCATGAATATCACTGTGTAGTAATTCATCCAAAGAGAGAACTCTTGTCCAAACCGTTGTTGCTTACCATCAGGGGAATCGCTGCGATAAGCCCGCACATGCCTCCACAAAGAGCCACAAAGATCATTCCAATTCCTGCAACAATATCTGAATTATCCATGATGAGGTCGTACTCCTCTTGAGCAAGGTCACCGTCCTCAAGCATTTGGTCATAGACCTCATCTATCGTTGTGAGTTCAAGTCCGCTCAAGGCCGAGGCTACAAGAATAGAAGCGAAGAGGAGATGAACGCCACGTCGTTGGTAATTCACAAGCATAATACCACCTGCGATGGTTGCTATTCCAACTGCTAAACCTCCACCGTAAACTGCGAGCAAAATCGGTTGTGAGGTTTCATACCCGAGAACATCCAAGAGATTGAGTCCGGATGAACCAAGACCGATAAGACCCCACAACACGCACAAAATTCCAATCACTTTAGGTGCACTGGACGGGGGGCCAAGGAAATATCATCTGCCCTGGGGGCATTTCCGCCATCCCCGAGAGCATAGCACCGTTTTGCATGGTCGAAAACCCAGCAGAGATTGGCACCGATTCCGGTGTAGTATCCATCATAGAGGACTGCTTCACTTCGTCTTCTGGCGTTATATTATCCCAAGGTGAGTCAGACTGCATGCAAGGCGGGTTAGAGTGGACCCTTATGGTTCTTTTTTTACACGCACAAAGGGTTGTGTTCTTGAAGCATGAACTCCTGCAAACATCAAGGGGGGGCTGAAATGAACATACTCGTGGTCTACAAGAAAAATTTCGAATCCGTCCACGACTCCGGCTTAATGCAAGTCAAGGAAGCTCTTTCACGAACAAGTTCTGAGAGTGACCGAGTTGACTTCAAACCCAGAGAACACGTACGAAGAGCCGATTTTATTGCCCGTGACCTTGTGATTGTATTTGGTGGAGATGGAACCCTTACCTCCCTCTCACACAACATTGACGCTTCAACTCCTGTTATGGGTGTCAATTCTCACCCAAGAAGTGAGGATCCAACGGGAAGTTTTGGATTCTACATGGATTCATCCATAGCCACATTTGAGGATGACGTGAAAACCGTCATGTCTGGAAAAGCGATTGTCAATGAACTTCCAAGGTTGCAGGCCATTATTGATTCAACATCAGGGAACCGATTTACGACAGACCCTGCAATGAATGACCTGTTAATTGCCAACACACACCAGTATGCACCCAGCAAGTATCACTTACGTCGTGGAGAGCAACAGTGTATTCAGCAGAGCAGCGGACTGTTATTTTCGACATGGTTTGGCCAAGGAGCCTGGCTTCGCAATGCAATGAGTGATGATGAATTCAATACACTGCGTTCAACAGTCAAGGAAGGTGATGTCGATTCCCATTATTTCGTACTCGCACGAGACATTCCCCCTTCAGAACGAAAGCAGCAGTCATGGTCATGGGCTGATTGGACCGGTGCATCAACAACGATTACTTCAGATATGCACAGAGGATACGTGGTCCCTGACGGATGGGATGAAGTTCATTTCAACAGAGGTGCCACGATAACAGTGAACACAGAGGCTCCACCTTTGCGATTACTCACATTTCGCTCAACGTTAATGGAAAAACTACGTCAACTCGAGGCTAGTGAATAGGACTGCTGAGGACATGTTTTCCGTAGCGCACCAGTAATTCGGTGTAAAAAGTAAACTTGGCGATCGATAAAAAAAGGGTAGGAGACTGGGATTCTTGCGAATCCCAGCCTCCGGTTTCTTAGGAGGTGATCCATCTGCAGGTTCCCCTACAGATACCTTGTTACGACTTAACCCTCCTTGTCGAAGGCAGGCTCGAATACGCCATAAAGCGCAGCCTCACCCACCCCCAACTAAGATGGTTTGACGGGCGGTGTGTGCAAGGAGCAGGGGCATATTCACCGTGCTATATTGAAACACGATTACTACGGAATCCAGCTTCATGAGGGCGAGTTACAGCCCTCAATCCGAACTATGAACGGGTTTCGGGTTAGCGTCGGCCTCTCGGCCTAGCTTCCCATTGTCCCGTCCTTTGTAGCGCGCGTGTAGCCCAGGACATTCGGGGCATACTGACCTGTCGTTGCCCTCGCCTTCCTCTGGTTTCACACCAGCGGTCTCTCTATAGTGCGCCGCCTCCGGAGAGACAGGTTGCAAATAGAGATGAGGGTCTCGTTCGTTATCTGACTTAACAGAACGCTTTACAGTACGAACTGACGACGGCCATGCACCACCTCTCTGAAAATCCGACAAGCTCATTACGCTGGTCTTCATATAACAGTCGGCCCTGGTGAGTTTTCCGGCGTTGAATCCAATTAAACCGCACGCTCCTCCCGTTGCAGTGCTCCCCCGCCAATTCCTTTAAGTTTCAGCCTTGCGACCGTACTCCCCAGGCAGTGAACTTAACATCTTCACTCCGGCACCGGGGACCCCTTGCGGACCCCCGACACCAAGTTCACAGCGTTTACACCTAGGACTACCCGGGTATCTAATCCGGTTCGTGCCCCTAGGCTTCGTCCCTGACCGTCGGATCCGTTCCAGTGTGGCGCCTTCGCAACTGGTGGTCCTCGAAGGATGACAGGATTTTACCCCTACCCCTCGAGTACCCCACACCTCTCCCGGTCCCTAGTCTGGCAGTCTCTGCAGAATTCAACCAGTTAAGCTGGTTGATTTACCCACAGATTTACCAAACAGGCTACGGACGTTTTAGGCCCAATAAAAGCGACGACCACTTGAGCTGCCGGTATTACCGCGGCGGCTGGCACCGGTCTTTCCCAGCCCTTATTCCTGAACCGATTAAGAGTTCAGAAAAGTGTACATAAAATGCACACACTTGGAGTTCCCTCATCACAGTTTCCTGCAGTGTGAAGTTTTCGCGCCTGCTGCACCCCGTGGGGTCTGGATTCGTGTCTCAGAATCCATCTCCGGGCTATGTCTCCCAACACCCGTACGCGTCGATGGCTAGGGGGTCCGTTACACCCCCTACAACCTGATACGCCGCAGACCCATCCTATGCCGACTTTAACCACACACCGTTCCAGGCGTTGTGAACTATCCGGCCTTATTCTCAGTTTCCCGAGGTTATTCCAGAGCGATAGGGCAGGTTATCCACGTGTTACTGAGCAGTATGCAACGAGTCCCTAAGACTCTCGACTCGCATGGCTTAATCGAACTCCAAAAGCGGTCGCCTCTGGCAGGATCAACCAGATTTCTCTTGTTATGATCCTTTGGTTACTTGTCGCTATTCGCAATGAATTTGCTGACCTAAATGAAATTGGCGAGAAAATAATGCACTTGAGCTTCTTGCACAAAATACGTCATAATCTCGATCACCTACCTGACCCCGAAATCCGTGAGGATCTGCTCGGAATCGCAATCGCTTCGGCATTGCATCAGGGAGGATGGCGACGGTCATTGTCCGAAGACTCTGCCGCCAACGCCGTTCCCTATTGACGCAAGCAAGGTGTGCCACTGACCTCCCCTATATCAAGATACCCGTGAACAAATCCACTAAAAAACGCAGACTGCGGCGCAGAAAGAACGAAAAAAGAGGCATTCAACCGTCAAGCATCATTCCAGAACGCATTTGAGTATCCGCCCTGTTCGTCGCCGTCTTGACTGTCCACAGTCGCATCCGCCTCATTATCATCTTCAGGAGGAGATTCTTCACCAGTATTATCAACCATTTCTTCATCGAGAATTCCGATGAGGTAGTTCAATAATCTCTGCGCATCTTCCTTAGATGTAAAATCTTTAATTCCACTTGATTCTAAAGCCTCTCCTAAAGTCAAACTATCGGATCGTGATGTGTGATTGTCATACCAATTGATGAGATGACGTGCGTCGTTTTCGCTGTCCCATTCAGCCACGGGGAAATCGCTCAATTGTACCTCTTCAGGGGAAGTTTTCACCGAGACCTTTTGCCTGAGTTTTTTCTCAATCTTCGGCATTTTAACACCCAGGGAATCACAAAATTTCTTCAGTGAAATATCGTAAATGTTAAAGTTTTCACCGTGTTCTAAAAAGAGGAGCTCAACGGTTCTTCCCCCAGCCGTAATGGCCACCTCAATCCCCTTGTGATACGTTGTCCAAGTATGGACAGGACCATCCTCACCACCACCACTGCTATGCTCGACTGATTTTTGATACTGTTTCATTTGAAGTGTTGAGAAATCAACCTCTTTCCATGTCCAACCACTGAGGCGAGTTCCACCAAATGTTTTGCGAATAGACATGGTTTTATTGGAAGCATTCAACTTGATCACTAGACCTCTTGAATCACCTGCAGCGACAAATAAGCCGCCAAAAACGAGTCCAAAAAGTACAGGAAATAGGAATTCAAGGAAAAACGGTTCGTAAGGGAGGTACAAGGAGTTGTATTCGAGAGATTTTGTTGTATATATTTCGTATCCGATATCCCCTAAGTTTTCGTCGGTTACTTGATACAAACGTTCCCCGTCAAACAATGGGCCTTCTGCAGATAGATAGGAGATGTTGTCCGTTGAAGCATCACCACCATGACACCAATCGGGCATTGACGACCAATACCCTCGGACAAGAAGGTCGTCACCTGTCCAATTTTGGGGCAAGGATGAATTCCTCTTGTAAAGTTCACATTGGTAATAGCCTTCACCATCATACTCTTGGAATAAACCGATGGTAAGCAATCCGTCCACTTCCACCCAACGGAATTCTTGTTGTTCAGAAGATCCCTCCTCCCAAGAGAGTATGTATCTGAAATGCTCATCGGCAATTTCTACAGTACCTATGGAAGTGAGAGCATCCCATTGGTTACCCTCACAGTATATGTCACCGCCACCCAATTCAAATTCCATGGAATAGCGGGTGTCACAGACAGAGTCATCCGTCAGATGACTGTACGCATCATACGCTGCGTAAATGAAAGAAGCAGCGATGACCCCAATACCAACCAGAAGGAAGGGTATTGAGAACAGAATCGACCCTATGGAGCTGTTTTCATCTCGAACTTTAAGGAATTCACCCTCTTTTTCCATTCCAAGATGGTCAGGGTCTTTAATCCAAAGAAGGGTCCCCCGAGGGGCACGGAAACGAACCATGGTTCATTTATTTTAGATATCCCTTATGAGGGTATCAGTCAGCACCGAAGAACTGACGAATCATTGGGTGCATTTCCATTGCCTGCTCCTTTTGAATCTGCTCGTAGGTTCTTAGAATGATACCTACGGCCAGTAACAACCCCGTTCCGGTGGCATTACCAACCGTACCGAGCAAGTCGGCTCCTGCGGCAAGAAGTCCTACAAAGGCCCCAGAAAAGTATGTAACTGGTGGGATATAGTTCTCAAGAATCTTTTCCAACACCTTAGGGTTCTTTCTGAATCCTGGTATTTGCATTCCTGTTCGCTCGATTTGCTTGGCCACGTCCTTTGTACCCATGTTGGTAGTGTCAATCCAAAACTTGGCGAACACCATCGAACCAACGGTCATGAGAGCGACATAAAAGACGACGTGGACCAGCATTTGTGTCAACGAATGCCCAAAGACGTCTCCTTGTTGATTTAGTAGCGGAATCAACCAATCGTTAACACCGTTGACCATACTGGCATACCATGCGAATCCACCGGATGCGGTAGTTTGACCAGGGTCGTATGTCCCGATGTAAGCTGAGGCTGAAGCCCAACCGTTCTGTCCTAAAATCGGAGTCCTACTAAGCGTTGGGTGGCTCCAGAAGAGAAGTGTGAACATGTTGATGTTCGCAAGAAGAGCTGCCATCAAAATGACTGGAATGTTAGATGCGTAGACGAGGCGAATCGGATACTTCCCTCGGTGACCACGTACTTTACCGTGTGTCAACGGCAACTCGAGTTTACTCGATTCGGCAAAGGCCACGACCAAGAACACGATGATCGATGATACGAGAGCTGCAACTGGGTTGACGTGCGTCAGTAACATGACTTCGAACCCATTCGCCTGAATCATCTCGTAATTTGATGATTCACGGAACATGTAGAAAATCATAGGGAGCGTTCCCGACGGTGGGTTTTGGATAGAGTAAGGCAGACCCGAGGTGGTTGCAAGAGGTGATAGAGTACCTACGAAGGTTGATTGTGCAACACCAGCAGCAATGAAGAGGGAGATACCTGACCCAATTCCCCACTTGCTGACTAATTCATCCAGCAAGAACACCAGGTATGAGCCAGCAAAGAGTTGAGCAACAATTACAAAGTTAGCCCATCCCAAACCGTATGCATCGATGAGCCATTCGCTAGGATCAAGGAAACCATAGGTCTGGGGAATCGACTCGATCGGAATCATGATGAGAACGAGCAACTTTTGCACACCTTGGTACATTGCCTTGTCATCGGAATTGCTAAGATCGAGTCGGATAATTTTCGCACCCGCAAACAATTGCATGATAATGGAACCCGTAACGATTGGACCGATACCCAAGTGCATGATGGTACCAGAAGCACCAGCCATGATAGAACGGAACCCACTGAACAAGTCAAGTGCCTGTCCGGAGAGTCCGAAAAGCATGACGTTGGTCATGGCGAAGTAAATGATGAGGACGAAGGTGGTGGTCCACATTTTTTCGTTAAAGCGAACGTGTCGTTCTGGCTTTGTAATCGTTGGATAAACGTCTACGAAGCGGCGTAGTGCGTAGAGACGGCTGCTGTCATCTCCTTCCCACATGAAACATGTAAGAATGGCCGCTGCTCCAAACCCTAGAAGAATGATACCGACCAAAAAGAAACCAACTCCTTCATCGTATCCACCCCATGCCCCAGGGCGCACATAGTAAATGGCGATAGAGGCAAAGGTTAACCATCCTGTTAGTTTACCAAAACGGCCGATAAAGGGCATTTCTTTGAAAGAACTTGGAAGATCTCGCTGGAAACAAATCATGCAGTATGCAAGGTAAACTACAGAGAACAACAATCCGAAAACCGCTGCATTGTACGGGTCACTGCCGCTAGCCATCTGAAGTTCATCAGACTGCCAGTATACAAGCAGACCGTAATACAATACACCCGTTAGAAGGATGGCCCATGGAATTGGCTTGTGCTTCATGTTCGTTCCCTACCTGTGTTGTTTTTCTTATGTTGCGGTGCGATTGGATGACAAAGTGTCATTCTTCTTCAAATTCGCCCCAGTCGCCGTCGCCTTGTTCAATAGTTCCGCCTGAGGCTTCTATCTTTTCAATAGCCCTAGCGCTTGCTTCGCCCACGATGACTGTGAGTTTGGAGCGGATTTGTCCACTACCGAGAAGTTTGTCTATTCCCAACGAAGTGAGATCAATGCTCTTTCCGCCGTTAGCCATCTCTTCGAGTTGACCAACGTTAACTGTCACATGGACAGTTCGAAGGGTTGGATGACGATTGAATCCGTGCATACCCCAATGGTTGGGCATGTACTTGATTCGGGTCATGACACGATGCTTGTTAATACCAGCGTTTCCACGGCCACCACGCTTTCCTGCGCCACGACCAGCTTTCTTTCCTCGACCGTGGTAACGGTTTCGTCCACGATGCTTGTTTGCTTTTGTACCCATCATCAATCACCTCAAATCATTCGCTCTACGAGCGCACCAATTTCTTCGCCGCGGGAGCCTAGAGCGCCTCCAATAACGAAACTTCGCTTGAGTCCGCCCCAGCCTTTTGTCCCTCGAGGAGGGTGAAGGCGGAAGACACGCTTCAAGTTTGGAACATCTTTGACCTGTGCATCACCAGCGACAATTGCTGTTGCAAATTCGCTAATGTTCTTGTAATCGGTATGTTCTGCAACAATTTCATCGGTCAATGGGATGTTACCCGCCATTCGACCTCGCTCAGCAAGCATACGCTCAACAAGTCCAACATCTGCTTCGCCCCAGGTAATGTAATCCTTGGCCTTTTGCAGCATTCCACGGTATTGTGGGTTGTCTGCAATGATAACAGCGTGGTTAACACGTGTCAGGTTCATGTGATGCATAGTTTCACGAATGGATCGCTCAACCTTAACATCGCTTCGTGCTCGTACAACAATAAACGTCATTCAAATTTCCTCCCAGTATGGATGTGTAGTTTCTCACGCTGTCCATCAAGAACACGGGTTGTGTTGATGTTTTGCAATGCGTTGAAGGTTGCGGCAGCGTAGTTGATGGTGGTTCGTGTCTGTCCCTTGGTTCGGGAAAGAACGTCCTTAACTCCTGCAAGTTCAAGAACACGCTTACCGGTTTCGCCGATAACAAGTCCCTTACCCTTAGCAGCAGGCATGAGCGTAACACGAGTAGATGCAGCTCGGCCGTTCACCTTGAACGGAACGGTACTGCCTGGACCAGGTGACGATTCCCATGAACCGTTTCCACGTTGAACGGGGATTAGGTTGAGTTTTGCAGCCGTAATGGCCTTGCTGATTGCGGTAGCGACTTCCTTAGCCTTGGCCATGCCGAGACCGACGTATCCATCGCGGTTTCCGACGCAAGCCATCACGTTGAAGCGGACACGACGACCACTGTCGGTCATGCGTTGTACCATGTTTACGGAGATAACTTCATCTTCGAGGTCAGGGATAAGTGCGTCAACAATTTGAACTTCACGGATAGGTAGCCCTGAAGCCAATGCAGCTTCGTAAGAAATAATCTTTCCAGCCATGACTGCAGCGCCGAGGCGAGTACGAGGCTCCCACTTTCGCAAAGCAGCGATCGGGTCGTACTGGTTCTTTCGTCGGCGACGGTCAGGTGTTTCTTCAGGTGCTTCCTCAGTGTATGCTTGCATCAAACCTGGTGCCATGGTAGGAATTGTTTGTTCTTCTTCAGTCATCAGTATGCCCCCTCAATGGATTTCTTTGTGTCGTCAATAGCTTTGGTCATCTTATCGTTGATGTGGGCGCCGGTGAGGCGGCCTTCGTCAGGGAAGACTTCATCGCTGTGAGGAATGTCAAGACCTGCGTCAACCATTCCCTTGAGTGCAGCGTAAACACGGCCACCACGGGTACTAGCAGACAGTCCAATGTCCAGAACTGCTTCGGAGGATCCCGAAGCCATTGCGGCTTTGCCCATTGCGAATCCTACCAAGTAAGATGCTGGGACGGATTTCAATGAGTGGTCGTTGGGCCATCCGTGTTTCTTGACAAGGTCTGAGCCTGTCATTGAAATGGTCACAAGGTCACCATCGGCAGCCCATGTGACGAGCTGGCAGGTCGTACGGGTGTTGGACACACGAACAACTGCACGTGGCTTTTGTCCACGAAGCAACTTCAATCGACGACGGTAGTCGGTGAGACCAGCCTTACGTCGGCGGAAGATAGAGCGGCGGTTGTTTCCTGCCATCACTCGTCACCTCCAGGTAAGCTAACACCTTCAAGCGTCATCTGAGAACGCATGTGGGCAATAGAACGGTAGGAACCGCCTTTGGCCTTGAGGTAGTATCGGCGATATTGGGAAGGTGCAATGGTTTCATCGTCACGCAGTTCCTTGAGAGTACGGCGTTGGCTGCGAATGGTGCGCATCCATCGGTTCTTACGAGGATTTCGAGCGTTCGCTGACCCTGCACGAGTTCCTTGTCCCTTACGGCGACCCTTTCGCTTTTGAGCGAGTCTGGCACGAGCACGGACACGGGAAGTTCCCTTCACTGGCTTGGCCTTAATCCAGCCTTCTTCAATGAATTCACGGATATCGTCGGTTTGAACCGCAGATGCCACTTGGTCCACAAAGGACGGGTGGATCCATACACGGTTTACTCCGCATTTGAGCAATCGAGCAGCGAGGCGCTTTTGGTTGGTGATTTGCATCAAACATCCCTCCTTCGGTTCAAAACACGAATACCAAGTTCATCGGCTCGTGAGTAGATGTGTTCTCGCTTTCGTCCACCCACGGTGCTGCCAACACGGGCTGCTTGGGTTTCAGGATCGACCGTTTCAAGGTCTGAGATATTGTGGACCATGATTTCACGGAATCCAGACGGGTGTAGGAAACGTGCTTCGGCTACTTTTCCGTGCCCGATGCGAACAAGGGAACCACGGTACTTGTAATTGCGGCGTTGCTTGTTGTCCATTCCGTGAGGAGCTCGCCATCCAGAGCGAGACAGTCGCTTGTAGCGGAACCATTCAGTTCTACGGAACGATGGTGTCTTCTTCTTTTGTGCTGCACGAAGTGCGAGAGCGGCTTTCATGGTTTCATCCAAAACAGGCTTCTGCTTGACGACATAGACTTGTTCAGTCTCTTCATCCCAGTCTTCATCATCCCATCCGTCTTCGGAAGGTGTTTCTGCTGGTGCTTCTGCGGTTGTTTCATCAGCAGCGTCTGCTCCACCGTTGGCATCCACCAAACGGGCAATCAGTTCGCTTTTCTTACCCGAAACCGGAAGTTCTTGCTCTTTGAGCACTTCCTTCAGTTGGGCAACGGTCATTGATTCATAATCTTCTGCCATCTCAATCACTCCTTGTTTAGTAGGTAAATACCATCTTGGAAGACACGTCGGTCTCGGTTCTTGATGGTCGTGCATCGTTCAATGTTTGCTGCGGTTTGACCAACAGCTTCCTTGTCGATGCCCGACACTGTAATTTCTATTTTGTTAGATACCTTAACGTTCACGCCGTCAAGGATTTTTGCTGCCCGTGGGACACGCTCTCCGAAGTAATTGTTGACATTGAATATGTCTCCGTTCACGGCTAGGGTCATGGGAAAGTGGGAGTAGAAGGCTTTCAGGTTGTAAGTGAATCCGTCTGATACTCCTTTGACCATGTTGGAAATATGAGCATTCCAAGTTCCTGCAAGTGCACGTTGTTTGCGGCGTGGAACATCCACACGCACGGTGATCCCTGTATCGTCCTGGAACATTTCAATGAATGTGCTGACGAAAGTTCGGGAAAGGCTTCCTTTGGGACCGGTTACGGTCACGACGCCATCTTCACTGATTCCGGCACTAACGCCTTCAGGGATGGTTACGATGTGTTCGATTCTGTCGAGTTTTACCATATTTCTTCACCTCAGTATACATAGGCCAACAATTTGCCGCCTATTCGAGCGTCCTTAGCATCGTAGTGATGCATCACGCCGGAGTTGGTCGTCATGATGAGTAGACCGAAGTCTCGAGCAGGAAGGTATCGGGTCTCCCACTTCTCATATTCTTGACGACGAACACTGTGGCGAGGCTTTACCGTACCACAGCGGTTGATTGTTCCACGTAGTTCAACAACAAAGGCATCGCCTCGGCCGTTTTCAACTCGGGTAATTTCGCCAACATAGCCTTTGGATTGCATGATGTTCAGCACGTTTCCAAGAAGATTGGAAGCGGGCGAGAGTTCGACATCGAACTTTCCAGCTTGTTCAGCGTTGTAGATCTTGACAAGAGCGTCATTTAATGGGTCAAATTGCATACTTTTCGCCTCCTCAATTCATCTTTTTAAAACCGATTTCCGGTGCTACGTCTCTGAAGCATTGGCGGCACAGTCGTAGACCGTGTCGACGGATCATACCTCGCTTGCGGTTGCAGCGTCGGCATCCTTGGGTTCTTCCAATTCTAATTCCGTGATCTCGTGCCATTCTTACTCCTCCAGGATACTGATATTGTATTGTTCTACGAACCACTGACGTGATTCGTCGGGTGTGACTCTGTGATGGTCTCCGACCTTACTCTTGGCTCGGCGACGGCGACTGACTCGGTGGCCAGGGCGCTCAACAACAACGGTAATGTCCATCCCGTAGATTCCGATTTCTGGGTCGTACTTCTGCCCGGGGAAATCCGTGTAATCTCGGACCCCAAAGGAAAGGTTTCCTTGATTATCAAAGTTCCAAGAAGGAATAGTGTTGTCTCGACAGTTGAAGGCATCGGTTAGGAATTTGTTGATGACTTCCCTCTTCCGCATGGTAGCCTTGCATCCGATGGGCATGCCCAAACGGACCTTGAGGTCACGGTTTTGGATACGTCCAAGAGTACGCTGAGGCTTGACACCGGTTACCAACTGCAGAACATTTTCAGCATTGAGAAGGCGTTCTCCACCTTCTCCGACACCGATGTTCACGCAGACCTTTGACACACGTAGTTGGGCCATGGGGTTCACAGTCTCACTCATTCAACCACCTCCGTGAGGGGCATCTTTGCGTCACCAATAGCGAACACGTTACGAGTAACGGTACCAAAGGATTCGAATTGTACTTCGTTAGGCATACTTGAGCGCTTGACAATGTATTCCTTGACAGCTGCAGTTTCGCCAACGTGGCCTCCACCGATGAGGTAGCATCGTGTTCCTTCTCCGAATCGGATGTGGTCAACAATGGTTTGCTCTGGAAGGCCAAGTTTGAGTGAATCTCCAGTGTTGTATTGGCTAGGGTCATCAACAATGAGGTTTCGTCCGTCGTGAAGGTTAAGTTGTGTTTGACCGCCCTTGATGGTAGTTTTACCTTCAATTCGGCAAATCTTCCAAGCAGCTTCTTTAGCGGAAATAGTTCGGTATCGCAAGCGACCGTTATGGTCCAAGACGCATCGGTAATGCTCGTCGCCGAGGGACAATACGTCCATCAAACCGACGCCACGACGGGTGTCTTTCACAACACGTCCGTCGATCTTAGCAAGTTCGTTGTGAAGAATGAATCGGACTTCACGGCTAGTCTTAGCGAGTCCTAGTACGTCACGAATGACCAAGGAAACTGGCATGCAATGTTCAAGCGAATGTGCGCCTGGCATAGGTCGGGTCACCCAAACGGATGTTTTACGGGGCAATGGCCAGCTACGGGGCATGGCCAAGCGCTTCAAATGATGGCTACTCATATTGTTCAACTCCTGTTACCAGTCAATTTTGCGATTCGCATGCGGTCGGATTCATCAAGTTGAACCACTACCACGTTCGAGGCGTGAACTGGTACCGCCTCTTCTTTGTTGTCGGCCTTACTGGCCTTGACTCCTTCAATGTACAAGCGACCTTTCTCCGAGTCAATTCGAAGAACGGCTCCGGTGAGGGGATCGGTGTTGCGCTTTCCACCGTGACGCTTTCCACCATGGGCGCGATCGCCACGAGTGGTTTGGACAATATCTCCTACACGGACAGTAACGGTGCGAACACCGGCAAATCGTGCATCTGGCTTAGCAAGTTGCAGACGAGCAGCAACTCGCTTACGCTTTTCGTGCTTTGGCGCGTTGTAGTGCGCCTTTCGTTGTTTTCCTGGTTTCATACTCTTGACCATGTTCATCCCTCAAACAATCTGTTTTGCATTTGCAGCAATACGAGGCCACCTCTCAGCGGCTTCTCGAGATACTGGCCCTTTGATATCGGACCCTTGTACGTCTCCTTTTTCGTTGACAATGACACAAGCATTGTCTTCGAACTGCACCCATGTACCATCAACACGACGGAAAGGTCGGCGTTGGCGGATGATGATTGCATTGAACATTTGTCGGCGGGTGTCAGGGGTTCCTTTCTTGACGGAGACCTTAGCCATGTCACCCACACCTGCGGCGGGGGTAACGACGCATGGTACCACCGAGCTTGAGGACGTTCAAGATTTGAACAACCTTAGCACCGGTGTTATCAGCGACGTGAAGGCGTGCTGCGGTCGGTAGACCACGGGTTTGCTTACCTGCAATTCCTCGCATCAGACAACACCTCCTGAGTTTTCGATGACGCAGAATGAAACCGTCTTAGATAGAGGGCGGCATTCCATGACCTTGACCGTATCACCGATGTTGACATCTCCGATACAGGTGGGCAAGTGAGCGGAAACGACGCTGGTTCGCTTCTCAAATCGCTCGTACTTCTTCATGTAACGCACATTGTTTCGTTCGATTGTAATCGTACTTTGCATACCAGTGCTGGAAACTGTACCTTCCAGAACTTGCCCACGCAAACGTAGAGTTCCGTAAAACGGACAGTTTTCATCGCCATCCCACTCGCCGGTGGGGTTCTTTACGTCAACGCCAATATCTCGCATCGTATCATGCCTTCCTATATGTTCGGTGGATCCTGTCTTCGGGGCGGTGTCCCACCATTGCCCCTTCAATGACGACCGGATGGTCGCCAACAGTGAATGTGATACTGGCTTTGTTCAGTGTGACCGTTCGGTCACCTTCACGGATTGCCAGAGTGTTGCGGGTTTCATCAACCACGCATCCTTGTCGGTTGACAAGGGATGAATCTGTTGAGGCGAGTACGGTCAATTCACGACCGATCCATGTTTGATTGTAAATATCCATCTCATCTCACCTCCACATTAAATCCATTGTTCTTGAGTACTTCAGCAGCTTTCTTTTTGTGGTCTCCTTGAAGTTCAATTAATCGCCCCTTAACTGTCCCACCTGCTGCACATTTATTTTTGAGTAGTTTTGCTAGTTGATTGATGTCAATTGCCGAATCTTCAATTCCCTCAACTTTTGTTACGATTTTCCCATAGCGTCTTCGATCGGTGGATAGGATAGCTTTTTGTTGCTCTTTTGCAATTTCTTGACAGATGCACAACTCATCAGGGAGTCCACATACGTTACAAATAGCAGCCATCGTTATTATTCACCTCTCCTCGATTCAGTTTTGACTACTCATGTGTGTCTTTAGACGGGCGATGCTTCGGCGGGTAGCCTTGTATGCGCCCATGTTGGATGGTGTTCCACCAAGCGCTTTCTCAGCCCGCAATTGCAACAACTCCTCTTGGAGTTCCAGCAGGCGGGCCTCACGGACTTCTGCACTCATCGAAGCGATTTCACGGTTGGAGACGAAACTCATTGTGCGTCCGCTCCTTCGATCTCTTCTTGAGCTGCTTGCACCTTCAATTCCTCATCGGAAAAGATGGTGATTTCGTGAGGTAGTTTGGTACCTGGTCGCATGATTTGCACGGTAACCCCGATGGTTCCGAGTTTCTTTACTGCAACGGAGTAACCTTTGTCCATGTGTTGGAGTGCGGTTTCACCACAGTACTTGACGTGTCCACGGATGTACTTTTCAGTTCGGTTTCGAGAACCAGTGAGTTTTCCAGCAACGGTTACGATGACTCCACGAGCTCCTGCATCCATGATATTCTGGGCTGCACTGTGACAGGCTCGGCGGTGGTACCATCCACGTTCAAGGGATGCTGCAATTTTCTCAGCCATGACTTGAGCGTTAAGAACGGGTTTCTTGACTTCTTCAACCTTTAGTTTGGGGTTGTAAAGTTCAAATTCTTGACTTAGACGACTTTGAAGGTCGTTGATGATCTTTCCTTTACGGCCGATGACCATACCTGGGCGTTCTGCGTGAACAGTAACGTCAGTACCTGCAGGAGTTCGGCGAATCTCCAATCCTCCGAATCCGGATTTCTTGGTGTTCTTCATCAGGAACTCACGTACGAGCTGTCGCTCAACGTTTCGGTTGATGATGGTTTGTACAATACTTTTCTTACTCATGATAATCACCTCAGAATTCGTCCTCCAACTCGTCGACAGTGGTGTTCATGTCTTCGAGGAAGACCTCCAAGTTCACTTGGTAGTGGTTACTTGGAGTAGCACGGCCACGGGCTCGTGGAATCCATCCTTTGCGGATTCTTCCACGGTGAGCAGCAATGTGTGTAATGAGCATTTCTTCAGCGTCAATGTCTTCGTATTGATAACGTGCGTTTTCCATTGCGCTCTCGATGACCTTGATGATTTCACGAGATGCCTTCACTGGGAAACGACCTGGTCCGATTCCACCTTTTCGGTGTCCGACCATTGAAGGTCCTGTTCGACGCTTGCGCTTGTTTCCACTTCCAAGTCGGAAGGGAACCGCTGCTGCCTTGCGGCGGACGTCTGCACGGTTTGAATCAATCTTGAGCACTTGGTTGAGGAAGGCAATTGCTTCGCCAGCAGTCTTGTTCTTGATAGCGCGGCATACTTCGAAGCAGTGCTTCACGTGCATGTCAACTTGTACTGAACGAGCAGTGGCAAGACGGCTGCCTTGCAACAACTGAGTGTATCCTGATTGAGGAAGTTGTTTGCGTCGGGTTCGACGGTCCATTTGGTTTCGCTTTGACATATCTTTTCACCTCACTTCAATGGAACGTGCTTTGACGATTTGGTAGCACCTACACCGGGTCCACTGTGCGCAACGCCACGGCGCGTCACAGCAAACTCACCGAGATAATGTCCGATCATCTCTGGTTTGATTTCGACCTCAACGAAATGTTGTCCGTTGTATATTGCAATACGTCGGCCAACAAATTGTGGGAGAATGGGCATGTCTCGGCGGTGCGTACGCATGGTACGGCTGCTTGATCGGTTCATGCGAGCAAGGAAATGCTCGTTTTCGACAGACATTCCACGACCCATGCTACGGCGGGCTCGGGAAGGCAGAAGACCAACGATGTAGTCTTCAGAGCTTTCATCGGGCCATAGCGGCATGGCTTCGAGTTGTTCAAGATTGAATCCACGGTAAGTGAATTCTTTCTTAACACGGGCTGACGTGGTTGAAAGGCGCTTTCGTGCCTTACGTCGGCTTGCTTTGGGGGTCATAAAGGACTTCTTCTTACGTGCCATACATCATCACCTCAAATTTTCTTACCTCGGCCTCGGCCAGAACGGCTCGGTGCGATCAAACCAACCTTAGCACCCGGCGGCGTACCACGAGCGACGGAGTTTGGTCCGTGAACAGCTTGGTGATTTCCACCACCGTGCGGGTGGTCCACTGGGTTCATTGCGACACCGGAGACATGCGGGTAGAGCTTACCACGGGCCTTGGCCTTGTAGTATGCAGCACCAGCAGTTCGGAGTGGCATTTCTTCTCGACCGTGGCCAGCGAGCACACCAATGGTGGCTCGGCACTTGGTTGAAAGTTCCTTGAGGGAACCTGAGGGCATGCGGATACGGACCATTTCGCCGACGCGCGCTTCAACCATACAGGAGTTGCCTGCAGATCGAGCAACCTTTCCACCATCGCCAGGGCGAAGTTCAAGATTGTTGATTGCTGTCCCTTCAGGAATGTTACCGATTTCGGTAATGTTTCCTGGGCGAACGGCGACATTGTCTCCTATTGCGATTTTGGTACCGATGGCGATTCCTTCGGTTGCGGCAACCAGTGTTGTATCGCCGTCTGGTGTCTTGATGCGTGCGAGTGGTGCACTGTGAACAGGACTGTGTACCAGTTCTGTAACTTCGCAAACCACGTCTTTGTCGCGGGGCATGCGGTTCTTCCCAGGGAATCGGTGGCTCGCCACGCGGTAACGTGGTGAGGAACCTTTTCGTTGTGCTCGAATTCTCTTACCCATGATAAATCACCTCAGAATGCCCCTAGACGCATAGCAGCGTCTTCTGCGTCATAGCCTGCAGCAAGTTTGACTGATGCATGCTTGCCGTGCTTTGAATTACGTACGTTGACCTTAGCGACTTCTACATCGAAGATGGTTTCAACAGCACGTGCGATTTGGGACTTTGTTGCACTTCGGCGAACAATGAATTCAAGGCGTTGCTCGGTAGTACGAGCTTCCATGGATTTCTCAGTGAGCCATGGTTGAATAATAATGTCGTATGCGTTCATGATATCACCTCAGTTTATTGCCTCCAAAGCAGATTTGGTAAAGACGGTAAGTCGACCAAGTGCGCCACCAGGGGCGAGGTCTTCAGCGCAGAGATCCTTTGCTGCGACCACATCAACACCAGGTAGGTTACGGACAGCTTTTGCAAGTCCAGCCTTTTCCTTGACAACCAAGAGAATTGACTTTGGAGTCTTGTGAACTCGCCCTCGCATAGTTGCCTTACCAGCACGAATCTTGCGGCCGTTTCGAGCACGGTCGAGATCTGGGCCTAGACCGAGTTGGTCAAAGATAGCAGCAGCCTTTCGAGTTGCTGAGCCATGGTTGAACGATTCAATGTCGTATTCAATTGTCTTTCCATCAACGATTTCAGAGTAGTTGCCCAAAACAATTGGTAGGTGTTCTACTTCTTCGTCAAATCGGTGGCCTCGGGCGGAAACGGTTTCCATGGACACCGTTGCTGCAAGAGCAGAGTTCCGAGCAGCTTGGCGCTCTTTTTGATTGAGTTTACGAGACCAGTCCTTTTCGACCTTAGGTCCGTGAGCTCGGCGACCACCCAGTGTGTGAGGGTTTTGAGCACCACGACGTTGTCCTGTGCGTCGCATGATACGAGAGACACCACGGCCCTTACCCCACCATTCGACGGAGTGTTTCATACCGGCCATCGGCTTTCGCTTTCCGATGTGAGGGCGGGAACCGTATGGTTGTCGGCGGTTCGCTCGGCTAGATGCTACTGCAAGTTTAACCAAGTCTTCTCGGACCTCAGTACTGAACACTTCAGGGAGCGTCATGTTGGAACCTTCTGAAACTTCAACGGAGAAGCGTACGGTTAGTTTTCCTGCATCCAACTCATCTTGAGTGATGGTGTTTACGATATCCTTTACAGCGACCTTCATGTTCAGACCCCCTGCTTTGATGCCGTACTGACATAGGTAATTTCGTAATCATGAAGTGTTCGGTCAGAGCCACGTGTTGCGTCTCGGAATCGAATAAGGCGCTTTGCAGGCCCAGGTACACTCCCCTTAACGAGAATGTAATCCGACTTGACTTCGCCGTAGTGGAGGAAACCACCTGACGGAGTGATGGAATGATCTTCTGGGTTCGCAACTCGCAAGATACGCTTGTTGTACTCAGTTCGTTGATGGTATCCTGTTTGACCACCTTGACGGATGGTCTTTCGGACGTATCCGTCACCGAAAGCACCCATGTTTCCGTGCTGTCGGCGCTTCTTTGAGTTCTTGTGAGATTGAAGTTTTCCGCCGAATCGCTTGATGACACCTTGCCATCCGTATCCTTTGGTAACTGCGACAATGTCAGTTAGAGTGCCTTCTTCAAATGCATCAGCAAAGGAGTATTCTTCGCCCATGTGCTCGCTAGCCCAGTTAAGTTGGTCTTCGAAAGAGCCTCCGTCCAATCCCATTTCCATAACGTCAGGAACCTTAGTAGAGACGCTAACGAGGGACCCAGGTTGGGTTGATACGATAAGGCGGATTTCACAAAGGTCAGCATTGACTAAGTTTTCCATGTGCTTGGTTGCGTCATGCACCTTTCGTGTTGGAACTCTCTTGAAGAGTTCGGGGAATGCTTCAGTAATCTTCTCTGCGTCAGCCCAAACTTCGCCCGCAGCTTGCTTGCCGTAGGGAGTCATCTGGTAGCCACGAACGCCGAGAATGCGCATCTTTGGGCATTCAACGACAGTTACAGGCACACGGACTTCTTGTCCTGCAGAGGTACTGTGGGGGTTTAAATCACGAGCCAAAATGTGGGTCATGCCGGCTTTCCAGCCAGCAAATCCTTGCACTCGGACTTCGCTTGCATCGGTTGTGGGCCACGACTTCACGTGTCCGAATGTGCGGCTCGCTCGCTTGCGCGGGCTGAACGCCATCGATCCACGGCGTGGGTGGTTTCGTTTTGCCATCTTGGATTCCTCCGTTATTTTCTACAACGAATTGGCCCCACCGAAGGGGCGTACGAGGGCACATACAGTGTCGAAGCCGTGACACGGAGTCCCTTTCCCACGAGTGGGGGAAGGGCCAGTTGGGATCCTCGGGGGATGGCCCAGTGTGTCTGGCTACTCACCTTTGAGCAACCCTCCGACTTACCTCCCGTATATATGCGGTTCGGTCAAGCCGAAGTGAGGAATGCGTGTGACGCCATTGGAATTGAGGGTCTTCAAACCTTTTGCTTTACAAAATCTGTTAGCCGACACTTTCAGTTACCATCTTCTCTCCACATCATCCTTTTGAACCCTTGACGGGAAGTAAGGGCAATGCCTACCGTCCAGCATCCGTTTCTTCATGACGGTGTTGAAGCGAGAGCATACCAAATTCGCTCACTTGAACGGTGCCTTTCAGCTTCGACATTGATGGTTATGCCGACAGGATTTGGCAAAACCGCCGTAGAGTGGATGGTGATGGCCGAATACCTTCGCAGAGGGGTTGAGAAGATCATCCTCATAGCACCAACAACCGGTTTGGTTGACCAGCAACGAAGTATGGCACAGCAACACCTCAATTTGCCTAATGATGAAATTGTGGCGTACACCGGCGAGACTGTCCCTGGAAAAAGGAAAACATTGTGGGAGCAAGCAAGAGTCCTGATGGCAACGCCTCAAGTTATTCGCAATGACGCTCAAAGCGGTACTATCAACCTCAACGAGGTTGGACTGCTTATCGTTGATGAAGCACATCATGCTACGGGGAATCACGCCTATGCGCAGGTGGGGAAACTGTATCGCAGAGCACGTCCCGATGGTCGCATCTTAGCAGCAACTGCAAGTCCAGGCTCGAATGCACGGCACATTGATGACGTCCAAAGAAATCTTGGCATTCAACTGGTTGATGTCTCAAAACGGGATGAGCCTCTCGTCAAACCCTTCGATGTTGACATGAAGATTCATGAGGAAATCATCGACCTCCCCCCCTCGCTAAGATTATTGATTACTCCCTTGGAAGAGCATTTTTTATCCGAAGTCAAGCACTTGCAACAACTCGGATTCCTTGCTCCAAAAGAACATGTGTCTTCTGGCGATATTGAAAAAGCCCAATTACGGGCAAGTCGAGCAATCCAACAGCGTGATGTTCGAGGCTATGATGCTGCTCGTAGAGTTGCGGACCTTCGTCGGATGCACATGCTTGTAAATCTTCTCAAAACACAAGGTACGGATGTTGCTCATTCATTTCTAGAGCGAGCGGAGATTGAAGGACGAGAAGGAAGAAAAACCAATCGTCTGCTCTCCCTACCTGTCATTCATGAATTGCGTAAATCCTTGGCTGATATTGAAGAATTACATCCCAAGACATCTGTTGTAGAACGGCTCGTGATACAAGAAATTGGACAAAAACCAGATGGAAAAATTCTCGTATTTACAGAATTCAGAGACACTGTAAGTAATCTCGTCGCAAGATTAAGTTCGATTGATGGACTCAAACCTGACAGATTCATTGGGCAATCCTCCCGTGGAGCACAAAAAGGAATGACTCAGAAACAACAGTTAGCCCAACTAAACCGGTTCCGGGAAGGGGAAATCAATGTTCTCGTTGCCACTTCAGTTGGGGAAGAAGGACTGGATGTTCCTGCTGCTGACCTTGTAATTCTTTACGAACCGGTACCAAGTGCGATTCGTGCAATTCAGCGAAGAGGAAGAACTGCGCGTCAACGAGCCGGTTCGGTTCATGTGTTGATCACCAAAGAAACCCGTGATGTCTACATTCATTCAGCCTCCAAGCATCAAGAAAGGAACATGCACCGTTTAGTCGATAAAATGGTACGTCAGAAAAAACTCATGGATGAATATGGAGATTTAGACGGGCTCTTAGACCCGTTTCAAGTGAGTGATGAAGGTGAAAACCTACCAGCGCTTGTGTTTCTCGAACGAGAGAAGGAACTCCACAAGTCAGAAGAAACTGAACCATTCCCACTACCAGGAGTAGCCATCAAGGAAGGGCAAAAACACGTCCCGAGGACAGCCCTGCCTCTGACACCAGAACAACGGCGGCCAAGGGAACAAAGTGGATTGTATTCCTTTACTGGAGAACATGATACGGATCCTAAGGAGCAACAAATTTCTGAACAATCTATCTCTGTGATATTAAATGCGGCAGATGAAGAGATATCCTCATTAAATTCCGTCAGCGGAGAAGAACGTGAAATTCTCATTGACCATCGAGAAATGAATTCAACTTTACCGTCCTATTTGGCGAGCCTTGGATTCAAAACGCGGATTACACACCTCCCTCACGGTGATCTTCGACTCTCTGAGCGCATACTTATAGAACGGAAGACTGCAAGAGATTTATTGGCTTCAATAAAGGATGGTAGGCTTCTCAACCAATGTCGAAGCCTACGAGCAAGCGCTGCACGTCCGATGTTGTTGATTGAAACGGGAGGAGACGCAAGCTACGGCCTTCATCCAAATGCTGTACTTGGAGCGTTAGCCCACATCACACTTGATATGGGAATCCCTGTAATGATGACAAAGGATGCTATGGAGACTGCACATTTTGTATCGATTGCAGCCCAAAGGGAGCAGGACTTGCTCGAAGCATTTCATGAAATGGTCAATTCCGGAACCACGACAGGGACGGCGTTGAAATCTGTCATGGAACAAGCAGCACGTGAAATTGACGAACTCTTAGTTGAACCTGAAGCCTCTCACCCATGGCTGGAAAGTGCACAGCAACAACTTGAACGATGTTACGAGCACGCTCTCTCCCAACTCACCGATGTAGGAGATGAGGAACGTGAGGTGATGAATGCCTTCTCACCCCACCTCGGAGCATTGTTTACCGCAACGGAAGGGACTCTCATCAAGGAAACAGGATGTGGATTAGATATCGCCAATCGAGTCCTTCAAATCTTGAAGGAAAACAGTAACATCAAGATCCAATGAGCCGGACACGTGTTCGCAATTGAGCAAAACGGTCAGGATAAAATCCTAGAGCGAATGCAACAATTTCGGAAAGATGACACACGGGTACAATGGTATTCTTGCCTGTAACTCGACCTGCTTTGGATTGATACGAGTCCAAGTTGACATGCGAGATGGTGCAAGCACTAACTATGAGTTCAGCACCAGAATCAATCGCGTCCGAGAGCACTGCTGCTGTCATTGAAAGAGATGTATCTTCTAGGGATAGAACTGATGTTGAGCCGACACTCAGGCATTTGGATTCATAGTCCACAGCATGACCGCCGAGGGCCTCGAAGAGTTGTTCCATGTAAGTGGGCATGAAAGGGTCGTCGTTTCCACAAGCCCCTTCTCGTTGCATATCTGGGCCGTAGTAAGCCGCAACATTCATCTTGAGAGGGTTCTTCACTGCATCTCGGATTTTATCGAGTCCAATCTCTTCTACGAGATAGTGAAGCAGATGCCATGATTTGGATTCTCCTGTATACTCAATGTTTGAAGTCCGAACAACAAGGTTGTTGATTTGGCTGGCGTAAACCGGGTCACGAGCCATGTCTTGTGCAGTATTGCACATGATTGCATGACTGCTTGCACAGGTAGTCAATACGTCAAGTCCTTTGTCTTCGGCAAGGGCAAGGTTACGGGCAACCAGTGCGTCTTGTAGTTTAGGAGTGGCCTGCTTGATGATGTTTCCACCGTCACTACTTGAGCGAGGAAGTTCAACCAGTTGAATGTTCAAGGCTCTGCAAAGAGGTTGAATCATATCTTCAACTTCAGAAGCGCCTGCTCTGGCAACATTTCCGGGATAGTATGTGATTTTCACCATCATTTCACCTCAAAATCGTTGGTCTATCTCATTGAAGAGAGAGACTACCTCATGGTAATCGTGAACCTTAGAATTGATCATCTTAGGTATACGTCCAAGTCCGGCCGGTGGAAGCAGAAGGGATTGGAGGCTGCGGATTGGGGGAGAACCGTTTCGTGTAAATGCGAGGGCCATACGGGCAGAGACTCCGCTGAAGACGTTGCCTACGAGTCCAAGAGGGCCGAGAACTTGACGGTAAAGTGTCGTTTCGTTGACCTTACCGGTCCACTTGACACTCCGTCCGTACCACTTGACCAGCCGCCCATGCTTACCGGCGTACTTGGTTTGATTGAGTAATTGCATTCGTGCTTCGTTAAGACTGTGCGCTGCAAGACGGCCGTCTTCTCCAAAGCGCATTAAACTGGCATGGTCTGCTTCAGACCACACACCGTCTCGTTGCAAGAGCGAGTTCATGATACTACGGCGTTGTTCTTGGCTGGTTCGTGGATCCTTAGCACGCAACCATTGCTGGAAGTGAACGCCAGGACCTTCGTAATGTGAATCATGGGCTAATGTATCCGACATTGCTTGGATTAACTGGAAGGATTGGACATCGCCAGCAAGGTGGAGAGTAGTTGCAAGGGTCGGCTCCATGGTCCCAAGTGCTGCTCCAGATGGAAGACGTTCACCTTCACGAGGATCTGTTCGCATCCATGGTTCGGCTCGGCTTCGATGGTTTTCGTAGCGTGAGGTATCGACGATGAGGTCCCGAACGACTGGGTGGCCGGGAAGAGGTTCTACCCGGACCCGCCCTCCGTCAGAGGTAAGGTCAGCGATCATTGTTGAATCTGAAAGTGTGACACGACCGTTTACACGAATACCGGTGGTTGGTGTCCCAGCACCGTTTCCTCTTCTAAACGCAAGACTTCCGTCAACATCCTGTTGCATGGATATGAGAAGGTCTTGGACTGTTGCGTGGCCGGGGACGCTACAAGTGAGCGTATCCCATCCGGATTCTGCTGCATCTGGACAGTATCGGAACAATTCAAGCGTAATGGTCAATTCTTCACGAGCAATCTTACCAGGTGTGAAATCACCCTCCGCTACATCGTCGTCATCACCGGACCCGTAGGCCTTCATTTCTTCAAGAAGTTCTACCTGAAGGGTACCTGATGAATCAACACACGCCAGAAGCGGAAGTGCTTCATTCACCCAAAGTTGCCAGGGAGCGTCAAAGTCCACGTCACATTCTTGCAGAGGGTGGGCTTCATGTCCACCCAATGATGCGAGTTTACCATTCCAATCGTGACCTGCCTTACAGAATTCATCGTAGGAGGAATCACCGATTGCACAGATGGAAAAGTGAGTACTTGCAAGACCTGGACCGTTAGCATTGATCGCATTCCAAGCTGATTCTGCGTTGTCCGGCATTTCACCTTCGCCCCAAGTAGAGGTGATGATCATAACACGCTTCATTGAAGCCAGTGAGGCTGGGTCAAGCCCATCCATATCAACCACTTTTGCTTCAAGGCCGTAGTTGCCCGCCATCTTAGCGGTTTTTTCAGCAAGACCCGCTGCGTTTCCAGTTTGTGACCCAAATAAGATGTTGATTGTGCGGTCGCCTGCGAAGACTGCGTTAAGTTCGTCCGATGCACCTGCGGCGGGCGCAACTGCGGCCACCGCTGCTGGAGCAACTTCTGCTACTGCTTCTGCTGCGACTTCAGTAACTGCAGCACCATCACCAACAAGTTCGAACTTGATCACTTCTACGGGGCAAGCTTCTGCGGCCTCAAGAATAATGTCTCCAAGTTCTGCACCAAGCGTACCAGTAAGTAGTGACCCGCCTTCGTTTCTATCGAATAAGCCGTCCGTGCGAACTGCCGCCAAAATCATGGACGAACCGTCGGTGACCTCGAATACTTCGGGACAAATGTCCTGGCATGCATCACACGTGATACAATCTTCGTCAATCCATACTTTTGCGACAACTGCCATCGGAAGACCCCTTGCTCACACTCTGTGAACAATCTTCCCACCCTAGAGTGGCCTTTGAAGGTTATTATCTGCCCGTGACAAAATAAGGCTTCTGTGGTTCATTTTTCTAAGCAAAAAATTGCAGTTCCTGAGGCCCCATCACATGTTGAAGTCGCCCATGCCACCCATGCCGCCTTCCATAGGAACGCCCTTGGATGAAATCACGTCATCAATACGCAGAATCATGATTGCTGTTTCGGTTGCTGACTGAATCGCTTGTTCAACGACACGTAGAGGTTCAACGACATTGGCTTTGTTCATATCGGCCACACCGCCGTCATAGACGTTGATTCCTGCAAAGGATTGCCCGTCTGCGTGAGCTTTGCGTAATTCAATGAGCGTAGTGACTGGGTCAAGGCCAGCGTTTTCCGCCAGGGTACGAGGAATGATTTCTAGAGCAGAGGCAAAGGCTTCAATGGCCATTTGCTCACGACCGCCTACAGTTTCGGCAAAGGTTCGCAAGTCTCTTGAGAGTGCTGCGAGGACACTGCCGCCTCCTGTTAGTACCGCCCCATCTTCCCATGCGACGGAGACAACTCCAACCGCATCGTCAAATGCACGTCGGATTTCATCAACAACGTGTTCGGTTCCACCACGAAGGAGAACGGAAACGGATTTCGCTTCAGGGCATCCGGTCACGAAGGTCATGTTTGATTCGCCAATTTTCTTTTCTTCAACACGAGCAGCAAGCCCCAAGTCGGATTCGCCCATATCTTCTAGGTTGGTGATGATGGTCCCGCCAGTTGCTTTTGATAGAGCTTCCATATCGGATTTCTTAGCCCGACGAATGGCGAAAATTCCTTTCTTGGAAAGGTAGTGTTGTGCCAGTTCATCGATTCCTTTCTGGCAGACCAATACATTTGCACCAGCGGATTCAATCGTATTGACCAAGTTGCGAATGTAATTCTCTTCTTCTTCAAGAAACAGTGCTAGTTGGTTTGGGTCAGTGATCTGAATCTTTGCATCAACTTCCGTTTTCTTAACTTCAATAGCCGAGTTCACAAGTGCTATCTTTGCATCACTCATGACCCGCGGCATTCCTGCGTGGACGCGCTCCTTATCCAAAAGAATACCATCAATCAATGATGAATCTTTGATGGAACCGCCTTGGCGCTTCTCGACCTTAATATCAGACAAATCCACGAGACGCTCGCCCTCTTCCGTGATACCGACTGCGTTAACTGCACGGACGCATATATCGGCCATAAACGACTTCACTGCACCTGCTGATTTTCCGGTCAGGGCTGTCTTTGCCACTTCCAAAAGTACTTTGTCGTCGTTTTCAGTGGAGATGCCATGGTTTTCAAGAAGACCAATAGCCCGCTCTGCAGCAAGGCGAAATCCCTCACAGATGACTGTGGGATGGACGTTTTGCTCAATCAAATCCTCACTTCGCTTGAGAAGTTCTCCTGAAAGAATCACTGCAGAGGTTGTACCATCGTAGCAGTGTTGTTCCTGAGTTTTTGCAACCTCAATGATCATCTTAGCTGCAGGATGTTCGATGTCCATTTCCTTGAGAATGGTTGCTCCGTCGTTCGTAATGACAACATCGCCCATAGAATCAACAAGCATCTTGTCCATACCTTTGGGACCGAGCGTAGACCGAACCGCATCAGCTACTGCTTTTGCAGCAGCAATGTTGTTCGATTGTGCAGTTCGTCCACGAGTTCGTTGTGTTCCATCCTTAAGGATGAATATAGGAGCTTGTCCATTTCCGTACATGTTGATGCCTCCGGCAAACTCTGCGAGGTTGACTGTGCCTTGAACCCTACGCTTGGCTCATCGTGGGAGTTTCGCGTTCAAGCCTGGCCGTTCTGCTCAAGCCATTGCTGCCCGTAATGCATCCACTGTTCCGTGGTCCAACCGTTTGGAAGACCACCCGCAGGTAGCGGAGGCATGCCATCATCGACAGGTGCCGAGGCAGGTGGAGAAGCCGGGGCTGCCGCTGTTGGAGGAGCCCCCGCAGGAATTGGTTCGGGCGAAGGTGCGCCCGCTACCGGAACGGTAGGAGCAGAAGCAACTGCGCCATAATTTGCTGACAAGCTGTCTTCGTATCCATCTTCGCCCCAGTTTTTGTATTCGTCATCATCATCTTCCTCGCTACGCATGACGGTCAAAAGCACAATGACACCACCGACGAGAATCAACAAGAAGACACCCCAAAGGGCAATCTCTTCAATTGGGAAGCCTGAGCCAGCGTCGTCAGCAGCATCTGCTGAATCCGAATCTTGCTTAATGAGCGTGACCTCAAGACGACCGTTGGCCGCATCACTTACCGTTTCGGAACGGGCCCATATGGTCAAGTTAGAAATAAAGACATCAGAATTAAGGTTCTTCAATGTAGTTTCCGTAACTTCAATGGTAAGCGTCACTTCTCGCTCTTCGTTAAGTCCCAAAGAGAAGTCTCGGTCCAGTCGGCCTACTTTGGTTTGGAACCAAGACTTGGTGTTTGAGTCGTCCAATTCCATGACAACAACCTGCGCCGTAGTATACTGATTTTTCACTCGGACAGTGACTTCATATTCACCCTCTTCGTTAATGGAGAGAGGTTGAATGGTGTAAATCTTCAACCAGTTTTGTGACCCCACGAGGTAGGTTGCCTGGCCGGTTGCACTGATGGTGTTATCTGATGCACTTGTGGCGATGACTCCGAGCATTAAATCGCCTTCAGCTCCAGCAAGGAATGAAAACTCAACGGTGACGTTAAAACTCGCACCGACATCAATTTCGGTAGTTTGCCCGTTAACAAGATTGGTAAATTCAGCCTGCATACCCATAGGAATGTTGAGTGTCATATTAAAGCGGTCAGCACTATTACCATCGTTTCGCACTTCAAAGGCCATAGTTTGAGCGGGATCCCCAGGAATGTATGATTGACCTGTTTCTTCATCAGATACGAAGACTGCGGCTGTATCCAGAATGTCGACTGTAATGTCAATCGAGGTTGACACACTAGGGTCTGCAACGTTGGTTGCAATGACCTTGACAGTGTAGAGCGCTGGAGTAAGACCAATCGGCATAGCAAGTCGTAGAACAAAGGCCCCTTCACCATCCCACGCATCGAGAACTGGAGATTGAGTTGCTGGAAGTGATGCTTGGAGTCTCCAGTTGCTTTGTAAAATACTCAAATCATATTGTTCGTCGTCGTTTCCAAGATTGAGGATATTCACGATGATGGAACGACCGTTTCCGTTAGCAGAGCCGGTCAACGAGTATTCTTCTGTTTCCAATTGAACGTCACGCAAGACTGGAACTTCGATGTTGCGAACGAGTTGGACCGTACCAAAGAGAGGGGTTGAGCATGAAGGACAGGTTGCCCGTAGGTTGAAGGAGACAGGTCCCGGTGGGGCGAGGTCAGGTGCGGTAAGGTTGAGCGTCAAATCAATGCGTTCTCCCCTTGTAAGTATAATCGGGTTCGGAAGGATGACACCTGTTTCATTGAGTACAGTAGCAGACCATCCGCCGGGAGTAGAGGTATCTGAGAAAGAGGTGACGAGATTGAAAGCAGCGTCTTTGTTTCCAGTGTTTTGTAGACGGAAGTCAACTGTATCGTACTGGCCTGGTCCAATGGTTGCTGCAAGCAAACCTACGGTAGAGGTAAGAGCAACACCAAACTGTTCGCTTACTGCAAGGTCCATCTCAAGACGGGCTTTTTCACCGAGTTGAGCACTGCTCGCATCGCTAAGCCAAAGATTCCATGTTTGCTGTTGAACATCTGCTCCGGCTGGAACGGTGAGGTTGGCCCAGAATTCAAGGGAATCACCAGCACCAAGTACCGGCATGATGACATTAGTACCGTGATTGCTACTTCCTTCAATGTCCATGCGAATGATCGGGAACGGAACCATCCATGAAGCGTTGGTCACGTTGGTCTCAACTCGGATGGTAGCAGGAGAATATCCGTTGTTAGTTAGCGAGCATTGGAGTATAGCCATTTGGTTTGGAGCGATGGTGTAGCCACCACTGCTTGGATTGTCACATTGCAAGTCGACTGTGTAGTCGCTGACCTTGCTTACTCCGAATTGAATCATGTCGTCTACGTGGAACCCTTCACTCGCTGCACTTGAGTCTGAGTTGAACAGCAGTCCGAATGAGTAAGAGTTGCCTCCGAGGAAAATATCGGGGTTGGCCAAGTTTGGAATTTGGACCCATGACTCTTGCGGGTCCCAGGAAATGTTTGTCCATTGCCCTGGCGCTGCACTTGGGTTGCCTTGAGAAATATCCCAAGAAACGGATTCGTAATCATCGTTAATGTTACCGGACCCTCTCCATAATTCAAGAGAAACCGAGTCACCAGTGCTCATGCTACCCCATGCTTGGATGTGATACTGACTGGAGACGTATTCGTTTGAATAGAACAATGACCTGCAGAGGTATTGTTGGTATATGTTGCTGATTTCTCCATCAAGAACTGAATCCACTCCACATGTCTGACCTGTCATTAGATGGCCGTTGATTAAACGGGTTGCTTCTGCGCTGGATGGATAGTTGCTCCCTTGAGCAGAATGTCGCCAATGCTTTGTTCCTACGGCACTTGCTCCGCTGTCAGTCTCCCATGAGCCAGCAGCAACTGCTCCGCCACCACTAGCTGGGTATTTTCCGGAGAAGAAGGTCGAAGCACCTGTCGTTGTACCATCAAAAATATCCGAGGTAACTGCGATCGGCACAGTTTCGTCTTTAGCGTCGTTCTCGTTTCGTGAATCGTCACTAAAGGCCACTGTAGCCCGAAGAATGAGACCTCCTGTCAAATCGTTGGTCGAGGTGTTAAGGATTGAATGGGCTGCGGTAGGCGTCCACGACATTGAATAGACATCTTGTTGGCCTCCCGTGAGAGGCGCTGTATTCCAAGTGTAGGTCTCCATAACAAATCCAATAGGATGGACCACTTCGAGCATAACTGGAGCGGATTCACCGATAGCACCGGTCCCAAACCGTTGAACTGTAATCTTGACTTCAATAGCAGTATCGATGAAAATGTAATCCAAGACCGTACCATCGGATTGAATCCATTGAGAAGCCATTGTAGTAGAATTTCCAAGAGAAATGGTCTTGACGGTGTAGTCGTCATTTGTTCCGCCACGGCCTGATGCCGCTTCCACTGGAGGTGCAACCATCAAAGCAAAGGACTGGAGGAGCATCAAGATGACAAGAGTAAAGGGAGTCATTCGGCGCATATTCATCAACATAGTGAGCCAACAGGATTGAGCATAAGAAGGTGGCCTTCTCTTGGCCCGGGTACCTAGATGAGATTTCAAGGTCACTTTGATTCATTACGTGCATCAAATCCATGGATGACCGCATCATTGTGGGAAGGACTAGTTTGAGATTCCATCTCATCAGCAGACAAATCCATTTCAGGTTCAAATAGACTGAGATCGAGGCCGTCTAAAGGTGACAAAGGTTCCTGAAACATACTTGGCGATTGGACCTTAGGAGCGTCACCCTGCTCTTGTGGAACTGTTACGGGTACACTTACTTGCTGTATTACTGAAGGAGTGTGAGTTGCCGCATCGGTTGCCACAGCAAGACGGTTGACCAACGAGCCAGTACCTGCAGTTTGCTCCTGCACTTCATCTTCATCCAATTCAGGGCTTCTCATCCATCCAGGCGGAGAACCGGCCCCCCCGCCAAGCACTGCGAGCGTGGTAAAGGCAGCCATGGGCATCACCGCCAAAGCAGTGAGTAAATTGAGGAACGATGTTTCAGGAATCGGCCCCGCTGAAATCAACGATTCAAACACTTCCTTTTCGAATTGTATGTTCAACGAGAGGTCCTTGCCCATCCATCGGTGTACAATCCAAGTAGAGAACTGACCCATAGACCAAAGAAGGAATACTGGGAATATCCATGTGATTTTCATGGTTGCACCGAGGAATTTACGAGCAAGTGAAGCGATTGAAATGTACTTGCGAGCGAAAAAAGGAAACGTGCGGATGGCACAGAATAAGCATATTGCATATAGTAGAAGAGCGAGTTCCAATTGACGGTTTTGATGAATTAAATCCCGAGGGAAGAGCAATACTAAGGCTAGCGGAATGGTTGCAAGCAAGACCTGAAACGGTACAGCAAGTAGAACTAATGAGCCTCGGATGGCCCACAGAGTATGGCCCTCTTGATATCGGTCATGAACCAAAAGGGACAGTTTGCCGTGAGAGGATGACATGTACTTTTTCCGAGTCAAGTAACGATTGGTTGAATTACGAGCATTTCGAGAGAGGCCCATTGCATGCCTCCAACCACCGTGCTCAATGACGGTATTTGGTAGAAAACCGCCCATCCCAAGTGCAAGGATGAGGGCTAGCATACCATAGAATAGAGAAGCAATACCGATCCAAGGAATCATGTTGACATCAACCTTAATCGCCAATTGGCCGCCACCGATATTGAACACCAGAAGATAGGTTAATGCAAACGCAACCAAAGGTGTAAGAAAAATTTGAGCCACCAATTGCAGGGTGAGAACGAGGCGAGCCGCAAGAGGACCTGTGGTGGTTTGCCTCGCCATAAGTTAGAACCCTTACCTCTTCATCTCAAAGGTTCCCCTTAATCAATGAAAAAAATGTCTATTCTTCGGAAGATGTATCAATTGCAGGAGGTGCAGCCAAAGGATAGCCATCAGAGATCAACATACGAAGTGAACCCATCACTTTCCCATCCTTTCGAGGCCGGCCTAAATCAGGGCGTGGACGAGGGTCAAGCATTATGCCGCATTCGGAACATGTGATTTCACTTGGCGACCAAACAGGTTCAGCATCATCGCAGCATGCGTCACTTGAAGCAGCTTGGTCCATAATTTTTTGAAGTCCATAGGCCATTTCTCGCGTCCACGGAGCACCACTACCACCAACTGCATTTTGAAGTCGAGAAAGGACCATCCAACTGGTAGCCACCCACAATCCAAAACCAAACGGCGCAGAACCCCATTTCAAACTCACAGCACCAAAAATAAGTGTAATAATGGCCAAGACCATACTGGACCAGTAAAAGGAGCGCATGTGAAGGACGCGCTGGGTAAGGTAGGGCGAAAGGGGAATCGGATGTGGGTGGGGCGGGAAGCGTACGTTGAACCCCTTTGCACGAGTCATGTAAAGCGTTGGAAGGCGAGGGCCAATGTGTCCAATGACACCCCCAATGGAGAACATCACGATGGAACCAATCATCGACACAGTAACCACCATCACGCATTTCGAAGGCGAAGAAGGGTCTTCTCAACCTTGTCCATTCCCCTTGAAATATCAGACTGACTGATGGTGTAAGCGAAACGAAGATGCCCTTCACCCGAAGGCCCGAAGGCACTTCCAGGAGAGCAAAGAACACCATCTTTCAGCAGCTCCATTGCGACTTCTTTGGAGGTCATTCCATCAACGGAAACCTTAGGGAAGACGTAAATGGCTCCTTTGGGTTTTTGACATTCAACACCAGGCATGGCATTGAGTCGGTCAACAATGAGGTCGCAACGTTGTTTGAATTCTTCAGCCATCATTGTAGGGTAATCATTGGCTTGTTCCATAGCTTCCAAAACCGCATATTGCATGGCATCGTTTGAGCAAGCAGAGATGTAATATTGAATCTTAATGACCTGCTTCATCGCTTCCACATTAGGCGAGATGATGTAGCCTATTCTCCATCCAGTCATTGCAAAGGTCTTGGAAAATGAATTGACTATCATCAGCTTGTCGTAGTTAGTCCCCATAAAGGAAACATGTGGTCCTTCGAAAACGATTCGGTCATACACTTCATCAGAAATAATCCATAAATCATGTTTTTTGGCGAAGGCAAGCAAATCATCACGTTGACCTTCGTTAAGCGTACCACCCGTTGGGTTGCTCGGGAAATTGTATAGGATGGCGACCGTGTTTTCGTCAACAAGAGTTTCAAGGTCGGACACTTTAGGAACGAATTCATTCTCAAAGATGCATGGGTAGTATTTGCTTTCCCCTCCCACTAGGGTTGCGTCAGGACCATAGAGTGGGAAATAAGGTTCGGGAAGAAGTATGTTTTCACCCGGATTAATGATGGTCATGAACAAATTGAGAAGAGCGTTTGTTCCCGACATGGTCATGCAAACGTTCTCATCCGTCATCCCTGCTTGATAGGAGTCCCATGATTCTGCGATTTTTTGACGAAGAGCAGGCATACCAGCAGTAGTAGTGTATTTGTTATGGCCGTCCAGCATTGCTTGGTAAAAAGCGTCAATAGCCACCCGGGGAGGCTGGAAATCTGGCTCTCCCAAACCAAAAGATATCACGTCTTCTCCGGCAAGGTCAAACATTTTGCGAACGCCAGTCGGTTGGATGGCCAAAGCCCTGTCGCTGTATGTCCGCATGGTAATCCGACTCCCGTATCGCATTTGAATGCAATCGCTATGATGATGCATTATCCTCTAAAGAAGAGGGTTCGTCAAGTACCAGTTCGGCATCAAGAACTTGTGGATGTTCATTGGTTGATTCAAGCCCATTGAGAAGAAGAGGTTCTTCTGCTCGGGCCTTGAACAGCAATCCTACGAGAATAAGCAGGCATAGAATCCCTGTAATACTCATGAAGGCAGTGAACGAGAATCCGCTCAATCCATCTGTACTGTCACCGGTCCCCGTTACTCTGGTAAACACTGGTAGTGAAGAGACTCCTTCACTGTTCAGGCCACGCACCTCAAGGGTTTGTTCACCTTTTTCAACGTCGCTTGGGTTAAAGGCCATCACCCATTCAAATCGTTGCAAAGCAGTAAGCCCACCTTCAACCACTTCGTAGGTCGCTTGCATCCATTCACCCTGGCCAAAGCGACCTTCAACGGCTGAAATAGAACCTTCTTGACCCCAAGCAATTCCCCGAACTTCATACAACCCTGAGGTTGTATTGAGAGATGAATTTAGGATATGGACTTGAGAGGATACGTCAACTTGTCCTGTGAGGTTGTTATCCTTCATGAAAAAGGAAAGTTCGACTGCTGCGAGTGCATCAACCATTCCCCAGCCAAAATCTCGGTTCCAAAATGGATCTACCTCTGGGACGGTGGGTTCGCCACGTCGCTCTGAGGTTAGTTTCAGAATTTCTTTCATCTCCGCAGGGGAGAGGTCCGGGTTCGCTTCGATCATTAGCGCAAGAATTCCGGATACTGATGGCGTAGCATAAGATGTACCGGACCCACGTCCCGTGTAGCCGTTGTCTTCTGCAGAGCCGCCAAGAAGATTGATGCATGCTCCAGAGGTAACGCACCCTTCAGCCTGCACGATGTTTGTCCCTGGGGCTGAAACTTCTGGCTTCAACTCGTTGAGAGGGTTGCTGTCTCCATTGTCACGACGAGGTCCACGAGATGAGTATGACGCCACCGTATCATCTGACCGCTCAATCGTATTGATATCATCTGTGGCGCCAACGGTAATAGCGAGGTTTGACGAACCCATTCCAGACAAACCATCGTTGTCTGGTCCGTCGTTACCAGCAGCTACGCTAACAACAATTCCGGCCTCCATGGCCCGATTCAATATACGACTGTGCATATCTTCGCCATCCGAACCACCGCCTTCATGGGACGTAATACCCCAAGATAGCGAAAGAACGTCGATTCCGTAATTCATCTCATCAGCACCCTGCCATGCAGTGTCTTTGTTGTCGATGATCCATTGAATACCGTTCATGGCCGATTCGTAAAACTCCTGCTCGAGAACATAGTTCTCGAACGGTCCAGCTCCGGCATCGGTCCCGATACGGACATCGATAAGGTCTGCATCTGGAGCAGCCCCATAGAAGTCGGTTTGGGCACCACTCGCATCAATTCCAGATGCTGCAGCCATACCCATACAAGCGGTTCCATGCTGGTTTCCGTCGTCCGGGTCGTAAGTTCCATCGGTGCGCCGAGTAATGTCACCATAGCATGTAGGATCGGTTGTAAGATAGCAAACAGCATCATAGCCTGCAATGAATTTCTCACTCAAACCAGGATGTTCATTGTCCACGCCAGTGTCAACCATGGCGATGTTAACTCCAACACCGGATACGCCAAGGTCCCAAGCCCCAACTGGATACGCAGTAGAATTTCGAGCTTTGACGGCTGGAGTCTGGATATCACCGTACAAAACTACGTTTCCATATCGCTCGACCATAACTACATCATCCAATCCAGCAAGTTGACTTGCAAGGGTTGAGTCGACTTGACCCAACAGGACTGCATTAACGGATTCAATGACATCGATAACCGTTAGGTTGAGACTGGTCAGTGCAAAAAGATGGGATGTAGTCACTTCTACGCCGTACGAGAGGCCGATTCCAGTGGTCCCGTTGTAGGTTTCCAAGGAATCGTGAATGGCGTTACGATTGAGGTCAAGTGTGGTTCGTTCCCACCATGGTGTTTCATCGCCAACCCAGTCAGGAAGTTCCTGCAGGGGCACAAATTCAGCGTAACCATCGGGCATCCACATGATCCCGTTTTCTGTGACGGGTGTCCATTTGTTTGGATTAATAGTAACCAATGAGCCCGTAACCGGACCCATCAATACGGCAAGCATAACCATGGCGATTATTCGACGCATGTAGTTTCCTCAGTTGTCGCAAGTGTCGGTCTTCAAAAAAGGTAACTATTGATTGTGAAAAGGTGGGAGCAGAGGGATTTGAACCCCCCCCAGCGGATTTCTTCTGAAACTGCGCATCAGATGGGCAGTTTTCAGGATTGCAACGGGTCGGCGCTCCAGTTGGTCATCAACCTTCAGCAAACCCACTCGTCGTCATTCCCGTGCAACTGGAGCCCGCGATACTACCAAGCTATACTATACTCCCATGTATTCATTCATCACGAGCATCAGGCCTTAGCTTGTCGGCGTGCACGCTTTCGGCGACGCAGTTTCTTCTTGCGCCACTTCCAACGTTGATTGCCGGTTTTTTTCCAAGCACGTGAACCTCGCTTCATGGTGAACAGGCTTCCGACTTGCCTTCCCTATATGAGAGCATCGTCTCAACAGAGATTGAATCTTTTTCGGAAAAGGAGGATTCAATGTCAATATCCCTGCTCAATAAACCAAGGATGAATGGGTAAACCAAGAGTTCGGCGAATAGAAATTGCTTCTGTATTAAGTCGTCGTTGCTCGGTAGCATCGTCTCGCAGTGAGGCGACGGCTGCAAGATTAATCAGTGAAGTTGCCTCACCTGCCTTGTGTCCACACTCGACAAAGATTTGATGGGCGTGGCGAATCAAACGCTCGCCTTCAACCACATATCCTTTGCGAACTGCAATCACGCCAAGACTGCCCATCGTGGCAGCCGTACTGTCTTTATCCTCAATATCCTGAAGAAGAGCAAGACTTTTCCTGAACCATTCTTCGGCCTTATCGTAGTCGTTTAGGCTCAAAGCGACTAACCCGAGGTTGTGCTCACTGCGGGCTTGTCCGGAAGGGTCATTGAGAGAAATGTGGATGGCCAAACATTCAGTGTGCATTCGCTCGGCTTCTTCTGCATGGCCTCGCTTGCTTGCGACATGGGCACGGTTTGCAAGGGCCTTAGCCTCACCATAACGGTCGCCTGTCTGCCGGTGTAAGTTCCAACTATCCTCGAACAATCGGTCTGCTTTGTCTACATCGCCACGTACCAGAGGAATATGGCCCAAGTGATTCAGAGCATTGGCCTGTCCAACACGGTCACCGACTTGCCGGTAGAGTGACAAACTTTCCTTGTACATTGAATCGGCTTCTGCAAATTCCCCTTGCTGACTGAGGAGATGACCGAGTCCGGTCAAGGCGTCTGCCTGAGTTTCAGGGTCATCTGCAATACGAGCAAGTGAGAGACTTTCTCTCTCATATCGTTCTGCTCTTTTGTAATCCCCGCGACGTTCCTCCAATTTACCGAGCCCATGGTAGGAACGTGCTTCTCCTTTTTTGTCACCTGAGAATTTGAAATGCTTCATAGCTCGTTCGTAATGTCCCTTAGCCGCATCGTTCCAACCCGCAAGTTCCGCAGCATCACCAAGTCGTAGGTCAATGTAAGGGTCCATTTCGATATGTTGTTCAGTTAGCGATTCCGATAAGTCCAGAACCTGCCGAACTTGACCGCACTGGTTCCGAGTCAAACGACCGGGGGCGAAACGATTTGACAACCCAAACGAATCCAATGCGTCCATTACACCCGATACAATGTCGTCTGCGTTGGATTGATGGATCGTAATGTTGCCTGTCATTGCTGAATCTTTTAGCAGTACTTGAGGGACTGCAGAATCCTTACCAGAAGGGATCACTGCATCCGAGGTGCGTGTTTGGTCGGTAATCTCGATACCATCAAGGCCACCTTGGTCCAGCAAAGGAGGGGCAGCCAGCCATGCAGAACCAGACCATACCCATTCGCCGTCAGGGCTGCGAATCGGTTCGGTCATGAATTCCTGTTGGGCTTCGTGCTTACAGTACTTCGCCTCATTACCCGCCTCTATCGCTGTGACGGTTGACATTGCGGACAATGGTCCAATCGGCGACCAGCGTAGCGTAAACGCAGTACTAATTCGCCACATACAAGGCACGGGCGTTCATTCCTACAAAACGCATAATGCCTCCACATGCGCCTTGGCTCTCCTCGTTCTTTACTGGCCTTAGCCACAGTTTTTGGAACAGTTACCCCGCCATCTCGGTAGGCCCTCATCGTGATTGTTTTGATGCACTGAGCCCATCGGCTGAGGGCGTCATCTCCCAAATCACAAGGTCGGTCATCAGGGTGAACACTTGCTGCAAAAAGAATCTCTGAGCGCAGGTAATTGCCCAAACCTGCAAACGACCTTTGGTCAAGCATCAGCGTTGCAGCCTTCTTTCTATAGCATGATTTTGAGCGCAGTTTTTCTTCTAGCACCTCAACGGTGGTGCCGTCATCGAGGACGTCAGGACCAAGTCGTTCAAGGAAGGAATGGCCGCGCTCCTCAACGGTTAACATCAATTCAATATCAGTAGCAGACCACAATCGCACTGCGTGTTTTTCGGTAATGAACTCAGCCCGAAGACTGCGTCTTGAATCGTAGTTAGTGGTGTTAAGATGAACCGTCCAGCGACCGTACAATTGATTGTGGCTGTACATCGTCCAGCCGTTTTCAAAACGGATCAACATCGCTTTACCCCTGCTGGTCACGTCGATGACATGCTGGCCTTTGATGAGATGAGAACGGTCAACAAGGGCCGCGTAGGGCCAATTGCCCGAAAGAATTTCTTTTCCGATGAGGGCCTTCCCAATTCGGTCGGCAGCGCGACGAATCTCTGGACCTTCAGGCATGTTAGCAAGTTGGGAAACTTTGTTTTGAACTTGTGTCTCAAATCAGAGATAATCCAGAGAAGCATATAAATGGGAATTAACATCTAATTGGAGTGAGGGCCGATGTATGGATTACTCACCGTTTGAACTTCTAGTTGATTTTTTCCTTGGCCCACAAGCCGCTGCTGGCTTGATTGGACTCATTGGGCTCGTTGCCTATTTCCTGACAGAAAAGAAACTGAAAAGCTTATTGGAAGAAGATGATTTTATTTTGGCTTCTTCAGGCAGTATCGGGGACGGCGTATTTGCGGCGTTTCTCATCATTCAGGCCGGTTATGGCCTTATCACAACAATTTTTGTTGCCTTCTTCGCTTTGGATAATGGTTTCTCGGGAGAAATGCTCTTCTTTTACACGTGGATTAGCTTTGATGATACCGCCACTTGGAATGCTAAAGTATCACTCGTGGGCTTATTTTTCGGAGGGCTGCTTTACTCCTTTGGCTTCGTGCTCAGTGCTATGAACTATCTGAATATAACGAAACTCAAAAATGAGTCGCGTTTGAAATTAATCACTGGTGAGTTGACCGCTCAGCATGAACCCTCACCATCCCAAACCGATGAAGACCTGCCTCTTCTGCGAATTCTTCAGGCTTTTCTTGCTGCCGGGCTCCTCTTAGGCGGGGGGGACTTTTTTGTACGAGTGATTCTCTTTGCCGGTTTCCTCAAGGTCTCTTTGCGAATTTGGCGTTTTGAATCTCCACAAGTTACAGACGATGATATTCCAGAAGCAAGCGATGACACAGACCAAACAGAACCCGATGAAGAGCGAACTGAACCTGTCACATTTGCTGAAATCCTTGAGGCTCTTGATTCTCACCTCAAAGAAGCGATTGAAGAGGCTCATGATTTGAGAGAAGAACTTGAGGAAACAAAAACGAAGGTCATCATCTTGGAAGAAGAAGTCAAAGAGAAAGATGTCTTAATTGGTGAAATTGAAGCCAGTAAAACCACGTTGACCAAAGAAATTGACCGAGAAGAAAAAGAGGAACGGGAAGGCAAGAAACTCTCGTTAACCGATTCGGTTATGGTGGGGGATTCAATTATGGGAGGCATGAAAGTCGGTAGTCAAGTCAACAATGACCCCGATGCCATCGCTCGAGCCGTTATTGCTGCGTACAGAGCTGGGCGTGAAGACAAGGAATGATGTTCAGGCAGTGAGGACCTTCTCAATCTTGAAGGTCTTTCCATCGTGGCCCCAAAGGCAGATTCCTGGTTCTTTGAACATGAAGTACTTGGTTTGGAACTCCTTTCCAAAGTCGGGATGTTCTTCCTCCAACAAGATCCGAAGACGGGTGCTGTAGCCTCCCAAACTGCCCACAGCAGCAGTACCCTTAATCCCGTCAACAAGGACTACGTGAGGTTCAGAGAGTGAATGCTGCGATTCATCAAATGGATGAACGTCTTGGTCCAAATAAAGGTCTTTTTCAGTAACGAGGACGGTTTTTGATGGTTCTTCCATGTCCGGATAAAGCCGTGACATGGTATAAAGAATTCAAGGCAATTCGTTTTGGAACGGGGTCGTCCTCGGTTCAGTCCCAGCGGCTTCTGCCTTAGCGGCAATACGTCGTAAGGAACGCATTGCATCACCAATGGTCTCAACCTGTTCGCTGAATTGGGTAGGAGGCCATCCACAATCAATGACGTCAGGCTCAATCGAGCTTTCCTCAATCCATGCCCCGCAGGCCGAACCGTAACAATTGGCTTTGAAACGCTGAGCATCCAACCAAAATGTTGTTCGGTGGCAGACAGGGCAGACTCTACACTCAAACTCCGACAATACGGAGACTGCATCATCACCTACAACATCCACCTCCCAAACTGCTATACTGGCTCGCTCAAGAGGGACTTGATGCGATTTTTTCAAAAATGAACGGAGGACATTCATGGCTGTTTCTTGGGTGCTAAAGCACCCCATGGCAACCACTTCACCTCCATCTTCTACCGCACTGGGGACATAGACGCGCCCTGTCGTGACCATGAAACTCCGTTGGCAGGGCGGCGTTTAAGCATCGCTCAAGTTCGTTGCCACAAAACCTCAATCACCGGCAGTCCGCCAGGATGGGGGAGAGGTGCTTTGGGTTTCTCAATTCGCACTGAGAGTGATTTGACGGCAGAATGCTCGCTTAAAATTGCGATGATTTGCTGGGCCATTTCTTCCATAAGCCGTATGGGTTGATCGGTTTCATGGATTACTTTGTCGATGGTAATTTGGATGTCTGCATAATTCAATGTTTCATCCAATTCTGAAACATCGTCTCTATCGTCTAAGGTAGCCCAAACGGTAAAGCAGAATGGTTGAGGTGCATGATGTTCAAATTCATAAAAACCATGTGCAGCACGAACTTCGTACCCTTCAAGTCCTACACGCCATTGCATGATATCGCCTCATTCTTCGTCCCGTTCATGGACCCAAATCAGATGGTATCCAAATTGAGTTTTTACAGGAGGTGAAACCGTATTAACTGGAGTCGACCAAACGGCTTCCTCAAACTCTGCAACCATGCGACCTCTACGAAACCATCCGAGGTCACCGCCCTTCTGACTTGATGGGCACGTACTCTTTTTTCGGGCCAACTTTTGAAAATCCTTGAGTTTCCCGACCTTGTCTTTGATCTGAACTGCCTCGCTCTTGGATGGAACCAAAATGTGAGAAGCCCAAGCACTGGGTGCGACCATACAACAGCGAGAGGTCGCCTTGCTTTGAATCCCTCGCTCAGTAATCAGAGTAGGCAAGGAAGCGCATGTAGGTCCCGTAAATGGTCACGGATACTCCTAGAGACTCTTCGTTGAACCGATCCATAGTGTCCAGATAGGTATGGTATTCCCAGCTGCCACTACCGTAGCAAACGACGGCACGGCCTCGAATGTCATCTCCCAAATCATAGACAAACGGCCCGTGGTCGGAATTGTATGGCATTCCGTCAGGTTCGCCTTGAGCACCCTGGTAGAGCGCAAGTTGAATGTCGTAGCGGTCGGCAACATCGCTTCGCTTATCCTTGTAGAGGTCAGTAATGCGTTCGATGTGCTCCATATCCTCCGGTGTATTTCCAAAGAGTCGGAGGCTGTTGCCTCGGGCCGAGAAATCTGCGTCAACGTGATTCATATCGAGGTTGATGTACAATCGGAGATTATCCTTCAAACTGTTCTGGAATGCAGACACGTAAGCCCGGCTTCCGTAGAGGCCCTCTTCTTCCCCACCCCAAGTGCAAAACCTTAGAGTGCGTTCAGGAGTACCGGATTCATTGACCACATCGCTCAGTTGTCGCGCCATTTCAAGGACGCTCGCCGTTCCAGAAGTATCGTCAATAGCACCCTCTCCATGGTAAACGGTATCGTGGTGCCCACCTACAATGACCAATTCAGAGGATTTGCCTTTGATTTCACCGCATGGGACGTAAATGGTTCGCTCTTGGTCATTGGTGACATCCATGACCATTTCAAGCACTCCTGGTGTCCCGGTGGCGTTGAAAATTGCCGCTTCTAGGATTTCACCTGCATCTTTGGACATGGCGATGAATGGAATATCACTTGGAATACTACCACCGTTGGCTTCCTTAACGGCGTCAATACCTGTACCTTTGAAGATAGGAACGCAGTCATTGCCCTCAATTTTACCACAGTTGTAGTCCTTGTTAACACGAATCAATCCTGCGAGGTTGTTTTCTGCTGCAGTTGAGAAGAATTCAGTGTTACCGGTTTTTGTTCCGCTGTTGATAACGTATCCAATGGTTCCACTCGCAGACTGCCAGAGGCCTTCATCGCTTCCGTTACCCAGATAGGTCAACTGTACATCTTGCTCGAAGGTGTATTCTGATTGGCCTGAGAAGCCTTGAATCACATAATCAACACGGTGCTGAAATGAAGTGATTCGTGAACCATTCGCAGGTCCGCCTTCGCATGGGCTGGTTCCACAAAAAGCCTTGCACACAAATTCGGAGACTTGGCTCCGAATTCACATGATGCATTGGGACCTGATACGAGTGCAGGGTTGTCTTCATGCCCATAGAGTCAAATTGAGAAATAATGTACTCGGACGTATTGGCTTCTTGAACCGTACCGCTCATTCTCCCATCCCATTCAGGATGGCCGTAGGAAACGAGTGTTTCTGCGTAATTCTTCGCCTGTGCTGCATCATAAGAAATCAATTCATATTCGTAATCCGGCTCAAATCCAAGCCATGTTGGTTGAATGACAAATATGGCGGTGACCATCAGGACCGCGACGCCGATTGCGATGAGTGCAGGAGGAGTAAGGACTTCAGTACCCCTGTACCAAGGCACAGACTCTTCACCCGCCAGAATGGCGTCATCAACGAGGGTCTTCTCCGAATCCAAACTGATAGTATTGGTCTGGGGATGGTTTGCCTGGAGACGCTCGATAAGTTGAGCTTTGGTCCCGCTTATGGGCAATTCAGCCTCACGCAGCATCTCTTTGAGTTCGTTAACGGTCAATCCTTCGAAACTTAGGACGTTCATGGTTCAGCCTCAACCATGCCTCGCATTCCTTGTTCAAGAAGGCGGCGGTAGGGTTTGGATTCAAATCTCATCGCCAGTCCAACGCTTACCGACATCGTGTTCAATGCCGATTTGGTCAAGGATTCTTGCGATGATGAAGTCAACCAAATCGTCGATACTTTTTGGATGATTATAGAATCCAGGGGAGGCTGGAATGATGACTGTATCCCATGCTGAGAGTTTAGCCATGTTTTCCAGGTGTACTGTAGCATAGGGTGCTTCTCGTGGAACAATGATGAGTTTACGACGCTCTTTCATGGCCACGATTGCGGAACGAGTCACCAAGTTGTCTGAAATTCCAGCGGCGAGTTTACCAATGGTAGTTCCCGAACACGGGCAGATGACAACGGCGTCAATTTTAGCAGAGCCAGAAGCAGATTTTGCGCCGACATTTCTTGCGTCTTCCAGTAGGGAACCCGTTGCTTCTGCGAGAGCTTCTGGCGTTGTATCGCATTCATGCTTAAGGGTCAAGCGGCCTGAATCGGTCACAACGAGTCGGACAGATTTGCCCATCTCGGTCAAGATTTCAACGAGACGCTTTCCGTAAACGGCACCGGAGGCGCCAGATATACCGACAACAACTTCTCCCATGTTCTGGACAATGCGACTTCCCATTTAGCCTCTTGTTCTCTGCCGAACCTCAAGTTTGGACGAACTGCAGCCGTTGACACGTCTAGTCTTGTTCAGTGGACCATGATTTTCGTAATACCAGACCTGTCGCTTCCCCTGCCTCGACGGGATCGTAGTCATGTTCGGTAATGAAATGCACAACCAATTGATGCTGAACAATCGAAGCGTTGCATTCAGGGCATTCGTGATAGTTAGGTTCTCTGAACCCCTGAAACGCTGCCCTCCCCCTAGGCGTGGCCAGACCTGCAACGGTCTTTAGCAAGGTTGACACAAACACCAAAGCAAACAGAAGCAGACAACATCCTGCACCCCCACCAAATCCGGGCATAGGGGGGTCTTGCGATAATTGCAGATCTTGAATCATACGATTATCCATAGTTGTACGGAATGTATCAAGGTCAATGACATGGAGAAATTGTTCGCCTCTCAGTGTGAGAAGAATCTCAGTACCGTTATCGTCGTCATCAGCGTTGATGATGAGAGTGTACACTCCATCATTGTCCGTCATTGCTTCTGAACCTTGGTACTGATAACAATTTGAATCACCTCTTTGACATGCAACTGTGACGTCTTGGAACGATGCTGGCGTGCCATCACCAAACGTACTCGTACCCGATATGCGATAGGTTTCGGCCGTCACAGGGACGGCTAAAGCGACAAGGGCCAATACGATGAGAAGACCCTTGTTCATGACAAGACCAAGAATTCGGAGTTTATCAACACTTGATTTTACTCATGCGTTTGTTGACGGAGTGCCGGATGAAACTTTATGTCCCAAAAGGGTTCATGGAGGGTATGGGTTTTCTACAGAGACTGACATCTCAGCGCACCCGAGTAGCGTACTGGAGTCCATTAGCTGTCCTTCTTTTGATTGGCCTCCTCAATGTTGTCCCTTTCGCAGGAATGGATTTCACCGTAGAGCAACTGGGTGAAGTGGAAGATGAATATTCTATGACTGCGGAATTCTATCCGGACAATTTCGTAATGACACGTCCTTTCACCGAGGATTACGATGAGTCGGGCGTGTTTGATGGTGAGGAAAATGAAAAACTCCCCTACAAGAACCAAGGGTCGTATTATGAAGACATCGGATACATCGGAAACGAACTTTCAATGCGACTGGCGACTATGACAACCATCACACTGCTGATGGTGATTATAGGGTTAAGTTGCCGTAACGATCGGCTCAATGCAAATTCATTCCTCAACGGGCGGACCCTGACTGGAATTGGATTGACTGTCATTGCAGTGTATTCCATCCTCATGGCGAGCACCATCGTTCAAGATTTTGCCGACCTACAAAACGAGGAATATGAAAAGGCTTTCGAAGAAGCCGAAAGTGAGCAAAATGAGGGAGCGTGGGGTGAAATCGTATCTGAATCAGAGGAGGAAAATCGGGTATCAACACTATCATGGTCACCCAGGGGAATGTTTTGGATTAGCCTCTCGCTTGTCATTGTTTCCGGAGTAGGTGCATTCTCAAATCTATCGTACCTAAAAAAGGCAGAAGAAGCAGAAGACCAGCCTTCTTGGCCGAAGGGAGAACATCCGAGTTGGTTCAACAAGGATTGGACAAACGCAGCCTTTGGAGCACTCGCCCTAGCGGCGATGGTAGCCTTATTCGCGCCGTGGTATCAGGTTGATCAAGAATGGTTCGTCAGCGAGAATAATGATGAGGTGATTTTCAGTAATTCAACTCATGAGTTGGGATGGAGTATGAATCCATTTTATGTGACCTTCACAAATGACACTGGATTATTTGAGGAAGGCGACGGGGAGAAAACCACAGAAACATCAGGATATTCTGAGCGTTATGAACTCAGTAAAACGGCTTCTATTTTTACAGGATTACGGGTCCCACTCATATGTATGGTATTGCTTACTATTGGATTTTTAGCCTTCCAATCCTCAAAAAAGACAGCAGACCGCTTTGGGGGAAACAAAGAACATTGGTCCCTTATCCTCATATCAATGGTCATGGCGATTGTCCTTCTTAGCAATCTTTCGTCTTTTGAGAAGAACATGAAACGTACCTTAGATGACGATCTTGAACAATTCTCACCGGTGCTCAATTTCACATTTGTTCACGATGATGTGGATGATGCATTTTCGGGCAAGAGTTTCTCCCAATCCGTAGATTCTAATTGGTTTGAGGAGGAATATACAATCTCACGCGCTTCGATGGAATGGGGTCCTTCATGGGGATACTATGCCCTTCAGATCATCCCTTGGTTGTTTATCTCAGGAATATGTATCCGATTTGGCCCCGATATTGTTCAAACCCTTAATCGCAAGGAATCCTTCACAGCACCCTCATTTGACCGAGAAGTATGGACTGCACGACCCGTTGTAGCATTACTTGTAACTTCGTTACTTGTGACCGTCGTGGGTATTGGACCGGGACAATTGGTTGAAAATCTAACATCCAGTTCCCCTAAAGAACTCTATCAATGGGAACTCGAATTAGATTATGAAAGTCACACCGATGAAGGCAGTAAAGTACTATCGAACCAAGAAACTCTAATCCTCTCATATGACACCGCAGATTTAGGTCTTAGCAGCGCGTATTCTGTATTCTTTATTCTCGGTTGTGATGAAGGTGACCAGGGAGCATCTACCGACGCAGCGGATGAAATAACTTGGGACATCTCAGCACCAAATGGAGTTGACACTGAGGAGATGCTATTGACTGGAAGTATATCTTGCGCCAGTGGTAACGCTCAACAGAGTTTATCCTCACAATTGGTTTATCCAGATGATGAGGCATATGCTGCCAGCGAGCAAGAATATATTTCTTTGTTCGAAATAATCAATCCGCTTGACGGAGTGTGGAGCATTACCCTCACTGCAACGATTAACGAAGGCTTTGACCCATTTTCAAGCGATAGTGACCTCTTGGCTGTTTACGGAATTAATATTGACAGTATTGATGATATCCGAGCAGAAAAGGTTGAATGAATATATTCCGTGGGCATTCATAAACTTCCCCCATGGACATCATTCCATGGGCCAACTCATTACCGGACAAGCTGCAACCTACGTAGAAGAAATGCACGTTAACACCAAGAAACGGTATGAGATCATGTGCATCACCCGTGACGTTGAACGGATTGTTGCGGAAAGTGGGATTAAAGACGGACTTGTCCTTGTCAACCCAATGCATATCACTGCCTCGTGTTATGTGAACGATCTGGAGTATGGCTTGCATCATGACATCATGAAGTGGCTGGAAAAGATCGCACCGTTCCATGGAATTGAGGGCCGGTCAGGAGAAGAATACCAGCATCATCAAACCGGTGAGGATAACGGAGACGCACATCTCAAGCGCCAACTATTGGGCCAGCAGGTCACTATGCCTGTCCGAGATGGAAGGTTGCATTTGGGTACGTGGGAGCAAATCCACTATGCTGAATTTGACGGGCAGCGCGACAAACGCATTCTTGTCAAAGTCGTCGGTGTAATGTGATGAAGACAGTGGCCACGGTGTGTCCTCAATTTGCACCTTGAAAAATTGGTCCTCTTACAGCAGATTCACCCGTCGACGGGTTTAAAAAACGGAGAGTTAAGGTGAAATCATGTCTATTATAGCAGCATACAATGAAGCCTGGGATACCGCAAATGTCGAAGCACTCGGAAAAATCATCCACGATGATTGTGTCTTCAATCCTCACGTGGGTGGATACACCATGAGTAAATCTGACATTCTCGGATTCGTCAGCGGCGGCAGCACTCCAACCTCGGAACACAACAGAATCTTGTTCGAAAACGATGAAGTTGGCGTTGCTCACTCCATTGTTCACTTTGCAAACGATTCTGACTCTGAAGCCGTCATGTCTTTTATGCGGTTCAAAGACGGCCAAATCATCCTCATGGAAACCGGTGCTACACCACTTTCTGATGATTACAAGCTCGTCGGAAGCGAGTGAAGAAGGTATATTCCCTTCCTTTACATCAAAGTTCTGTGATGTCTTTACGCTCGGTTGAAATTCCAAACTCTTTCTCAGCTTTTTCGTAAACGCTGGCATCGATTGAACCATCTCTTACAAGTGAGGAAAGTGCTGCAAGTGCAACAGCTTTCCCATCAATTTCAAAGAATCGGCGAAGTGCTTCACGGGTATCGGAGCGACCGAACCCATCGGTTCCTAAGACGGTAAAGTGGCCACCAACCCATTGGCGAATCATATCTGGGACTGCTGCCATGTTATCGCTGACGGCAATGACTGGAACATCTCCGGTTCCAAGCATTTGTTCAATCCACGGTTGCTTAGCGGTCTTGCTTGGGTGCAATCGGTTCCATCGGTCGCATTCCAAACCTTCTCGGCGCATTTCGCCATAGGATGTTGCTGAATATATTTCTGAACGAACACCATATGCTTCGAGTTTCTCAACTGCATCCAAGACTTGCACCATGATCGGGCCTGAACCTATGAGACGAACGATTGGACCGTCGCCCTTTGGTGCACCTCGAAGCAAATACATACCGCGAATGATACCTTGGTCAACACCTTCTGGCTTAGGCGGCATAGGATAATTCTCATTGTAGACAGCAATGTAGTGAATGACGTCTTTGTCCTGTCCATACATCTCATCAATTCCGTGTCGGATGATGGTGGCCAATTCGTAAGCAAATGCAGGGTCCCAGGCACGAACTGCAGGATTGGTATGCGCCATCAAAAGTGAGTGCCCGTCTTGGTGTTGCAAACCTTCACCGTTGAGTGTGGTTCGACCGGAGGTTGCTCCCATGAGGAAACCACGAGCGCGTTGGTCTGCTGCAGACCAAATGAGGTCAGCCACACGTTGGAATCCGAACATCGAATAGAAGGTATAGAATGGAATTGTTGGATAATGGTGGGTTGCAAAAGAAGTAGCTGCGGCGATGAACGTCGAAGTTGCACCTGCTTCGTTAATGCCTTCTTCCAAGAGTTGACCTTTTGCGGATTCCTTGTACTTCATCAGAACTTTGTGGTCGACTGGTTTGTAGAGTTGGCCTTCTGGATGGTAGATTCCAAATTCAGCAAATAAGGGATCCATACCAAAGGTTCGGGCCTCGTCAGGGATAATTGGAACAATTCTCTTTCCGAATTCTTTGTCCTTCATCAAAGCACGCAAAATACGAACGAACGCCATGGTTGTTGAGACTTGCATCTTGCCTTTTGTGCCATCATCGAATTCAGCATAGGTTGCTTCTTCGGGGAGCTTAAGGTCAAACTTGGGAACGACTCGAGTTGGCATAAAACCGTCCATAACAGCTCTGCGTTGCTTAGCATACGCCACCACTTCGGGAACATCTTCTGGCATCACATAGGGGTAGTCTTCTAACTCTTCGTCAGTAAATTTGAGTCCCAAATCGTCGCGCATGTACTGTATGCTTTCCATTCCGGCCTTCTTCTTCTGATGGGTCGTGTTTCGTCCTGCAAAAGCAGGTCCAAGTCCGAATCCTTTGATGGTGCGCATGAGTACAACGGTTGGCTGACCCTTGTGAGCAGTCGCTTGAGCATAGGCTGCATGGAGTTTGATGAAATCGTGCCCACCAACATCTGCGCATAAGTCCACCAGATCATCATCACTCAAGTGGGCGACCAAAGCAGCGAGGCCTTCTGAGTTGAACAACTCCTTACGAATGATTGCACCGTCTGCAGTCATGATACGCTGTTCATCACCATCGACTAATGTATCGAGCCGTGTTGCGATTAAGCCTGCAGAGTCTTGGGCGAATAATTCATCCCAACTGCTGCCCCAGAGTACTTTGATGACGTTCCAGCCAGCACCACGGAAGCGACCTTCGAGTTCTTGAACAATCTTTGAATTGCCACGGACGGGACCATCGAGGCGTTGAAGGTTACAGTTCATGGTCATGACAATGTTGTCAAGCCCTTCACGACCTGCAAGAGAAAGTTGGGACAGAGACTCGGGTTCATCAGATTCACCATCGCCCATTGTATACCATACACGGGAGTTTGCGGTTGAAACCAATCCACGGTCTTCGAGGTAGCGGTTGAAACGCGCTTGGTGGATGGCAGTCATTGCTCCAAGGCCCATGCTGACGGTTGGGAATTCCCAGAAATCAGGCATAAGGCGGGGATGCGGATATGAAGACAACCCCTTGCCCCCGGTCTCTTGACGGAATGCTTCCATTTGCTCATGGGTTAATCTTCCTTCAAGCCAAGCACGGGCATAGATTCCTGGGGAGGCGTGTCCTTGCCAATAGAGGTGGTCGCCTTGCCCTTCCCCATCTTTGCCTCGGAAGAAGTGGTTGAATCCAATCTCCCATGCGTGAGATGTTGATGCATAGGTGGAGATGTGACCTCCAATGCCTTCGAAATATTTGTTGCCTCGAGTGACGATCATCATTGCATTCCATCGATTAATGCCATGGAGGCGCTGTTCCATCTCCAGATCACCAGGATAACTACCTTGGCTCTCGGGGTGGATGGAGTTGAGGTAAGGTGTATTGACGACGTCAATCTCAACGCCAGCATGACGAGCAGCATCAACAGTTGAAAGTAAGATGCGACGGGCTTCTTCGTCTCCAAGATGGTCACGAACAGCAAGAATAGAATCAATCCATTCCTGTGTTGCAACAGGGTCTGGGTCAGGTAAAGTTCCTCGAACACCAAAGCGCATGTCTTACTCCTCCTTGACACCCCCTCTAACCTAGGGGTTTTCAACCTCTCGCTTGAAATTCGGTCTGAGTTTCGGTGGGATGTGGCTTTTGGAGGCTTTTTTTTCAAGTCGGCGCTCAATACCTCGTTTTTTGTGACCCGCTTTCATGTATTTCCGGAGGAACCAATAAAAGCCGATTACTCTGCGGGCAGGTTATGTCCGTCGAGGCTATGGTTCAAACGATGATTGATGATTTAACTGCCGCTCTTGGTGATGCTGTCAAGCATGACAAGGGTAACGCTGCTGCTGGCACCCGTGTGCGCAAGGCTATGCAAGATGCAAAGTCTGCTGCACAAGCTGTCCGTGCACAAGTCCAAGCTGACAAGAACGCTTGAGGTTAGGAGCGCGTTAACACGCGCCATTCGCCTCCCCCGTTGAGAAGGTTTACTTCTCCACTTGATTCAACAATCCATCCTTTGGGTGCTAATGTTACATCAGGTGAAACAACGAGTGTTGTCACTTGCGATAAGCTGGAGTCTAAATCCAACTCCCAGGTCGAGTCTATTGATCTCCAATGACCTGTGATTTCCTTTTCCTCCGCATCAAGTGGAGCATAGAACGTATAGAGCCAGTGCATGCCAAGCGTGTCTTCTGACACAAACAGAAACTCCTCCCCCTTCTCGAGTTTCATTTCACTCGCCGCTTCATCAGTCCACATGGTTTGCCCATGAATGGATGCAAGCATCGAAAGTGGCAGTAGCAAAAGAAGCGTCATTCCCATGACCTTTGCTTTTGAGAGGGGTGCGTCATAGGTCGGCACTTCGACATGAAGCCTGAGTTGTTGGAGTAACAACCCCAAAGGGATGAACAGCATAGTCGCATATCGTCCATTATTCCCCATTGTCCACATGATGCCGGGCCAATCAGCATTCCAAATACTCGCTTCATAGGTCCAAAGGGCTGCGACATAGAACACGAGTGCAGTGAGTATTCCTGAAATGAAACCTGTCATTTGAGCAGTTTTTGAATCGGTGATTGATTTGAACCCCTCCAACATTGACCCTACAAACGGCCATGAAACCATTCCAATTAAAGTAAAAATAACCACGACGTCCAATATCGAAAATACCAACGCAGTACCGTATCGGACAGGACTTTCAATCATGATGGAAAGCGTACTGCTGTATTCGAGCATCCCGAGAATGATCATACAAAGAGAAACGGAAACGAAAACAACGATTCCAACGGTATTGGGTTTTTCCATCCATTTGGTTTTCTCCCCACCACGCTGTTCAATTTCGTTCCAAAGAGTGACTACAACTGTCAACACGGCCGCTCCAATCAGTATTCCAGTTCCATCGGTGAAACCCTTTGCATAAGGCATCATCATGAACGCGAGTGCGCCTCCAAATGACTGGAGCATTCTGTTTTTTTCTGAAAATACACCTGTGAACAGCATGAATGCTGCAGCACAAAAAACAGCCAAGTAGACTTCTTCATACCCCCGGCCAATTGAGAATATGAATGCTGGTGAGAGTGAAAGAACAGCAGCAGAACGAACGCCGCCCCACCGGTATAAGCAAGCAATCATGCCAGCAAAAGTAAGGAAGGCCATCGCTTTGATGCCGACTTCTGACAGATTATACAGCGGTAATACGACTCGCTGACCTCCATCATTTGGGTCGCTTTCGCCTGCAGTTTCAGGACGTAAATCGCCCCAAGGAAGAGCACCATCTTCATTGACGGCCATTTTCACCTGTGTATCGAGTCCTAAATCGCTGGTGAAACAAACGATGAGGTTGAGCAAGATGCCCAACATCAACAAACGTATCCAGAGCCGGTCGTCTTCGAAATTTAACCGCTCCATAGCCAACGGTTCGGGGCGTGAGGTTCAACCCTTTCGGACACTTCGGGGGTACATGAGCGGAATTCTAGAGGGTATTCGAATCGTTGATGTCTCGCGTATCTTGGCTGGACCTTATGCAACGCAGATGTTGGCTGACCTCGGTGCTGAAGTCATCAAAATCGAAGCACCATGGGGTGATGATACCCGTCATTGGGGTCCACCATTCGCCACCGGCTTTGACGGAAAGAAAGTCGCAGCGTATTTCTTATCGTGTAATCGGGGCAAAGAAATAGTCACCTTTGACCTCAAACGAGAAGCGGAAGAGGTTCGAGCACTGATCGAAACAGCAGATGTCGTTGTTGAGAACTTCCGCCCAGGAACGCTTGAGCGTCTGCTTGGGCCTTTGCCAAGCGATGTCATTCTCTGTTCAATTTCAGCCTATGGCGCTACAGGCCCACGTCGCGATGAGCCAGGCTATGATGTCGCCTTGCAAGCAAGGAGTGGTATCATGGGCATTACTGGAGAAGCCGGCGCGGCGCCGGTCAAAGTTGGAGTGGCATGGATAGATGTCATCACCGGCCTCAATGCAGGAAATGCAATTCTTGCTGCATTGTTCCATAAGGAAAAAACAGGTGAAGCCATGCGCATCGATCTCTCACTTTGGGACAGTGCCATTGCAGCATTAGTCAATCAAGCACACAACGCAATGGCAAGTGGAGTAAATCCAACTCCTATGGGCTCAGCTCATCCAAACCTCGTACCGTATCGGGCTTTTGAAGCAAAAGACGGATGGTTTGTCATTGGAGTTGGTTCTGACAATCAGTGGCTCACTTTGGTTGAAGCACTGGCACTTGAAAACCGTGAAGAGTGGGCGACCAATGAAGGGCGCATTCATGATCGAGAAGCAGTGGAGTCAAGGGTTTCAAACGCAGTTTCCAATTTCAACCGCAGTGTCCTTGAAGAAAAACTGACAGGTGTTCCATGTGCCCCTGTCAATACCGTTCTCGAAGCTCTGAACGATCCTCAAAGCGTAGCACGTCAAGCAGTTACACAATACCAGGGCGTGGATGTGCTTGCAAGCCCTTTGCGTTTTATGCAGCCTTCAAAAAGAGAACAATGACGTTTGTCCACCTTCACGAATAAGGCCGACATCTCGTAATTTGTCCAACTCGTTATCCATCCGGCGCTGGCTAAATTGGCGCTCAACCTGTAAGAACTGAGTAAGGCCTTTGATATCGATTGGACCTGGGAGAAGGTCTTCATCTGCTACTTCAACCGCTGGATGGTTATGGAATATTTCTCGGATTTCATCGAGACGCTGTGGGACTTCTTTGTCCTTTACTTGACAAATCGTTTCGATGGAACCGTGTTCTTTGATGAGTTTAATTCCCGTCTTTGGTCCAATTCCCTTGATGCCAGGATGGAAATCGGTTCCAATCATAATGGCAAGATCGATCAATTGTTCTCGGCTCAACTCGTGACTGCCAAGCATTGCATCGAGATTGATGAGTTGGGCTCGAACGGTTCGGCCATGTTGTTTGGTACCATCACTCATCAGGTTACGAACGAGGCGAGGTGTGCCATACAGCAACGCATCCCAGTCTTGGGTAGCGACGATGTCGAGTTGTCCTTTGGCAGCCATAACTGCTGCTTGCCCTTCACCTTCAGCTTTGGCAACAACCCAAGGTACGCCGAGGAAGTCGAGCATTTGCTTGGTTTCATCGACCATCTCTTGAGAATAATACATGATGCGAGGTGCCATTTTTTGAGCTAATGCAAAGTCACCTGCAGCTAATGCTTCTTCATGGACACGTTTAGCTTCCTCTCGACGAACTCGCCGAGATGCTAATTCATCGGCTTTCAATTCCGGTGATTCACCATCAAAAATGTAAACTGGCTTGATTCCAAGTTTTAACAAGGTTGTTGTTCGATTAAGAAAACCCATCAGATGAGAGACAATTTTCCCGTTGTCAGCGCGAAGTGGACCCCCGTCGCCTTGCGGTGAACGGTCTCGCATGGTGGTAAGAAACTGGAAAGCGGTCAGAAAAGCATCGATGCCCACACGCTGCCCAGAAAGACTGGCTAAATCGATGTCCTCAGGCGTCACGAGGTCACGAAGATTACAGCCCATGAAAGGGATATGGGGTGACAGTATGTGTATATTCGCATCCGAATCGGTCAAGAAGGCGAGGCGCAAGCGCTCACCATGGCGAGTCATGTAGCGAGTTTACGTGGCTGGCATCCAGCATTGGCTCGAGCCGAAGTCTCTGCCTTGCTTCCCAATGCTCAAGTCATTCGGTTGGCATCTCGCAGATTAGTACGACTTGAAGGCGACCTTTCACTTTCACAAATGCAGGAAGCGGTCGATTGTGCAAGTGGGTGTCAAGCATTACTTTTTGATGCCATTGTTTGGAACAATGAAGAAGACACCTCGAATTTTATTGAACAGATGAGGACCTATTTGGAAACCTATCCACGTTCAGGTTCAGTCGCTGTGCGCCCAATGAAACATGAAGGTAAAATGGCAGGTGTGAGCAGCCGTGATTTGGCAAGAAAAATTGGCGGAATTCTCTCTTTACAGGGTTATTCAATCGATCTCGAAGCCCCCACTCATCGCCTTGGAATGGTACTTGATGCTAGTGCGGGAGTTATCGCATGCGGTTGGATGGTAGGTTCCGGGGATGATTCAGACGGTATTACCTCTCGACGTGCAACAGACCGACCGTTCTTCAAACCCGTGAGTCTCGACCCACGTCTTGCCCGTTTGGCCGTTAATGTGGCATCAGGTCCACGGGAGAAGGGAGCGACCCTTGACCTCATGACTGGTACCGGCGGTTTTGTCCTTGAAGCGGCGCTTTCAGGACGTGAAACATACGGTGTTGATCTTGACCCTTTGATGATTGAAGGAGCTCAACAGAACCTCGATTGGGCAATGCCGGCTTCTAAAGCCCAACTGCTCTTAGGCGATGCGACACGATTGCCTGAGATTATACCTTCAAGTGCACATAACCGGATTTCTGGTTTTGTTCTCGACCCTCCATATGGGAGGAATTCTCAAGGGTCACTTGACCATTCAGAATTGATTCAATCAGTTCTTCAAAGTGCTCGGGAAGTGGCAGCATCAGCTGCTGATTTGGTGTTAATTTTACCAATTCATCCTTTTGGTGAACTTCCAGATGAAGCACTCGAGTCAAATGCTTCTGTCGAATTGCTCCATGGAGAGTGGGATGATATCCAATCCACTTTTACTGCCACAGGTTGGCGTATCAATCAACGATGGGTCGAACATGTTCACGCAAGTTTAGGCCGACTTATCCTTCACGCAACAATTGCTCCTCAAGATTGAGGAGAACAATTGCATCTTCTTCCGTAGGTTCGGGAAATTGTGATTTGTGAGGACATCCTTCATCGAGAATGGCTTTATCCTTATCATTCAATACATTTGGATAGGTGCGACAGCCCTGGGGGCGAACTTCGTAAACTGAACACATTCCTTCAGCATTGATATCGGCTGATGCTGTCAATAAAAAGACACAAGCACGGGTTTTTTCATCATTGAGGAGAGTAAGGATTCCATTGTTACGCCAGGTAAAATCGTCCACTGCCATTCCAGTTCTACGCGCAAGAAGCGATGCTTCAGCCTTCGTGAGAGGCATAGTTGTCTCTCGACAACAGGCAGAACACCCCGTCGGAATACACGGTAAAGAGCGCGCCATAGTCGAGCCAATCCTTCCGCCTTCTTCAAGAAGGGGGGGTGACTCGGAAGGCTAAGGGCGATTAGGGTAGCCTGGATATCCTGACGGGCTTCGAACCCGTCGACGCGGGTTCGAATCCTGCATCGCCCACTGATAAGGAGGCCCCGTGGGTATGAACTCCATGTCGATTTAACCAATCTTCTTCAAAGAGGAACTGCTAAGAACAAATTGACTCCACCGCCAAATGAGGCAATCGAGATGAAACTCCGACTCCATCAATTTCTCTCAAAATGCGGTGAGTTTTCTTCGAAAGAACAAGTCAAGCAAGCCATCTGGAGTGGCGATGTTACAGTGAATGAATCAATAGTCAAGCACATTGCCTATGAATTCAATCCTGCCAAGCGTGCAGTAAAATACCGAGGGAAGGAATTATTCCTCCCTTCAAACGATGTTTATTTCATTCTTAACAAACCGTCTGGATGCATTTGCTCTCGTCTGAATTCCCAAGAACTTGAATTGAACAAAACCTCTGTCTATGAACTCTTTCGAGATGCAGTAGAGCCTTCAATCTACGAATCTTTAGTCACCGTTGGACGACTCGATGAAGACACGACCGGTTTGTTATTGGTGACTACTGATGGAAAATTGGTTCATTCGGTTACCGATCCACAGAAGAATATTCAGAAAACGTATCGAGTGAAGACCCAAGAAGCAATTACCGAAGATCAACTTGAGTCAATACGCCAAGGCGTTGATGTCTCAGTCACTGAATACGGTTCCTTAGAAGAGTTTCAAACCCGACCAGCAACCATCGAATTGGAAAGTGCCATATGTGCAGTTTTGACCATCGATGAAGGGAAGAAAAGACAAATTCGTAGAATGTTCACAACTCTTGGAAACCATGTCAATCATTTACACAGACTGTCCACTGAAGGAATTGTGTTGAAGGAATACGGTCTTGAACCAGGTCAATTTTGCACCATCACGCGAGAAGAAATTAACAGCGCCTTGTTCTCTTGAACTTTTTCCGAGGGTGTCGAGAGCATCAAGCTCTGATTTTCTTTACAAGGGCAAATCCAAGAGGAATACTCAAGCCATAGGCGCCAAGTTCGAGCGTTGATTCCAGAATCGTAAGCGCCTCTTGTGTCAGTGCAGTACTATTTTCAATGAGCCCCAGTGTTAATCGCTCCCAATCCACAGTCACAATATCGCGTGATTCAAGCCATTTGAGGAGAATAAATTGACCGATTAAGAACCATTGTAGAACTTTTGTTGCCATGGACCATACCAGAGCAAGAAGAGCTCCAAGTATAACTCCCTCAATGACAGCAGTACCGAATAATTCAACCCACGCACTTGTTTCCATAAACCGCTGTGGCTTTATTCTCTGTATTACATTTTACGATACTTTCGATGAACCCTTTGAGTTCAATAATGAAGGTGAGAATTTAGTAACCGTTCTCTTGAAGCCAACCAGTAACTGGAAGATTGTTTTGACGTAAAACTACAGCAGCTTCAGTCAGGAGTGATTGACGACGTTGCATATTTTGTTGCTGCTCAGCAATAGCGGCTAATTGGATAAGTGCATCCGTATGGCCCTCATGGTCATTCGCCGTTTTAGCAAGCCGTAAACTCAATTCAAATCGTTCTCCTGCTTTTTCTAATTGATTCCGATACAGAAGAGTATTTCCAATGTTAAACTGGGCAATAGCTTCACCTTGCCGGTCTCCAAGTTGCTTCATAATGGTGAGAGATTCATTGAAGTACCGCTCCGCTTCAACGAATTGATCTTGTTCTTCGAAAAAGACACCTAAGAGATTGAGTGTGTCAGATTGACCACGTAAGTCAGAAAGTTTCTTTTTCATCTTTAATGCCATTTTGTACAAGCGCTCGGCTTCAACCAAGTCCCCTCTTTGTTTGGCTTGCGATGCAAGTTGAATGTGGGAGAAAGCTTCTCCTCTTCGGTCTCCTATTTGCCGCTTGATGGCGACACTTTCGTTGGTTAAGCGTTGGGCATCACTGGTATTGCCCAGATGCTCGGCAACAGTCGAAAGGTTCGCCAAAATAATAGCTTCACCTTCCAAATCTTTTTGCTTTCGCTTGATGATTAAACCTTGACGGTAATGGAGTTGAGCTGCTTGATAATCTTTCTTTGATTCTAATATATTTCCAAGTCCGATGAGGGCAACTGCCACACCGTTTTCATCGCTGTGCGTTTCCTTAATCTCTAATGCTTGTGAAAACAGATGTTGAGCTTGGTCGTACTCATTGCCAATTAAGGCGAGGTTGGCCATGGCCAGAATTACGTCCGCTTCTCCGTTTTTATCTCCGAGTTCCAGCTTCATTGCCTGAGCATCTCGAAAGACAGAGTATGCTTTTGGGGCGTCCCCTTGATTGAGGGCGACATACCCGATATTGATCATTGCGTCAGCTTCTCCACTCCGATTTGCTTCTGCTCGAAACGTATCGAGGGCTCGCAGGTAGTAGTCCATAGCCGCTTGGTATCGTCCAGTCAATCGTGCAGCATTACCTAGTTTCAAATCAGTCGAGCCTTGAATTTTCACGCCCCGTGATGTGAGTTCATCGCCTGCCTTCAAGAGGTTTTTAACATTCGACATCTGTTGATTTGACGGGTTTGATGTCTGGATATTACCAACGAAACCAATTTGTTCAAGCGCTAATACCATGGCCTTCGCCATATCTTCAGGACTGTTTTGAACAATGGTTTGGGATGTTAAATTACCCATGATTACGCTGTCCACAATTTTTTGTTGAGTGTAGACATTTGCTCCGGATACATGTTGAGTTTCGGTGCCTACAGGCACCCACTCAGAACCAGTCCATTCCGAGCCCCCATCTTGGCTAAGTATCCGTTCCACCATGGTCGATACAAGAGGTGTTCAACTATCTAACTATTGTTTCAGTACGATTCTTGAAGGTAAGGGTAGAATTGCATTACTGTTAAATGATACATCAAGGCCTATAGCCTACATACGGGGGGTCTTCAACATGGTCAAAATTGCAATTTATGTCGACACCTCAGGGTCCATGAATGAACGAATTTATGGTGAAATGGATGCGGACTTTAGTGGCGATTCCACTTCTCTTTTCCGTAAAATCACACGGAGCATAGGGATGAAAGGGCGGGTAAAGAAACACTTGGTTGCCAAAGCGATGTGGGAGAATCTTATCCCGACGTTCAAAGATCGTCAAACCAAAATTTCAACCATTAACAGCCGAGGCCGATCACGACTGCTTGCACCGCTCGAATTCAGAAGTGCAGAGGATTTGTACAGGATTCAGTTTCCAAGACCAGGTGGCGGTACCTACCTTTGGAGATTTTTAGTCGAAGAAGCCCAAGAACTTGCCAAAGACAGCGTTGATTGGTTATTTTTCTTAATCAGTGATGGAATGGACATGAGTTCTCCACCACCATTCAATGGTATCCATGGCTTCCAGCCCTGTATCCAGGCAATCAAACAAATCGGCATTGATGTCGAGTTTCATATCATTGGACTTGGATTGCCCGATGACTCCGTCAATGTATTCCGCCAAGTAAGTGGTGCAAGTGGCGGTTCGTTTGTCAATATTGTTGAAGCTGGTGACGATGTTGAACAAGCAGTTGAGGAAGTTGGAGGTGCTCTCGAAGAATCGTTGAACCCCATTGCGCGCATGGCCAGCCGTCAAAGAAGGCAACAAGAATACCTCGAGTCTCGGCAAGATGGCGATCTTGAGGTCACCACTGAAGTGGCTCCACCTACAACGTCATACACAGGCTATACCTATGGGGACATCACCATTGAAGACACCAATCCTGAACAACTCTCCCAATGGCAAAATGATTTGCTCCGTATCCGAGGAGATGAGAAAATTGAAAACATTCAAGCCTACGAAAATTGGGTTTCAATGCGTTCAACGCCCTTATTTTCAGAGACTCCAGGGATTCCAATCGATTCATGGGCACTTTCTGCGGAAGATGTTACACAGATTGCCAGTCTGAAAATTGACAACCTCTTCACTTTCCTCTCTCAAATCCGTAGATCAGATGTCCCAATAGAGAATCGGCGTATCATTGTTCGAGGCGACAAGATCTCGGATACATTATTGGATACTCTCTCGAACTCTGGCGCCCGTGTCGTGCTTTATCCCGAAGAACTTCCACCACCTCCACCACCTGAATTAGATGATGAGAAGTGGGAGCGGAATGAATATGATTTCAATGATAATCCAACCCAGGAATGGGAGATATATCCACACCTAGGGACGAGTAAGGCGCGGTTTTCAGTTGTTGTTGACCCACCAACTTATCCCGATTATGTTGAGAAACTTTCTGAAGCTTTTGCCCGAAAGAACCTTGTCGCAGAGTTAGAAAGTAAATTACGTCCAATCCAAAGGTCTTACGCTGAAGCAGTCTTCAAGCCTTCATGGAATCATTTCAATTCGAATTGGGTTTCTGATGATTGGCCCTCTTTGCTTCCTCTTGAATCTCAAGCGGTTGGTGAAGCCTTTTGCGAATCGCTTCGAATTGCCTATATTCAAGTGGTACATGAATGGCTCATGTCACATGGTAGTCGGCCCAAATTCGTGCTCGTTCGCCTTTCAAATGAATCAAAGACCCTCGGACTGCATAAGCATCCATGTTATCTCGAATTCCAGACCCTTTTGGCAGATATGTTCCACTACCAAAGTACGAATCTAAGAATCAACAAGCCACGTGTTGAGTATTGGTGAGTCTCTTCGCCTTTCGTTGACAATACTGGCTTTAGAAAATATTGTGTAAGTAACAGCGTAAATATCGATTTTAAAGTTTCTGAAATTGCGAATTTCAATACGATTTGAGTGGAGAGTTGAACAAGGTGAATGGAATCTTTTTTGCAATGAGGCAGATTAGATGACTATAAAGAGGATTAATAAAGCTGAAAAAAGGAAAGCTACTGATAAATACAGTCTTTTATTTGCCTCTTTTTTCTTTAATGTAACAGCTCGAGATATATTTGAGGCGGCAGCAGTATCGCCAATAGATTGGAAATAATCACTCGCCACCAAAGCATAGGAGTGGCCATTGGAGTAAGCAAGTTTAAAATTATAAAATTCAAGTGCTCCTTCAGCGAGTAGAATCCAAGCCTCTCTATTATTCAGATCATAATCGAGTAAGGCGACAAGTCGGCTGAAAAAGAGTTCAAGCGGAAATATAAGTGGGGCAGTAGTGATGTCATCCATGTTGAACGATGATGGTGCCATACCCTTGAGATTAGCGTTATAGTAACGTCGAATCCCCTTTAAGCGAGAGTTACTAATGCGCGTAAGCCAACTGTTTGAAAACATTTCACTCGCTCTTCTGTGATCTATTTTCTTTGCTTTTTCGAGAATTTCAAATGCTTGGTCGTCTCTTGCTTCTTCGAAAGCATCAAGCATGGTAAGAAAATAGTTCTCAATATCCGATTGAGTCATTTGATTCGTAATTTGAGTAACATCTCCCATGATCACAGAATCATGAATCGTATTGGCCAAAGGCATAGTTGCAGTGGCGGGGGGGGCAGGAATCCATTTCGTCCCAGTCCACAAAAAGTCACCATCAGGACTTAGCATAGGTCCTTCAGTCATGATTTTACGAAGAGATTCAAAGGTTAAAGATTTCTTATTGAACTCTCATCATACATTCGATGGTATCTTTTCCGTTTGAAATTTCATCGGTGGCATCCATTTTGCATTGTTGCGGGCGTGGTCTAAGAGGTGCCAATAGAGAGTAGTAAGGTTTGTATCTGGAGAGATTAAAGCTGAATCTAAGGTGGCTTCAGTCAACGGCAGTGGTAGATTTCTCCAACCTCTTTTAGCAATCAGTGAGAGAGGGAATAAAGAGAGTGCTGGACCATTGATAGGTAGCCCCCAATGGGTCTTCCAAGGGCGAGAAACAATGCTACTTTGGCTCAGTGCTGTGGCGACATCTTGCCACGAATTTCCTTTCCCAGCTTTCCGTTTGACAAGCCAAGAAGGATTAATCGAGGTATCTAAGACATAGCCTTGTTTAGCCAATACTTCTGCCATCCAAGGAGCAATATAGCCACCAGGTGCCCGGAACCAAGGCCTGAATGAGTCCTTAGCAGAGGAGGTAATCATTTCAGTAGCCTTAGCCAATTCAGTTGCGAACGCCTCTTTATCCTCTGGCCAGGCAGACCACGATTTATGACTCCAGCCGTGGCAACCTACAGTAATTCGCGACCCGAATTTTTCTAAAAGTTCTAAAAACCACAACTCGAATTTGTTACTCAAAAACAAGTCCCCAATGACAAACAAAGTTACAGGATGAGTATGGGTTTCAAGCCACGAGGTAAACCCGCTCATCCCTCGAATAAATTGTTCCGAGAGTGCGTCTTGCATTCTCGATTCTCTGATGTATTCGTAGGTATGTTTGCTGCGCGTTGGATGGCCATAGAAGCTCGGGATGTGACGTAAATCGTCGAAATCAACGGTTAGCCACGTGGCGTTCAAGCCACTTCACCTCGAGGTAAATCGAGGATATGCAATCGATGAGGCACCGTACGTTGTCCGATTTCGATTCCAATGAATTGTTCTATTATCTCCCCATTCCATTCTTCGCAAATACGTTTTGCAGTTGCTAGGCCAGCTTCGTTATGGGGGTGGACGGTAATCTCTATTCGAATGAAATCTTCACTTGTAATCGTTTTTTCTTCTAACCATTGAAGTACCGTTCGAGTCGCATCAAGGGCAATGCCTTGACGTTGGTAAGAAGAGCGAACCCAGTACCCTAAATTGTAGGATGATTGCAATAATTGTAATTCATCACCAAAGCCGATTAATCCAACGAACGCACCCTTTTGTTCAGAACGAATCCACCAAAAATGCAGGCGGTCGACTTCTGATTGATTTTCGACATCGAACAACATGTCGCTCAATTGGCCTTGAACATTGTAGGTTGTATCAAGCCAAGGTAAAGCGGTTTGCGCCGCTTCAGGGTCTTCATTATACGCTTCTAAAAGCAACGGAAGAATCGCCTTACTCACTGGGATAAGCCGCATATCAGGGCGGAAATCAAGTTCGGGAGTCATGATCAATCCTCTATGACAATTGAGCTACAGCAGTCACCACATGTTCATTGTTGGGATGGACATGCTCAGCCATAGAAAGCGTCCATTGTAAGTGCTCTTCACGATTCAAGGCACGCATTGCAGAACCGACGTGAAGTAGCATATCGAGATTATCTTCAAGGTGTGGGCCCAAGGAATCCAATGTTTCCGAGGCCTTCGGTAATTGACCTACTTTGATGAATTCAAGCAGCGCAACAACTTCGCGGTAGACTTGATGAGCATCCCACGCCTCTTGTGCAGGCCATGGCCATATCCTCGGACTCAATTCTGGGTTTGGAGTGGATAATACAACAGTTTCTGCGACCTGTTGCTCAATTACGCTTTCAGGCACCTTTGGAGTATTAACCATTGGCGCGGATTGAACACTTGGAAGTTCAGGGGTAGGGATAGGGGCGCTTTCAAGGACTCTTGGGATCTCTGGAGTATGTGGAGCATCTGATTGGTTTAACTCAGGAATCTCGGGAGTAATAGGGACTGGAGAGGGGGCTACTGTTTCTGGCAAGGCGACCTGGGGAAGTCCTTGCGCACCATTCGGGAGTGGCTGTTGTTTAGGTTGAGTGAGATTCGCGAAATCCGGAATTTCAGGCGTGGCCTTTTTCAGTCCCGCTACAGGGCCGACAGTCCCCATTAAATCATCATCATTTTCGGTTTTAACCGAAGGGGAATACAGTTTCCCTAGCCCGATGGGCACCGGTTCGATGGGTTTTCCAAGAGGATCTTCATCACCCATATCGAACATTACGGGGTTTGAGGGCGCATCGGACACATCCAACTCTACCTCGGCCGGAGCTTCGAAATCGACCGTTTTCGATAGTGTTGGAGTACTGCCTGTGATAAATTGGAAAGAATCTTTCTCTTCTTGTTTTGTTTCTTCATACTGATCTATTTCGACAGAAACATCTTCGATGGAAAGAACAGCTTCGACAGCGATTTCTTCTTCTTCAAGTTCGACATCAGCCATCAAGGTGTTCAATAAGTCCGAACCAGTTGTTGAAGGGGTTGCCATCGGCTGATCTCGAGGGGCTAGATTCATCGAATAGTAACACTGAGCGCAACTTTCGACAGCGTCAGCGTTGACAAATTCACAGTAAGGACACACATTGCCCTCCTCCGAATTTCCATCTTTGCGACGCCGAAACATACTGCCCACCACTCCGTCGTCCAATATTTTGGGTTTAATACATGGGGTTTCTCGCCTCGTGAATGCTTCATTGTTGAGGGCATACGCTGATGATGTGCGCCGTTTTGCATTGGCTATGGAGGAGCGAGGAACAGTCCGTCGAATGAACAGCAGTAGTGCTGAAAAGAAAATCGACCGAGAACTCGCTGAAGAAATGCCTCTCAAGTGGCAACGAGGCCAAGACCACTTTCTCCCGTTTCACGAAACTCATTCGTCGAGAACTCGATGATGAAACTGCAATGGTCGAAGAACGTTGGAAGAAATGGAGTAAGCAACGCTTGTTAGCAGCGGGGTTGACTTTGTTTGACTTGACAGGCCGAACCCAAGGCCGCTTTTTCGGGGAGCCTATTCTCGTGTTTGAAAATAAAGCAGGGTCGCGATTACCCATTCACCGATTTGGCCACGGAGATATTGTTCTGATTTCACGTGCGCGCCCTTGGGGTGAAAAAGTCATTGAAGGCATTGTACTTGACAGAGGTCCTACACGAGTTCGTATCGTTGTAGCAGAGAAACCGAACGATTTGAAAAAAGGCACTTGGCGACTTGACCGAGGCGCAAATAGAGTCGCACATGACCGAATGCACGAGGCGTTGTCAACATTCCATTCGACTGAAAGTGACAGTGGCACCGTGTTACGCGACGTCTTATTGGGTGCTCTACATGATATTTCTGCTTCCGCTCAGCGCCCGCCTGAAATCCGGGGACAGAAACGCCATGGCCCTCTCGGTATTGGTAAAATGGAATTGAATCCATCACAACAAGTAGCCATTGAGGCAGCTATTACCCAACGTCTAACTTTGATTCAAGGCCCACCAGGTACTGGTAAAACGCATACGGCTATTCGCCTCCTTACTGCCTTTGTTCGCATGGGCCGTGGCCCAATACTCGCTACAGCAGAATCCAATGTGGCCGTTGATAATTTACTCGAGGGGTTGCTTGAAATGAATATCAAAGCAGTTCGAATTGGCCGCCCAGTCAAAGTGCGAGAACATCTTCGAGAAGCAACGCTCGATGCACAAATTGAAAAACACCCACTGCAGGAAGAATTGCGCTTCATTCGAGAGCAGAACGATGAACTACGCCGTAATCTCTCTGGATTAAAGGGCAAGGAGAAAGGTTTGGCACATCGAGACGTTAATCAAAATTTCAAAGAAATGCGACAAATAGAAGGCAATATGATTTCTGCAGTCTTGGATGAGGCTGAAGTGATCTGTGCTACAACCATTGGAGTCGGGCACAATCTGCTGCGAGATCGACAATTCCCGGTTGTTTTGATGGACGAGGCAACTCAAGCAAGCGAGCCAAGTGCGTTAGTACCAATTACCCGTGGTTGCCGCCAGTTGGTTTTGGTAGGCGATCACAAACAACTCCCTCCAACTGTGATTAGTAAAGTTGCCGAAGATGGAGGCCTTGGACGTTCATTGTTTGAACGGTTAATCGAATGTGGAATTGATGCACATATGTTAACCACGCAATATCGAATGCACCCCACGATACGTGAATATCCAAGCGCCCGATTTTACGAGGGACGATTGGAAGATGGCTGCAGTTCGGAGGACCGGCCTCCTGCTGCAGGATTCTTATGGCCAGATTGGGACCACCCTGTCGCGTTTGTACCGGTTGATGGTTCTGAAATCGTCGATGATGAAAGCAGTAGTAAATCCAATCTTGACGAGGCTGCAAAAGTGCTCTCAATTGTCAACGACTTACTCAGTGCGGGAGACCTTACGCCGTCAGACATTGGGGTAATCACTCCATACAGTGGCCAAGTACGTCTGTTGATTGATTTATTCGACCAAGCAGGCGGGCGCGAAGAAAATGGCCCCTATGCAGGTCTTGAAATCAAGAGTGTCGATGGTTACCAAGGTCGTGAAAAAGAAATCATTGTTTTCTCAGCAGTCCGAGCAAACGATGCTGGCGAAATCGGATTCTTGAAAGACAGGCGGCGCCTTAACGTCGCCCTTACCCGTGCCAAACGTGGACTGATTGTTCTTGGTAATCTCAAAACCCTTCGTCATGATGGCACATGGCGTGCTTGGTTGGATTGGGCTGAAGAGCGAAACCTCTTCGCTTGGCATATTACTCACGGCTAAAGAGTTCAGCCAACACTTGACAAAGGGCAGACTCCACCGAGCACTATGGCAGACGATGCAGTCAGCATCCACCAGGGAAGTGGAACACTTGCACAGGCTGTGCTTTCATCTGCACCTGAAGGGATGCTCATCGCCCCTGTATGGAAACGCGTTGCAGCATACATGCTTGATGTCGTTCTGTTAACTTTGGTTTTACACATCATGACCGGACAAAGGTTGCTGATTACTCTGCCCAATTTTGGATTGCTTACTGAAGGATTGCAATACAGTGCGGGGTTTATCGTCTCTTGGATTGTATTTTTCATTGCCCATTATCTTTACTTCAAATATACAGGACGAAACTTTGGCCGTTCGTTTGCTCAACGGGGATTTAGAATCGCCATTGTCCATGATAACGGCACTCTACTTGAACACCACCACTGGGGTCCAAGAGCATTTGGAAAACTCTTCTATCTGCTTCCAATCGTTGGAGTTTTGTGGTTTGGTCTTCGTGACGTCATCCGGGGCCGCTCCAAAGAATCAGAGTACCGAACATCATTAGATGCCAAGAACCATACCGTTGCGGCCGTCGATTGGTCGTTGCCTTCTGAGACTCGCCTTCGACTGCGCTGAACCCGATAGAGTGCATCATTGAAGTGAAGTAGGGTTTTGTAGAGAAACCTCTACGGTGGACAACATGAGTGACGACCATACAGTACGAGCGGCATCTCTTGAAGCCAAATTATCGACTGTTCTGATGGACATTGATGATGATGATGAAGACGTGATTTTGGTCTCTATTGACATGACCAACGAGGCCGCAATTCCACTCGGTGGACTCAAAGTTCACGTTGTGACCAGTGACGGAAAGAAAATCGAATCGAATTCGGGAATCTCTTCGCTTGGACCTGGGCTGACTCGAAACTTTTCGTTTGAGTTCCCTCTCGAAAAGGGTACATGGTCGTTTACGGTATCAGGTGCAGGACAATCACTTTCATTGGGGCCCTTTGAAGCGGACTTCACATACGAAGCAGAACAAGGTCGAGCCTTTGGCAACGCCATTGGCTCAAGTCTCTTCAGTGGAGCTTTTGACTCCAACCTCGACTCCTTTGGAAAGGTTTCAGAACGTGAAATTATTGATCCCTCATCTGTTGTTTTGACTTCATACAGTGGAGAAAATGCATCCGGTGGTTCGACCAAAATTTCTCTCGGCGCCTCCCCAACAGAGGTTGCGGAGAGTAAAGACGGCCCTCGAGTCCCGCCTTGGCAACAAAAGAAATCGACTGAACCAACTTCTGTTGAAAGCCCTGCACCCTCGGGCGACCTCCTTCTTCAAGCTGCAAAAGCAAATTCCGCAGCAGAGATACTACTTACAGCCACTCCTGAAGCTACAGTCACCCCTGAGGCCATTGAGCCAACTCATGTTGAGCCAGTCACTGCTGCAGCTCCACCTCCGTTGCCATCAAGTCCACCTCCTTTACCTGTCGAATCTCCAAATCCTCCACCCTCCGGCCCTCCGTCCGGCCCACCCGCCAGTCCGTCTTCCAACCCATCATCAGGTCCCCCCACAGACCCACCATCTAGCCCTCCATCAGGTCCGCCCGCTGGTCCTCCTTCCGGCCCACCATCAGGTCCACCTGCCGGTCCTCCTTCCGGCCCACCATCAGGTCCACCTGCCGGTCCTCCTTCCGGCCCACCATCAGGTCCACCTGCCGGTCCTCCTTCCGGCCCACCATCAGGACCACCTGCCGGTCCTCCTTCCGGCCCACCATCAGGACCACCTGCCGGTCCTCCGTCCGGTCCACCCTCAGATGTAGCGCGACCATCCCGGCCAGGCGACTTGTGAAGTGAGAGCATGAGCGAAGGATTCGTAATGGAACTGTGCGGCAATAAAGCTGCATGGCAAATTGTTCCGGATGGAATTACTTCTATCAATCTTGAAAACGTTGGCCGTCTCATCGAAGAGGCAGGATACGAAGTTGGCCTCCGGAATCGGCTCTGCTGGACTTTTTCAGGCCCTTGTGAATTGACTCTTTATCCAAGCGGCAAACTTCTCGTCAAATCAGAAGATAAAAAATTAGCTGCAGCAGTTGCAGAATTACATGTGTCGGCTTGGGCCCATGCGTAACTGAGGTGGAGTACATGGAAGTAATTCCTGATGAAACGCAGGCTATTCTTCATTCAAACGGCGTAGTTGTTTATCCAACTTCTACCTTGCCGGGTTTAGCGACACTTCCTACCTCTGAAGGATTGGACGCCCTGTTTGCTTTGAAACGACGACAAGCAGATCAACCGGTGAGTTTGGGCGTTGCTTCGCTCCAACAAGCCGAACTCTATGTGAAGGTCCCAGAATTTGCGCACCGTTTACTGGCAGGGTTTAATCCAGGTAGCTTGACGCTCATTCTTGATGCCCGTACTCCATTGGACTCACGCTTGGGAGGCCAACGGGTTGCAGTTCGAGTATTTGCTCACCCCATTGCACTTGCATTAGCACGCTCAGTCGGGCCGGTTACGGCAACTAGTGCTAATATTACGGGGACTCCGCCATTGTCTGAGGCCGAAAGTGCAGGCGTTGAACTCAATCTCCATCAGCATGCAATTCTCCCTGGAAACTGCCCTGGTGGCCAAGGTAGCACTCTTCTCTCGGTTGTAAAATCACTGGGTTCACCCACGGGTTATTCGGTAAGCATTATGAGAGAGGGCGTCATACCTTATACTGACGTGACCTCATGGATGTTGAAGAATCACTGAAGTATTGGCGAGATGCAGGGCATGTGGCTCGCCGTACATTGGAGGCAATGAAGCTGGAATTACAGCCAGGAAAGACCTATCATGAAGTGATTGAATCAGCAGAACGTTTCATCCATCGGCATGGTGGAAAACCTGCATTCCCAGCAACAATTCATTCAAATGACCTTGCAGCACATTTCACAACCAATCATTTGGTCGAAGGCCCTGAGGGTTGGGAAGGGGATATGGTTTTACAAAAAGGAGATTGCGTGAAAATTGATTATGGCGTACACATCAAAGGCCATATCGGTGATAACGCCCTTACCTATGAAGTTGGAAACACCAATAATCATACCGAGCAAATCAAGGCGGCAAAAGAAGCCAGAGATGCTGCAATAGAAATAATGCATCCTGGTACGCCTTGGTACAAGGTGGGTGCAGCAGCAGCCCAACCATCGATTGATGCAGGTTTCCAACCCATTCGGAATCTATGCGGCCATCAGTTGAAACCCTGGGAATTACATGCAGGCGTGTCGATTCCTTCCTACGCATGCGGCTCAGATAACCGTGGTTTCAAAGGGGTTGTCGAAGAAGGCAGCGTCTATGCAGTTGAACCGTTTAATACAACTGGGAAATCAGGCCTCATTGAAAACATAGGATCACCAAGCTCCTCTAATATTTACCGAGTAACAGGTTTGACCACCTCTCGTAAAGCACGGGCTAAAGGGCAATTGAAGCCCTTAGGCGCCCAACTGGCTCGAAACCTTGAGGAACGCTATTCCACTCTTCCTTTCGCTGAACGATGGGCATACCCAATGCTTGAGAAGCCATTCCCAGAAGCAGATGAAGCCAGCCGTCAAAGTAAATGGAATGCTTTAGTCAAGAAATTAATCAGCATCCGTTTCCTTGAAACATATCACGCCCTTCGATGCATAGATGGCGGGAACATTTGCCAATTTGAGCATACCGTTTACATGACAGACGGCGGGGCAGAGATTTTGACAGTTGAATGATTGAAACATTCACGAACCATTTAATCCGTCTTTTTTCCTTGAAAACCAATATAAACCGCGAATGTGTGGACTAAAATGAACGGGGCTGTTGAAGTTCTTGTTGAGTGCATCCCATCCCCTCCGCATTACTCTCACCCTGTTCACCTTTATTCACTGCAGCCTTGAGGCTGAAAAATAACAAAATACATAATGTTGATTTTTCGAACATTGTCGCGCAGTTCGCGCTTACAAATTCTATGCTCCACTCACCCCGGCCCCCATTTCCAAAAAGAGTACATTTCAATAATCGTTCATTTTAACTCATTCTGGCAGGTTTTACGAAGAATGTGTGGAGTAGGGTTAAATATCACAGAGACGGTAGAGCATCTACCCCCGATTTCGGGATGGAGGACAAAAATATGAAAAACGATAATAGAAACGAAGAAGCTGTCAGCCCAGTTATCGCTACCATTCTTATGGTAGCAATTACTGTGGTACTTGCTGGTGTCTTGTATGTGTGGGCTAGTTCCCTCGCAGAAGGCAACACAGATGGAGACCTAACATTGATCAGCATGACTGCTGAAGATGCTCAAGGAAGCCCATCTGAACAAACAGATGATGCACTCATCCGTGTAACAATGACACAAGGAAGCGCTATCAATTGGGCTGCAATCTCTGTGCAGATCTCAATCGATAACGGTGCACCTTTGACTTGTGACAAAGCTGAAAACGGCTCTGGCGACTGCTGGCTAGATCAGTTCGGCCCAAACACCGATGACCAAGACTGGTCTGCTGGTGAAGGAGTCACAATCATGGAAAACGGCAAAGCACTTTGCGATGCTACAACTGACTGTGCAATTGAAGTTACCATCACTGACACTCGAGAAGGAAAGATTATTGATACATCTTCCGCTATCGCTTCTTAATTCTTTAGAATTAATTAGATAGATAAGAATTGAGACAATCACGTGTTCACTTTGAACACGAGAGCCGCCCCTCCGTAGACTTCGGTCTGCGGGGGGGCTTTTTTTATTTCCAAACTCAAAATAACTCTTCTGATTCTGCCAGAGCAATCCGCGTATCGTGGTGCTGCTCCCACATGTGGAGGGAACGTCCGCGTAAAGAACACCAATGTGCAGCGAGTAAGTGTTCCATTCCAGAAAACAAAGTTCCGAGTGTTGTAAGCAATGGTACCCGTATACCCTGTCGGTTCAGTAACCATGCAGTCAAACACCCTAATTCGACCATGGCAAGACTTCCATGCATCATGGCAAGACTTCCATTTGGCATACCCGCTATTCCAATGATACTCCATCGGAGAACAGCAGTGACTCCAGCAGCTGCGAACAAAACAGGGGCAAAGAGATGGAAATGAGCTTCTCGGCGCAGGATTCCGGCAAAGGCACCGAGTCGGCGATCGAACCAAGACTTCCGATGGCTCACAAGTAATCGCTGCAAACCTTGCCCTCTGCGTATTTTCTGTCGTTGTTGCCCTTCTGGAGTGGTTGGTGCAATGTCTTCGAAATGAACACCACTGTCATGGATACTGCGCAGGCCATTCAACCGAACACCCGTTGCAATTTGAGCATCATCTGCATTTGAATGAACATTGAGTTGCTGTGAAGAGAATGCTTTCCGCCTCCACATCATGCACGAACCTTCGAGAAACGGCGTCGAGTCTCGTGCAGATTCACCTTCACGTAGCATTTCGAACATTGAGCGATGTGTACGCTCTCCAGAGAGGGCTTGATGGCGCAGTGCTCTTGCACCAACTGCACCGACAGTGGGGTCAGCAAACCACCCTTGGAGTCTTGAGATCGCATTTGAGGGTAAGAGTGCATCAGCATCCGTCATGCAGATCAACCCCTGATATTCTTGTTCTTCCAGTGAAGCAAGTGCTTGACGTACCGCTTCAGTCTTGCCAAGGCGTTCTTCCATTTTGAGAACAGTTGTTGCCTCAAAAGCCTCAGGATGCTTCTTCAACCATGAATTCAAGAGTGGTACGGTCGAATCAGTTGAAGCAGAATCGATAACAAGAAGTGAAAACCGCATGTTTTGTGCTGCAAGATTGTCGAGTTTCTTTTCGATAATGAGCGCTTCATTCCAAACAGGTAAGAGAACGGTGACCTGTGGTAATTCCGAAGATGAGGTTGGATATTCGAGTCCTTGTTTTCTCCATCTCCCTACAGAGATACGGTGAACGAGGAAAGGAGCAAAAGCAGCAAGCCCCAAACCGACTTCAACCAAGGCTGGAATCCACACCATGACCGTTTCACCGTCGTTCCCCCCTTGATATCTCCCCTCAAAACCGACTTCATCAGGTCACTTTCTGTGCGGAACTTCTTCATCCAATGGCTCAGAGCGTGTAACATGCCAAAGGTACTCCACATCGGTCCGTGTGAGACGCCAGGCGGTATGGCCAACGTCATGCGTATTCTTGCAGAGCATCCACCTGAAGGCTGGGAAGCGGATCTTCTCTCGTCTCATGTCGCAGGTTCGCCTTGGGCGAAATGGCGGGCATACAGGCGTGCTCGGCAAATCCTCATCCAGATGCTGAAAGACCCAGCTCAACGCCCTGATGTTGTTCATCTTCATACAGCGGCGGATTGGTCATGGTGGCGTAAACGACGGTTTGCTCAAATGGCACACAAAGCCGGTGTTCCAAACATTGTCCATATCCATTCTGGGCAATTTGATACATGGCTTGGGATTCCAGATTCCAAACGTAGTAACACAATGAAGTCTTTTTTGAAAGAGCATCAAAGCCAAACTGTTGTTCTTGGTACTAGATGGCAAGAGGTATTGGAGCCACACATCGGGTCAGTTAAAGTGATGAATAACCCTGTCCCCGAGGAAATAAAATCAAGCCAAAAAGAGAGAGAAAGTCATCATATCCTCCTTCTTGGAAGAGATGATCCAGTCAAAGGTCACGCTTTTGCGATTCAAGTTTGTGAGAAAGTACGAGAGCTCCATCCACAACTCAAAGTAACGATGACAGGTATTTCTTCAAGCCCACATCAGTGGATTTCAGCCAGAGGCTGGGTGAGCGATTCTGAGAAACTCAAACTCTTACAATCTACCACTCTCCTTTTGGTCCCGTCTGCTTTTGAGGGCCAGCCTTTAGTTGTGCTAGAGGCTATGACATGTGGTCTCCAAGCCTTAGTTTCCGACCGAATTCATCAAACTCCAAGTTCGGTTGTCTGTGCACCGTTTGAAAATATTGAAGTGTGGGTATCTAAGGTAATTGAAATGCTTGACAATCCCATCGAACCATCACTTCTTATATCTCAATCTGAATCCTATTCAATAGGAAACATATCTCTTCAGTGGGGTAGATTCTATTCGAATGTCGTTAATTTACAAAGGATAGAATAGTTTGTTCAAGCGAATCAAGTGTCCGTTCCCAAGAGAGATTCTCTTCAGCATAAGTTCGGGCTTGAATTGCGAGTTGCTTAATTTGTGGTTCATCGAGATTATTGAACCACTGAACTCCTTCGTTATGAAAGTCATGTTGTTGGACAAGTTTCATCCAATCCAACGAATCACTCGTTGAAAAGCGATGACCTGCATGGTCAATTCCATAAATAAGAAGTCCCGATGCAGCATATTCACTTCGCTTGAGAGGGCTGGCAATTGCCCACATCTTGTTCTCAGGCATTGGTAATAAACCGATATGACAACGCGAAATAATTTCAGCCAATGCATCTTGTTCAAGAGTGGAATGAATATCGAAACTATCGTTTTCTGCAGCCATAATCTGTAAACCTGGCATTGAATCTCCATCACCAATCATGATCAATCGAGCATCAAGTCCGGAAGTTCTCACTTTTTGTAACAGCATGGGTAAAGCAAGCACCCCCCTATGTTGGTCGAGCCGACCATGATAGACCATAGTGAGCTTAGAAAATCGCTTTTTTGACTGGAAGAGGTCAAGGTCTACTCCTGCAGGTAACACAGTGATTGAAGATGTCTTCACACCAGTTTTTTTCTGTACAAATTCCTGATGCTTTTGCGAAACAACACAGCCCCGCGCTGACGAGTTGGCACGAACGAGTTTCCAACTACGCTTCCATGAAGGCCATTGAAGAAGTGAAAGAATTCCTTTGTCTGCTGGAGGGCTGCGGTCAATCAGAACCCAAGGGATAGTACGGAGTTGGAAAAGTGGTACTAAAGCATGAGCAATTCTCCAATCAACCAATGCAACACTATCAGTTTTTGAGTCGTGCTGTTCGAACCATTTTCTCATTTTTATTCCAAGTGCCCGTGATCGTAATCCTGGTCTTGCTTCGAACTGAATAGATTGATGCGTCCAAGGCCAATCAATGTGACTTCCACTCTCATCGGGGTTTACAAAAGTAAGTTCATGTCCTCGTTTGATTAAACCTGAAGCCAGAGATGTTTGGGTTGTTGAGCAAAGGTCCTTGAGTGAACGCCCAGTGAACCAATAAATCTGCATAACCCTCATCTCAAACTCAGTCGTTCACGTACTAACCCTTCAATTCCATCTTGAAATGATACGATGGGTTGCCAATTCAATATTGTTTGAATTCGAGTAATATCTGCCATAGAGTGCTGAATATCTCCTACGCGCTCAGGCCCATGGGTTGCTGTGATTGGTTCAAAGCCCTCCATTGCATTTCCAAGCGCTTGGTTAATTGTAGAAACTAAATCAAGCAGAGTAATTTTGGTTTGAGTTGCGACGTTGTAAACATGGAATTGTTCAGCTTTCCATTCTCCTTCAATGAGTGAACATATGGCAGAACATACGTCATGCACGTGGACAAAGTCACGGGTATGTAATCCATCGCCATTGAGCCCAGGGGCAATCCCCTGCACCATCATGTCTGCAAATTTGGGGATGACTGCAGCATATGCTCCATCGGGTCTTTGCCCAACCCCATAGACATTGAAAAACCGTAATGCAGTTGCATGAAGGCCATTTTTCCTGGCCTCCAAAATTTGTGCTTCGTTTGTCCATTTAGATTCAGCATAGGGTGAGAGAACTTGGCCAGCATCTTCTTCTTTGAGAGGAAGACTTTCCGCTTCACCATAGACAGCAGCACTTGAAGCCATGACCATTCGCTTAATGCCGTGTTTGAGGCAAGAATTGAGAACGCCATCTGTTCCATCGACGTTGATACTCATTGTTTCTTCAGGGTTTGAAACCGAGAGTGGAACGGATACTTGAGCTGCTAGATGGACAACAGCATCGCACCCTTCCATAGCCAAATCGAGTAACGAACCGTCACGAATATCACCAAGGAATACGTTGGCTCCCATTTTTTCCAATTCTTGAGCGGTACTTTCTAGTCCTGTAGAAAGGTTGTCAAGAATCCGAACATTCCAACCGCGTTCAAGGGCAATTTTAGCAAGTGTACTGCCGATAAAACCAGCCCCGCCAGTAATCAATAGATTCCCCATACTCGGCATTGGCTGCTATTCAATTACATATCCTTCGGTATATAGTGTTCAAAATCCTCTGTCCGGGGACATCTTGATAATCCGCACTCCTATATCGAAGTGATGATTCGGCGGACTTTGATGCGCCGAGCCTACAACAAAGGTCATTGGGAAAGAGCGAGGTCCCACGCATTCAAAATCATACACCGTCCCAAAGAGCAAGAACTTGCTCGAAGTGTAATGATTCGTTCATTTTGGAATGAAGAGAATTTTCATGAAGTAATTCGCCTCAATTCACTTTGGGGTAATGCGTTCCAAAAGCTCTCTGAACTGGCCGTTTATTCCTTGAATGAGCAAATACCTGGGAATGAAAAAGTCCATCATCCTAAAATTTTGGAGCTTCATGAGTCTCAACCAATGCCCAAAGGTCTCGACTTGAAATGGAATTCTCATGACACATCGATGAATTTTTTACAGGAAGGTAATCGTCTTTGGATGGTTCATCCACACGGTTGGACATATTGGGATATGCCGAATGATTTTCTACTTGCAACAACTCATCATGATCTTTTGAGGCTTACCGCTGAAATATTGCTTTATCCCTGGCAAAAATCTACTCGTACTTCGCTTGAAGGAACGCGGAAACTGGGCACCCTTCCTTCTCTTGCCTTTTCCGCAGGCACAGATTCAACTGCCGCAGCATTAGTAATGCCAGAACATACGATTTTAGGGTACCATCGCCGTAATTTTGAGAGTATTCTTGACCACCGTAATGCTGACCGTCTACTGGCATTTATGACGAATGAAAAAGCAAAGACCGTCGTCGATATTTCTTCAAATCATGAACTCATCCGCACGTATCATTTCAAGCAGATAGGTTTTTCTTCAGATTTTGCGTGCGCAACCCATTTAATTCTCCTCGCCGATCATTTCGACATAGGTGCAATCGCTTTTGGAATGCCATTAGATAATACTTGGTTAGTAAAGGGTAGAAAATTCCGGCAATTCCAAGAAACACCCTATTTTCAATACTGGAAAGAAAGGTTTTTGAAAGCAGGTTTAGACCTATTGCTCCCCATAGCGGGGATATCTGAAGCTGGTGCGATGGAAATATGTCAAAAAGAAAAAGTACTCCCATACCTCAATTCCTGCCTTCGAGGTGACGGTACAAATGGCTGTGGAGACTGCTGGAAATGTTTTCTCAAAAATGGCCCACTCGGCCGACCGTTTGATATTAATGGCAAAGAAATTCAAATTTTTCTCAAACGCCGCCCACTTCCTACTGCCACTCATGCCTTATGGGCTCTTCAACATCTTCAACTTGAATCAAAAGTTCCAGAACTTTCTGAATATTTGGAACAAGACCTTTCTTGGTGGACCTGTTATTATCCTCCTGCAAAGAACATTTTACAAGAACGATGGCAAGAGGAGACTTGGAACAATATCTCCAACTACCTCAGTCCAATGAAACAACCATACCCAGTCGAATCTGTTCATTATTTTGGAGATTGATTCCCTTTCGATAGAGTTCCAAACTGGGTGTATTTCAAAACATTCGCCAACATGACAATAATGTAGAGCCAATGACACACCATCATAGACATTGGAGGTGATACATATGGATGAAGATGAAACACGCCTCACGCGCCTCCAACGAGAAGTACATCGTCTTCGAATATCTCCATCACTACGCCTAGGTTCACATCTTACAGATGCTATACGTAAGCCATGGAGAGCGCCTTTTCTGATTCTCACCTTACCTTGGATGATGCTGATGATTGGCTTTGAACTCTTAGGATGGAAATCCCAGCCTGCAGCATTTTCGACCAATACTTCTGGAAGATTGTCTTCAAAGGGAAATTGCGTGGTCATGTTTCCTACAAACGGAGTTGGTTTCGGTCATTTTACTCGTCTGCTTGCAGTTGCCAAACGCATGAAGAAGTTAGATCCGGAATTAGAAATAATCTTTTTCACAACAATGCCAACTTTACATCTTCTCAAACCGTATGGGATTCCAGCACACCATATTTCGGGGCCTAAATATTTCAAAGGTATGAGTTCTGAGGAATGGAACGCTCTTCTTGAAGAAGAGTTGAGTGTTTGTTTTGAAACCCATCGGCCCTCAATGTTTCTGTTCGACGGAGCGTTTCCATATCGGGGAATGCTTCGAGCAATTCAGGGTCGCAATTCCATTCAAAAAATGTGGATGCGACGAGGAACTTTTCGAAAAGGCTCATCGATACCTGTTGACAGTATCGAACATTTTGATGCAGTCATCCACCCCGAAGACAGCGTCGATACAGTTGTTGAAGACGTGGAACATAACATCGAAGTAATGACCTGCCCACCAATAGTAATGTTGGATTCTGAAGAGCTCCTCTCAAAAGAAAAAGCCCGTTCACGATTAGGCTTGCCTCAAGATGCCATTGTCGTCTATGTCCAGCTCGGTGCTGGTGAGATCAATGACATTGAAAGTGAGATACGTCTTACGATCGAATGCTTACTCGAAAAGCCAGATGTTTATGTTATTCTTGGAGAGTCACTCATAGGTGAGAGAATCGACGTGGATTTACCGCGTGTTCAAATCTTACGTGACTACCCCAATTCAATGTACTTCCGTGGATTTGATGCAACAGTTCAGGCAGGTGGCTACAACTCGTTCCATGAAACTCGCACCTTTGGCCTGCCCGCATTGTTTTATCCAAATCTGAATACTGGAATGGACGATCAACTCGCTCGTTGTAAGGTTGCTGAAGAAGAAGGCTGGGGAATCGTTCTTGAAATAAGAAATAACAAAACTATCAAACAAGCATGCAAATTGTTATCGAGTTTGGTAGGTATTAATGAGGTAAATGAATCACCAAACGGGGCAAATACTTTGTCCGAAAATCTACTTGAGGTGATGAGTAATGCAAATTGAAACCTCGTGGATGCTTCCATTACCAATTTTCGAATGGATCGAAAGAAACATTCCGTTTGGCTCCACAATATTGGAATTTGGTAGCGGAGAGGGATCTAAACGATTGTCAGTAAATTATGATCTCTACTCAGTTGAACATAATCCCGAATGGCTTGAATTCTCCAAAAGTACATACATCTATGCTCCGATTAAACTGAGTGATAAATATCAGGGCGAAATTGGCTGGTATGACATCGAGAGAATCAAAGAAAACCTACCTTCTAAAATTGACCTTATGATTATTGATGGCCCAAATGGCTCTATTGGTCGAAGTGGATTATTAGACCATGTTGATTCTTTTTCTTGGGAGTTTCCAGTGATTATTGATGACTTACACAGGGAGAAAGAGTATGCCTTCTCTCAACATTTATCAGAAAAATGCAATCTACAGTGTACTCATTACTCTAAATCAGATGAAGAAATGAGCTCAAATAGAAGAAGTTTTGGTGTTTTCTTAAGAAAGGAGAAGGTGTAAAAATGTCTAAAGATGAAGATACTAAATTCACATCAAGAATTGCTCATGCCACGAAAGAAGCACGTGAAAATCATCGCCTACGTAGTTCTTTTACCTTTAATCTTGGAATGGAAATAATACGCAGTATTAAAAATCCTCTTTTAATTTTGTTTCTCCCATTTCGTATTGTCAGTCTACTTTTTTTCAAGAAAACCTCACCAATCATATTTGAGGAAAAGACTCAGTCTGGTATTCTTATCATTGGAATCGACCGTATTGGTGACAATTTCTCGTTGCAAGCCCAATCTTTAGGTGAAATCATTTCAGAATCTAATTTAGGGGAAGTCTCTCTGTTTAATAATTCATTGAAACCTCCAATGAACCTTGAACAAATAGAGTGGTACAGGTTGCCATCTGTCCGAGAAAAAAACAAGTCGAGAAAAGAATGGAATATCATGATCGAAAGGTCTCTTTCATCAGTAATAAGCATCTCTCGCCCCAAACATGTAATTTTCTTTGGAGATTACCTTTATAGAGGCGTCGTCGATTCACTCGGGCCCATAGATGCATCCATCCCGATAACATGGTTCCTAACCAATTCCTCAACCCCGAAATCAATGTCTACAGATAAATTACCAAAAATCAATTTAATTTCTCTACCTGAGTTTTCCAGCACCACCCATTCGTCACAATCAATACATCGTCTTCTTCGTAGACCAGAAAGCGAACAAATCGTCCTTATCGATGTGGATCCGAAAAATACACTTTTACTTGATTCCATCATGCAATTTAGAGAAAATCATTTAGTTACGGCAGTTCAAAGAGAATATTCCTTGCCTAAAGGAATTGACTTAGTTGTAAGAATGAAAGAAGTTGTTGGAATGCAATTGGAAGGAAATGTAATTTTGGTCGTGGATGATAAGTCGCCTCTTTTACCGTCTTTAGCTGTGTTAAATGTCCCTTGTTTATTATTAAGAACCGGGGCACAACTTTCCCCAATTATCAATGAGATGATACGGGATCTTGAATTGAAAGGAAATCTTGCGGTTGTTCGAAGAAATTCAAGTTTTGAAATCCTTCAAGGCCTTCAATACCTAAACACAATACCTCAAATACAACTACGGGAAGAAACATCTAGTAGCTTGAACGTTTTGAAACCAACAAATTATGTACTAAAATGGCTCGAAAAATCGAATCAATCGTACAATTGAAAGTTTTCTAGGTCACCTGAGTTGTCAAATTTTAATTCAAAACTCTTCAAACGCGCCTTCACATATTCGCGATATTTCAAAGGAATTAATTGTAACGCTGGCTCATAATAGTTTTCAAGAAATTGCACATCTTCTTCTACAAGCAATTGAAGGTGGGGGTAAGATGCCATAATTTCTTGGAAAAACCGACTTTTTGCCTTCATCTTTTGTATTGAATAAATTGTACTTGCTGCCATCTTAAGTTTGGGTTGTTTGAGAAATGTATCAATTTCCTTAGTAATTGTAATTTCCCGTCCTTTAAGCGAATTTTTACGGAAACATTTCCAACATTCCCCACATGTTTTTCCTGCATTAGATCTTAAACAAGATTGAGCAAAAGTTCCAAAACCAGAACTTTCAACAATTTTTTGATTGATTACCTCAGAGCATCCCATGACGGGCTGTAAAATTGGCAACCCAACACTTTCAAACAACGGCGCATGTTTTTTCCAAAACCATGTTTCTGAGAATTCACGAAATTTTTGTCCGTGCCAAAGATATGAATTTTCAAGTGGCATACCTGTCGCAATACTGTCCAAATTAAAATAATCCGCCAAGAGAATACCATGTACTGCACATGCATAATCTGTTACAAAACCAACTTGTTTTCCATTTATTGTTCTTAAAAGTTCATGATTGGAAGAAATGATGCAGACTGGGCGAAGACATTCCTTTTCCAGATGATCAATGAAACGGAGGGCATTTGAGTGATTGAGTTTCGAGTCAAAACCATCACGCTTATGATACATCAAAACTGTTTGTTCAGGGAGAAGTTCCATTGCTGCTGTAGAATCACATCCTGCAGAGAAGGCTAATCCAGGTCGAATTCCAGGCTTTCTCGAAGCCACCCACCCTTCCAGAATATCTGTTTCATAGGGCGAGATTAATACGAATTCAGCAAGTTTGAATAAATCCGGATGGGTTGCTTCGAAGGAGAAATCCACCGGCATTTTCCACCATACAGTCATGTCCTTATACCGAAACCTTAACTCATTCTTTTTCATCGACCAATTCTCTAGATGGTTGTATGTGGAGCCTTCTGGGATTTCATGTGTTTTTTTGAAAATATCTGCCGCTTTTAGAGAGTCCTTTTTCTGCTGATTTTTCATCAGTTCAAGTTGTGATCTTTCTATATTATCAAAATGATAAGATTCCGGTTGGAACATTTTGTAAATGGGCAGTTCAACGAATCTCCTTGACTGATCTTTAACCAGATCCCATCTCCTAGCTTTATCATCAGCATTTGCTAAAATCATCTGTTCAGTATAGGAATACCTTCTGAATGTTGTAACATACCCTTCCTTTGGATGAATTCCTAGAAATTCAGTGGCCTTTCTGATATCATAAAGGCTGTTCAAATCATTCTTTCCGCTACGACATGCGCGCATCGTAAAATCAATATGAGAATGGCCTCGGATTGGGAAAGCGTTTTGATCAAAACCTCCAATTTCAGTTAATAACTTTGGAGTCACCGTGTAAAAGCAACCCATGCATGAGATCCCATCAGTCATAGAAGACAACTCAATATCATTTTTTATGAGGTCTTCATCATGTAATGCTGGTTTCCAATTTGGATTGAAGTGAACGAGATGGTCGTATCCGGTTTTTGTGACTGCATCAAAGTAAGCGGAATCCCACCCTCTTTGTTTGAAGAAGATATCATCATCCGCCGAGAATATTAAATCTGGTTTGTTTTTTTGCTGCATAACGTAGTTGAAAATACTGTTGGTTTGAACCGCTATTCCGGTCCCACTATTTTGTAACAAAACGATTTTTGTATTAGGGATTTCAAAATCCATAAACCTTTGAATAGTTCCATCGGTCGAACCATCATCTGCAACAATTATCGTCCAATTAAACGAATTATTTCGAGTTCTTAACCAAGATTCAAGAAATTGTTCCAGATAATCCCATCGATTAATTGTCGTAACACCAACTACGAGATTAGGCTTATTTTTTATTGGCCATTGCGAAGGTATTTGTTCATGAAGTAAAATTGTCTTTGATCGCCAACGTTTGTAGTTATGCGGAAAGTCTTGCATTCTCCATCGAAACCGACTTGCATACGCTCTTTGTGAACGACTGTCCCTGATTCCTTCCTTTTCAACGTCAGCAACAATAATATTTGGCCAAGCAACATAAGAAGCTTGATTTACCTCATTACAAATAATTGATTTCAGTGGCTTTGAGTCAAAAGGGGAATCCATTTCGTCTATGGAATCAATTAATTTCTTAAAAGTAGAGGAATGGTAAATCATTGCAAAACTACCATTTGTGACCTGATTTGGCTGATACCACCCCAGTCGATCGTCTAACTTCACTCCAGTCCAATTCCATTGTGAGGCTCCGAGCATTAGAACTTCCCAGTTTTCAGGTACATTAGTAATAAATCGAGAGAATCTAAGTGTAAAATCATGAGTCAATATAATGTCATCATCAAAGACAGCAATAGATTCATGTCCCTTTTCCACCGCATCGAGGAGAATTTTTTTCATTGTAAGTAAATAGCCCCACGCACCTACGCTCTGAATCGCTTTTCTACCAAGGCGTAGATCTTCTGAATTATGTGGTGAATTATAATACTCATTATAATTTGAGTAATGTGGTTCATCTGCTCCGCGAACTGCAATCATTCTTTGCGGGTTGAATCCTTCTCTTGTAAGAACGTGGTGGCAGTAAGAAAACTTCTCTCCTTCATCATCAAGATTCAGTACATACCCTGCATCTGCAACATCCGAAAGGGTTGTAATTTCTTCAATATTTAGTGAATGCAAATTGAAACTATCCGACTCGTTTAATCCCGCTGAAGAAAACAAAACCCCGATTAATATTTCAGTGACGTTCTCGGGGATCTCAATGTAGACTGTACGTTTGGTTCGAATCGCATCTGGGCCACCTGAAAATACGTGTACTCTTGGTAGTAATTCGCTGTCCTCACTTCGTGAATAGGCCCATAAAAAAGCAGCAGCCGTCACACTGATAACTTCCAAATCTACATTGATTGCATGTAATGTACCTGGTTTAACCGGAACAGTATACCTGCATCCGGGGGTACTTCGGTTTTGGTTTGCTGTAACTTCCCAATAGTCGGAGTTGTTTGATAATACAGCAGATTGATTTGGTTCTAAAGTTAAAGGCTTGACTGAGCGGTCAAATACTTTTTGATGTTGGACTTCGACAAACTCTATTTCACAGTAATCTCCAATTGCATGATTATGAGCAAGAACTCCAATTTCAACTTCAGTATTTTGGAGAAGAGAGAAACCTAATGCGAGTTTTTCCTTATCAACCCCGACGTGTAATGTTCCGCCGATGCGAGTATTCGATTCGGAATCATAAACCCAAAGAAAAAAAGTTTCAGATTTCGACGCTTTAGCTGTTACGATTAACTCGTAATCCCCTTTTGCAAGTTCAATTGACTTTCTTAATCTCAAACCCGGAGTACTTGTGGTTTGGTTCAAGGTACATTTACAAATCGCATTTTCGAAATCTAAATCGACATCTTGATTCTTCCGAAACGTATCCGAATCGAGTCTAAATCTTAATGCAGAAGTCATTCTATTCACGAACCAGTAGTTTCATAATAAAGTTTGATAATCTCTTCGGGGTCGCCAACATCGACAATTTTTCCTTTGTGCATAAATACCAATCGATCACAAATATCTTTCATCAAACCGAAGGAATGCGACACCAGTACCACTGTTCCAGTTGATTTTACTAAATCTAAAATTCGTTTCTTACTTTTTTCTTTGAATTGAGGGTCTCCCACGCCTAATACTTCATCGATAAGAAGGATATCTGGATGAATCGCAGTCGCTACTGCAAGCCCCAGTCTTGCTTTCATTCCTGATGAATACGTGCGTACTGGTTCATCAATGAAGGCTTCCAGTTCGCTGAACTGAATAATCTCTGGGATTTTATCAACCATTACTGATTCGCTATGACCGAGTATACTTCCATAGAGTATTGCATTTTCTCTTCCCGTTTGATGGCCAGAAAAACCTGTGCCAAGTCCAGCAAGAAGTGAAACACTCCCTGCAGCTTCACAATACCCTTCATCGGCAGGATAGATTCCTGAAATGATTCTAAGTAGAGTTGATTTACCTGAACCATTCTTACCTATTACTCCAAGAACCTCTCCTTTTTTTACGCTAAGACTGACATTTCGTAACGCAGTGAAACGTTCCTTTTTCCCACGGAATACATTAATTAACATGCTTAATGCGTTTCTTTGCTTTGGAAAATGTAATGTGACATTTTCAATTTCAACAGCATTACTACTCATAGGTGTTTCACTGCTCCTGCTTCATATTTACTGAATACATAACTTCCAAAGATCCACATGATTATGCCAAAACCAATGGATCCAATAATTCCAATCCAGGGAATTCCAATACTTTCGCCTACGATTCCATGTCGTGCCATGGTGAGGGGCACAACCATTGGATTGAACAGAACCATTTCTCCGAACATTCCACGCTCGAGAGCCATCTCATAGGTCCACATTACTGGAGATAGGAAAAAACCTGCGCGAACGATAAATCGAAACAGGTGTTCCACATCCCTCTGCATACAGTTTAGAGGTGCCACTATCATGCCTAACCCGATGCCAAGGAATCCCGAAAAAAGTACGCTCAGCGGGATTAAAATCAAGTGAATCGTAACAGGTAACTCATATGCAATCATGATTGGAATTATAACTAAGCAACTCATCATCGAAATTACCATGTTTCCAATCATGGAGGTAGTAGGAAATATGATTCTCGGAAAATAGACGAGATGAATCGTCTGCGCATTTCGTGACAAAGAAGACACAGATCCGGATAAAGAACGCCCAAAGCATCCCCAGATAATTACGCCTAAGAGAACCCAAATTGGATACATTCTATCGGGATTACCCGCCAACATTACGAATAGAAAATAATACACACTCGCCAATAAGAGCGGCTCAATAACAGTCCAAGTATAACCGAGCATTGCATTCCGATACCTCCCCCTAATTTCTCTTCGAACAAGATTTCGTACCAAGAATCGATGTTTGAGAATAGTGGATATATTAACTAGAGGGGCTTTCCATGAAGTATTTCTCCCACCGACTTTTTCCAACTTCAGCGGTTGCCGTTCGTCGGACATAGTTATTGCACTCGGCAAGAGTTTATCAATAAACATAGTCATATTTACACATCAAGTATTTTTCTATTGGCTAAGTCACTTCTTGAGGTAAAGTTCATGTCTCTCAACCGAGTGGTAGAAACATGGCGATAACTTTGATGCAGTCTACTTCTTCAAAGGGAGATATAATTTTCACCATTGATGGGGATTTGCCTGCAAAGCATTATCGCGGTGAAGGAAGATATGTAGTTGAATTATTGAACCAACAATGTCTTATTGAGAATAATGCAAATTTCTTCACGAATGGATTTGATCTCTCAAACGGGCGAGGGTTTTTGGCGGCATTATTCATTTTTCATCCTACTTGGAATGCTTTAGGTTCGTTTAAAGAAATGATTCACATGGGGTTTGAACCTTCTAAGGAAATAACAACAGTTAGAACCAATATGAGTTGTCCAGACGGAATGTTGGAATTACTTCAGAATGATTGGATGTTGCCAAATTTACGATTTGAATTTATATCAGAAGATACTATTGAACCATCCACTGAAAAAATCGCACTAAAGCCTTCACTTGCTTACGGTGGAGGACTTGATTCAGGTGCTGCGATTAGTCTTTTAGAACACACAGTTGACTCTTTTTACATTGCAAATAGCAGCCCTTGCAATGTGAGAGTCGGAATTCAAGAAATCCTTGACAAATTCTCTGGAAATGTAATCCACACTAACGTTAGAACCCTCTATTCTGTGTCAGGATTCCCACATTGGATGATTCCATATGTCCCCTCTATGATACGAGGCGATGAGTTCTGTTTGACAGGAAGTATTCTCGAATCACAATATCTACGAGATGGACATGGGTATAACAATTCAACAGGGAATTTATGGATTAAAATGCTCAAGATGTCTGGAGTTGAAGCACTTCCTTTAAGTTGCCATTCAGAATACACGAATGCATATATTGTTGCCAAATCTGGAAACGCAAGATTGATTGCCGGAAACTGTACTGATGAATGGGGTTTCGGGTACAAAGCTCTAAGGAAAGCTGTATTAATGCGTCCATTCGATGATTATTACGAAGAAGTCCTAAAAATTATTGAAGACAAAGGTTTCGTGATATCTCCCAAATTTAAATTTTCTCAGCCTGCAAAAATGTTAACGTCTACAAAGGATGGATTTCCAAGTCTGGCGCCAGCTCCTCCAAACACTGGCCGCCCCAGGCCGAAGTTGGTGAGGCCGCTGGGGGCCTTCCTGAGGTAGCCCTCCATGCGCACGGGCCTGTCGTGGGAGTGGATGGGGGAGTGGATGGGAGTGAGTGTTCATGCAATCCCGTAGCCATCCATCCGCACGGGCCTGTCGTGGAAGGACACTGCTTCTCTCTCCATCACAGTGCTCTCTCTCTGATCACGGCTCTCTCTCTCCAATCACGGTGCTCTCTCCATCACGGCTCTCTCTCCATCACGGCTCTCTCTCCATCACGGTGCTCTCTCCATCACGGCTCTCTCTCCATCACGGCTCTCTCTCCATCACGGTGCTCTCTCCATCACGGCTCTCTCTCCATCACGGTGCTCTCTCCATCACGGCTCTCTCTCCAATCACGGTGCTCTCTCCATCACGGTGCTCTCTCCATCGTGTGGTGTGTGCGCGACAGGTAGATCGTGGAGCGGGTGGGGGGTGCTTGTCGGCGTCAGGGTCGCCCGGCTTAGGGATAGGCCCCGAGGTGGGCAGCGAGAACAGCTCCTTGTCCTCCTCCTCGTCGTCGTCCTCCTCCGCCCCACTGTCGTCGCTCACAGTCGCGTTGCCACAGCTGTCGTCGCT
>CASIBY010000006.1 GCA_949373095.1 Candidatus Poseidoniaceae archaeon
AATTGCAGTAGACCTGAACGACTTTCATCGGCGATTATGTTCAGATCCGCTTTGTTATGGAACACAAACGGTGTCCAGGAAGCGGATATTCCCTCTTGATGACAACATGTCCGGATGGCATATCGACAACTTCCGCCTCGGCGATGTACTACCCCAAAATGCCAGCATGACCGTTCGGGGTATTTCTCCCTCGGTCTTCGGGGGAGAAAATCATCCGAACGGCTACGGTTTGCTGAGCATCGAAGCATCGACATCGCTCAGCAGCGCAACTTTCGGTCGATGTTCTTGGACGCGAACAACCGAGTCATCAACGACACCTCTGGTGTGCCCATGGCTCGGACTCACCGGAGACATCATCGAACTTTGGGACATTGACACATCCAGGTATTACTCTCAGTCAACCTTCGTTTCAATTTCGATTCAGGCCCAGACCGCCTCTCGACTGCAGTCATGCACGGATTTAGCATGGGTACGAGAGTCGGTACAGGATTCAACTGCCTCAGCCACTGCTAGTGGGTTCAGTAGCGAATGGAATTTGGTCAACCCCGGGAGGCGGGAATGCCGATGATCTACACTCCAGCAGTGATTCAAGAAGCGTTCTCGACCAGCCTAGAACGCGAAGTAAATTCAGCTATCCAATCACCTCGGTAACGCCCTACATACAGGATGACTGCAGCGAATCTCCCGATGTGAGCATCATCCCGATCTCGGACAATCCTCGAATTCCGTCAATTTGACGGCGGACGTCAAAGACATCGATTTCGAGGCGCCAATCTTTCGGCTTCGCCTCAGTGGCTGTCCTACATGGGCTCATGCGAAGTGAGCTGGAATTTGGTTTGACCTTGGAATTTGGACACCACGCAGAACACCTGCGAATCGACATGTCGCCGATGATGGCGACGTCGACTATGGGTTCACTGAGCCTGCCTTTGGAATGTTTGGACGCCAAACAAACTTTATCCTCAACAAGGTGGACAATATCAACTACGCCGCAGATGATGCGAGCATGACGCTCAACGTTAACGGCGATGCTGAAGGTGCTTTCTTCATGCTTCCAGCCGGTGCCGAAATTTCATCCGCTGATGTTTCGTTTGATGACATCACTATTCGCTCAAATTCGAACCCTGGGGAAGGATTCGCACTTTCACTCATGGCGGGGTCACAAACCGTGGTACTGGGCGATATGCCTAACAGAAGCACCATCATAACAGAAGCGCTTTCAACTCCTCTTGAATTCAAAGATGCCCTTAACAGCCTCTTGACCAATCCATCAGTTGCCGGTAACCATCAAGATGAATTCGGCCGGTATTGGGTCACCTTGAGGTTTGCAGTGAGTTCACCAAACTCCTCATCTGGAACATCTCTAAATGTAATTGGTCTTGATATTGTTTACAATTACTCTACGACCATCAACACACTTGACGGGTTTGATATTGAACTCAATCAGGGTATTGCACTTTGGACGGGAGGCGGTGCCAATGCACGTGTCCCCATCGCTGTTCATTCAGATACTGGAGGCGGCGTGGAGTTTAGCGGATTGTCAGTCTCCTCGAGCACAGGTTACAGCAACACACTTTCAGTGACCGGTAATCCTGCCGGACTTTATCCAAATGGGGAAATCTATGAAGTTATTACAACTCATGCGGTTGATCCATTAACAGGAACTGCATTGTCAGAGGCTTGGGTGACCTTAGAGATCTCCAGCGGATTACATCAAGCTCACCTGGTCGGACTTCATGCAATTCTCTGAAGCCAGTGACGAACATGACCTCATCACGCTCGAATCCACGTCCTCAGTTTCAGAATTCACCAATGGAAAGCAAGTGACCTGGCATTTCCGTGTCAATTCAAACTGGGACGACACAGAGGCCGTCCGCATGTACGCAGGGCTCACAACAGCAAGCAACGTAAACGGCCTACCAGACGCTCTTTTGTTTGACCCAAGCGTCGGCAATGCCGTAGAAAACGATGCGGGGATAACAACCTTTGAGTTGCAAAACAGCATCGGAGTCGCACAATCACTAACGGATGCAGAATCCGGCCAAGACATCAATCTCGTGGGCGAAGTCCGACTTCAAGACCTCGCCATACTCTCCAGACCCTGCAGCCTACTTCCTCGTTCTAGAACTCAAGCATGTCAACAATACTGACGGAAACATCACCGTTGAATGGGAAGAAGTTGCTAACCGTTCAGGAACTATTGGTGGAGACTTCAATTGGAACGTTAACCTTGGTTCCGCAGCCGGTAGTGAAACTTACCGTTTCGCTCTCCGAGGATATGAAGGAGGCGACATTCTTTGCCCGCCTACCATGTACAATCCTGATGAGACCTGCGCAATTCCATTTGACATTACCATTGATACTTATGAACCCAATTTGCTGGATATTGAAGTATTGAGCCCGGGAACAGACAACGATTGGCGTCTTTTACTTGACGATACATGGGTTGTTCCTCAGGAATCCCAAGAGATTCGAATGAGCAGTCAAGACTTGCCAAATCCACCAGCAACACTTGACTTACATTACTGGGTTCAGCACGACCACGACGCTAACAGCGACGGAATACCCGACGCATCAGAGTACGCAACCATCACCCTCCAAGGCGACGGTGAGGCCCCAACCGCAAACTACTCCGGGGAATTCAACGACTATGCCAACGTCGGACAAGACCCTGCAGGAAAGGTATCGCTTTGGATTGAAGGCTACGACCTAGCGGGCAACCCAATTGATGGTGGCGCTCCTGGATTTGAGAACGACAAGGTGACCTACGTGTCCATGTCGTCCGAAAGTCCGGTGATACGCAACTTCTTCGTTGAAGACTCCCAGGGGAGCAGTTTCCTCAACTCTGCATCAATGCAATGGGAAGGAAAGTGGAACCAAACCATGTATGCTGGGAACACCTACCACCTTCTCGCAGAAGCAAACGACGATAACGGATGGCGGGATGTTGATTACTTCAAGATCGTTCTCGACAAAACTCGTGATGACATGACCGTTTGGTACTTCCCGCGCAATGATACTGCGTGGACCGACAGCCCTTACATTGAAATCGTTCAAGAAGACGATGATAACGAGGGGCCGACCCTTCGTGCAATGGATGGAACCGCTCTTATCGATCCGTTCGAATCTGACTTCATTCTAGACATTCCAGTTCGAATTGACTGGGGCGTTGTTGGTTTGACGGCAGAAAGTACGCCAGAGTTGTTTATGCAAGACTTGGACAACGCACTCTACCGAATGCTTCCATCTCCTGGCCGTTACATCCAGAAGTGGTATTACAGCGATGGAATTCGACTCGACGTTCGCACTGACCCTGTGAATGACTTGATGATCACGCCGTACTTTGAAGACATGAGCGCACCCTACACACAAGACATCCGTCAAGGATTCATTTACTCCGGGGACACCATCCAATTCTCGGGCCAATACGCTTACCAAGATGGCATCTTCAACAGTGTATATGTCACCCCTGAAGCTGAACTCACCATGGAAGTTACCCGCTTAGAAACACTTGACACCCAAGAGAGCCGGGACAAAGGGTACGTCTTCCAGTCCAGTGAAACCACCTATCACAACTTCTCAGGCGGAGCGTTCGCAATCAACATCACAGCACCGGTGTTCACCAACGAATACACCTATGAATTCAAGCTGGTCAATCTCCCAGCCGGGGCAGAGGACTTCACCGCCGGATTTCTGCGAAGATTCAACCGTCTATGGATGCAGTACATTCAACATAAAGGTAGACCGGACCGCACCAACAGTTCTCGCAAATTCATGGCTGGCTCAAAAAGGCGCAACGGGCGCTATCATCAGCGATGTATTGTCCACGGCGACCTTCCACTGCGTCGACCTCTCAGTGACCGTTGCGGAACAGGAAGCCATGTTCTACGGAGATTTGATGGTCAATTGGAAATTCTATGACGACCCTCAAAATGACTTGCCTTGGGGCGAATATGTCAAGTCCTTCGGAACAGCAGAACCAAAGAGTGTTGCTCTTGAATTGGAAACCACGCCTGGCGGATATGTGGGTACCTCAACTTGCCTCGATTTGTGGCCGTTGAGTGATGGACAATTTGACCCACCTCAAAGCCAAATGGGCGGCGTTGAAATTGTCATGTGGGTTTCGGGTGTCGACTCTGCTGGATCAGGTGTACGTCTCGGTGGTGGACCTCAAGACGATGGTTCAATTTCACCGATTGTATCCAGTATTGCTCAACACAAGTCGATGTATTCCTTCATTCATGAAGAGGCTACATTTGAAATCTTGAATGTCCGCCTTGATGATAATCCACGAGTCGGGGACAAGATGAAACTTGAGGTTGAGGTTCGTAACACAGGGACAATGGCGGGGTCGACTCAACTTACAGTGAAGTCCGTTATGAACGGCTTGACTCCAGCGTCTGAAGGAATCATTGAAGTTACTGAACTTGGAATTGGAGAGAAAGCTTGGTTTATGATTGAACTGGAACCCTTCGGCGAACAAACAACTGGAATGTACTACGTTGTATCTGTGAATGGAACAGGCGATGTGTTGTATGACGGTAATGATGCAAACGACGCCTTCAATGTTAAGATTGCAGAAGATGATGACTCGTCTAATTTCCTCCTAATCGTTGGCCTTCTCGTTGTCGTGATTGGAGTTCTTGGCACCTTAGTCGTTGTTCTGGCTCGTAGAGGCGGTGGCGAATCAATGCTTGATGACGAATACGAAGACAACGATGAATATGTCCAAGAAGGAAGCAGTAAGGTTCTTGCAGAAATTCCAGCAGATGTTGACCCAACAATGGCTCAAGCCATGAAGGAGTTCCCTCAGTGGACACAATCCGAAATTCAGGGTTACTTTGACCAAGGATGGGACATTGCTGCTCTGCATGATTGGGTCGATAATCAGTGAGGCATCACATGTCCTCCCAGCATACCTGGGCCGATGAGGTCTGGACCGACCCCGAAGGAGGCAAGGTTGTGATTCACGGAACGCTTCCCACGGTGGTTTATCCCAATGCTATGCGCCCTAGGGGCATATGGCATGGATTAGCGATTCTCGACTCTCAGGATGTCGTGGATTTGTGGGTCCAAGAGGAAAAAGACGAAGCCGAATCGTACGGAATTAACATGACCTACGGCCTCATTTCAGGCGGTGCCTTCTCGAAGTACCTTGAGGGAATTGAATCCCTTGAAGACGTTCAGGGAGGAAGGTTTCCCGACCCTGAACCGAGAAGATTACAACGGAATGCTGATCGTCATGAGCGTGATGTATTTTTCATAGAACCTTTAGCTGACGATGACGATTGGAGCGACTATCTAACCAGCCAAGCAAAAGCGGTTTCTCATTGGCGGAAGTTGCTGGGTATGATAAGGAGCGGCAAACGATGGAAGCGGTCGGTCAAAGAGAACCTCTTCTTGGCCCAACCTCCGCCGAAAGGTCAACCAAACAATCTCTCCTCAGTAAGCGTTCTCGCATCTGCCTGGTGGGAATTGAATGAATGGCTGAGCACAGCCGAGCTAAACAAGAGACGAGACATCCGTTTTGCCAGCCGAATCAGAGGGGCATTGGCTACTCTTCGTGAGACACATGGGGATGAAGCAATTCTTCTTGTCGTTGCTCACATGCCTCAACGCCCGCTGATTCTTGAGGCTTTAAACGACCTTCCTGAAAAAGAGGAGATTTCATCAACAGTGACTCACAGCGAAGGTTCGGAGGAGGAGTGAAATGGCATCAGGTTCAGTTGACGTCCGCGTTGAAAATCAACTCGTTCGGTTCGTATGCCCCGTTCCTCTCGACCAAGAAAAGGTCGTACAGATGGTTGGAGGTCAACGCAACAGCGGGGTGGTCATCAAAGTCTTGGACCGACCTAGGGCAACACTTGTCATCGATGAGGAAGGCAGAATTGTTGTTCATGGAACTCACCGTGTAGAGGCAGCGCGAGCTGCTGCCAAGGAACTCTTGCTTCGCCTCGGCATGGATGATGCTGGTCTCATGGCTGAGTTGGGTCCAGTCGTAACTTCGTTCAAGTATGACCAATCAATCAACCTGCAAGCCATCGCTGGTTCCTTTTCCTCCGGGACAACCGAATACGATGAACGCCTTGGATGCACCATTCTTACCGACACACGGCATAAAATCACGGTACAAATATGGCCGAATGGAAAATGTATTGTCACGGATGCACGCCATCCTAACATGGTCGCTATGGCTGCTGTTTACTGGAAGAATCAGTTCACAGAACGCGGTTATTTCGTAGACCAAATTTGAGGGAAGGCCATGACATATGACGGTCCAATTCTGGACAATCATTTCCATCTCAATCGTAACGGTCGGTACTTGGATGCTGCGAGGGACTTTCAACGAGCAGGTGGGACCGATATCGTCCTTGTCCACTGCCCTGATTTTTCACAACCTCCTGAAACCAAAATAGGTCATCGTACGGCTTATCAGGATACCATTGGCATGGCTGCTAAAGTCCGGAGTGAAGTTGGGCTAGGGGTTCGGGTAGTTCTTGGACCGCATCCTGCGGCCTTTGCTCACCAGTTTGAGAGGTGGGTTGGCGAGGATGAAGCCTCAGGTGAAGAGAAGGCCATTACAAATTACCGTCATTCCATAGATGCTGCTTTGGAATTCATCGATGAGGGTCAAGCCCATGCAATTGGAGAGGTAGGGAGGCCTCATTGGCCTGTTGAAGAGCGAATATTAGACTTGTCAAATCAACTCTTGGACGAAACTATGCATCTGGCTGCGCAACAAGGATTGCCGCTTCAGTTGCATGTCGAAGGAGAAAGCGATGCCACCTATCCTGACCTCGCTCAACGTGCACAGAAACAAGGGATGGATCTTGTAAAACTTGTTCGGCATTATGCTCCAGCAAATGTTGACGTCTCTTCGACTCACGGTTTGACACCGAGTGTCCTTGTTGGAAAAGGGGCATTGGAGGAATTAATGCTTTCATATGAGGCGTCCAGCAACGGATTTTTCCTTGAAACCGATTATATGGATGATTTGAGAAGACCAGGAGCGGTTTTGGGTCCGAAAACAGTTCCAAAAAGAACTCACCAACTCATAGCTGCAGGCCTTCCAGAAGATGTTCTTTGGAATACCCACCAAGATCTTGCTCAACGAGTTTATGGCTCTGAATCCCCTTGACACTTATTGTCGGAGAATCGTCAATTTCTCGGACTTTTACTCCATCACATTCATGAAAGGGGGAGCCTACCCGTAACCGGTGAGCACATTGTATTTGACACGAAAGTTTACACTTTTTGCCGTTATTATGCTCGCCATGTCCTTGCCGTTGACGGCTTCTTCACAAGTTCCAACGGCACCGGGTGTTGAGATTGATTGTGATGAAAAGAATCCTAAGATTGACGTCCGTCCACCCAACAGCAACCCCGAGGTCAAGATCACCTGCACCTTGACAAACCCTTCATCGTTTGAGGAGCAAATAAGCGTTGACAAAGAATGGGATGGAGTCGAAGTTGAAATGACTCTTGAAGATGATTCATTCACTCTTGCAGCCGGGGATGAAGAGGATTTCACCGTCACCTTTTCTGGGCAAAGCAGGCTCGCTGCATCCTTATCACATGATTTTATTCTCACAGCTACTGTGACAAATGTTGCTAACTTGGATTGGCCCGAAGCACTTGCTGCCAATGCTACGGTCGAAGGTGAACTGGGTGTTGAGGTGTTTGGGATGGTGGACCTCAGTGTTGCGGATAAGAGTACGCGCACGCTGACTTCTGCTGAAGAGATTCCTCTCACGTTCCAAGCACAAAATAACGGGAACAGCGACGATGATATTCGAATTATCATTGAGAATAAAGACGAACTCGAAGAGGCAGGATTCACGTTCCCTGGTGGGGCAACCCTGACGATACCTGTCGAAAAGGGCTCAACTTCTGAAACGCGTGAATTCACCCTTCGTTCACCGTCGGATATTCCAGACGATGTCCGTTATCAAATCACGCTACAAGCTTCAAGCGTCAACGATGGTGACGCAACTCTTAGTGAAACCACCCTCAGCATTCAACTTGAAGCCAACACTGGTGCTGGTAGTCTCGGTGGAGGTTTGGAAGAATTAAGTAAGGATGACGCTGTTCTCTACGGTGGAATCGCTGCAGCAGGATTGTTTGGCATCATTCTTATTGTGGCGCTGAGTAAAGCACTCCGAAAGCGCGCAGACTCGCAACCAATGTACGTTCCACCGGTTGAGGTTGAAGACGAGGAAGAATCGGAAGCAGAGTTTGACTTCGGGGATTTGGACGATGATCTCGACGACATGCTGGATGATGTTGATGATTTGGATGATGTCTTTGCAGACCTGTAATTCTAACATCAGTTTCGGCTAAAACCCATAGGTAGTCAACTGGCGCTCTAAGGGCCGTTTTCAAAGGCAACACTCAAAGGCTTGATGTAGCGCACTACACCTGTTGGTCACGGAGGGTTTTCATGCTAAGTTTAGAAGGGAAAACAGCGTTTGTCTTCGGTGTAGCTAGCGAAGACTCCATCGCTTGGGCTATTTGTCAACAACTCGCTGCAGCAGGGGTGACGCTCTATCTGGGGTATCAGAAGCGATTCATGAGCCGTATTTTCCAATTGAAGGACCAACTTCCATCAATCGGAGGATTCTATCCTCTTGATGTTGCATCAGATGCGACCACACAGGAATTCTTTGATGCCTTTGCTAAAGAGCATCCTGGGAAGAAAGCAGACATTCTGATTCACGCCATTGGATTCGCACCAAGAGCATGCTTCGACCGCCCGATTCTCTTTGTTGAGGGAGAGGATATCAATACCGCAATGACCATTTCTGCGAATTCGTTACAGCGCTGTTTGAAGCACGCCCTTCCCTATCTGAATCCAGGCTCATCAACGGTAACGTTGACTTACGCAGCCGCAAACCGCTATGTCCCCAACTACGGCATCATGTCCATGGCAAAAGCCGCCTTGGAATGCTGGACGCGTGAACTTGCATGCCACCTCGGCCCTGAAGGTCACCGAGTGAATGCCATTTCATCTGGACCTATACGAACCATTGCCGCCGGAGGGATTCCTGGATTTGACCGAATTTTAGACCATGTTGAAGCAAATGCTCCTCTCCGAAGAAATGTCAGTCAGCAGGATGTCGCTGGTGCAACACTTTGGCTCTCCAGTCCACTTTCTTCTGGGGTTACGGGCCAGTGCATTTACGTTGATGCAGGCTACTCAATTACAATGGTGCCGGAAAGCATCATGAATTAAGGTGAACAACATGACAATTACCACTCAAGACGGCAAAGCATGCGAGGGTCTCGAGCAGGGTCCCTTCGAACCGATTGCGGTCGTCGGCGTGGGTGCTCTTATGCCGGATGCTCCGGACATCGATGCCTTCTGGCAAAACATCATTGAGAAAAAAATCAGTATTGCACCTCTTCCCGAAGGAAGATGGCCAGGGCCCGTCAATCACTTTTGGAAAGAAGGTGGTCCTGGGCAACACACTGAAGGATTCACCTACTCGAAGATCGGTGCTCTCGTCAAAGGTGATGAGTTTGATTGGCGCAGATGGCGTCAACCCCCGGGGACACTTCCTCAGATCGACCCCTGCCAGCTATGGGCGGTCTCAGTTGCGGCCGATGCAATTGAACACGCAGGTTACGATGGTGAAACTAAAGACATTGACCGAACTAAAACTGGAGTCGTTTTTGGGAATGCACTCGGTGGGGAAAACCGGAATCTCTCAAACATTCGTGTTTGGTCAAACCACACTAAAGAAACCGCTATTTCCCATGGGATGCCTGCAGGGAATGCGGAATCCTTTGTTGCCAATATCAACGAAGGAACACCACGTGTTGACGAAGACACTATGCCTGGGGAACTTGCGAACGTTGTGTCGGGGCGTGTCGCAAATCTCCTGGATTTACAAGGGCCAAACCATGCTATGGATGCGGCTTGTGCATCATCAATGGCTGCTGTTTTGGATGCATGCAGATTGCTCCAAACCCGTCAAGTCGACGTGATGCTCGCCGGAGCAACAGACCGAACGATGGATCCAGCCACGTTCGCTAAATTCTCAGCAATCGGTGCACTCTCTCCAACTCATTCATCTCCTTTTGATGCTCGTGCCAATGGATTTGTCATGGGAGAGGGTGCTGGCGTATTGGTCCTCAAGCGGTTGAACGATGCGATCGAATCTGGTGATCAAATTTACAGCGTTATCAGAGGCATCGGCGGTTCTTCAGACGGGCGTGGCAAAGGTATCACGGCACCAAGCCAACGGGGGCAGATTCAAGCTATTGCTCGGGCCTACAATCAAGCAGGTTACCCTGCTTCTTCTGTAGAATTGGTCGAGGCACACGGAACTTCGACAAAGGTGGGAGACGCTACGGAATTGTCGACGCTATCTCGTCTTTGGACGGGTTTTGGTGGAACTGGAAAGGTAGCAGTTGGTTCAATCAAATCTCAGATTGGCCATCTTAAGGCAGCTGCTGGAATTGCGGGGATCATGAAAACGGTCATGGCTTTGCATCACCGCACCATACCACCGAGTGCGAATTTTGAAACTCCAAATCCGACAGTTGATTGGTCCAACATTCCGTTCTTTGTGCCGACTGAGGCGCTTGAATGGCCTCGGCCAAACGACAATCCTCGCCGTGCTGGGGTTTCTGCGTTCGGGTTTGGAGGAACCAACTTCCATATCGCTCTTGAGGGGTATGAGCCCGATGTACATCGCCCTCTTGCTTCAGAATGGGAGATGCGCTGGAGTGCATATTCCCGAACTTCACCAAAGACCATGGCGGCCTCAATTCTTGATGCAAATGCCACTCCGTCCATGAACCATGAAGCGTTGAAATCCATAGAAGGAGGTCTTCTTCTTCTTTCTTCAACCAGTGTTGGAGGGTTGAAGGATGCTCTCGAGGCATTAGAATTCACAGGCGCACGATTTGATGAAGACCCACGCGGACGAAGATTGTCGGAAGCCCTTCAAACGGCGAGTCAATCCTATGACGCAAAGGCCAATGCTAGAATGGCCGTTGTCGCTACGTCATGGACCGAATTTGACAAGCGTGTAGGCTTGGCTCTCAAAGCGATGGATGATTCTGAAAAGTGGGGATTCCTTCAATCACAAGGCGTTCTCATCAGTTCTGATCCATCATTACCTGCTGAGGCAAAGGTCGCTCACATGTATCCCGGCCAAGGAAGCCAATACGTTGGCATGACCAACGACCTCGTCAAACGCTTTTCTCCTGCTGCTTTGGTTTGGGAGCAAGCGGATGTCACGATGGTTGATGTTTTGGACGGGGAGTCACTATCCAGTTTCGTGTTGAGAGATTCGTTGACCGCTGAGGAACGGACTGAGGCTGAACACAAACTCAAGCAAACAGAGTATACTCAACCGGCAATGCTTACTGCTGATCTCGCCATTGAACGCACACTGAATGCGTTTGGACATCACCCAGACATGGTCGCAGGCCATTCCCTTGGAGAATATGCGGCCTTGATGTCTTCGGGGATTTTGGACATGGACGGCGCTCTCCGAGCCGCAGCAGCCCGGGGCACTGAAATGGGCTCGGTTGAAATCGAAGATAAAGGCCTCATGGCTAGTGTGACAGCGCCGTATGAAGAGGTTGCAACTATTCTCGAAGCGACAGACGGTTACGTCATTGCAGCCAACAAAAACTCACCAAAAATGACCGTGATTGCAGGAGAGACAGAACCCGTTCGGGCAGCAATGGCTGCCTTTGAGGCTAAGGGATTCAACAGTGTTGAACTCGCAACATCTCACGCCTTCCATTCTCGCATTGTCGCACCCGCAAACGAGCCTTTGCGCCGGTTTCTAGAGGGATTGGAAATTCGTTGGCCGAGCATTCCGATTACGGCCAACGTGGACGGATGTTTCTATCCGATGGATGGAGCAGACTCGAAGGCAGGAGTCTTGAACCAACTTGCTCCCCAAATGGCTTCTGCGGTTGAATGGACCAAGCAAATTGAAACCATGTACGATGCAGGAGGGCGTGTTTTCCTAGAAGTTGGACCGAAACGTGCCTTGACTATGTTTGCCATGCAAATCCTCGAGGGTCGCCCGCACGTCCCCATCATGTCCAATCATCCTAAACAAGGCGGTATTGCGACATTCCTCACCGCTTTGGGGGCACTCGCTCTTGCCGGACGGCCACCTCAATGGCCGGATTCAAATTCGGAAGTCTTGAGTGAAGCCTTCAGGGCAGGACCGATCGAAGCTCATCAAGAACAAGTAACAGCGGCCGGGGCATCCTCGGCCGATCTTGAATCCCTGCGTATCAAGGCAAGGCCTCTTCCAAACGGCGGCGGCTCTACAACGACGCCTGTTCCATCCATAGTTCAACAACCAGCGGTTGACAGCAATTTTGCTCTTGAGCGAGCAATTCGTGCTTATGTCGGCGACCGGATTGGAACGTTCAGTAATTATCCTGCATCTTTTTGTCACGGTCACGTTATGCTTCGTGAAGGATTGGGCTTGAGTGAAGCCTCCATCCAACAAGTGATTTCAACATTGTCTGCTGAAGCAGAAACTGATGGCGAATACGATACAAGTCAGGTCCAAACAGCCGGGGACCTCGCACGTTGGATACGCATGCCGCCTTCATCATGGACGCCAATGTCTACCGTTACAGCGCCTGCTCAATTGCAACAACAGCAAACCGTCCGAACAACTTCTGCATTGCGCTCCAATTCGGGTTCATCAAGAGATGTTGACCCATTCGTAATCACCGGAGTCTCCCTTGGGTTACCCGGTATGGACCGAGTCTTTTCAGAAGATACATTCGAGAAACTCGTACGAGGGGAAACATGCATCAGCGAGGTTTCTGATGAGTATAAGCAGCGACTGTTGGATAAGAACATTGTACGTTTGATCAAAGGCCGGGACGGCTCAGTGAATATGGACCAAGCGACCGTATTCGGAGATATCCCTCAACTTGCAGGACTCAAAGGTGCATTTGACCTCTCGGAAGAGTTCGGAATTGACCCGAAAGCCGTATTGGCTTGGGATATCAGCACCCAATTATCGGTTGCTGCTGGATTGCTAGCACTTCGTGACGCAGGTATACCGCTAACTCCAGTAGAACAAGTCGGAAAGGGTGGGCTTCGGCTCATTCGGAACTGGCAGGTCCCACAAATCCAACGCGAACGAACAGGTATCGTCTTTTCATCGTGTTTCCCAGGCTTGCAGATGGCTTCAAAACATGCAAAAACCAATGGAGACGACGGCGAAGGACGGTTTGACCGTCGATATCTCTTCCAAGCCCTAAACATGGGGCATTCACAATTTGCCCAATACACCGGAATTCGTGGGCCCAACACAACGATCAACCTTGCATGCGCATCGGCTACAGCGGCTTTTGGTGTTGCTGAGGACTGGTTAGAGAACGACAGAGTTGACCGCGTTGTCATCATAAGTGCAGACGACGTAACCGGTGACGACCTTTGGGAATGGATTGCAGGTGGATTCGCAGCATCGGGAGCGGCAGCAACCAACAATGTCGTTGAAGAAACGGCTTTACCCTTTGACCGTCGACGTAATGGGCTCATTTTGGGTATGGGTGCTGCTGCGTTTGTTGTTGAACGTCATTCTGAAGCCAAGCAACGTGGTGTTCAGCCGATTGCAGAATTCCTCGGCTCAACAACAGCAAACTCTGCGTATCACGGAACCCGGCTTGACGTCGAACATGTTGGTGAAATCGTCAACGGTTTCATCACTCGAATGGAACAACGATGGGACATTAACCGACATGAAATCGCTCCCAAGACTGTCTTCTTTTCCCACGAAACCTACACGCCAGCACGTGGTGGTTCTGCTCAATCCGAAGTCAAAGCACTCCGAGAAACCTTCGGAGAATCTACGGATAAACTGGTCATTGCCAATACTAAAGGATTTACAGGACACCCAATGGCGGTAGGTATTGAAGACGCAAGCATGTTTTATGGAATGCTCACTGGGCGTATTCCTCCGATTGCTAATCACAAAGAACAGGACCCAGAATTAGGAGACTTGAATCTTTCAAAAGGTGGCGACTATCCTGAACTTCAGTATGGTCTTCGTTTTGCAGCAGGGTTTGGTTCACAAATTGCACTTTCGCTTGTTCGTCGTTGGCCCATTGAAGGTGAGCGAATTAACGGAGCAGTCTTGTTGGCTTGGGCAAGGAACCTTGCGGGGACTGATGACGTAGTGATGCGGGTCCTACAGAATAAACTCGTAGCCTACGTCAATGGTGATGACAATCTTCATGGCGGGGTACAAGGAGAACCCTGGCAACCTACTGAGGACTGGGAGGGTAAGCCATCCATTCAGCCTGAAGTGGTTGCCCCTACTCCAGCATCCGTGCCCGCTCCGAATCCCGTGTCTGCACCAACCCCTCCATCCGCTCCGGTAGTCGTCGCTTCGGCTGTAAGCGATGAATCAACCGTTCAAACGGTAATTGATGTGGTTGTGACGCACACGGGCTATCCGTCTGATTTCATTGAATTGGACCAAGATTTAGAGGGTGAACTCGGCATTGATACCGTCAAGCAAGCAGAAATCATGGCGGAAATCCGAGAAAAGTTTTCTCTTCCGGTTGATGAAGATTTCATCCTATCAGACTATCCAACGTTGAATCACATGATTTCATACATTCAACAGATGACTGGAGGCGCAGTTTCTGCTCCAACCCCCCAACCGGTTGCTTCTGCTCCAGTTGCTGCTAAGGAGATAATTCCGGACATCAAACCAGTGGCTTCGCCCGTATCGGTAGTAGATGACGCATCCATGCGAGACATTGTCGTTGAAGTTGTTGTTGAACATACAAAGTATCCAGCCGACTTCATTGAGTTGGACCAAGATTTGGAAGGAGAACTTGGCATTGATACCGTCAAACAAGCGGAAATCATGGCGGACATCCGAGAACGGTTTTCTCTTCCAATCGATGAAGACTTTGTTCTCTCAGATTATCCGACCTTGAACCATATGATGGGTTATATCCAGCTGATGCAGGGTGGGACTGTCTCAACGCCAATACCAACTCCTGCATCAGTAGCATCCCCTGAATCCACTCCCGCTCCGGCGGAGAGTGTCACAGAAGTACAGTCCCCAGTATCAACAGGAACCAATCCCGATATAGAAGCAGTTCTTGTCGAAGTTGTCGTTGAGCATACTGGTTACCCTGCCGACTTTATCGAAATGGACCAAGACCTAGAGGGTGAGCTCGGTATTGATACCGTTAAGCAAGCTGAAATCATGGGGGATATCCGAGAACGGTTTACGCTTCCAGTCGACGAAGACTTTGTTCTCTCTGACCACCCAACCTTGAACCATTTCACTGCCTACATCATCAGAATGACAGGTGGCGCATCTTCAGATGTTGCTCAGCCGGCTGAACTAACCGAAGAGTCTCCAGCAATTCACGATGACCACTCCGGAGTATCTTTGGGGACTCGTCGCTGGCAGGTTGAAGTTGAAGACTGCACTGGCATTCCGGCCTCACTTTCAATTGACGGCACTGTGGTTGTCACCGATGATGGGTGGGGGATTGCAGAAGCGTTCTGTCAACGTATGGATGCCCGAGGGCTACATGCAGTCCGTGTTGGGTTTGAGAGTCGCATTCGTGATCCATCCGTTCTTGACGAAGGTGGACGAACCGTCTACCGGGCAGATCCGGAGCAACCCGAGCACCTCGCATGGATTTGTGAACAACTCAAGGCAACCTCCATTGGCGCCCTAATTCACATGGCTCCTATGAAAATCGCATCGGCCCAATGGGAGGAAGATACCATCCCATCCTCGCAGATTGCTCTTGCAGGTCACGGTTGGTTTGCTTTACTCAAAGAATTAGATCATCACCTTTCTGACCAAAAACCAGCCATCATTGCTTCTGTTACCGCAATGGACGGCCGCCACGGAAACATCGGAGAGCGATTCAATTCTATTCAGTGTGCTGCCTCAGGCGTGACCAAATCCTACGCCTTTGAGCGACCGGACTTGCGTTGCAGGGCAATTGACCTTCATCCGGATATTCTCTTTGAAGATGTTGAGGCTGCAAAGCAAATTGAACATGATTTGTTCGAACTTGGCGGAGAAGTTGAAATCGGTCTCGACCGTGATGGGCGAAGATGGGCTCTTGTGGCCTTTGCAGAGAATCTTGTAGAGAATACCAAATCCTTGACCAAGGAAGATACTTGGCTGGTTTCAGGTGGTGGCTCCGGAGTTACTGCTGCATCGGTCATCGGTGTTGCGCAAGCTAGCCCAAATGCAGGAGCGCACTTCGTTCTTCTCGGGCGTTCGTCAATAATTGAATCAACACAAGCGTGGGTTGGTTGGGATAATGCGCAACTTTCAGAAGAAAAGAATGCACTCCGGGAACGCCTTGTAGATGATTCGGAGAATGGCAAGGTCACAATGGTTGAATGGAATAATGCGTGGCAGAAGTTTACCCGCAGTATGGATGTTTACATCACGATTGATACCATACAGCAGTCAGGAAACACGGCAGAATATCGCTCTGTGAATGTCATGGACCATGAGGCTCTCGTTTCTCTCGGAGAAGGACTTGGAGCGCCCATTACAGGTATCGTCCACGGTGCTGGATTGGAAGATTCTAAGCTTGTGACCGACAAATCTCATGAAATCTTTGACAGGGTTGTGCGAGTGAAAGTCGATGGATGGCGAGCACTGCTTGGTGCGGTGCGAGCCTCTGGTTGTGAATATCCTAAGTTCGCAGCCTGCTTCACAAGTGTTGCCGGCCGTTTCGGTAATGGTGGTCAAACTGACTATGCAGCGGCCAATTCCGTTTTAGATGCAGAGATGTCACGGCTCACAGCAAGTTCCTCATGCCGAGCAGTAGCCATCGGGTGGACCGGATGGAGAGATGTCGGCATGGCCACACGTGGTTCTATTGAAGCCGTCTTTGAAGCCGCAGGGATTGAAACGCTCTCGGTTGAAGATGGCGTCAATATCTTTGTTGACGAAGCTCTCCGTGGCGGAAAACGAAGAGTCCTTGGTTGTGGCTCTCTAGGCCTTATGGACCGATTTGACTCGTTTCGGGAAGCTCCGTTGAAATTACCCCCGGGCATGGCTGCAACCATTGCTGACCCTGCGCGATTTCCTTTCATTGACAAGGTCCTGAGCCTGGAAGAAGGTTCACTCATGACGACACAATGTACGCTTTCGGTTGAAGACCATCCTTTCCTCAACGATCACGCGATTGATGGTGTGCCTTACCACCCTGGTGTTATGGCTCTTGAGATGTTTGCACAAAGTTCGCTTCTCTTACGCCCTTCAACTTGCTTAGCAGGTTTTGAAGGCGTCACATTTGGTCTGCCTGTCAAACTGATGAAGGGTCCAATGACAGTTCGTGTAGTGGCTCAACTTGACCGCCAAGAAGATGATATGACGTGGATAAAGTGCTCTTTAGTTTCCGATTTGACCAATTCCAAGGGAGAAGTGTTTGGCGAACGAGAACACCACGTTGCGACAGTACGCTTGGTAGAAAAGTGCGAAGACCTGTGTCCATTCCTTCAACGGGAGGTCGATGAACTGCCAGAGATTGGAATCCCTCCATCGGGAGAACTCATCCAGAACCCTGCCTTCATTTACATGCGGTATTTCCACGGAGCAAGGTTCCAATCCCATGGGGGCGTGTTGCAGGGTGTTGGTGATGATGAAATGCCAGGTATTGACGGACTTGCTTTGATGCGACATCAGCTTCCTCTTACAGATCAATTTTCTATGGAGGCCGAAGGAGAAATCGTTCTTTTAGAGGCACTTCCAATGTTGATTGAAGCCGGTTTCCAAAACGCTGGCTTGGTCGCAATGGAATCCAAAGGCTTCAGCAGTCTACCAGTTGGTATTAGCTGGTCAACCATGCTCCGTGTTCCTGAAAACGATGAAACTCTTCGTCTAAGAAGCATACAAACCTCCTCGGAGGAAGAAGGCGTAACTGTCCATGATGTCGTCATTGTTGGTGATGATGATGCACCGATTCTGGCGATGAAGGGCTTGAGGCTGAAGGCTATGGCGCCAGTTGCAGACGATCAGAAATTTGCATTCAATCGCTAAGTGGTGAGACTATGGAATCCGATGTCGTTCTTCTCGATGTCCCACCATCTTTTTCAAAACATGTACGGGTATATTCAATGCCAATCCGTCAATTGGAATGTGGTAGTGTCCCGCTTGCAAATGCGGACGAGGTGGCGACCTTTGCAACTTCAAAGCGAAATAATGAGCACCTTAGTGGACGTTGGTTGCTAGGCCATTGTCTCGGGCTGTGGGGTGTTAATGACCTCTCTGTACTCAATATTGTACGTGACGAGCACCGAGCCCCTCGGGTTGTGTTTCTACAAGGGATGTGGCTTAACACTCCGCTCCCCTCATTTTCAATCTCACACAGTAATGGCCATGTCTTCCTCGCCCTATCTGACCCTCAATTTGATGTTGGTCTTGATGCCGAACCTTCTGAACGCTCTCTTGCGTCAAATGCCTTTGACATGATTTCTACAGGTTTGGAACTGGAACAATTACGCATGAATCCCGACTCTTCAATGATGTTATGGACCGGGAAAGAAGCAGTCCAAAAAGCAATGCGAAAAGGCATGCACCTGAATCCTAGGAAAATCAAACTTTCAATTGGAGAGTTAGAGCAAAATATTTCAATTGAAAAATCAATAATTCAATTGAGAAGTTGGGTTCAAGGCGAGTATCAGATGGCCCTCGCGATTCGGCCAAAAACACCTGTTTTTTTGACCGCAGAGGAGCGCTTGTTGGAAGTCACCCGTATTGCAATGTTGGACCAGCATTGGGATGTAGGCTGTAACACGAATCGAAATAACGTGTAACGATCAAGTCCAAAGACGGCTAGACTCCCAAGGGAGGTTCATGGCGATTCCGAGTTCGGTTAGAATCACGAAGTTAAACAAGAGATAGAGAAGAACGGTAATTGTTCCAACAACTAGGCTTGTATTGATGACCCGTTGCCGTTGTCGTTTTGCCTCATCCAGGGTACATATCCCTTCGTTTCGGAAGTAAATAACGAGACCTATCACGACCATCAATGCCGAAGCAACCAGTAGAAGCGGTCTGAACCACCCCATACCGTTGTATCCCCAGTAGAGGTCATCAGAGAGCGCCGCTGCTGTTGAGACGCTTGCAAGGCCGAAGAAAACCAAAACTACGCTTGGGAAGCAGCACATTGATGCAATAAGTGCAGACCCACTGATGAGCTTCCACAAAGAGCGCACATCGCTTGAAACTGCTTGCTCGGTCATAACTGCCCATCATCGGTTTCACTTTTGAAGCGTTGTTTCAAGAGCAGTCAGAAAAACGAGTTTCAGTATTGATTGCATCAGAGTATACTGAAAGGGGCAAAACAGGTGTCCCGTCGGACCATTTCCCCATATTGGTCAATGTTTCCTCTTCTGTCATGTATTGGAAGGCCCAATCCGCAGTGAAGGTGTCGTTTCGTCCATGTGCTACCAAAAAGTCAGCCTGTGCGTCAATACGACGGTAGACGCCCCAGTCTGCTAAACGGTCGTATGCAGGGTTCGTTTGCAGGTAATGACTTGCCACCAGCCGAGGGAATCCGTAGAGGTCTGAATGAACTTCGATGAGTTGATTTCGTTCATCGGGGAGCGCGCTAAACATTTGCTGATGGTATGCTCCCGGGCAAACACCCACGCTCATATCATCCTCTGTCACTGCAATTTGGACCATCGTATCAGCCGGTAAATTGGTTAAATTTGGTTGCATTGACATTCCCATTGGCCTACTCGCTGGTGATTCTAATGCTACAACGAGAGCACGGGAACCCCATCCCTTTGCAAGGACTTCGTCCAATGTGATGAACGTATATGCTCCTCCTAAACTGTGGCCGCCGACCCAAAGGGAAGTCGGATCAATAGTGATGTTTCCGAGCGTATTATCGAGGGTCATAGAGCGGTTTTCACCAAGAACCATTTTTTCCATATGGTCAATGGCAGCTCGAATGGCTGTGTTACGATATTCGTGCTGCAGGAAATCGGATGTGCCTTCAACATCTGTTGCTTCAAAGGATTCGTAACCTTCAGGTCTGAGGTCTGAGGGATATTGTAACAGAGCAACAGCCATCCCTTTAGCGGCGAGATGGTCAATCCAATACGTGTAGGCGTCAAGGTCAGGGTAGCCAAAGCCGTGTAAAAGAATACCAAGTGGAATAGTCTCAACGGGTTTATCTTCGGGAATAAGAGGTAATGTTACATGGACGCTGAAGATAACATCGTCCTCTAAATTCCCACGGATTGCAGCAACATCGCTGGGCATGGTGTATTGTTCAGAAAACCTCATGGTTTCATATGGGCCTGGATTTGAACCGTAACCAATGGTTGGAGCGTCAGGTGGAGAGGGGGCGAATCCTACCAATGCAGGGACTCCCGGCATTAACATCCATGCTGCTAAAAATACACCGAGAAGGTGAGCAACTCTTGCAGGGGAAATCCCCTCCATGGCAGTAGTTCTTAATCGTGGCATGCCCCCTCGTAGAAGAAGCAGCCAAAGGAAAACCCAAGCGTAGAACATTGGAAGCATGAGAAAAGCACCCCTGAGATAAAACACATCCATTACAAAATGAATCGTAATAAGACCACTCAACAAACCCACGAGTATCAAAAGTGCTTCATTTGCTGAGCGTTCATACTTGCTCTCTGTCTTCCATCGGTTGACGAAGTAGCCAAGCACTGGTACAATCATGAATAGAATCAGCGTTTGTTCTGTGGATGAACGAAGGACAACCGTCCACTCCAATGAACGAACAGCATGTGGCCATATCGCATCGACCGCACCGGTGCCCTGTACAAGGCGAAGAATTACTTCACTGAAGGCGAGAAGAAACCCCAAGGTGAAGAGTATAGGCTGCCAGAAAAACGATGTACGCCAGTCTGAACTGGATACAACAATGTCTTCTTCCATGGTGAGCGATGTAGTTTATTCTTCATCAAGATTCGTATAGAGCCTTAGACGCCTACGTTTCGTATTTCTGGAGTTTGGTCAGCAATGAGGAACTCAAGCATAGCCGCCCACATGACGAATTCAATGCTCTTTTCGAGTTCCTCTTGGCCTCCAACTTCTGTAACCATATTGTCCAAGGTGTCAGTAGGTGAGTGGTAGGCAGAATAGTCATCGTCGTATGCGCCTAGGTGGAAGATGGTCTGGGCCCCTAGGTCACGGAAGGTGACGTGGTCAGACCGACCAAATGTATCTTCATGAACGTCCATGACAAGGTTGTAATGGTCGTCCCAATGTTGGTCACAGCCCGAACCATAGGTTCCTTCAATTCTCAAATCCATTGGGGCTTTCAATACATTTCTATGCACGTGGTCAAGTACACTCGTTATGGCGACGTCTTGTTCGTTAGGGTCAATATCTGGACCAGACCATGCGTGGTAGGGGAACGGGTCACCGTTTGATTTGTGAGCGGGCCAAGAGATTCCCATCATGTCCATGTTAATGTAAAACTTCAATTCCTTATCTTTGGGCAAGCAATAGTCACAATCGTTTGTAGCAAAGGCATTTGAGCCTCGCAGTCCTTCTTCTTCACTGGACCAAAGGGCCAAAAACGTGTCACATTCAAAGGTCAAATCTGCAAATGCTCTAGCGTATAGCAACATTGAGACAGTACCTGCAGTGTTGTCATAGGCTCCTTCATATGTGCCTGCTAGACTTCCAGGCGGTGCTACATCCATGTGTGCCCCCATGCCTTGAACACATGAATCATTGCGACCTTCCTTCCAAGCAATGATGTTCAAGCTTTCAGGTTGGGTCGGATTTCCATGGTCGATAACACGCATCATGTGAGTTTCATAGCCCAATCCTTCAAAGTGACCTTTGAAGTAGACTGCAGCACGCTCAAATTGAGGGTTTCCTGAGCCCATCCAGCGGTTAATGTATCCACCACATTGGGTGGAATCAGAGCAAACACTTGTGATGAAATCCATTTTTTCGAACCATTCCTCCCCGTTCACGATAGGTGTGCCGTCAACCATGGGTATCTCGAGAAGAGTGGATAATCCATCGGGATGATAGATTGTTAAATTGGCTTCAGTGGTGTAGGGGGTCGTTAGAATCTTACCTCCAATTTGACCTTCATCACCGACCATAATTTCTCCGGATTGGACCAATGTTCCGTTGACAATGAGGAACACATCCACTGGTACAACGAGTCGCTGACCTTCGCCAACGAGTATGAAATCATGGTATTCTCCTGCGTTTAGGTTGATTTCCGAGGGGTCTTTAGCATCAATAAGAAAAATATCGGAGACTTCAATCTTCTCAACTTCACCTTCTCCAAAGCAACCGGAAAGAGGGGCTACGAGCATTAACAGAACGAGGCCAAAAGCCCGCATTGAGGCTTGATTATTCCCTAACATGTTTTGCCGTCCCCCTCGTGCTTCATAGGGATTGGCCTTTGATGTTGTGAGGTTTGTTTCAATATGGAACGTCTTTCCATCCGATTTTGTAGCCGATAAGATTGAAACTTCGGTGCAATATCGGGGTGATGAGGATGAGGACAATCATTGGAAGGCGTAATTCTTGAGCTGCTAGTACAGATGAGCCCAGGAACAGTTGACCGAAGAGGAAAACCATGATTGCAAACGGTAGCGTGTCGAGCAGGGGGGCTTTTGAGGAAACATCTCCTTCTCGCTTTAGGCCTCGTCGTCGCTTTACAAATGAGCCAGTACTATCCCCAAGTAAGCAGGCGAAACCCAAGAATGAGCCGAGAATAAACGCAGTAAGGTTCGTTCCACCTACCTCAAACCATGCTCCTGATGAACCAGTTAGTGGGGATGCAAACACGGTTTCTCCATCGTTAAATACAGTCCCCATGCCTCCAAGGTCTACAGTTGCCACCATGATCATGCAGAGGATTCCAGAGGTCATTGAGCCTCCAATGAGTCCGTTCCAAGTCTTGCCGTCTCCAAGAATGCGGTTTCCATCACTCCAAACTTTCCCTCCATCAATGGGCCATGGTCCATATCCTGTCTTTGGCAGCCACTTCCCCCACATCATGGCAAACGTGTTCGCTAGGAAGCCAGGAAGGTAGAGCCACAAGGTGAGCAGGCAAAGGAATAACAGATTCATGATGACAACCAACGAGACCACTTAGGATACAGCCAGTTGTCGTACAGGATAGTCTTTGATTGTTGCGAGGTATGCGACTCAATGGAGTCGAATCCCAACGCTTCGGATGGAATGGAGCCAAGAGGTGCGGATAGCGGGAGTTGAACCCACGACAAAAGGTTGGAAACCTCCTATGATACCACTTCACCATATCCGCAGTGTAGCATCCCTCCGAGTAACCTCTCCTCTTTGAGGGAATCGGTTCAGTTTTTAGCCGTTCACTTACGTCGGTAGTCCTCAAACATCGAGTCGCCACGGTCTTTTCTCACAGGCGGTTTAGGGGTTCGCACTTGTCGTTCCGGGGTCAATCGGGAGGTAGGGTAGGGAGTCAATTCCACGTGATTGCATCATCTCTTCTGCAGCCTCTCTTCGTCGTAAATCAGCTCTTGCATTCTTCCCCTGGCCTCTCAATATCAATGCTCCCATGAGGATAAACAAGACGAGGATTCCAGCAGCTGCTTGGGCCACAGGTTGTTCCATTAATTGCGAAATCGATGAGGTTTCATCCTCGGTGGATACCTCTGGGACATTTGAATCCATAGTTTTGAGGGTTACCGTTACAGTATCCATCGGATTCTCAGCTCCCGGTTCTCGTAGCATCAATAGGATTTGGTGGGTGTCTATTGTTTGGACGTCTCCTGAGAACATCACAGTTTGGGTGTTCCCTGATGTGGGGGTAAACGTGAGGTATTGAGTCGTTGAATCACCAATTACATCGTTTGTTCCCTGCCATTCCACACGGGCTGCAAAAGATGTGGTCATGATCGTACTTGCCGTACAGGTAAACGTAAACCTCGAACTTTCAGCAAGGTCAACAGAGATGGTCGTAGGGGAGCAGACCATGGTGCCTTCTGCAGAGTTACGCTGTGCATCGTTCGGCCAGTGGTCTGGTTTGTAGGCTCCGAGTGACGCATTGTCTCCCCAACCATCGTTATCGCTATCGAAATGTTGGCTCGATTGAAGTGGGTACCAGTCATCAACATCAGCCCACCCGTCTCCATCAGAGTCCAGGCATCCTCTCTTTCCACCCTCTGTGGATGTTCCATTTTCCATCGGGCAGGTGTCGCCATTGGTTCCATCAGCTTGGTTTCCATATCCGTCACCATCGGTGTCAAACCATTGAGTTGGGTCTGCTGGCCATACATCGTTCTCATCGCTAACTCCATCGCCATCAGCGTCTGGGCATCCATAGCGGTCAACAGTTGAGGTTCCTGCAGTACTGTTACAATTATCTGCTGTCGTCCCCATTTCGTTGTCTCCAAATCCGTCTCCATCCGCATCGTACCATTGAGTGGCATCAGTTAGGAAGAGATCGTTAGCGTCAGAAGCCCCATCGCCGTCTCCATCAACGCAACCGTATCGGTCAATGGTGGATGATCCAACCGTTGTTGGGCAAGCGTCAGGGTACAATCCTGATGTATTTTCTCCGTATCCATCACCGTCTGAATCAATACTTTGTGTGACTTCATACGGCAATGCATCTGCGCCATCACTCGTATTCCAAGCAGTGGTGTTGCCTATGGCTTCTGTTGGGTCAGAAACACCGTCCGTGTCGCTATCAAGGCACCCGATTCGGTCAATGTGAGATGTACCTGGGACATTGGGGCAAACGTCGGCTTGCACTCCTGTTTGATTGTCTCCAAAGCCATCGCCATCAGCATCGGACCATTGAGATGGTACGGACGGGAATGCATCAGTAAGGTTTGATACTCCGTCCCCGTCATCGTCAACGCATCCAAAGCGATCAACGGTTGAGGTTCCACCTTCTCCGGGACAAGCATCCGGCTGTATAGCCGCTTGCGTTGTCTCCGTATCCGTCCCCATCTTGGTCAAGCCATTGAGTGGCGAGGTCGGGTAGGGCGTCAAGCGTATTGTCCCATCCGTCTCCGTCATTGTCGAGGCAACCGTATCTGTTACCAAGCGTTGAATTTCCTGCTGAATTTACACATGCATCTGCAAATTCTCCACCAGGGTTGTCTCCATATCCATCACCGTCAGCGTCGGACCATTGGGTTTGTTCGTCTGGATGACTGTCCTGAACATCTGCCCAACCGTCCCCGTCTCCGTCAAGGCATCCATACGTTGAATTCTGCCATGAAGCACCATATACAGACGGACAAGCATCCGGAAGGTTTCCTGCGGTTTCATCACCATAGCCGTCTCCATCTGTATCATTCCATTGAGTTGAATCACTCATGAATGCGTCAGAGCCGTTGATAATTGTCCATGCTGAGTCTGGGTCAGAGTATCCGTCACCGTCTTGGTCGGGACATCCCTTTCTGTCATGAAGTGATGTTCCAGGGAAATTTGGACAATCGTCGTCGATTCCATCATCATATCCATCACCATCAGAGTCACTCCATCGTGTGGCGTCGTTTGGATAGGCATCAGCACCTTCGTTTACAGTCCATCCAGAATCAGGGTTCGAATACCCGTCTCCATCGGTGTCTGGGCATCCAAATCTATCTTGACTGGATGAGCCAGCAACACTAGGGCAGCCGTCGCCATTTGTTCCGCTGGGATTGTCTCCGAAGGTATCTCCATCGGAGTCGGCCCATTGCGTTGAATCATTCGGGTCAAGGTCTGCTCCGTTGATAATAGTCCATGCGGAGTCAGCATCGGATGACCCGTCTCCGTCGGTGTCCAAGCATCCAAGTCGGTCTCGTGATGAGGTTCCAGCGGATGCAGGGCAATCATCGGCTTGGAATCCACTTGCTTCATCGCCGTATCCATCAGAATCCGAATCACTCCATTGGGTTGCTTCGGTAGGGAATGCATCATCAAGGTCAGCGTAACCATCAGCGTCTGAATCCGTACAACCCAATCGGCCTGCTTCAGTTGAGGTTCCGGCCTGTACCGGACATGAATCGGGATTGGTTCCTGCGGAATTGTCTCCGTATCCGTCACCATCTCCGTCAGCCCACTGTGAGGCATCGGATGCAAAGGCGTCTGCACCGTTGCCGATACTCCACCCCGAATCAGGGTCTGAATACCCGTCACCGTCGGTATCGGGGCAGCCAAAGCGGTCATTTGTTGAGGTTCCAATTACACTTGGACATCCGTCGCCGTTTGTGGCCGGTGGGGGGTTGTCACCGTATCCGTCCCCATCTGAATCAGCCCATTGTGCGCTATCACTTGGAAAGGCGTCCGCTCCGTTAGATGCAGTCCAGCCTGAATCCGGGTCGGAATATCCGTCTGAATCGGAGTCAGCACATCCGTTCCGATCTAGAGAAGAGGTCCCTGAAACAGCAGCACAGGAGTCTGCTCCATTGGAAGTTGTCCAGCCTGAATCAGCGTTTGAGTAACCGTCTCCATCTGCATCCGTACACCCGTAGCGGTCTAGTGTTGAGTTACCTGCAAGCGATGGGCACCCATCCGCCTGAGTTCCAGCCGAGTTGTCTCCGTACCCGTCGTAATCGGCATCCTCCCACTGGGTGGAATCTGAAGGGAAGGCGTCAGCCCCGTTGTTCACGGTCCACCCTGAATCGGGGTTTGAGTATCCATCTCCATCAGTATCCGGGCAACCTACACGGTCTTCGGTTGAGGTACCTGCAACATTTTCACAATCATCATCATCATCGATGGTGCCGTCAAAGTCAGCATCTTGAGTAAGGTTCGTCAAAGTGTAATCCCCAGTCATTGCCACAGCGAAGAATTGGGGGCCAGTAGGTACACTCGTTCCAAGAATATGAACTTCCCATGTGCCTTGAGCGGGAGAACTGAAACTCTTGCCGAGAAGATTGTCAACACTGTTACTGACGTTAGTCCATGAGCCACTTGGGTCTTTGACAGCGATGTCAAGATTGTTCACCAAGTTTGTTGAGGCAGTCGGTGTTGAAGCCGGATCAGTCCATGCAAGGGAGATTCTGAAGTCATCAGCACTTGATGGCACAACAAACGACCAACCACTGTCTTCGCCTGTTGTAACTGACTCGTCCTGAATCCAAGATGTATTGATGGCCGCACTCATGTTGACTCGTCCCCAACCTTCGTGATTATTTGGAGCAGTTTCCCCAGCCCCGTTTGTAGAGGAACTGTACTGGCCAGTCATGTCGTGTGCGCTTGCAGTGTAAATTGCCTTTACAAGGGCAGAGGTTGGATTAGCTTCACCAACGTTTTCAATCAAATGTTCAAGGAGTAGGGCTGTTGCTCCAGCAGTGAGTGGAGTAGCCATGCTTGTTCCACCCATGTAGGTGTATGAGGCGTTGTAGGCCGTCCAGCCGACATCAGTTGTACTTCGTGATTTAGTGGACAGGATGAAGGTTCCAGGGGCGGATATGTCGGGTTTGACTCGGTCGTCATCGGTAGGTCCCCGTGATGAAAACGCAGCCATGCCTTCAGGATTGTCGGCAAGCTTGTCGGTTGAGATTGGAGAGGCATATTTGGTGCTGCCCCAGAGAGAATTGAAACTAGCGCGGTCGTTTTCAGAGGCTCCCACCGTGATGACGTTCTTTGCAGAGGCGGGTGAGCCAAGTGAATCAAGGTCAACTTCACCGTCGCTATTTGCGTCTATACCTTCATTTGCTCCAGCAAAGAGGATGACCAATTCATCGTAGGTTCTAGCGCTGCTATCAGCTTGCATGGATGATGTTGTGTAAGCGCCATTTGCCGGTGAACCCCATGAATTGGTGTGGACTCGGCTACCGTTTGCCCATGCTAGTTTGAACAAATCGTCCAGATTGTTGGGGATGCCAATCAGTTTCTCTATTCCGCCAACCGTTGTTGCGATGGCGTGGAATATCAACTGAGATTCAGGGGCGGCTCCTTGAATTGCACCGCTACTGTGAGTTCCGTCGCCAAGAACCGAACCCGCCACGTGCGTGCCGTGGCCGTGCAAGTCTTCAGCAGAGTCGCCACAAGGGCTCAAGCTGTAGTACGTACAGGTCGCAGCAGCGGGGGGATAGGAAAGAATACCTTTGATGTGGTCCTTGAAATCAGGATGCATGGCTGAATTGTTGACGCCATTATCCAAGCCTGAGTCTGCAACAGTGACGATGATTCCGCTTCCGTCAAGGCCGCTCCAACTACTGTCGATGTTGCCCATGGTGGTGCCGTCCCAAAGGTCATCGACGTGCATGATTTCGATACCTTCGGAGTTGAGTATTTCAAAGACAGGCTTGGCTTCTATCCATTCAATTTCATGATGCTGAGCTAACCATGAGAGTCCACTTGCATCAACCACCATCGTGGAGAAACGACCGCTGTGTGAATCAACACTAATTCCGCTTTGTTGTCCAATGTTTTCAGGAAGACTTGTTCCGGAGAGGACCACATTGACGATGGCACCAGCTTGGTTCACGAAGGGGTTTTCGTAGGTTGTATCAAGGCCAAGAAGCCCCAAAATAAGGTCTGATTGGACCTTGTCAGTGGCGTCCATGACAGCGATTCCTTGGACATTCAAAGCTGCGAGTTGTTGTGGAGTTTTACCGTTCACATCACAATGGAACGCAGCAGGGGGTAGGAATGAATGGCAGATGATTCCGGCAGCATCCAATTCTCCAAACCATGATGATGGTACGGGATATGAATGACTCAAAATGTGGTAGCCGTTCATGGTTTGCCCACCGGTTGTATCGGTCCAATCATCGGGAGAAATCATGGTCACGTCCCTGTAAAGGAGGTGGGTTGATGATACTCCGCTTTCAGGTGCTAACCAACCGTGCTCTGCGTCGGCAATTGGAGAAACCCCGAGTTGTTGGAGAGATTCAATCTCTGCTTCGGTTTCTGTTGTGAACGATGTCGTGCTCCCAACTGATGCCCAAGCAATTGGGGCAAGTACCTGCAAAAACAGGAGCGTCATGAGGAGGGTTGAGCACCGTTGAGTTCGGGTCAGCATGGGTGAACCAAGGAGCGGTACCTCATGAAAGATTGCATGTGGGGACGGCAACTGTTTTTACATGGTTCAAATGGTAGCGAGGGTTCAAGAACGGCAAGCAGGGCGGGAAGACTATGGCGAGAGGACGTTCACATGGACCCAAAAGTGATGTAATGGCGCCAGAAGACATTAACGAAGACACCCAAATACTTGGCAAACAAATCTGGAGAGTGGTCCCCTATGCCAAGAAATACCCCAAGCGTGTCATGACCGGTATTTTTGCTAATGCTGCGGCTCGTTTCTTTGATTTGATGCCCTTCGTTGCCATCGGCTTTGCAGTGGACTACTTTACTACCGACACTCTAGCAGGCCCCCAAATTGTACAAAACACCGTCACGTTCATTCACAGCAATCCAGCGATAGGCTACGGAGTTCTTGTTTTCCTTGGTTTCCTCTGTCTTGCTGTGTTTCAAGGGATCTCAGAATACGCCTGGCAGAGCTTAGGGTATAACATTCAACACGATTTGAGGATGGACGCTACCCGCTCGCTCATCACTATGGAAGCATCGTATTACGATTTACGTCAAACCGGGCAAATCATGTCGGTATTGTCGAGTGACGTCAATCAATTGGAAGACGTCGTATCAGATTCTTCCACCTCAATTATTCGAATTACCGTCACGTTTGCAACAGCATTCGTCATTTTAGTACTCATGTCTTGGAAACTTGCAGCCGTCTTGTTTGCTCCATTGTTCCTCATAGTCCCCGGAGTATATTGGTTTTCAACACGAGTCCAGCGAAAATACCGGAAGCAACGAGAATCTACCGGAGACATCAACGCCGTGCTTGAAAACCTCGTTTCGGGCATCTCAGTCGTACAAGCCTACAACGCCCAAGAATGGGAGGCCGACCGCGTTTCTCGAGACTCGGGGACCTATCGCGACCAAGCCATGGGTGCGAGCAAGGACAGAAACCGCTTCGTACCAATGATTTACGCTGTTGCAGGGGATTGCATTTGGCCTTCTCGTCACAGCAGGCGGTTACCTTGCTGGGCAGAATGAAATCACCACAGGACAACTTGTCACCTTCCTCCTCATCAGCACACGAATGACCATGCCCATGTTCATCTTTGGAATCTTGGTCAATCAACTGCAGCGCGGCGAAGCGGCAGCACGCCGTGT
>CASIBY010000007.1 GCA_949373095.1 Candidatus Poseidoniaceae archaeon
AATGGCGACACTTTCTTGCTACGACGGAAACTATCGGGCATGGGGGAAGATTATTGCAGCCAATGGTGTTGCGGTCGTCATGGTTGATTTCAGGAATTCAGTAGCACCATCCTCGGTTCCGGAGGTTGCGCCTTTTCCAGCTGGCCTTAATGACTGTATCTCCGGCCTGAAGTGGTTACACACAAACGCCAAGAAATTGAGGATTAATGCAGATCGAATTATTGTTGCTGGTGAGAGCGGCGGCGGCAACCTGACGCTCGCTACAGGCATGACGCTAAAACGCAATGGTGACCTGAATTTAGTCCAAGGCTTGTATGCCCTTTGCCCCTATATTGCCGGCCAATGGCCACAAGAAAAAAATCCATCATCGACGGAGAACAACGGTATTCTTTTGTACCTGCACGATAACAGCGGTGCTATGGGATACGGCATTGAGGCTTTTGAGAGTGGTAATCCAGTGGCTTGGCCCGGTTTTGCTGAGATCAACGATGTGCAGGGACTGGTGCCTACGGTCATTAGCGTGAATGAATGTGACCCGCTTCGCGATGAAGGCATAAATTTTTACCGTCTGTTAATGCAAGCGGGGGGTTAACGCTCGATGCAGACAGGTGATGGGGACTATCCATGGCACTGAGGTTTTCCCTTTCTGCTGCCCGGATATCAGTCGCGATACGGCCAGAGACCTAGCGGCTTTTTGCAAGGGCACTTAACCTGACCCAGAAATTTGCAAAAAAATTCGCAGTGAATTCCACTGAACGTCACACGGAGACTGACACATGAGCGCAAGACTTGAAGGCAAAGTAGCAGCAATTACCGGGGGCTGCTCAGGCATAGGGCTGGCTACGGTAGAGGAGTTTGTGAACCACGGGGCTAGAGTAGTCGTAGCTGATGTGCAAGACGAGAAAGGCCTGGCACTGGAGCAGCGTTTTCCCGAACAAGTGGCCTACAGCCACTGCGATGTCACACTTGAAGGAGATATCATCAAGGCTCTGGCCCTGGCCGAGTCTCAATTTGGCGGTTTAGACATACTGTTCAATAATGCCGGTCAGGGAGGAACGTCCTCTGGTCTTGTGGATATGGATGCCGATGCCTGGGATAAAACCCTTGCACTGCTGCTACGCGGTCCAATGCTAGGCAGCAAACACGCCGTGCCCTTAATGAGAAAACGCGGTGAAGGTTCCATTATCAACACTGCTTCAATAGCTGGTCTTGAAGCCGGTTGGGGCTTTGCGTATGGCGTTGCCAAAGCCGGAGTAATACATATGAGCAAACTCAGTGCCGCGGAGCTTGGCGGCGATAACATTCGGGTAAACGCCATTTGCCCAGGCTTTATCGTCACGCCTATCCTCGGAACCGCTATGGGATTATCTCGCCAACAGGCTGACCAAACTGCGCATGAATTCGAAGAAGCTGCAGGCCAGATGCAGCCTCTGCGTCGCCCGGGTATGCCTGAAGATATTGCAAAAGCTGCTTTGTATCTTGCCAGCGACGACGCAAGATTCGTGACTGGCACGGCGCATGTGGTCGATGGCGGCATACGTGTGGGCCAAAGGGTCTCTTGGGACACTACGGCGACAATGCCCATCCACGAACCGATGGGGCGAATATTCAAGTCAGTACGGGACGAATAAATTGCAATGCGGCGCAGCAACAAAACTTGATATTTAGCGACTAGCAGGTATAACGCATAGCATATGCAGCAGTAATTATTTGTAGAACTCAAACGACGAAAGAGAGAATGAAACAATGATTAAAGTAAGTGTACTTTACCCTAAAGGTGATAATACGCATTTCGATATTGACTATTACTGCAATACCCATATGCCGTTGGTGCAGAAATACTTGGGCTCAGCTTGCAAAAGCGTTGCAGCTGAAGAAGGCGTAGATCCCGATCAGCCCTACCATGCTATGGGACACATGTACTTCGAAGATGTCGAGGAATTTCAACAAGCCTTTGGGCCTAATGCTGAGCAGATTGGCGCCGATGTGCCTAAGTTCACTGACGCCGCAATGCTGCTCCAGATTAGCAATGTGAAAATCCCAATATAGGCAAGAAAAGGAAAACGCTTGTCATCGGCAATTAGGCTACTTGTCGATGACAAATTCATGTTCAGAAACTTTATTGATTGGCTTACTATACCAACATCATGCGGGCCTGTTGGTTCTTCCCTCAAACAGATGATTCGGTCTGATTTTCTCGTACTCAGCCAAAACAGGCTCGAACTCTTCTGGTGTGCTGGCGTGAACAATGACGCCATCAGCTCCGGCTTCAAATTCTCTCACCCAGCGCTGAGCACATTCAGCAGGCGTGCCCACTGCCGCTGTACGCCACTCCTGTGGAAGTACTTTTTCAATTTCTACTAACTGTTTAAGGCTTGCGATCGCGTCTACAATCCCACCCACAGATGTGACCGTAGGATGATTCCTAAAGCGCTTTACTTCTTCTAGATCCCAGCCATTAATTTTTGCCAAACCTTCACCGTAGCCTGGTGCCTGCAAATACGAAGTTAACCTGGCGACAATGTACTCCAGGTATTTTTCCTCGGTCGGGTTACAAAGTGTAGCGAGAACTGTCCATACCTTGGCTTTGCCTTCCTCTTTGCCCGCTTCGCGCTCTCCCTCGCGAATCAGGCCTACTGCACGCGTGACTGCGTCTTCAGACATATTTGTATGCAAATGCACACCTTCATAAATCTCACCAGCATTCTTCAAGCTTTTCGGGCCAAAGCCAACAAATAGTATAGGTACATCTTCATTAACGTAGCCACCCATCAGGCCAAGCCTAGGAAAATCGCCAATCGAGCCTGAATAATTTTTGATCGTTTCCCCCCGCAACATACGCTTGATCACATCATAATACTGGCGCTCGTCTTCAAATGTGATGGGCTTTAATCCCCATGCCTTCATTATCGGCCCATTACCTTTACCCAGGCCCAGTGCGAAACGGCCTCTTGATAGGCGATTGAGACTTGAACATAAAGCAGCTGTATACATTGGGTGGCGAGTGTTGGCATTAGTGGCCGAGGTGCCTATGTACATCTTCTCTGTGACGGCGGCGACAGCACCGCACATTGGGCCGATCGCCTTAAAGTCAGCGCGCTCAGAAATCATCACATTGCCCATGCCGAGCTGCTCGGCGTATTTCACCTGTTCCAAACCACCACGGGTATCCGAAGACGCTCCAGGGAAAGCGTAGAAACCCAACTCCGGAAATTTGGATGTGTATGTTGGGTAAATCTGATCTTCTGCATTAATCATAAGTATTTCTCCTGGGCATAAGCCTTTATGTTTTGTAAAGAGTCGATCAACGAGATCAAATAGTAATTAATCAAGCCAATGTTTAATCGCAGCACAGTTTCTCTGTGCAAGTGCATTTAGTAGTAAATCACTATGGGGAGCCTGTGGTATACCCGTGGCAGAAAGCAACGTCAGATACATCGACGACATAATATTTTTACGATAGGATTGCTCTGCTATTTCAAGTGTGTAGGTAGGATCTTGAGCTGCGATCTCTTGCGTGTGCAGTGCCAACATATCCATCTCACAGGCCAGTCGATCTTGCGGTGACAAACTGCTGGTGAGGAAATAGGCCACGTCCGACATCGCATCGCCGATACGCACCATAGCCCAGTCAATCAGATAGGCAGCCGGATGGTTGGCATCGCGATAGTCGAACATGATATTGTCTGCTCTACAATCCGTATGCAATAGCGTCCTATTAATCGGTATGTCGTTTAGCCAACGGTCAATTTCCGAAATCGCACGTTCGATAAAGTCAAACTCTTCTTCACTAAGCCGGCCGGTAAATCTATGGCGTAATACAATTAAACCGTATTTGTATGTGTCAAATGTAGGTATTACCCAGTCAATCTTGTCCAGGATCGGCGCATTCCAGAACTGGCGATGAAATCGGGACAACTCTGTAACAACCGCCTTGGCATCCGCAATACTGCAACCTGAAATTTGGTCGCCTGGCCTGCAAAAGACTGACAGATCTTCCGCTACCAAGTTGAAGTTGCTAGTATCCGAGGATACAGACGCTAAGTAGCATTTCGGAATGCGCGCAGCAGAATCCTTTGACAGAAAATTTAAAGTCTTTGCTTCGCAAAGATAAATTCCAGATTTTTTTACCAATTCTGCACCTTTGCCCTCGGCAAGACTAAACTTGCATATTACGGACCCTGGTGCATCAGTAGCGTGATTTTCATAGGCTAAAGACACCTTGCAAGTGTGCGACGAATTACCGTGCCCAATTGGCTCAATCTTGGAATCAACAATCGCTGGTACATCAACGCCAGCATAATCAAAAACAGCCTGTAACCATGCAGTACTAATTTCATTGATTGAAACTAGCGTTTTGGGGATAGTCTTTTCACTTTTTTTCTCGCTCATGATACGAAACTTTTTCTCAAAAAAACGTTAGATGACGTTAGTTAAAATGAATTTCTTTGCAACCTTGAATGCGTGCTAGGGAAGCATTAACACGAACTTCCAGCTGGTCGCCTAGAGTGAATCGGATTCCATACTTCGAAAATCTTTCCCTCGATCACTCTGAATACTTGAATATTGCTGTAAAAAACTCCTTACTTTCCATATTTCTGGCGTCTACCTCCCAGATATCAGTGACAAACTCACCGTTGGCAAGAATCTTATGTAGTGTGAATTTCATATAGGGAAGTTTGTTTTCCCAGGCATCCCGAACGCGTTGTATAGAGTCTTCTCTGGAGAGCATCGTGACTGAGCCAGCACTATGCCAAACGACTTAATCAGCAATAACATTCTCACCCAAGACATAGTTCTGCTTATTCCACAACCCGTAATTATAGGCTTCAACCACTTCTGTTGGCGTCAATATTCTTACACCCACTCATTTGCTTTGATAAAACTGAACCGAATAATATTTCTCATTTAACGTCACCAATCTTTGGACGCTGCCCTTTACCTACCCAACGAACAAGGCTTTCCTGACATACGGAAGCGACCAAGTGGCCTGCGCTACAAAAAATACTACCTCTATTCAGACCTCTTGCAGAGCTCGCCACCGGGCTATCCATTGCATATAGATGCCAGTCATTCATGTCCAAAGGCGCATGAAACCATATAGCATGATCCAGGCTAGAGAATTGCCAATTTCCGGAAAACCCGCTTAGGCCGTGAGGCAGCGCACAGGTACTCGCAAAATTAAAGTCTGAAGCATAAGCCAACATCGACTGAAGTTGTAATTGAGGCCCATAAGCCTTGCCATTCGCTTTGAACCAAAAGGACTGCATGGCCTTCTGCTTTTTGGGATTAACCAAGGCTCGAGGTTCAACTGGTCTTATTTCAAAGGGTATTTTTTTCTCCAGCGCCTGGCGAGCGTCCCTAATTGGGGAGTCAGGATAATCCTGAAATATTTGCTGATGATTTTTCAACTGATTTGGCGCAACAACATCGGGCATCGTTTTTTGGTGTGCTATTCCTTCCTCACTAATTGTAAACGAAATAGAACAGTTAAAGATGGGCCTACCACTCTGAATTGCTACTACGCGTCGAGTCGTGAAACTCCGGCCATCCCTGATTCTTTCAACGTCATAAATGACGGGTTTACCGGTATCCCCCGAGCGTAAAAAATAACCATGATAAGAATGGGCCGAACGGACATCTTCTACCGTAAGTCCAGCAGCTTTAAGAGACTGTCCTAGCACCTGACCGCCAAATATTCTACCGCCACCAAAATCTCGGCTAACCCCTCGGAAAATATTGTCTTCGAGTTGTTCCAGATCGAGATCAGATAGTAGGTTACTAAAAGCAGCGCTCATACTATGTCCCAATATTAAATCTTAACGCCAAGGAAACTCTGAGCATCTGTGCGAAATTCAAGCGTAAGAACTTTCAAAAAGTGCATCAATATATCCTAGTGAATATGATAATTGACCGGCATAGATTTCAAACCACCCACAAAATTTGCTCTTATCCATTCAGGTTCCTTGTGCATTTTTATATCACTCAAGCGTGGCAATAATTCTCTAAAAAATGTTTCAATTTCTGCCGTCGCCAGATGCTGGCCCAGGCACATATGCGCGCCATAACCGAAAGCCAGGTGTTTCTTAGGATCTCGCGAGACATCAAAACAGTTAGCGTTTGGTTGAACTGGTCCGAACCCGACGCATAAGTTCTTCGCGGGAGACTTATCCCCCAAACATCCTCAAAATAGACGAAGTCTTATTCACTCAGGTCCTGTGAAGTGACCATGCGAACACCGTTTCGGCCCACTGCAATCCTTCTTGTGCTCCTCCTTTTGGCGATGCCCTTGACCGCTGCCGCACCACCAACATCCGGTGAGAACCTCACCGTTTCTACAAACGAGAATTGGATTGAAGATGGAGCAATGAACGGCCATGTAACAGTTGCTAACGGTACGACACTAACCGTGAGCGCTAACATCACCATGGGCACAGATTCTTCGATTACCGTAGAGGAAGGCGGAAACCTGATAGTCACAAATGGAGCCTTGCTAAGTAACGACCTTAATTCTGGAATCCGAGTTAATGACTTCCTAGCAACCGTCTCCCTCAACTTTGGAGACATCGGTCAAGAAGGCGTCATACAACTGAAATTTGACCACTCGATATCTGCTGACACGCTTTTCAATATCACTTTAGGAGATGCAACTGTCAATGCGTCAACATCCATGCAAGCAAGCGGTACGACAATCATAGAATTTGACGCAGATTTTAACGGTGACAACTTGGTGATTTCCTTTGACTCCTACTACTTCACCCCGACATATTTGTTATGGGCCAAGGCAATTTATGGTGGAGGGACTATCATCACACAAACCGCACCTGAAATAACAAATACGAGCAATGCTCCATTGTATTGGTTTCAGTCAGGATATGACATTATAGCCCACGGTAGCCTTTCTATTATTTCGAGCCAAATTAACGGCGCAAACATCACTTGTGATGGCCTTTGTAACATTGAAGATTCAATGCTCTCTGGTAGTGCCCCGATCTCAGCAGCAACAACTGCTACAGTCACCGTATCTGACGCATCTATCACGGGCTCACGCACCGATGAAGACATCATTCTCCACGACCAAGCCTCCATCACTTACACCAATTCCCAGGGAACTGGGGGTTCAACTGATGGCTGGATACGATTGCTTTCTGAGAGAGTTCTTCAGACGAACATACCCAACGGAAGCCTCGACATTACTGACTTGGGCTATGGAAAATCTGATTGGAACGCCCTCACTGACTCAACAGGTCGTGTTACTCTCGTCTCAGACGACCCTACTACCGAGCACAAGAGAATTGTAGAATGGATGAATGGAGACGGAACTGTACAACAAGAACGTGGAACCATCACGCTTTCTATCGGATCATCCAGTTCATGGGGTTCTTACTCCACAACAGTTGATGCACCAACAACTGCATTTGGAACAATTGACCTTCCTCTGCCTTATGTTGAGGTGTCGTCGATTCAGCCCGAGGACATTACAGCATCTGTTAATCGGAGCATTGGAGCAATGGTAACCGTCAGCAATACAGGTGATGTTGATACAAGGGCTAACTTCCGGTGTTATGTTGATGGAAACGATGCAGATACTCAACCCTCCACGCTAACCGCAACGGTAGCTGCAGGTGAATCCAAAGATATTCCAATTGTTTGGTACATGTATGAAGAAGGAATGCAATCTCTCAATTGCAGAGCATTCCTACCAGCAACTTTCTCGGAAATTGGAGACATGGTTGCCGATTTGAATGGGACAACATCAGATGAAGTAAATTGGGTTTACGCAGAAGAAGTTGAAGCAACTCCGTACATCATCTACATCATTGCAGTCCTTGCATTCATGGGTGTTGCTCTCATAGCACAACGTGGGGTTAACAAAACATACGAAGAGGTCCCGGAATTGCCGGATGACGATGAGGAAGAAGACGAGGATGAAGCATCAGAGGAATCTCCGGAATTGGAAGAGAAGGATGACCCCGAAGAAATCGAGGAGCCATCAGATTCAATTTATGATTTGGGCGATGAAAGTGAGACTGAAGAATCCGAAGAAGAGGAATCCGAAGAAGAGGAATCCGAAGAAGATACAGATTGAGTTCTTTGTTTGCTTCTCCATTGAATGAGTAAAGTCACGTGAGGACGTCTTAATGTGCTCATCTTTGACGGAAGTCACTTTCCTTGTTGGAGATTATTAATGACATCGTGGTTAGCAACCGTGAACTCGCCAAACTACTCGTTGTGAAGAATCGGTCACGACTAACCTAGAGGGTTTGATTTGTATTATCGTCCGAAGACCAGGTCGTGTATTTACACAAATCCCAATCAAAAGTCCGTTGATTTTCTCAAGGACCTTACTGTGAAAATAGACCAAGTCATCAGAATCAAACTCAACAACATTTCACTATCCGACGATAGAGAATATGACTTGTGAATGTATGAATTACATCATTTACAGGGAGAGTCCAAATCAGCAGGTCGGATGTTTCTTTCTGTCTTCAGGATCTTGACTTTCCCAATTGATCTCCCAGGAATTTACAACAGTGAAGGAGGTTGAAAAGTCATCTCCAAGGTTCTGGTTCGTAACTGTGAGAGTAAAATCATAACACCCATCTCCATCAAAGAACTTATCTGATTCAATGTATTCAAATCCCTCATTATCAATTGCAGTTCCGGAGAGTGTAATGAAACCAAATACTGGTGAACTTGCTGCACCTGAAAAGTCTGATGTCCAGCTAGCAACATCCCCATTCATGTTAACATCGGGATGCGTGTATCCGCCAGAAGATTCCTTGGATACCGTGAGAGTAAACACTTGTTGGCCTGCAAAGGCTCTAATTTTACTGGTAGCCCCAGAGGACCCGCTTGCAGCATAACTGTGTTTTCCATCATCCATTTCTTTTTCACCGTCTGCAAACAGTCCAACAAAGGCTTCAACACGAATACCTTCGTAAGTTGTAGATGCTCCATCACCGTTGTTATCCGTGGAGACATATGGTGTGAACTGAACACCACCATTCAGTGCTTGTCGTGAGAGGTGCCGAGAATTGATGTCCAGCTGCACCTCATTCCCGTTGGAAGAAGTCGCGTGAATCGTGTACGTCTTCAAGACAGAACCATCAAAGTCCTCGCTATTTCCAGCAAAGAAATCCTTTATTGGAACATTAATTCGCTTGAGGTTATTGCTCATGTCCTCTGAGGACTCCCATAGAACTTCACCATCAGATTCGATTTTGAGTTCTACGGATGTGAAACTTCCACGTATCGCGAAATCTAGTTCATCATTTTCCTCATCGATTGCCACATCTGTGATTGCAATGTTTGCATTTGATGGGAAGAGCATAACCAGTGCATAAGGGCCACTGGCGATAAGTAAGGCAACACCAATGCTTGCATACAACTTAGGCTTGTTCAATCCACCACGCATGCGGTCTGCTTGCACAATTGCTCCAATTCCAAGAACCAGAACAACACTGACAACGAGGAATCCCCAGGCTCCGCCTTGTAGAGAAAGAATTGCCCCAAGGAGAATGACAACCCAACCTCCAAGATTGAGTTTCATTGCAGTATCGGGATTTCCTGCAGGTGAAGAAGCGGGGGTAGATTTAGCAACGACTGTCTTTGGAAGCACTTCTGCTTTCGTATCTGCTTTGACTGGAGCAGGTGACTCTTCGACGATTTCTGCATCCTTTACGGCATTTGCTTTGTCTAGTAATCCACCCATAGTACATCCCCGATATCTTCCTGTTGCGGCGATGGGATTATGAAACCAACCCCTCTAAGTGTAGAAGATGTTGTGTTTCTTAGACGGCGTGTTAAAGGCCGGGAGCGGCATCACGCCATTCCGAATCGTCTTCATCATTGTTCAAACGACGACGTCCAATGGCTGCACCAGCGAGGGCAATCATGGAGAGTGAGGGGACGACCTCAAAGCCAGGAAGGTAAACACCACGGACATAGACCGTGATCATTTGAGATTCAGTGTTACATCCACTGTTTTGACATGCAAACTCTGATTCAGCATAGAATTCGAGGACGTGGTATGCATCGGACCAACCTTGGGCCTTTGGAGTACGGACCATGATTCGGGCAGTCTCAGGAGCGGTGTTGGGCTCAATGGTTACGACAGTTTGTGGGAGGTTGACGGTAAAGCCAGCTTCTTCTAGAGAGTCACGGGTGTTTTGTGTTACGCCGATTTTCATACGATCTATCTGGTTACCGAAGTTGTAGACCTTGAACTGGAAGTTCTTGTCAGTCTTGGGCATAAGTTGGACAAAGGGCTCAACTGCTTCAACCTGGACGATACTGAATTGCATGATGTTGATCAAGGCGTTGACTTGAGACGAGGCTTGATTGGGTGGTGGAAGGTTGTTCAATTCCTGAACAGAGGCTGAAACAGTAAGTTGGCGGGACTGCATTTGCATGTAGGGGTTTGCCCTAACGACGACCTGGAAGTCAACTTCCTGGCCAGCACCGACATACATGTCACCGGGGGCCGCAGTTGCAAGCCCGTCGCTTGTGACTTGGATAGCCACCTTCTCAACGTATGTAGTTGGGTTGGAGACAGTACATGTCGTGTATCCGGTCAATGTTGCACCGGGCTTGACCTCGACTTGAATTTGACCGGGCGCACAGGTCATTGAAATAGCCGCACCGGAAACTTGCGCAGATGCTGGAACCGCAACAAGAAGGAGCGAAAAGAGGTAAATACTCATCAAACATATTACGCGTTTGTATGCTGACATCGTCTCACCTTACGGTCCTTCCAACATACCCCACCTCATAACCGTTATGGGCGACTTGTGCGAAAAATGAATTTTCGTGAACCCAATTGGCATCTATGGATGGGCCCGAAGGGAATTGAACCCCTGACCTCCCGGTTATGAGCCGGGTGCTCTAACCTACTAAGCTACAGGCCCTGCCCCGAGGGGCAACGGTAGGTGAAATGAACCTTCTGTCCAAACTCAATCAAAATGAGCAAGAGAGGATTGTGTTGGTTTTATCCATTCCCGAACCTTCAACTCCATCTCGTCACGAATTGATTCCGGCACGAAGACCATTGAACGCTCATCGGGCTGCGCCAACGAACGAATCAATGCTGAATGTTCGGAAGCATCTCTACCGTCTTCAAGTACAATCCCTTCCACATACGGCAAATATCCCCTCTTACGAATGGTGGCCTGAATGACATCAAGTTCAGGATTGTATCCGGCTTCTTCAATAGCCTCTCGGAGCCGAGGAAGTATGATTTCACTCATCTCAATGGTCAGATCGTCAATTCGTAATGATTTGTGGAAGTCTTTGCGAGATAACAGCCTCCTCGCATAACCGGATAACGCAGTATCCTCATGACGCGCCCAACGAGGCAAGGCCACTTTGACGTGAGCATCATTAAGCGAAGCATACTGTAAGGCTGTAAGTTCAGTATTGAGCAACATTTGCTCGAGTTCTTCAGTTAGTGCCAATGAGCCCTCTTGTGCGAGAAGACGCGCCCTTTCAAGCATATTCACCAAATAATTTTGAGTCAACATGTTGACTTTGTGGAAATATACTTGCTGATACATGTGATATCGAGTTACCAAATACGCTTCAATGGCTGGAAGACCCCATTGTTTGACGAATAATCCTCCATCGTCTCCAACCCGAAGAGCCCTCATGACTCGGGCACTGTCAAAACCACCGATTTGAGCCCCAGTATTGGCTTGATCCCGAATCATGTAATCCATACGGTCAACATCAACTTGGCTGCTTACGATTTCCTTCAAGAACTTGGGAATAGCAATCCCTTCGAATTCATCGCTACCGTCCATGATGGCAAAAAGGCGTTGAAGCCGTTGTTGACCAAGTACTTCTTCAACGACAATTCCGATTGCAGTTTCGCTAGATTCAAGCATGCGGCGGCCCCATGATTCATGAGAAGCAAACGTTGCATAAACTCTCGGTGTTTCAAGAAGATGAGAGTAAGGTGGGTGTCCGATATCATGGAGTAAAGCCGCCAGTTGAACCAATTCAGCATCTCCATCGCTGATGATTCCCGGATGAGCCGTCTCAAGGTGATGGATGAATCGGCCGGCCAGATGGTAAGCACCTAGCGAGTGTGCAAACCTATTGTGCGTTGCAGCAGGAAACACATACTCACAGGTTGAAAGTTGCTGAATAGAGCGAAGCCGTTGAAACTCAGGCGTATCGATGATTTGTGCATGATGTGCAGGGACCAAAATGTCCCGATGAATCTCGTCACGGATGACGCGGTCAGGTGCAGTCATATTGTGAAGGCCTCATGGTATCATATTAAAGCAATTATCGGTGAAAACCACCGTCTTTTGGAATGAGAATGAATAAACACATGGTCCATCTCCACCACACATGGCCGATGCAGTAAAGGGACTAATGGACCGCATCACTAATGAGAATCCTGAAACAAGGGGTCAGCAACTTTGGGTTATGTTTGCGCTTGCTATGTTCTTGGTAGCGACCTTGAATTGGTATGCTTACGTCCGAGAACCTGAAACAATTGAAATCAGTTCTTTGCTGGAATACAAAAACGAGGTCGTCAAAGTTGAAGGCACACTAATTTCATGGGTCGAGGACCCGTACTCTTCGGGAGATGACAGAATTGACGCTATCATTGACGATGGTACTGGAGTCGTGGAAGCTCGGTGGTATCGACCGGGAGAGATGCCTCCAATAGGAACCAATGTCACAGTCATGGGTGATGTCATTGAATATGATGGAAGAATATGGCTTCAATCTCTTGGTGCCGGAGCATTTGAATTCTCCTCTTCAGATTATCCGGAGGTACAACTACTCGCTCTGGCTGATGTCGCTAAAGACCCTGCTGCATACGCAGGAGAAGTGATTCAACTTACGGGCTTTATTGGTGAATCTATCAGCCCAGATAGCACCTTTACTTCGGCCTATCTTGGCGACCACCCGAATTATGGGAACTCTGAACACCAAATGCATCTGACCATTCGCTCATCCACTGGAACTTGGATTGAAGTCACTTCAAAGGTTGAAATTCAAGGAATCTTGTCATACCAACAGCGTGACCTCCGTTGGAGCCTTCAAGTCCAAGGAACGGATATACTCGTAGACAAGGCTCACAGCATTAACATTCCACAACTTGACTGGAGTGCAGAAGCAACTTGGAGCTACCAATCCGGACAAACCGTCGACATGTCGGGCATGCTCCTCACGGGTGATGGCGACTGGAGATTGATCGGTCCAAACAACAGAGAAATCTGCTTGGTTCCTAGCGATGAGGACCGCGCCAACGAAGAGGCTTCTTCCATGGACGGTACCATCCAAACTGTTCGTGGACGATTGCTGTGGTCAACGGCCTCATCCGGTTGGTGCATTGACGCCAATGAAGGGACTTCACCACAACTTGTTAATCCAGAAACACCGATGAACCTCCTCGCCATGCTGTCAGCAAATCCAGTAGGTATGGTTGAAGACCCGAGTGCAACGTACACTCTTTCTGCCTACCTCAAGTACGCCATTGAACCATCTGTTGAAGACGAAGAGGGGTATCTTGTTGACTCAGCTGCGTATTCTCCTGGCTGGACAACCGTAGCAGTCACCTTCCCGAGCCCACGAACCTCATGGCTTGAAACGGGTCAGAATGTCATTGCCAACGTATCGGTTACATGGGACGATGAAGATATGCGTATCCGGTTGTTAATCCATGACTACTCGTTGGGTACGGTCCCATCCGCACGCACACTCCTTTGGGACGATGGTGCAACACAGTGGAGTTACTCTAGAGACCAAAATGTCATGATAAATGGCAAAGCAATGATGGAAGACGGACAATGGCACCTCTACAGGGACGGTTCCGACCAATCCATAGTGCTCAACACAAACCCGCAATCCATCGGAACCGACTCACTTGCACGCAGACCAGTCGATGACATGGACGGGACGCTTCCGGCAAGTGCAGAGTGCAGACGGAATGAGTTTGATCTATTCTCTTGACAGTGCCGATGTACTCGACACGGACGGGGACGGCCTCGGTGACACACTTGAAGATGGACTCGACGGTTATTCTGCCCTCAATGAAGACAGCAATGACGATGGTGTCTCAGATCGAGTTGAATATGAATCATCACAAAGCAACTGAGGGATGAACATGCTGGAAGGATACTTTTTGGATTTGGCTTGGCTCTACGGGGCCTTGTTCTTCGGTGTAGCGATGGGTTCGCTCACTGGACTAATTCCAGGGTTCCACGTGAATAACGTCGCTCTAATTTTGCTCGCCATATCTCCAGCATTACTGGATTTGGGCATTCCTCTTTCTGCAGTAGCAGCAATTATTGTGTCAACAGGTACAGTACACACGTTTCTGAATTACATTCCGTCTGCATTGATAGGTGCACCTGATGGAGATACGGCGTTATCCTTACTTCCTGGCCACCGCATGCTTCTTTCGGGAAACGCTGCGCGGGGAGTCGCATGGTCTGCTCGTGGCTCACAACTCGGACTTTTCCTTTCCCTTCCGCTGATTATTCTTGCAAGAATCGCCTTTGGACCGGAACTCGGATGGTACGACCAACTTAAGACAGTCCTGCCGTTTGTATTACTGACTATTTCTTTCCTCCTTCTTGCAACCGAAACCACCCGACTCGACTGGCCTCTGTGGATTCAACGAATGACTGGAGGACGACTTGGACGAGACTCAAGATTCGTAGGATTCCTCGCAGCAACGGCATTCTTCTTACTTGCAGGATTGTATGGATGGGGCGTCTTTACGCTCCCCGCCCGCTCACCCATTGGCATGCCTGATGCAAGCCTGCTCCTACCAAGTTTGGCGGGTCTGTTTGGAGTTGCCAATCTCCTCGACATTTACGCTACGACATCTCACTTGCCTCCACAAAAGGAGAATTGGGAACTTCCTCCTGCTCGCCCGTTGTTGATACCTTGCTTTTGGTCCAGCGTTGCCGGAGCCAGCATGGGTGTGCTCCCTGGAATGACCGCATCCCAAGCTACTGTTCTCGTGATGGGTGGGCGTAACCTTGCTGCTAAGGCTCAAGGAAAACAAGGATACGGAATGGATTGGGAAACCCGAAGGTTAACCGAAATGAGCGATGATGAGTTGTTGGAAATCGCCAAAGCAGAGGCTGCGGAAGGTGTAGAGGGACCACAAACCAAACAGGATTTGGAAATTATTGCAATTCTATCCGCCGTTAACACAGCAGTAACCGTTATGGTTCTTGGATTCCTTTACATCATCAGCCGTTCACGTTCTGGTGCCACATTAGCTCTCAAAATGATGTATCCTATTGAAACATGGGCAGCCCTGGAACCCACCTCAGATTTCATTCGTCTTCTTGCGGTAACATTAGCCGCAGGATTGCTCGCTATGCCGATAATGCGCTATGTGGGTAAAGGGATGCTAAAGCTTCACGCAGCCATTCCACTCCAACAAATGGTCATGGGTGTTATTCTCTTCGTAGTCGCTCTGGTTTGGCTCTCAACCGGCTTTGTCGGCATTGGAGTTCTCATTGTAGGGACTATCATCGGTTTGTTACCCCCACGAATAGGAATTCGCCGTTCCCACGGAATGGGGATTATTCTTGTCCCAATTATGATTTACACCTTCGCACAAAAATTCGATTCCTTCGGATTTATCTGAACCAAAGAACGTGATACTATGAATAACCGAAAACTTGCTTTTGCCCTAACAATGCTCTTCCTTGTGTCGTTAACCAGCCCACTTGCTCAAACCAATCTTGGACAGGACTCAACCATCATGCCCACTGGAGGTCGTTCTACTGCCTGTACCAGCGATATTTGCCTCAACGAAGTCATCCCAAACCCTGGAGGTGCTGATGATGCAGTATGGCCAAATGGAGAATGGTTTGAATTGTTCAATAACGGGTCAACTGATGTGAATTTGAGCGGATGGAAAGCCGTTAACAGTGGAAGTAAAACCCTCAATTTTAATGCGAATTCAATCGTTGGCTATCAGGCTGGAAACGCCTCAACATGGACTATCTCGCCAGGAGAATATATGGTCATAGCTAGGAACGGAGACAGCAATTTCTACCTTACTAATACAGGAATGACCTTGTCCCTTTACGACCAAAATAACAACAACGTTCACGACGCAACATGGACTTCAGCAACCTCAGGTAAGAGTTACGAACAAGACCCAACAAATGCATCGGCAAATTGGATACAAACCGGTTCACCATCACCGGGTCAAGTCAATTCGGCTGGCGCAACAGCCGTGATGATTCCATCAGATCTCATCATCACTGAAATCATGGCTAATCCTTGGCCTTCATACGATAACGAATCATGGCCAGGTGGCGAATGGGTCGAATTATTGAACACAGGTTCATCAGATATTGACTTGACAGGTTGGACCTTAGAAGACTCAGCAGGAAACCTTCTCCCAGTCAATGCATCACATTTGGTGAATGTCACAGCATCCCCCTCGAGTTATATTATCTCTCCCGGGCAACACAGAATTGTTGCCGTGAACGGAAGTAGTGCGTATGGAATCCTCAACAATGGCCCAGAATCACTCACACTGAAATGGCCCAACGGTAGCCCCTCACAGGAAGTATCCTATTCCTCCACCGAACAAGGTTTCTCTTTGATGGCAACAAGTCAAAGTAACGGCATGTGGGGTCCTGCACCTTACCCTACACAGGAAGGGATGAATCCGGTTGAACTGATTATGATGCCAACCCAGATGAATGATATTCAGATCTCTGAAATTCTCGTTAACGCAACAACCGAAGGGGCTGCATTCCCAGATGGCGAATGGATTGAACTCCACAATACCGGTACGCTCGAACTTGACCTCATGGGTTGGTCATTGATTGACGGAATGGGTAACATTACATTCCTTGACCCAGCAACATTGGTGTTCAATTCATCCCAGGGCTCAACAGGTATATCTCCAGACCAACGAAGGCTGGTCCAATTCACCGGAGATACTGAACTATGGGACAATTACAATCACATCATGCTACGTGATTTCACTGGTCAAATCCAAGACACCGCCATGTACGTCACTGACCATGGTGAGGATGTCGCACTCATCCGTTCACAAGCTCCTACTGACCCATGGACTCCAGCTGCTTGGAAGACACCGGGGCTCCCGGAACCAGGAAGCGTTGTATCTGATGGAAATGTACGATTTTCAGAAGTACTGCCTGACGCTGTTGGAAGTGACAGCCAAACATGGCCTAAAGGCGAGTGGCTTGAACTCTTCAATTTCGGTGACGAAGATATTGATGTTGCAGGCTGGAAACTCCAAGCACCTTCTCGAAGTTTGACACTGCACGAATACAACATGCCGCTTCAAAACAACACTACCATCTCTGCAGGAGATGTTGCCCTAATTGCACTGAACGGAACAAGCAGTTTCTACCTCAAGCACACCAGTGCCGACTCCATTGGATTGTTGGACATGGCGGGAGCTACGGTTGATACCATCTCTTGGTCCTCAACCGCTGAGGGAGAATCTCTCATAGCGCCCAACAGCACTCATGCTGGCGTTGGCGCATCTGGTGCTATGAACACCGGCGATTGGAAGCAATCTGCATGGGCAACACCGGGCCAACTCAATCCTGTATGGCCAGCATATTCGGGTTCAAGCAATGTCAGTATGACTGAAATCCTACCCTATTGTGATGATGAATCCATTGACCCAGACGCCGATTGGATTGAACTTTTCAACACCGGAATGGAAGACATCAACCTCAGCCGATGGTCAATCGGATCCCCTGAAGACCATCGTAGATTCGTGCGTCTTGACAGCCTGTGGGTTAACGGCACTACAATGTCTTCAACCATGCTTGCTGCAGGAGAACGAGTCGTCTTTTTGATGGATGATGATGTTCTCTCTGGACTCGGGGATAGTGCAGAGTTACTCAACCCAGACGGCGACCTTATTCAGAATGCAGGTTGGACTGTTGAGACCGACTGTCAAACTCTGGAAGCAGGACCTACCAGCAATGACCCCTGGATCCATACACTGTGGCCCACACCTGGTGAAGCAGAACCGGATGCTGGCAACCTTGCGAACCCTGACGACCTCCGACTAACCCGCTTAATGCCCGATGCCTCATCCTCGGTTTCAAGCACAATGGAATTCATCGAGATCACCAACTCAGGAGACAAACTTGCAGTCATGGACGGTTGGAACCTACGTACTACTTCGAGCGCAGGGGTTCCTTACGACACCAAATTTACTAATTTTATGATTCAACCCGGAACTGCAGTAATTCTGGCCAATGATGCATCAGCAGTAACACTTTACGAAGACGGGATGGTTGTTGAACTTGAATCCGCTCTCAACCGAAGTTTCTACTTGACAAACTCCGGGGCAGCAGTCCAATTGCTTGACCCTTCAGGCAATGCAGTTGACACAGTCGTTTACGGAAACGGCCCAGTTGATGTTGACGGATGGAGCGGAATTGCTTTGGTTGAACCAGTTACAAATTTAGACAATCTCATCTACCTCCGTGGAGATGGCTGTGGTGACGCACCAGACAACGATGTTGTTGCAGACTGGCATCACCGATGGAGTCGTCTTGGTGGAAGTAATTTCTGCCTTGACCCGACCGTAACCAGCTCTGGAAACATCACCCCACTTCTTGCACCAGAGTATGGCCTCACAGATCTTCTCGCTTGGATTGCTGGTGCCGAAGAATCGATTCAAGTCCACATGTATCAACTCCAAGAAGTACATCTCGTCGAAGCACTCATTGAAGCCGACCAGCGTGGCGTTGAGGTAACCGTCGTCATGGACTACGGTGACAACTGGTGGCCTGAATACGACTTGGATGCCAACCATGGAATGGCAACGACCATGCTAGCGGCTGGTGTAGACGTGTTCTGGTTTGGAGACATGGGAGAATCACCCTATGCCTACATTCACAGTAAGGTCGCTGTACGAGATAACGAAAGCGTTTGGATTGGCTCAGGGAATTGGAAATCATCATCTCAACCAGCACCTGGAGACTCAGGAAACCGAGACTGGGGTGTCATCGTTGACGATGCGAGTTTAGCGGCCCTAGTTCGCTCTCATTTGGTGTTCGATGAATCCTCTGACCGAACCCACATCACAGCGGTAACGATGGCCGATGCACCATCGGGTTGGACTATGCCTCAATCATCCCCTATTGTTGGAAACCTTTCGACACCCATTAACGGTGCGTTTGAGGCAACATTGTTAGTTTGTCCAGACAATTGCATCAATGAATTGGTCCAAATGTTGGACAGTGCTGATGATGAAATTCTTCTTTCATTGCAGTATCTCGATATGGATTGGTCCTACGGTTGGGGAGAAAACCCGATTGTTTCTGCTCTAGAAAATGCGGCACAACGTGGTGTTAAGATTCGTCTCATTCTGAACGGGGCTTACCTTGACGAAGACATCCAAAAAGTTGTTGACCAGATGAACGAAGACTGGAATGCAACCCAAGGCTACGACACAAATGCTGTGGTCATGAGTGCAGGAGATGGCGTTAACAAATTGCACAACAAAGGGGCAATTGTTGACAAAGAAGCAGTTCTAGTCTCCTCTATCAATTGGGGTGGCTCCGCTTTGGTTCGAAACCGAGAGATGGGGCTACTCATCAGTAGCAATGATGTCGCTTCTATTTACATTGACTCATGGAATGAAGACTGGCAGCGATTGGACCCTGAAGTGGACTCTGACCAAGACGGGCTAAACGATGAGTGGGAAACTATGTTTGGCTTGAACCGAACAAGAAGAACTGTCATCGGGCAATCTTACGACGAAGGAATGTATGACGCTGATGCAGATGGACTCACCAACGAGGCTGAGCTTCTTCACGGGGGCGACCCACTCAATCCTGATACAGATGGAGATTGCATCATTGACGGCATTGAAGTTGCTTGGGCCCAAACCACGATTCTTAGTACCACCACCGACGACGTTACACCTCGTGACGCTCTGAACAAAGCTGACGCTGACAACGATGGAGAAAACGAATCTGATACGCTTGGCTGTGACCTCGGTGGAATTGAAGTGGATCTACCAATTAACAACAACAACAATGCAACAACATCCTCCCCTGACGAGGATAACGATACGGTACTTAACGAGCAAGACAAATGCCCGAACACACCAGCAGGTTCAGCCACAGATGGTGACGGATGTTCATCCAAACAACGAGCAGAATTACTCGACGATAGTGGAGAGGATACCTCAGCAGAATCCGGCGAGACTTTCTTCCTTGGGTTGATGATCGGTGCACTCATTCTTTCGGGAGGAGCTTATGTTATTCTTCAAAACAAACGAACTGATTCTGAAGACATCAAGGATAGCATTACTGCCGAATCCTTCGCCATGGCTCAAATCATGCCTGAAGGAGAGGCTGCGTCATGGGAAGCACCTGTTTTGGATGCATCAGGGCCGACGATTACACCAGAAATGATGGCATTGGTTCCTGGCTGGACTCAAGACATGGTGAAGGATTATCTTCTCCAAGGATGGACAATGGACCAACTCTCGAAATATTATCAAGAACAGGTTGTTCAACACGGTCAAACAGAATAACATTCAAACGGGACCGAGTGGACCATTCATCATGGCCATCACGTATCGAAGTAGTAATCCTGTCCTCAACAACAAATTCATGGCAGCACTTACCGGTGTTGAGACCATGAGTCTACAAGGTAGCCTGCGAAAAATTGGTTTGCTTCTAACCTTGACCATCGTTTCTGCATTTGCAACCGCTATAGTTTGTTTGAATGCTGGCGAAAACATGTTCCTCTATGCTGGCATATTCACTGTTGTCGGTGCCATTTTTGGCTTCATCCTAGCCATTATTACGTTTGTAAGTCGTCCACAAAATCCTGCGGCTTTGATGAGTCTTTATGCACTTTTTCAAGGTATGCTGGTCGGTGGCATGTCACTTGTTCTGGAGACACAATATCCAGGAATTGTACTCCAGGCAGCCTTTGGAACCGTAGGAATTACCGCTACAATGTACGTCATGTATTCATCCCGAATCATCCGCCCAACACCGATGTTCAACAAGGTCATTGGGGGACTTGTGATGAGTATCATGTTCCTCTACCTAACATCCTTTATTCTTGGAATGTTTTCCGGGTATGATGTACCCTTCCTCCACAGTTCAGGACCGATTGGAATAGGCCTTACTCTGTTTATTTTGGTAGTTGCCTCTCTCACACTCATCAGTGACTTTGGATTTATTGAAGCGGGAGTTAAGAACGGTGCTCCGAAGAATATGGAATGGTATGCTGCATTTGGCATCCTCGTCTCACTCATTTGGATTTACATTGAATCGCTAAGACTCCTTTCCAAGATCCGAACCTTCATTCAGGAATGAGACAATTATGGCGAGGGAAATTCCAACCGTTGACTTCACCTTAGCTCAATCTTCTCAGGAAGACGAGCGGAAGGAGTTTGTTCGTCAAGTAGGAGATGCCCTCCACGACATCGGGTTTTTCGCACTCATAAACCACGGTATTGATACAGAACTGATTATGGATGCATATGACCAGTGCGACCGTTTCTTTGAGTTGGATGATGTCACCAAGCGTTCGTATCTACTCCCACATATCGCCCACCAACGTGGATATACCGCATTCGGTGTTGAACATGCAAAGGACAACCCTGCACCCGATCTCAAAGAGTTCTGGCAGACTGGAAGGGCCTATCCAAGCGACGGCCCTGCACCAACCTATCCACAAAATGTATGGCCGAATCAGCACGCACCAGAGTTCCGAAATGTCATTGACCACCTCTACACCGACATGGAAGTGCTGTCAATGCGGTTGCTTGAAGCATGTTCACTTTACCTTGACATGCCTGCGGATTGGCTCCCAGACATGGCTGAACATGGAAATACCATCATGCGAATGATTCACTACCCCCCACTTGACACTTCGATGCCCAAAGGTGCGGTTCGTTCTGCTGCGCATGAGGATATCAATTTCATCACACTCTTGGTGACCGCTACGGCTGATGGACTCGAAGTAATGGACCACGACGGTTCTTGGATTCAAGTCAAAGGAGACGAGAAGGCAATCATCGTTGACTCTGGAGACATGCTCCAAAACCTAACGAACGGATTGTTCCGTTCCGTTACCCACCGAGTCGTAAATCCCAAAGATTCCACTTCCCGCAGATATTCAATGCCGATGTTTGTCCATCCAAGAAACGAAATCGACCTTACGCCGCACTCTGATTTCGTAGGAAAAAATGGGGGAGTCGTAAACTATCAGAGTATCAAGGCCGGAGATTATCTCCAACAACGCCTCCGTGAAATTGGGCTAATCTGAGGTTGAGAGATGGACGTCGCCCAACTGATAGAATCTGTTGTGGCTAATCAAGGTCAAGACCACGCCCTTCTTGACGCATTTGTGAATGGAGTAGCAGATGGAGAAGTTGCTGTGGAAGACGCCACGGCGTGGCTCAAAGCCGTACACAGTTTCGGTTGCAGTGTGGAAGATACCGTCCAGCTCACAAAAACCATGATCGCTTCTGGAGCCCAACTCAAGTGGGGAGATGGACCCCCTGTTGTCGATAAGCACAGCACTGGTGGAGTTGGTGACAAGATGTCATTGATGCTCGCACCGGCACTGGCGGCATGTGGACGCAGAGTACCCATGCTCGCTGGAAGAGGCCTTGGCCACACGGGTGGAACCATTGACAAATTGGAATCGATTCCTGGGTTCAATTGTAAACTTGACCCAGAGGAAATGAAAGCAGCAGTCAACGCCATTGGATGCTGTATTGCCGTGCAAAACGACGCTATTGCTCCTGCTGATGGAGTTCTATACGCAATACGAGATGTTACGGACACCGTAGATAGCGTTCCACTAATCACTGCATCAATCATCTCAAAGAAAGCAGCAGAGGGACTTGATGCCCTTGTTCTTGATGTGAAGTGCGGAAGCGGAGCCTTCATGAAAACACTGGCTCAAGCAGAGGAATTAGCCACGTCTATGGTACGAACTGCAAAGGGGCTCGGCATCAAAACTATTGCACAAATCACCTCCATGGAACAACCGATTGGCAGTCATGTTGGAAATTCGTTGGAAATTATTGAGAGTATCCAAGTCATGCAGGGAAAAGGCTCAGTTGATACCAGGAACCTTGTCATTCTTCAGGGAGGTGCACTTCTGGCTATGACTGAGGATGGGCTTAGCATAGAGGATGCAATCAAGCAAATTGAACAATCACTTGACCGTGGTGATGCCCTTGAAGTATTCCGACTCATGTGCATTGGACAAGGAGTTCAGCCGGAACTTGCTTCTATCCTTGTCAAGGAACCCAAATCGGTCTTGCCGGTGAGTGAACATCAGACTACAGTTCTCTCACGTCAATTTGGACACGTTGGGGGTATTGACTCAATGGCTGCTGCACTGCTCGCCAAACAACATGGAGCTGGACGATATGCTCTTGAGGATGAGGTCGTTCCGGAAATTGGTTTCGTGTTCCATGTTGCGCAAGGGTCAACCATCGAAGAAAACCAACCTCTACTAACCTTCCATCATAATCAAGAATTAACCGATAAGGAACATACAATCCTACAAAACCTCGTTGAAATGGTGAAAGTGTCAGTGCCGACCATTGAACGCTTGTTGTCAATCGTGGACTGAGGGTGGCGAAGCCGTCATAAAGGGGTGGCCTGTCGCCAACCTTGCCGATTTAGCTTAGCTGGTGGAGCGTGGGACTGTTAATCCCAAGGTCGTGGGTTCGAGCCCCACAATCGGCGCCATGATTTTCAATTCAATGGGGATTATTCCCATTCAATTGTACCAGGGGGCTTGTGCGTAATATCGTAAACAACTCGGTTCACAGCCCCTTTGACGGTGTTGGTAATCCGAGTGCTGATCTTCTGTAAAATACTGTGAGGTATTTCAGAATAACGAGCAGACATTCCATCTATCGACTGGACTGCACGTACAACAATAGTCTCACCATATGCACGAACGTCACCGTGGACACCTACGCTGCGAACTGGTAGAAGAGCAGCAAAGTACTGCCATGGAATTTCCATTTCACCACGCTCAGCAGCAGCTTCAAACTCTTCCTCGACAATTGCGCATGCTTCTCGCACAACGGCAACACGCTCTGGTGTAAGTTCGCCAAGCGTGCGGACAGCAAGGCCTGGCCCCGGGAAGGGTTGACGCTCAGCAACGTTAATCTCAAGATGGCGAGCGAGTTCACGAACTTCATCCTTGTAGAGGTCACGTAGTGGCTCTACGACGGTCAGCGTCATGTCCTCTGGAAGACCACCAACATTGTGATGGGATTTGATGGTGTCACGAACACCACCACCAGATTCAATCCAGTCCGGGGCAATGGTTCCCTGGACGAGATATTTTGCTCCGCATTTCTTTTGCTCATCTTCAAAAATACGAATAAATAATTCACCGATGACCTTACGCTTTTGTTCTGGCTCAGTGACGTCTTTGAGCGCCTCAAAGTATCTGTCGGCAGCCCTCACTGTCACCAAATTGATACCCTGCTCTTCAAGGAGGGCTTCGATTTGCTCAGTCTCATCTTTCCTCATGAAACCCGTATCAACATATACACAGTGAAGCAAATCACCAACTGCTTGGCTTGCAATAACTGCAGCCACTGTTGAATCAACTCCACCCGAGCAAGCGATAATAGCGATGTCGTCAATGGTAGATTTGAGGGATTCAATACTCTCTGAGATGAATTCCTCAGTGTCAAACATTTCAGGCACCGCCGTTGACATCACGGTCTTGGGCTTTAACTCGCTCAATTTGGTCCAATTTGTTTTGTTCCAAAGCTGCTGCATATCTGGGGTGAATGAGTGCGAGCATCTGAACTGCAAGATATCCTGCATTGTCTCCACGGTCAACGCCAACGGTGGCCGCTGGGACACCAGGAGGCAACTGAGCAATGGAAAGAAGTGAATCGAATGGAACCTTTCCACCGCATGGGACACCGATGACAGGTTTGGTGGTCAGAGCCGCAACTGCACCAGGCAGAGCCGCTGCAAGTCCAGCCATAGCGACGAAGATTTGACATCCGTCATCCAAAGCATCTCCAACGATTTCTTCAACAAACTTTGGAGACCGGTGAGCGGAGGCAACACGCAATTGGTAAGGAACCTCAAACAGTTCCAAAATTTTAGTACACTTTTGAGCAATAGGTAGGTCCGAAGACGAGCCGAGTAGAATCGTTACATCCATGCTACCCTGCCGGCGCGGGTGGTTCATTTAGATGCCTCTTGATGATGACGGAAGAAATGCCTCATTCTTCGGCATCTTCACTGCGAGAAAATGTTGGGAAAGCGCCCCACTGAACGCCCCAATCGTCTTCAGAAAACGCTTCCCTTTTTGTAGCGAGAAGTTCAATGTTCAGGAACAACTGTTGCTCATTCTTACTGCCGAACATGATGGCTGTTCTTTCACCGATTGTTTTTGAAGCCATGATACCACTTTTCCATCGAGCCGAAGCAATATCCCAACCTGTCATGCAATTCTTAACTTGAACCAACTCTTTAGCATCCCATGGACGCTGGTACACCTCATGATCACAGGCTGCAAGGCCATTGAGAGATATGAATAGATAGGGTACTGAACCGATACAGAATGCGTATCCAAGCCACCACCATTGGGAAAGTTCACCGAGGTAGAGAACAGCAAGAACGAACACTGAGACACCAAGAAGCACACCAGTGATTTGCACTTTGGAATCAAACTTACTTCCCTTACGCTGAGAATAACCACTGGCGAAGGTCAACAGCAGTAGGGCCTCACTTACTGCTAAAAGGACAAGTCTGAAGGATTCAAATCTGTGGAATATCAGCATCATGCACATGAAACCAACTGGTAAAAGAGCCCAAGCGAATAAGAACAAGGTAGCGGTAAAGTCTGCTTTTGGAGGGATTGAATCCCACCCATGGCGCTGACGTTCCTCCACGGACATATGCCTTGCTGGGGAATTTTCACATTAGCACTTTCGCTTAAACTCTTCATTCATCAAAGGGATGACGAAGGCAGAGGTTACGAGCAGCATAGACCTCATCAACACGACGGACGGGGGTTGTAGTTGGCGCAGCATGCAAGGTTTCAGCGTCGACCTTGAGGACTTCTGCAAAGTGCTGTGCGAACGTATCCAGAGTGTCCTTAGACTCCGTTTCTGTTGGTTCGATCATCATACATTCTGGGACAACCAATGGGAAGTAAACAGTAGGTGCCATGTAACCTCGGTCGAGAAGACCTTTTGCAACATCCATTGCGGATATTCCAAATTGTTCTTTTGCAGGTTGCATGGAAAGTGTGAATTCGTGCTTTGCTACATCGGTTTCTGCACCATCAACAAACAGATGGTCTACGCCCTCTTCACGAGCAGCTTTGTGGATTGCATACCGAAGGTAGTTTGCGTTCAAAACTGCGTGCTCGGACATGGTGGTTAATCCTGAGCCGTAGCGACGGTAATAAGCCCAGCAGCGGATGACTGCTCCCGCATTCCCATGCCATTGCTGAACCTTACCGATGCTGTGGACTGGTTCTCTCCAGTGGTACCAGAATTCATCCACAGCAGTAGATTGCTCTCCAGCAGTTGGAGTGCGCCGGTCAGCCAGTGGACCCGGTAGGAATTCAGCGAGATGGGCTTTGACTCCAATTGGTCCAGAACCTGGGCCTCCACCGCCGTGTGGCTGGGAGAAGGTTTTGTGGAGGTTGAAGTGAACCGCATCAAAGCCCATCAATCCGGGGGAAGTAATTCCAAGAATAGCGTTAAAATTCGCTCCATCATAGTACATTTGACCGCCTGCATCGTGGACGATTTTACTCGCTTCAGAGATGTCAGCTTCAAACAGACCTAGCGTATTTGGATTTGTAATCATCATTGCTGCTGTGGTTTCATCAGCTACCGCACGAAGTGCATCAAGGTCGATACGACCATCAACACGACTTGGTATTTCCACGATTTCAAATCCGGCCATAGCCGCACTTGCAGGGTTTGTACCATGTGCTGAATCAGGAACGATGACCTTCGTTCTTTTTGTGTCCCCTTTCAGTCGGAAGTACTCTTGGATGCAGCGAACTGCTGTGAATTCACCTTGAGCACCAGCGACCGGTTGGAGCGTAACTTGGTCCATTCCAGCACAGACTTCGAGCATGTGTTGCATCTCGTAATAGATGGAGAGGAGTCCTTGTAGATGATGTTCAGGCTGATGAGGATGGATGTCTGCGATGCCAGGGAGTTGTGCAATTACTTCGTTCACACGAGGGTTGTGCTTCATCGTGCAGGAGCCGAGCGGATAGAATCCAGTATCAATTCCAAAGTTCCTCTTTGAGAGCCATGTGTAATGACGCACCATCTCTGGTTCAGAAAGACGAGGCCAACGTGCTCGCTGGCGGCGAACGAGTCCTTTGGGAATGGAAGGTTTTGTTGCTGTTTCAATGCTCGGGGGTTGACTGTAACCGGTGTTTGGAGCCCCATTGTGGTTGAAAAGATGACTCAAGCACTCACCCCCTGATGGCTTGTCCACATTGATAATTGAGCCGATAAGGCTTCGATATCTTGCTGTGTGGTTTGGTCTGTTGTCGTGATGAGAATTTGGTTGGTGATGGATGGATACCACCGCCCAAGGTCAAATCCACCAATAATTCCATTATCGTCAAGATAGGCAAGACAGGCTTCAGCTGAACCTTCAATTTCAATTGCGAATTCGTTGAAGTGGGGGGCGTCGTGAACAATTCTAACACCTGGAGTTTCAACCAGCACTTCCTTTGCTTTTTGGCAGGCAGCAGCGTTACGATAGGCCAAATCATGCAACCCATCTGGGCCGAGCAGAGCCATGTGCATGGCGCCCATCAAGGCAATGAGAGTCTCGTTTGTACAGATGTTTGAGGTTGCACGGTGGCGACGGATATGTTGCTCTCGAGTTGAAAGAGTAAGACAGTATGCTTCTTTTCCGTCAACATCTACAGACCGGCCTACGATTCGACCTGGCATCAAACGGAGGTAGGGTTTGCTACAAGCGAAGATACCGTAGAGTGGACCGCCTGCAGTCACAGGGCTTCCAAGCGGTTGACCTTCGCCCACCACGATATCTGCTCCATAATGGCCTGGCGCTTCTACCATTCCGAGTGAAACGGGCTGGACTCCAACGATAAGGGCAGTATGTTCGCCTATAATCTCCTTTGTTTTAGTTAGGCCTTCATCCAGCACGCCAAGGGGGTTTGGTTGTTCAAGGTATACTCCACATGAACCAGCAGCCGTCTTCAAGGAGTCAAGATTGAGTGTTCCATCAGCGTTATGTTTCAATGTCTTGATGGTGATCTCAGCACCTTGGCAGTAATTTTCCATCACCGACATTTTGTCGGGTGAGGTCAATGATGAAACATATACAGTGTTGGGTTGGCTTGCTTTTCTACTGTGAACTCGAACAGCGCAGGTCAAGGCTTCAGCGGCCGCAGTAGAGCCGTCATAGAGTGATAGATTGGCGATTGGGAGCCCGACCAACTCAGAGATAAGAGATTGGAATTCCCACATTGCCTGAAGCATACCTTGACTCACTTCGGGCTGGTAAGGAGTATAGGCAGTCAAAAATTCACCACGAGTTACAAGCTGAAATACGGATGCTGGAATGTAGTTTCGGTACAACCCTGCTCCCAAAAAGGAAGTACGACTGCCCATAGAAATGTTAGCTCCAAGAATGCGACGAGCGTCACTAAGAATCTCTTCTTCAGACTGCGGAGGGCGAAGCGGAAGGGGACCTTTGAACCTCACTTCATCGGGAATATCAGAAAACAAATCTTCCATATCCTGGAGACCCATTGCCTTCAACATCTCATCTTCTCGGCCAAGGTTTGGAAGTTGGTCAACCATTGCAATCACCTCACCCTGCGGGTGTATGATGAAATCCATGCGCGTCCCGCTCATAATGCATTGCTTTGGCCCACATGGGTCAGGGGAACACCTCATGGCGGTGGACGGTCTCGCAAAGTCATGGTCCGAGTAGCGATGGTAGTGACCAATCCGTGTGCCCCAGACCCGAGAGTTTTACGTCACGCCAGTTGGCTCGCCAAAGCGGGATACAGAGTCACAGTCCACGCATTTGACCGAACGGAATCCCACCCCTTGAGTGAAAACATCGACGGTGTCAGAATCATGCGGTATCGCGTTGGCAAGGTCCCCTATGGAGGGAGCATATCAACGCTCATAGGTCTGAAGAAATTCACTCAACAAGTTCGAGATACACTCCTCCACGACCCCCCAGGATTGGTGTACTGCCACGATGCAGATACCCTCAAAATTGGAACTGTTCTAAAGCGTACTAAATCAGTGCCGTTTGTATTTGATATGCACGACCTTCAACACACCTGGGTTCGTATGGAATCTCCGAATTCCTTGCCTAGAACCCTTGTTAGTCGCAGATTCAAGCAGAAGATGCTGAACCGTGCAAAACATGCTGAATGCATCATCACATCAAGCGGATGTATTGATGGAGGCACTCAACGAGGATTCGTAGAATGGCTTGCTCACCACGGCCTTGTGGGAGAGGTTGTGGAAAATCGTCCGATGCCACCTTTCCCTGAACCATCACCGAGGGCCACTGAGGGATGGACTGTTGGGTATCTTGGTCGGATTCGGGACGTGAGATCGTTTGAATTACTTCTCCGAAGCATCAAGCAATTGCCCGTTTTGGAACGGCCCAAACTCAGAATTGCCGGGGATGGCACAGCAGCACCAAAAGTCCGACGAATGATGATGGACGCTGTGGAGGCTGGAGAGATTGAAGCGACGATAACCGGGGCTTTCACGAGCAAGGAGTTTGGAGAAATCATCCAAGAAATTAACGTGATGTACGCAATGTATTCTCCTCTTAGAGGAAACATTATCCAAGGTGCAATCCCAGTCAAAATGTTCGATGCTGCTGCCCATGGAGTGCCAAGTGTCGTGAACGATGGTTGCTTGATGGGTGAATTAGCAACGTTAGAAACAATGGGCATCTCAGCAGCATGGGGTGACCTAGATTCAGTAAAAAATGCCCTGGTAAAGGCCAATGGAATGAGCGTTGGATTGAATCATACTGGAGAACGTGAACAGCTGCGGTGGATGGCGGCAATGGATCCTGTTCTTAGTCCACTTTAGAAAAACGGAGGGCGGACCACAACGGCTCGTACCGATTTGCGCGGGCTCGCAACGATGAGAACTTCATCTCCTTCCTTGACTCCATGTAGATAGCCGATACCAATCCCGAGGTTGTCTAGGCTAGGGGCTGGAGCTCCAGATGTGAGCCGGCCTACGGATTCACCTGATTCAAGAACGACTTCCTTTCCTGGACGAGGGAGAGGGCCCTTCTCGACATATTGCACACCCCACCAACGTGCATCATCTGCTGCATGGCCTACAACGCGTTGGCGTCCGATGAATTCATGTTCAAGGTCCAGGCCAAATGGGACATTTGTTTCCCATGAATCCCTAGCGAGGAACGATGGGTCAGCCTCTTCGCTAAGCGGCGGCCAACAAAAATCCACACCGGAAAGGAGGAACCCTTTCTCCAGCCTCAAAGTATCACGGGCTCCTAGTCCGACTGGTGTTGCGCCAGATGCAATCAATGCCCTCCAAAGAACAGGTGCAGCTTCGTTTGGAATGAAAATCTCATATCCTGCCTCCCCTGTATAACCTGTACCTTGAATCCAGCCTGAAATCCCTAATGGATTCTCAGTTAATTCTCGCCATTTGAACCGAGCAGCATGTTGGTCGTCACCCATGACTGAAGCGAATATTTCTCTGGCCTTTGGGCCCTGAAAGGCTAAAATTGACATTTCATCAGAAAGATTCTCTAGAACTACCGAACCGTCTTCAGGGAGGTGTTTGGAAAACCAATTCCACATCACATCAATCATTGAAGCGTTGGGAACTCCAAGAAGTTCAGTCTCACTTACGACTGCGAAAATCATGTCGTCAATCAGGTGACCGTTATCGTCGAGAAAGTGAGTATAGGCGCATCGAGATGGCGTGATAGCAGTCACACGCTGCGTAGCCAAACTTTCAAGCCATTCACGCACGTGGTCTCCTTTGAACCTGAATGAACCCATGTGTGACACATCAAATAAACCGGCAGAGCGACGGGTTTCAAGGTGCTCTTCTTTGATGTTGGAATACCAAATTGGTAGTTCAAAACCATGGAAGTCAACCATGTTTGCTTCAAGTGCGAGGTGTTCATCAAAGAGGGCGGTCCTTACAGGTGGTTGGTCGCTCATAGCCATCCGAAATCGGCCCGCCAAATAAACATCGGTTCAGTATTCCATCAATTCATTGAAGGCAAACCACGCAGGATTTCATCCCCATGACGTAGAATTGCCGCAACCAATCTATCAAGACTATCAGTGGTTACATTTTGATTTGAAATGACTGGACGAAGAATAACATCGTCACCAATATTGCTCCGGCTCACCATAAACTGACCTTCTTGAATCAGGCGATTTCTCAGTTCTCCATTGAGTTCGTTAAGGTCCATATCCGTGTCTGATGGAGCATATCTAAAACAGACATTAGTCCACATACGAGAGGACATAAGTTCCAACGAAGGATGAGCGTTGACTGAGGATTCAAGATGTGCTGCATGGTCCATATACTGGTCTACCATGTTCGACCAACCAGCATCTCCACGTACTCTCCATTCAAGCCATAATTTGAGTGCATCGTTACGCCTGCCGCATTGAAGCGAATAGCGTCCCAAGTCATCATACTCAGCATCATCCAAAAAGAGATAGTGAGCAACATTAGCATGGCCGCACAAGGTCCGGAGAACTTGAGGCTTCTTGATGAGGAAGGTACTACAGATCAAAGGCAAGCCCATCATTTTGTGAGCGTCCCAACAGATACTGTCTGCCTTTTGGATTCCATCCATGAGGGTGCGATGAGTGGGGGAAAACATGCAGGTTCCGCCCCAGGCTGCGTCTACATGGAACCATAGATTGTGTTCGTGGGCAATGTCTGCAATATCGTTGAGCGGGTCAAATGCACCTCTTACGGTAGTCCCAGAGGTTGCGACAACACAAAACGGAGTTCTTCCTTCTTTGATTGTGAATTCTATTTCCTCCCGCAGGCTTTCAGGTCGCATTCGCCCGTCTTCATCGCAACGCACCTTAATCACATTCTGATGACCAATTCCAATGACATTTGCCGCCATTAGTACTGAATAGTGAGATTCAGCAGAGACGAACGCAACCATCTTACTTCCATCAAAGCCAGTTTTGGTTGAACCCGGAATCGCATGCTCCCGAGCGCAAAGCATACCGATCATATTCCCGTTAGAGCCCCCTGTCGTCAGGGTTCCAAATCCATCAGGGAAGCCCACAATCTCGCACATTCTTTTCAGAACTGTTTGCTCGATGAGGGTGGCGATGGGTGATAGTTCAAACGTATACATGGAATTGTTTGTAGCGGCTGCGATGATTTCGCCAGCCAGTGCAGGCAATGATAATCCACCCCAAAGTGGATTCATGAATTCTGCCCTGTGGGTCTTTACGCTGTTTGCGATGAAGGTATCCAGGTCGTCAAGCACAGTATCCATACCTAGACCTTCGAGAGGAACTGCAACATCTAACACTCGCTTGAGCGATGCTGCTCCTTGAGCGGGATTAACCCGTTCGTTTTCATCTTTAGAATCGATATAATGGACCAAGCGACTCGCTATTTCGTTAATGAACGCCTCAGTATCCATGTTGGTCCCCATGCTACTGGCATCACTGGAGACTTATGAGGCTGATTGTGAAACTGGTTCAAAATAGTGTGGAAATATTCCTATTGCACGTGGTAATCCACTTGAAATCGGGGTTTTCCAAACCAACTCACGGGAGGGGATACTCTTTATGGCTAATTTAGCATTCATTATGAATAAAAGACCCATAGGATACGAATAGAGCAATGCTAATTTGATAAAACCTATCCGATCCTAACTGGAAATAAGGGCCATCCATGATTGAATTCAACTGACAGTAAATCAAACATCAGTCGTTATGATTCACAAGTTATTTGGACAAATATCATCGGATTTGACAATCTTTTGAAGTCTTTCTCAATTCACATTGCATATTATTTCAGCAAGTTTGAATAAAGAAGACGTATTGGGAGAGAACATGCTGGGCACAATTGGGAACAAATGGCTGGACCGACTCCATCAACAACTTGCGAAAGAACTCCGTGCTAACGGATGGTCACAAATGGAGATCGCAAAAGCCACAGGATCGACCCAGAGCACGGTATCTCGTCAAATCACCAAAGTAGCTCTGGAACTTGGGGCTACCGCTGATGAGGCCACCATAGACGGATGGGCGCAAGAACTTGCACATTCAATGACCCAGATGGGGAAAGAATCCGAAGTAATTCGTCAGCGACTAATCATTGAATTCCAATTCACAGGAAACCAAAATATTCGTTATGACAAAACGCTTACCGGGATGAACCTAGACGCTGATCAAGCATCTGGAGCCATATTAAGGAGACTTGAGTGGTCTGCTGGACGATTGGATTTGAAACGACTTTCATCCTACATGCCGGCCGTTGGAATGAATATGGCGGCCTGCACAAATCAAGCAACTACAATTGAAGAGGTTGCTGCATATCCTGGACGGATGACTGTTGTTGAAGGAGTATTGCGAAGACATGAAACACCAGTATTTGGAGCCTCAAATCATCTAGCAAATCTCCTCATGCGTGTGCGTGACGTTGACAGCAGTAAAACTGCAATTCTGAATTTGCGCCCCCCTATGGTTGATGGAATGGTAGACCAGGGCGACCTTGATTACATTTCTGATGAACTCGGGTTTGAATTGGGATTAGCACCAAAAGGAGAATTGCAAGACCAACAAGGAACCCTTGACATCCTCATTGATGAAGGTGCTTTTGGCTGGGAGCCATCATTGTACATCCTAGCAACAACTACGACAGAGCTCGTGGAACGTTGCCACGTCATCATTGACGCTATGAACACGGAGTGAACTGACATGAAATCACGTGTATTGCCCTTGATGCTACTGCTCTTGTTCGCCCCATTGAGTGGATGCTTGGAACCTGCAACAAACACTAATGACGGTTGTACGGTCCTAGAAACAAGTACCTCAAATTCATCAACAGTTCGAATCCTAACATATGATATCACTGCCTTTTCTCAGTCCATGCTTGATGAATTTACCAATAGTACCGGTTACGAGGTAGAACTCATTCGTGCCGATGATGCTGGAGGAATTCTTGAACAAATGTTGCAAACCCAAGGAACCCCGCAATCGGATTTGGCTGTTGGGCTCGACAATACCTATCTTCAGACTGCCCTTGACTTTTGCCTGCTTCAACCTCACTCAACAGTAGCTCCATCGCTTGATTCGTCAGCCATGGAACCGTATTCCGGTACGTACGCTCTGCCCTTTGACCAGGGAGACGTATGCCTCAATGTAGATGAAAATGGTCTAAACGAAACCGAGCGAACATTCCCTGAAGATTTGTGGGAACTTACCGGTCCAGAGTGGAACGGTAAAACCTCCTTTCCATCCCCCGTAACCTCTTCGCCAGGCAGGGCGTTCATGATTGCCACAATAGACTACTTTGAACATGATGAGAACGAAACTACCAATGCTTTTGATTGGTGGAAAGCCATGGCTGACAATGATGCACGTTTCACTTCAGGCTGGACTGAGGCATATGAGATTCACTATTCTGGAGGATACGGTGAATGGACTGAGGGCCATATTGGTGACTCGCTCCTCACTGTATCATATTGTCATTCCCCTGGAGTTGAAGCATACTTCAGCGGCAACAGCACCCACTCCACCTCAATTACCCTTGAGCGCTCCACCTTCCACCAAGTTGAATACGCAGCCCTAACAAACGGAGCCACTAATGTCAACGGAGCCAATGCCTTCCTTGACTATCTTCTTTCTGAAGATGTCAATCGTAACATGCCTGAAAACAATTTGATGCTCTCTGTCCTCCAAAACCCGACCTTCCCCGATACTGATGGTTACAGTTGGCACACAGACACACCCACAATGAATGCAAATGTCTCGATGGAACAGATAGCTCAAGACATGGAAACCTGGCTGAGTCAATGGCAGACCGCAACCCAGTGAGATGAACCTATGGCGTTGAAGCAACGCAATACTGTCAAAGCTAATGCAATCCATACTGCTCAATGGCTTACTCTAATTTGTGTCATTGTTATTGGAACCGTGCCCCTAGTTCTCGCTATCCTTCGCCTCTGGAGCGTAACACAAGTCTCCCCCTTGGAGGCGTTACGCCAATTCCCAGAGCAAATCGGTGCGATGGATGCACTCCGCTTCACCCTCATCGAGGCACTTCTATCAACGATCCTCACTGTCGTTCTTGGCCTCCCCGTTGCATGGTCCTTGGGACGATATCAGTGGCGAGGGATTCGTTCAAAGCGAGCCCTGTTCTATCTTCCTTTTGTCACTCCACCGATTGTCGCTGCAGCTGGTTTCCTCGCTCTAATCTCACCAGGTGGGCTCTTCAGTTCATTTGGATTAGACTTACGGGGCGAAACTGGATTCATTGGTTGGCTTGCCGAAACCACCGGATGGCAACACCCAGGACACATGATCGCTCTTATCCTCGCACATGCTTGGTTCAATCTATCACTGATGATTCGCTTTGTTGAACCCGTCATCGCTCAACTCAATCCAACATGGGAGGAGCAACTTATGATGCTCCCAAAAGGCCAATCCGCTTCGGGGCGTTTACGCCATCTCTGGTTGCCCGTTCTTGGACCTAGTGTGGCTGTTGCTGCAACGTATGCATTCTTTTTCTCTTTCACTTCTTTCGCACTGGTCAAATGGTTAACACCCGACTTCAACACACTCGAATCATTGCTTGCAGACCTTGGAGGGTCAGCGGGCATCTACAATTACAGAGTTGATACGAGTCTTGGCGTACTGGCAATTGCTGGATTACAAGCTCTTCTAATGCTAACACTCCTCGCTGGTGCGGGTTTCCTTGAGCGAAAACATACCATGACGATTTCAATTCACGAGGAGCATACAAACCGCAAGAAACGTGGAACTCCTCCATTGAAGTTACGATTCGTCGTCTATTCATTGCTAGTTGCGAGTATGCTTCCCTTCGTCTCTGTCGTCGTTGCGTCGTTTAGAAAACGGGGGACCTCGCAGAACGGCACGACCGAATTTAATTGGACGCTTGAGGGATGGCATCGTGCTTGGGCGGGAGACTCCTCAACGCTTACACTCCTAGAAGCGCTTCAAAATTCGCTTGCCTACGCAGGCCTTACATTGGTGATTGCTCTTCCAATCGGCTACGTTCTTGCATCCATGTTTCACCGACTTGAAAAAAGCGGAAAGAAACGTTTGGCTTCAATTCTTGACACACTCTGTATGATTCCCCTCTCTGCCTCGGCAGTAATGATTGGACTTGGGGTTGTTCTTGGCCTCCTGAGATGGTATCCTGAACTCTTCATGTACCGCTACTTACCAGTGTTGCCTCACGTGATGTTGGTCTTACCTTTCCTTGTCCGAATGCTACGTCCTGCATTTTCAAGAATTGAACCAGCCTTTGAGGAGCAAGTACGTCTTCTCAGCCTCCCTCCTCTCCAATCATGGTGGCATAGCAAAGGAGCCTCAATGGTGGCGCCACTTACAATGGCGGCATCACTCTGTCTGGCCTTTTCACTTGGGGAATTTGGAGCGACTTACCTCCTAATCCGAGTAGGTTCATGGGATTCGCTATCAATTATGGTCGACCAGTTGCTAGGTCGGCCCAAATTCGACCCACTCATTATGCCTACAGCAATGGCTGTTGCAGCCTCATTAATGCTAACAACTTTGTTCGTATTATGGCTGAGTGAACAATTTCGAATGAAGCATGGTGATGCAAATGATTGAACTAAAGAATTTGACAAAAACATACGATGAACGAACCCTGTTTGACGGGCTGAACCTTCGCTGTGAGGAAGGAGAGATCGTCTCTATACTCGGCCCTAGTGGTTGTGGAAAGAGCACCTTATTGCGTATTTGTTGCGGCTTGATTGAGGCCGATGCTGGTGAACGTTGGACCAATGATGGCCTTATTGAAAACGGTGTGATTTCACCAGCAATCGCCATGCTATTTCAGCAACCGGTTCTATTCCCCCACCTCAATGTTGGAAGGAATATAGGGCTTGGGGGGGGAAACGAGATGTCCAAAGATGAACTCAGCAGACAAGTCTCAGCAGTATTGAATTTTGTAGACATGCCCGGGACTGAAGGAAAAAACATTACAACATTATCTGGTGGTGAGGCACAACGTGTTGCTTTTGCACGTGCATTATTACAATCACCAGACATTATGTTACTCGATGAGCCCTTTGCATCTCTTGGTTTGGAGCAACGACACCGGCTGGCACGAGATACACGAAAGCGTTTGAAATCTCGGGGCATTACAACCATTCATGTCACCCATGATGAAGATGAAGCAGGGATATTGGCAGACCGTGTGATTTCTTGGAAAGAACTTCATTCATCATCCCAAACCATACCAACTCCTATGAAGGAGGATGGACAACCAATGGATAGTGAGGAATGATGATAGGAACACCGGCTGATATCATCAAGTACACACGCGCTGTACAAATCCTTCTCAACGGATACGGCGGGTATAAGAAAGGAAAACGAGTTGAAACTGACAAACAAATCCGAGATGAAATCGTTCTTACTACGATTCGTGTACGGCAACACATGCAAAACATTCACGACCGATCGGTAGATGATGATGACTTGAAAATTGTGCGAAATGCACGGGCATGCATGCAAGAGATTGATGCGCTCATCGAGGATGTTGACAAATCTTCATCTGGAACCCAAAATGCATTCTTTTCGGGCCAACGAACGGTCTCAAATAAGGATTTGAAAGCATTGATCGTTCACGACCATGAAGTGATTGAAATGGTTACAAACGCAGTTAATCTTTCAAACGACTCTGAACGAGCACAACAACAAGGAAGCGATGAACTGACATCGGTCATTCAGCGCTGCCAGCAAATGATTTCAAGCTGTAGAGGGTTCTACAGCCAACGTTCAACACTCTTGAATGGACTCAACAGTTAGAGGGGATATTATGACGACATTTAGATGGAGAGACAGCCCAGAAACAATTGCACGCTTAGTGAAAACCGAGACCATTAAGACTTGGAAAACAAGTGATGTAACTCTCAATCCTAACGAAGCATGTGCCTTCATTGAAGACGGTAAGATTGGAGATGTTCTAAGCGAGGAAGTCGTTCGCAACATCGGCGGCGGATTCGCTCGGTTCATGGGAGATTTTCTCGGACGGAAGGCTAAGGACCGCCGTATGCTCTTTGCGATGACGGGACCAATGGACATCAGCGTACCGTTTATTCATCCACTTGGGGACGGGCAAACTGCGAAAGGTGTAGCGCAATTCCGACTGCAAATTCGCAAGGGTGATATCCCCAAGCTGCTCAATCTCTTCGCCAATCGGTCACCGGTTCTTGACCGCGTCAACCTATCTCTTATCATCGGACAAGAAGCGTCTCACCGTGTAATAGCTCCAAGCCTTTCATCAGTTGAAACGCTTCAACAACTGAGGGGATTTGAACTTCAAGAGAGGTTTCAAATGCGCAGCGACAAGGAACTTCGTCCGCTTCTCCAGGCCATGGGGTTGACCATGCTAAGCGCCATGCTAATTACCCATCAAACAGACCTCGAGCGTCTTTCTGCACTCCAACATAGCCTAAGAGCGGCGACGGATACAGAAGGCGCCCAAGCCGAAGCCGAGGTTCAACGACTTGCTCACCGTGAATCGGTGACTCTACGACGTATCGAATGTGAGATGAACATTCAACGTGGAAAGGCAAAGGGTCAAGTTATGATTGAAGTTGAGCAAGAACTCCATGAGTTACGGAAACAGGAAGCCGTATGGGAAGCAGAATTGAAACGGGACCATGCACGAGCAGAACTTGATGCGAAGAAAATGGAAGACAAGACGGCCGTAGCCATGTCTTTGTTCAATGAAGTCCAAGAACGGAAAAAAGATCGAATGAAAACTTCCAATGACCTCCAAGAATCCATGATGCGTCTTGCTGCTGAGAACGGCGCTCTAACACCTGAAGTGATGCAAGAATTCCTCCGTCAACAGGGTGGACAAGCACCCCCTGCAGTACCTCACCCTTGCCCTTCATGCCAGCAAATCGTCCAGCCCGAATGGAATGTTTGCCCGCACTGTGGAGCAGGACAACAAGGGTGAGGCCGTGGTAAAGGGCGTAGCCACATCATCGTGGGTCATTCTCAAGAGATGGTTTCCAAACTATTCCTCATGGTCACGGCCCCGAACTGCTTTGTTTCTACTTTGTATCTATCTCTTAACAGCAGCCACTCCGTACATTCTCACGAATCAGATTGCGGCCTGGAGGGATGTCTCTCTGTTCAATCCTGAAAATTTCATTGATGACATGATACCCTATATGCCTTGGACCATCGTGTTCTACTTTTCTTTCTACCTTTACTTCCCCATCGTTGCCTGGTACGGTTCTGGAGAAGGGGAACGAAGATTAGAGGGATTTATGTTCCACATTTACCTAACACTTTCCACATGGTTGGCTTGTGTTTTGTTCATTGCCACCCCCGTGAAAGTGAATCTGCGCCATCAAGTCAGCTTTGGTGATGGTCTCTTTGATCCATTTCTCGCGTCGCTTCACGATGCCGACCCACCGTTCAATTCATGGCCGTCTCTCCATGTATTTCAGAGTCTACTCATCATCCTTGTCATGCGTCGATGGATGATGAAGGACAAAAAGTGGACCAAAATTCATTCAATCATCGTTGGAATATGTTGGAGCCTTCTGGTCCTCTCGACCATGGGGATCAAGCAGCATTACATGTTTGACGCCGTAACCGGCATAATGTTTGCAATCGGTGCGTGGTACTTTTGTGTTCGAAGACTCAACCAAGCAAAGCGCCCACTGATTGAGGGTTTGTGAGATAAATAGTAAGTCCAACTCCGGCCATAATCATCATCCAAGAGCCTACCATTTTGATCATGCCCGTAGCTCTTCGCAAGAAGTTAATCATGACTTGGCGGCCCATACCAACCAGCATGGTTACAATCACCATGAGAATCAGTAAGCCAGCCATCAATCCTGCCACACCAAAAGCGATTGCAGTAGTGCCGAGTGTGCCCAAAAAGATAACAAACGGGAGAACGGCTGCTGCCGTACAATCAATTGACGCAGCTGCATATCCAATGCCATAGAGATACATATTACGGCGGGGAGTGAAGGTTTCGTCCATCTCAGTTGTACTGTATTTGTCAACCCAGTTCTGAACGAATCCCATCACGTGTGATGTCACTCCAAGAAGCATCATTGAACCGAGCACAATGAGAAGAATTGCGACGAATATAGCGATGGTGTGGATAATACCGGAGGAAGCAAAAAATTCACCCATAATGAGTGCTAGAATTCCAATAAAGCCGAAGAATGTCCACATCCCAAGCCCTGAAAGGATTCCAATGTTGAACGAACTTGGCATGCCGGTTTTCAACTTCCCTTGCTCAATTAATTCATCTTCTCTAGCACCGAGTGAAAGATAGTACGAGATGAATCCAGGGAGCACTGGGAAGGCACATGGGGAAAAGTAAACGAGAATGGACAATACCATCCCGAGGGCGAACACTGCAGCAACCGAAGTGCTGGGTTCTTCCCATCCAATTCTTGAATCGAATGTCTCAGTCGTATCTTCAGAAAGTGCCGTCATGAGGGTGCCTTCAAAGGAAGCCCAACCGTCCGCTGGCGTTCCCGTTGGTTGTTGCTCGATGATGTACCCTTCTTTGTCCAAAATCATGACCACTGGTATTTGTCCTGCACCTTTCGTAGTAAAAAGACGAACAGGGTCAGTTGTTGAGCCGTCTTCAAGAATGGCTGCCTCAGTTGAACCAAAGCCTGTTGGATACAATGGGACCGTGTACTCTTTCTTGCTCTCATTCATGTACTCAATGGATTCACTATACCAAGCACCATATGCAAAAATCTTCAGCGACGTGTTGTTTTCGGCTGCAATCGACTGCCATTCGTTCATGTTCTCCTCAAGATGAGCCTGCACGGCGTGACAGTTGCTGCAATCTCGGGCCATCAAATCCAATATGATGATACTCCCACGATGGTCATCAAGGTTGAACCAACCTGTCTCGTTGGTCAGACCAGCTTCAACATCAGAACGGTTGAGAGATTCAAAGACAAGATTTGGAATTGGAGCTGGTTCTGCATCGGATTGAAACAATTCATCCATGCTGTCAAACATGGATAGCGCAGCGAAGGAAATGGTTACAAACATGACGAGGGCGATTCCAAATGCCTGCCATGTTGTTTTCTCCTTGAAAACGCCGAAATCGACCTGGTCAAGGAACCCCATGCCTCATACTAGGCGACGGTCGTTCAATAAAGTAGCCCAAGCCAGTTCTCATTAGTGCTTGTCATATTATTCAAGTTTGAACCATTCCCATTGCTGTAGCGTCCCGATTCAGGTGGTCTTGAATGGTCCGATACATACTCAGGGGACTCCTGGTGGGCTCGGTCGGAATTGAACCGGTGTCAGTGAACAAAACGCTTGGATTTGAATTGTTCATGACTGGTTCAATTCGGCCTATGGAATCAGATGGTGGGCTCGGTCGGAATTGAACCGACGTCAGTGAACAAAACGCTTGGATTTGAATTGTTCATGGCTGGTTCAATTCGGCCTACGGAATCAGATGGTGGGCTCGGTCGGAATTGAACCGACGATCTTCGCCATGTGAAGGCGACGTCATAACCCCTAGACCACGAGCCCTAGGTAATTCTCCGACCCGCCTCACGAATTTAAGCCATACTGTGCTCAACGGTGCTGGTTTAGATGGACCACTCCGACTTCGAGTCGCTCGTGGGTTGGATGGACTTCCACCAGCATCACAGGCACCTCAAGCACCTCAGCCAGTTCCTCTGCGAGCGTAAGGGGCAATTCAATTCGCTGTGTTGTTCCATCGTAGCGAATCCATCCATCTGCAATCCCTAATTCTTGTTTGAGTTCACTGATGTCATCGTTCGCATCTTGAAGTTCAGCAGGAATGGCTCCAAACAGAATGGTATCATCATCACTGAGCACTTCGTATGGTCTCAATGTCGCCTGACCACGGCGCTTGAAACGGCTCCTTAACTGACCTGCATCCTTGTATTTTGCAGTACAGAACTTCAAGTGATACGATTTATCTTCAGCAGCTTCTTTCAGGCGTAGAGCAAGTTCTGCCGAACCTTCAGCCGCAGCGGTAATTCCACCGCTAAGATTGAATCCTCTTACGTCCATGTTCTCTTGATTGCCGACTGTAATTTCTAATTCATTCAAATTTAGGAATTCTACGGGGACTGTTTCAAGTTCGTCAAGAAGGGCAAAAAGCCCTTCCTCATTATCGGGCTCACAAGGCAATTCAACACCAACAGTGATGCTATGCAGGCTACATGCTTCCATCGTAGCACGGTATTTGTCAGTCGTCCCACTCAACAAGTGAAATCGGATTTCATCCAACCCGGCTTCGCCGAAATCCTTTGCACGTAGCGGGTCAAACGGAATTGAAGTGTAGACGTGGATGTGATGTTCAGGGCCAAATGCGGCCTTCAGTTGTCGGACTGCTTCAAGTGTTTTCTCCAAATCAAGCATCGGGTCACCTCCAGTAATTCCTGTACCCGTCGCTTTCATTGCATGGCCTTCCTCAATGACTTCATCCCAACTTGTACATCGGCGCTCATTTGCAAACATGTCTGGAGTCTCACGACGGTTTTCGGAAAGTGGGCAGTAATCGCAACCCCAATGGCACTTTCCTGTGACAAAGAGAACCAATTTACTACCTTGTTGACATTGAATGCAACCCTCTGCTTCACCGTCTTCTGCGGGTAGAATCTCGGTAGCCATAGGTAAATTTCGCATCATTCCGCCCCCTTGGTATATTGTGCCTGAGAGAGCAGCCACCGATGAAACCGTCGGTCCAAAGTCAATTCAGGATGGAATGTCAGACCCAACCGCATACCGTCAAGGACTCCAACGATTTCATCACCAAGCATTGCAACTGGGGTACAGGAAATCTCCTCGGCTACGAACCTCGGCGCTCGGATGAACACTCCCGGGAATCCTTCATCCGTGGATGATGCTGCTTGCGATTGCATTTCCAATGGCTGATGAGCAAAAATATCACGATCTGCAGGAGCAACATCAAAGACATCGCCCGAAGGAGTTTCAAGCGTCACATCGACCGTTGATTCAAACGATTGACGTTGACGACCCCAACCATTTCGATTGATTGAGGCTTGCAAAAATGGTGTTCGTTCGTCACCAGGTGAAGCCATTAAAATCGCCCCTGCACAGGTACCCAAAACAGGTCGCTCCGGATGGGCATTCATCCAATCAAAGAGTGATTCTAAAAGCGATTCATGTTGACTAGCAACTCGCATAGTTGTGGATTCTCCTCCGGGTAAAATCAACGCGTCCAAATCCGAATTAACATGCGATGCACGACGGCATTCGACGATGTTCAAGTCAAGACCCAGCTCACCTGCAGCACCGCGTAATGCTTCCGCATGCTCATGTCGAGCGCCTTGAAGCATGGCCAAGCCAACACTGAGCATGGTTGCCCCTAACACCTCTTCCCTATCAGTCCAACGCTTGGTGTTGAAACCTAGACATGAGTGGTGGGTGTTCAATTGACTTCAAGAACCGTCATGCCTGCCAACGAATCATGTCCCACAGTGGAGACTGCTTTCTTGTCCCCGGCCCGGTACGAATGAATGATGCTTGTTTGCAAGCCATGGCTACACCCGTGATGACTGCTCGTGGGCCGGAATTCCGACAGGTGATGGCAAGTTTGAATTCTGGTCTCCGCTATGCGTTTAACCTAAGTCCGTCCGTTCCGGAAATGAAGAATCAATCGTGGACTGGTGAAGACGGCTACAAGGTTGTCGTCGTATCTGGAAGCGGAACTGCAGCGATGGAAATGGTGATCGCAAATCGCTTTCGACAAAACGACTTGGTTCTCGTCCCTACCAACGGAAAATTCGGAGAACGTGTAGCGCAAATTTGTGAACAATTCTGTAATGTCAAACACCTCAAATACGAATGGGGGCGCTCCTTTGACCTATACGAATTAGAACAACAATTGGAACGTAAATGCTACGAAGCGGTCTTGATTTGTCACAACGAAACCAGCACGGGAATCACCCAAGATGCTGCTGCGATCGCAGAAATGTGTGCACGCCATGAAACATCGTTCATTCTGGACGGAATCACATCTGTCGGAGGAATGCCGGTTCACCCAGCAGAATGGAAGGCAGAAGCAGTGGTAATGGGAGCACAGAAATGCACGGCGGGGCCTTCGGGAATTGCGGCAATTGCAGTCAGTCCACACTGCGTAGAACGCATGAACGCGATTCATGCTCAAAACGATAACAACCCTCGGTATTACCTTGACATGATGTCGGCTCTCAAGAAAGGGGACGACGACCAAACACCTTGGACTCCTGCAATTAACCTGGCCATGGGTTGGTCGGCATCTCTTGGAACCCTGAAGGAAGAAACTAACGAAGCCCGCTGGAACCGTTGTGCAAGTTTAGCAAAAGGAGTTCGGAATTTATTTACTGACTTGGGCTTTGTTCTTCTTGCTGATGAAGGACAGCGTAGCGATACCGTCACTGCAATCATGTATCCAGAAGGGATTGACGACTCGTGGCGCTCCGCACTCAAGGACAAGTACGATACGCAAGTCATAGGCGCTCAGGACCATCTTAAGGGCAAGATGTTTCGTGTCGGCTCAATGGGTGAAACTCCAGTTGAAGAAATGGTTGAAGGTTGTATCCGAATGCTTGCATGTTTTGAGGAACTCGGACTAGAACTTCCAGAAGTTGATGTGAAATCCTATTTCCAGTGAGGGGACGTAATGACACGGTGCATCGTATTGGGACGGTTTCAGCCGTTCCATCTTGGACATGCATCCCTCGTCAAAGCCGCAGCAGAACATGCTGGTAATGATGGGGAATTGATCCTAGCCATAGGTTCGGCCCAAGCCGAATGGGAAGCGAGGAATCCATGGACCTTTGCCGAGCGGGAGGCGATGATTCGCTCTTGGGCGGAAGCGGAGAATGTCGCCCTGGAAGTGGTTGGCATCGAGGACATCAACGACCCCCAAAATTGGGTGAAGCATGCCACAGCCATACACGGAGATGGAGTGTTGGTCACCTCAGATGAACCAACTGCTGTTCTCTATGAAGCGAGTGGATGGAATGTTGAACGGGTCGATTTGTCCCAACGTGAAGCGCTGGAAGGTTGGAGAGTTCGTCAAACGATACGCATGCTCTCAACAGTTTTTGAGGACGACGCTGCTCGTGAAGTTCTGAAAACAAGTGTCCCACAACCGATCATTGAATGGTTGATAGAAAACGATGCGATGTTCCGCTGCTCTACATTTGGCACTGGCGTGCATGCAGGATAATTCAATCTGAAGCAACGACAACTCGGGCTGCAAGAATGACCTTGGATTTGTACAGGTAGCCCTGTTCTAAAACATCAACAACGGTACCGGTAGGAAACTGTTCGGAAGAAGGGATGGTCGTAATCGCTTCCATTTTGGCTGGGTCGAAAGAGGCGTTCTTTGCATCGATAACGACAACACCGTCCGATTGTAGTTCATGCCACATTTTGTTTCGTAGTAATCGCAAACCCTGTGCAATTGGGCTCTCATCATCGGCTTCAATACCCACCATGGCACGGTCAACATCACCAAGAATGGTCAACATTCTCCGAGCAAGACCCATTCCGCCGTATTGAATCAATTCTGCTTTTTCACCCATCATCCGCTTGCGAACATTCTGAATTTCTGCATCCTTGTAGGCAATTTCTTTCTCGGCAAACTCAGCACGCTCAAGGGCTACTTCCAAAGGGTCACGCTCTTCTTCAACCTCAATCTCAAGCTCTTCTTCTGCTAAAGGCTCGGAAATCTCCTCTTCCACTGCTGGTGGAATTTGTGCTTCCACTTCGGTTTCCTCGACAGGTGATTCATCAGATGATTCGTCGGACATCAGTTGCCGGTCCCGCGCATGGATTTTGAACCCCACGCTTAGGATGAATGAAGATAGGACGAGAGATTCCATTCTCCATAGCCCCATTTGGTAGCCTCAAGATGTTCTCGTCCCAGAACCCATTCCAAATCCTCCTCAATAGCCGCACGGTTCACTGCGTAGACGAGTGATTTCGATGCCCGGCTGTGTGCCTGGAATGTTGGAACGATTTTCGGGTCGTCTTTTTCATCAATCGATTCACCGAGGGCTTTCCTTCGCCCCATCCAATTCAAGACCACACGGTCAGCATATTCTTCAGCCGCTATACCTTTGAGATTAGCATGAACCTTATCCCAAACCTGTTGAGTATAGAGTTCGTGAATGTCCCCCACTTCATTTCGCAAGGCTTCCTCAAGATAGAGAAACGCCCGGCCTTCCCAGACTTCCCATTGACCTGGACTTGCCCACTTCATGAGCAAAAGTAGGCCTTCTTCACCGTCTTGACATGACAAGAGTGCGTCCCGGACAGAATCGTCTTCCCCAACATCTTGCTCGTCCATCCAGTCCAAGAGTTCAGCCTCTGCATCAATAGCAAAGCTGTTGGTCAACTGATGGTCCTGCTCCGGCCGTCGGTCACGAAAAGAGCCAGCAGCCATTCCTGTTGCGAGTTCAGCCCAAGAGCAATTCATAAGTAAATCAAGTGTTGGGGTGTGGACGAGAAGTCCAATCATCTCAAGCCCCATGGGTTTGTGGAAACAACGGTCTCGTTTGAGGCCATCGCTTCATACATTCCAAGGGAGATGAGTTCGGAAAGTGCTTTGTATGCTGAACACATGGTACAACCATGCGCAGAATTCTTACGATACTCTTTTGCCTATCGCTGCTAAGCCTTCCAATGAATGCAAATGCACAAGTTTCTGGCGCTGCTGTATCCCTTGAATGCTCAGAAACTTACATGCCAACCGACCCCCTTGCTGGAGGAAACGAATCCTTTGAGTGTATCGTATCAAACCCAACAACATACACTGAAAACATCAGTATAGGAGTTACTGGCGACGGGCTTGAAGTTGACGCTCCAGCCTATCTCAACGTCTCTGCGGGCGGAAATGTAACCTTCAATGTCAGTGTCGCATGGGATGCTGGAGTTGACCCTGATTCAGTACGCACCATTACAACCACTGCAAGTGTAACTGCAATGAACGAAGTTCCGCCACCCAATTCTGCATCATCATCAGTCAATACATTGTTTGACTTTGGACACAACTATTCCGCTAATGGATGCACTACTGAGGCTACTACGACCGCAGAATACATTCAATTCCAAATGGGCAACAATCTTGGAAGCCTCACATTTGAACTGAATCACTCTGCTGCCCCAATCCATGCAGAGAACTTCGCCCTCCTAAGCCTCATGGGTTGTTATGATGACACAATCTTCCACCGAGTTATTGATAATTTCATGATTCAAGGCGGCGATTTCACCAACTACGATGGCACAGGAGGACATGCTGCATCATGGCAAGGATTCTGTAACGGCCAGGTCTCCAATAACTCCTCGTGCAGTGGAAGCGGCTCGGATGCTTGGACCATTCCAGACGAAGCAAATAATGGATTGATTCATTCGCCTTATGTGCTTTCAATGGCCAAGATGAGTGCCCCAAATACTGGTGGCTCTCAATTCTTTATTGTTGATGATTCTTCACAAAATCATTTGGATGGCACACACACTGTATTTGGCAAAGTTGTTGATGGCACATCTGTAGTCGATTCAATCAGCGCAATGACCACTGGACAATACGGCCGGCCTGTCGTGGATGTTGTGATTGAGCGAGCAATTGTCGTATCCGGTGTAGATTTTGACTCGGACTCTGATGGTATTAACAACGAGGCAGACAATTGCCCCGATGATGCAAATCCAAACCAAGAAGACTTTGACAACGATAACATGGGGGACGCTTGCGATGATGACAACGACAACGATTTGGTGAACAATTCTGATGATGCATTCCCATTTGATGTCACTGAGCAATCTGACTTTGACGGTGACGGAACTGGTGATAACGCAGACGCTGATGATGATAACGACGGATTAAACGACACTGATGACGCTTTTGACAACGACGCCAATGAAACCACAGATACTGATGAAGACGGTATCGGAAACAATGCTGATGCAGACGACGATGGTGACGGGATAGTAGATGAAAGCGACAATTGTCCACTGGTAGCAAATGCTGACCAAGCCGACGCAGACAACGACGGAATCGGTTCAGCATGTGACGCTGACGAGGTTGAAGACGAAACCCCAGCCGTGCCAGCCCTCGGTCTTGCTGCGACAGGGATGGTCGTTCTCTTAGCCAGCATTATTGCACGACGAGATTGAGTCCATCGGCCCGTTGAAGAGCCTTTTTTGTAAGAGCCTTCAAGAACGACGTGCTGAACCCCGAAGCAGGAGGGTCTTGTCTTGGCGACGATTAAGGAGCAAATCGAGTTAATTCGCGTCGAGATCGATAAGACCCAGAAAAACAAAGCCACAAACGCCCACATTGGGAAGTTAAAGGCAAAGATCGCCCAACTCAAACTAAAGGAAGAGAAGGTCGCTGCACACTCAAAAGCAAGCGGCGGCGGTAAAGGATTTGAAATTCGCAAATCCGGTGACGCTACTGTTGCTCTGGTTGGATTTCCTTCAGTGGGTAAATCGACCCTCATTTCTAAGGTCACGGATGCACACTCTGAAACCGGTGGCTACGCCTTTACCACGCTCACATGTATTCCCGGAGTGATGGAACATCGTGGAGCTAAAATCCAGATTCTGGACTTGCCTGGACTCATCAAGGGGGCAGCCGAAGGAAAGGGACGTGGAAGAGAAATTCTCAATGTCATCCGGAGTGCAGACATGGTGCTGTATATCGTTGACCCGTTCCAAGACGGGCACTTTGATGTTCTTCACAGAGAACTACACAATGCTGGACTTCGCTTGAACGAAGAGAAGCCGCCGATTTTCATTAAGCGAACCGACCGAGGTGGAGTTGAAATCCGCAGTACAGTTGAACAAACCCACCTGACGAATGAGGAAATGGCCGACATCATCCGTTCCTTTGGATACACATCCGCTCTAGTCACACTTCGTGAAGATTCTACTGCTGAACAAATCGTTGACTGTCTAGCAGGAAATCGTATTTACGAAACTGCGGTTATTGCCATTAACAAAATTGACATCGCTACCGACCATGATATCGCAAGAACACGAGCAGCCTTACCCCATGATTGGCCCGTGATGAACATTTCAGCATTCAAAGACATTGGATTAGAGGAAATGAAAGATTTCATCTATAATAATCTTGGATTTATGCGAGTCTACCTCAAGCCACAAGGGCAAGATGCTGACATGGAAGACCCCCTCATAGTCAAGGATGATTCTACAGTTCAAAACATCTGTATCAAACTCCACCGTGATTTCGTGAGGAAGTTCCGATTCGCACGAATTCGTGGACCAAGTGCTAAATTTGACGACCAACGGGTAGGCCTAGACCATCAACTCAAGGATGGAGATGTCCTGACTATCGTTGTCAAGCGCTGAGAAGAACATGTGAAGGATAATACCTTTCAGACCTCACGGAGTTTCATGAACGGAACCGGCTTAGTGCTTACAATCGGTGAGACATCGGAGCATGTTAACACCTCACTTCAATTTTATTCACCTGACAAACTCATATTGTTGACAAGTGAAAAATTCGCATCCAAGACACGTAGGAGACTGAGTCACTGGAAGAAACAATTCAATCTTGAAGGGGAGGTCTTTGTGATTGAGGATTTATTCGGCAAGGATGCTGCTTACCATATCATGGATAAAACATTCAAAGCGATTCATTCTCTTCATGATCAAGAATACAAACCGGTACTTGTGGGGATTACTGGGGGAACAATGCACATGGCGGCGGCGGTCTCGACTGCCGCAAATATTTCCTATGCACCTGTATTTTATGTCAAACAACCAAGTGGTACGGAAGTTGTCCAACCCAACAAAGATGTAATTGAAATGCCAACTCTGACAGCCTTCAACAAGATTATGTTAATGCCAACTGAAGCACTTCAGTTGTTTTCAAGAGTTGCGGAAGCAGTGGCAGAGGGAGAAGATGTGAACCTTTCTTTATCAGATGCAAAAGATATCAACATGCCAGTAGAATTTTTGGACCACCTGACTGAGATCCGTGTTATGGAGAAGTTAAGCAAAACTGAATATGTGTTCACAAATGCAGGGTCAGTAATTGTTCAGATCATTGCAAAAAACCCAAACATCGCCAAGATGCTGGAGTCTAAAAAGAAGAAAAGCGAGGCACCAGACCATTTGTATGCCTGATATCGACTTGCCGAGGGATTCTAATGCATATTTTGTACTCATTTCGTCGTTGCCCATATGCCATGCGAGCCCGTATGGCCATTGTGCGCACAGAATTTGAGGTTGAACATCGAGAAGTGATTCTCCGTGACCGCCCTGCGCATATGATGGACATTTCTCCAAAAGGAACTGTTCCCGTATTGCAACTAGCAGACGGTACCGTCATTGAAGAGAGCCTCGAAATCATGCAACACGTGTTGAACTGGACCCTCAGCTCGCACGAAAAAGAATGGATTGACCGAAATGATAACGAGTTCAAATTCCACCTTGACCGCTACAAATATCCCAACCGCTACGAAGATGTTGACGAGATTGAGCATCGTGAAGCGGCTTGTTCGTTCATTAAATCGTTGGAGGCAGAACTCCCATCTGGCCATCTAAGCGACGCCATTTTTCCATTTATTCGTCAATTCGCCAATCATGACCGCGATTGGTTTGACAACCAGCCATGGCCAAAGGTTCACACTTGGCTTTCTCAGCAACTTAGTTCAGAGGAATTCGGCATGTGCATGAAGAAGCACAAACAATGGATGCCGAGTGAATGACGGCAGACCCGGTTAATCCCTCACAGATATTCAAATAATCCAATTGGACGGGCTCAAACATGATCGAAGAGGAATCGCTGTCCAATAGCGCCCTCGATGATGTAAAAGAGCCCACTGATCTACGAGAATTGTATGAAGAAAAGCCTCTCTTCAAGGGGTTAAAGGATTACAAAGGAGAGTTATTGTTTGGCTCAACCTTGCTGATCTTGCTCTATCGGTGGAATCTCCAACCGGTCAATGTTATCCTCATCGTTATGCTTGTATTTTGGAGTAGTATCCGGCTTCTTTCAACTACCAAACTTTTTTCATCAAACACTGAACTTTCAGGAAAGAGTTCTAGGATTCGAAGTGCCAAAATAACCGGGTTATTGCTTTCTGTAATCCTAACCTTCCTCATCATTTCATCCCTTATTTTCCTCAATGTATCACCCCAAACTGGAGGTGATCCTGTTATGTTTGATTCTCAGAACTTTGAGGAAGGCGCCTTCCAAAATTTGGAAGAATTTAGTGATGGAAATTCATCTTGGTGGGGTACACTTGGCGAATATATGGTAAGTGATTCAAAACGAGCACCAACCACAGTCCTTCCCACAAAAGAATACCAGTCCCTTGAACCCAATGGTGGGGAAATTAGCATCACTTGGTTCGGGCACTCAACCATCCTGATCGAAACCGCGAATGTCACCATCATTACCGACCCTTTGTTTGGTGAGGACAACACTGACCCGTTGTTCTTCGGACCATCTCCGTTTCCGTATCAACACTCATACAGTCTGAGTGAATTACCTAAAATCGATTATGTTTTCATATCCCATGACCACTATGACCACCTTGACATGGACACTATCACAGAACTTCAGTGATTCCACCTTCTATGTCCCATCTCGGCGTCAAAGCACACCTCTTGCGATGGGGTGTTGACTGATGGCCAGCGTCAGTGAGATGAGATTGGTACGAGGAGGCGACCAGTACCGAACGAATTCCAAGTGGCACTCACGCCGGCGCAGCACTTTAGCGGCCGAGGTTTGGGCAACATGGACACGACGTTGTGGGGTTCATGGGTGTTCCAACTTCACAACAAGTCCACTTTGTACTTCAGCGGAGACACTGGATACACCGAGGAATTCACAGTCATTGGCGAGCGATACGGGCCCTTCGACCTATCGCGTTCCTATTGAATCGGGCCAGTACGACCCTGCATGGAAAGACGTCCATATGTTCCCGGAAGAGGCCATCCAGGCAGCTCATTGACCTCAATGCCCGATCAGTACTCCCCATTCATAATTCAAAATTCGAATTGGCCCTTCATCCTTGGGACGAGCCCCTTCGAACTCGTCTACATCGAAAGGGGCAAGGAACAACACCTCACCGTCACAACACCGATGATCGGAGAGACCGTTTCTTCTCAACCAACCCCACCCAGAGTGAACCATGGTGGCGCAAGGGCGTCTCGATAGGAGACGCCATCCTTTTTGAAAACCAATCCCCTGGTGGGTGATTGCCCTAGCGCCTCTCAACCTCGTTGGAATCGTATGGATTGATCGCAGGACGCCAAGCGAAACGAAACAATGGACGATGCTGAAGAATGACCCGCATTTGGCGGAACATTCGTTCAAGAACTTCTGCGGTTCGTAGAGCGGCTTGAGACCCGGTGACGAACAGGGACTACAAACGTTCCTTAGGTATTACAGCCGAACATCATGAAGCGGTCAGTCCCATATGCCCATGTCCATTTTGGCATCTTCGCTCGCATGTATTTTAGGGTCCCAGCGCGGCGTCCAAACCAAGATTGATGTGGACGGAATCAAGACCATTGGTGGAAAGTGCAGCACGATGAGCTGCCGCCATGATCTCGGGGGCGGCAGGGCAACCTGGAGAGGTAAGCGTGAGGTCGACTTCAGCGTGAGTGCCTTCCTCTTTTTCTTCTAAATCGAACATCGTAAACCAAACCAAGTTCAACAATCGACAAATCCAGTTCGGGGTCTTCCACTTCATCCAGTTGCTCAATCACTTCTTCCTTGGTCACCATCGTTAATCCCCTCTGTTTTGACGTAGGTCGGTCATCACTTTATCATACATGTTGCGAAACCCATTGGACCGACTCGGCGTAAGGGTATTGAGCAGGCCCATCTCTTCAGCAAAAGTTGGTGGAATGAGTACGGCCTGTGCCGGCGTAAGACCATCGAGTGCAATGGTAAGAATTCCCATCAAACCTTGGACCATGCGAGCATCAGATGAAGAAAGAAATTGAATACGCCCCTCGGTGATTCCAATCCTGACATGAGCTTCGGATTGACATCCTCTTATCCGTGTTTCATCATCCCACTGGTCTTGAGGTAATTCCACGACTTCATCGGCCAATTCAAACAACATCTCGAGACGTTCACGTTTATCGTCAATTGCCTGAAACTCTTCAACCAGTTCTTGAAGCGCTTCTGGATACGTCATGCAAATTTCTCCACAATGCCTCGTAATTCATCAACAAGGGCTTCGGCTTCTTCCCTTGTGTTGTAAACGTAGAATGATGCACGAACAGTACCAGAGATTCCAAGGCGGTGAAGCAGAGGTTGGGCGCAATGATGTCCGGTTCGTACGGCAAAACCTCGTGCATCGAGAAGATGGGCCATATCTTCGCTGTTGATGGTTGGGTGTAGGAACGACACAACCGCAGCATCGTGTTCTCCATGCCGCCCGTAAACACTCATTCCAAGCCCCCGTCAATTGTTCGGCAACCCAAGAAGCAATTGCAATCAACCGTGAATGTTCTTTGTCCAAGTCAAACGATTCCATCCATTCAAGCGCAGCAGTCCATCCGACGGCTTCAGCGATTCGGGGTGTTCCGGCCTCAAACTTGTGCTCATTGGTTTGGTAGGTCGAACCTTCAATGGTCACGGTTTCAATCATATCACCACCTCCCATGAACGGCTCCATTTCATCAAAAGCAGATTGTGTGACCAGTAATGCACCAATTCCGGTTGGCCCACACATTTTATGCGCTGAAAAAGCCATGAAATCAGCACCAAATGCTTGGAAATCTACGGTGGAATGTGGGAGTCCCTGAGCAGCATCAATGAGAACACGGGCACCAACTGCTCGAGATTTCTCAATGATTTCTTCAAGTGGATTTCGGACACCAAGAACGTTGGAGGTGTGAACAACACAAACCAATGCTGCTCCGTCTAATGCATGGTCGAACGCTTCCATGTCCAGAGTAAAATCCTGTGACACTGGAACATAACGCAACTCGACCCCTCGTTCCTCGGCGAGCATTTGCCACGGAACTATGTCAGAATGGTGTTCCATTTCAGTAAGAACAATCACATCGCCAGATGTCAATTTAGCTCTCCCCCAAGAATGTGCAACCAGGTTGATTGCCTCGGTAGTTCCACTGGTGAGAATTGCTCTGTCTGCATTGTAGCGTTGTTTGAGTTTACTGCGGCATGACTCGTATCCTTCGGTTGCTTCACCCGCAAGGGTGTGGACTGAACGGTGAACATTTGCATTCGATTTAGAATAGTAATCGTTCATAGCGTCAAGAACAACCTGGGGCTTTTGTGTGGTAGCAGCATTGTCAAGGTAAACCAACGGGTGTCCGTTGACCATGCGTTGCAAAATAGGGAACTGATCACGGAGCATCGCTTCACCTCATCAATTCACATTCTAAGTGTACGGTGAGTCGGGTGCGCATTTCGTCAACAAGTGCCTTGGACTTAAGCGCCGAAAAACCGTCTTGCATGAAGCCTTCAATAATCAGTGCTGTTGCTTCATCGGCTCCAAGTCCCCGACTCATGAGGTAATGCATTTGTTCCAGGTTGACGGGAGAACTTGCAGCTCCGTGATTTGCAGAGACTTCGTCGGCTAAAACTTCCAATTCAGGAATGGCTTCTGCTCGTGAGCGTTCGGAGAGTAAGAGATTCTTGAAGACTTGACTAGCGTCAGATTGGTTCGCTGCCTTGGCGATGGTCAACAATCCAGTTGAGATTGAATGACTCTCATCGTTGCATGCAGCGTGGATGTGAAGGTTAGAATTTGTATGGCCAACGTCGTGATGAATCTCAATGTGATGGTCAACATGGCGTTGGTCATGACCGTGGATTGAAATGGCTTGAGTCAAACTCCCACCTGCAGCCATCAATCTGGTGCGTAGATCGTTCTTACAGCGGAACCCTCCGATAGAGAGCGAAGCCATTTCGATAGTTGCATCTCGTTGAACGGTCCAGTCCTCGCAACGAAGCAGTTTGGAATTTGCTGATAGTTCGTTAATGAATCCAATTGCTACGCGAACGTTATTCTTAACAGACCCCGTGATGTGAAGCCCCGCCCATTCAGCTTCTCCAGATAGATGGAGGATAACAGTGACATCCTTGTCACAATCAATGTGAAGATGGCCTACGGAGACATGGCCAGAGGCAACAGCACGAATATGAACAACAGGCAATGTGCCGTCAGTAGAGAGCGAGACGCCTGTCTGACCAAGTTCACTCAAGAAGACACGGGCAATGTCGCCGTCTGTCATGACTCGGGGCATGCCGTCGGTGAGAACACCTCCGTCATCAATTTCCCAACGGAAAGGGACTGCATTTGGTATGGTTTCAACGGTTGAAGGGTGAATCCTTTTCCAGGGAGTGTATCTCCACAAATGGTTAGCCCTTGAGGGAAGTTCCATCTTGGAGTACTTCATCCAATCGAACCCTCCATTTCCAATTCCAGGAGTTTGTTGAGTTCAACTGCGTATTCCATCGGCAACTCTCGAGTAAAGGGTTCAAAGAATCCATTGACGATAAGGCCCATTGCTTGCTCTTCCGTAAATCCGCGACTCATCAAGTAGAACAACTGGTCCCCTGAGACCTTTGAGACACTCGCTTCGTGCTCGAGGTCGGCCGTAGGATTTCCGACTTCCATGGTAGGATAGGTGTCGGAGCGTGATTCGCTGTCCAGCATCAAAGCGTCACAAACGATCTTTGAGCGGCATCCGTGAGATTTTGGAGTGACCTGCAGCATACCGCGGTAAGAAGAACGTCCTCCGTTCTTAGAGATAGATTTCGACAGAATATTCGACGTAGTATTAGGCGCAAGATGGTGGACTTTAGCCCCAGCATCTTGATGTTGACCTTTACCTGCGTAGGCGACAGATATCACTTCGGCGTGGGCACCCTCGCCTTTCAGGAGAACTGAGGGGTACTTCATCGTCAATTTGGAACCAATGTTTCCGTCAACCCATTCGATGGTTGCGCCCTCATAAGCGACACCTCGCTTAGTAACGAGATTAAACACGTTAGCAGACCAATTTTGGATGGTTGAATAGCGAATTTTAGCTCCCTTCATAGCAATGAGTTCAACAACTGCAGAATGCAATGAATCCGTTGAGTATGTCGGCGCTGTGCAACCTTCGACATAGTGGATACTGCTGTCTTCGTCTGCGATAATCAGTGTTCGCTCAAACTGCCCCATGTTTTTAGCATTGATTCTGAAATAAGCTTGGACGGGCATTTCAACATGTACGCCCTTTGGAACGTAAATGAATGAACCTCCTGACCAAACAGCCGTGTTCAGAGCTGAGAATTTATTATCGGTGTGGGGCACGATGGTCCCAAAGTATTTCTTGACGATTTCAGGGAATTTCTTCAATCCACTGTCCATGTCAAGGAAAAGTACACCTTGCACTTCAAGATCTTCTCTGATGGAATGGTAAACGGCTTCCGATTCATATTGAGCCGTTACTCCGCCGAGCCACTTCTGTTCAGCCTCTGGAATCCCCAAGCGATTGAATGTGTTCTTGATGTCTTCCGGAACATCATCCCAATCGTTCTTGGTAGCGTCAGACGAGCGCAAGAAGTAAGTGACGTTATCAAAATTAATTTGGTTGAGCGAGTGACAGTTGCCCCAATCCGGCATTGGCCGTTCAATAAAGTGATTATAGGCCTTTACACGGAGGTCCGTCATCCATTTCGGTTCGTCTTTGAGTGCAGAGATATCCCTCACTACTTGTTCAGACAGTCCTTTATCAAAACGAATGGTTGCGTTCTCTGGGTCGTGGAATCCAAATCGGTAATCACCGACTGCATCATTTGCATCTTCATTCATATTTAGGCCTCCGGTACAGCATCAATCCAATCGTAGCCCTTATCTTCCAACTCGAGGGCCAAATCTGGGCCACCAGTCATCAGAATCTGACCGTCGATCATAACGTGAACATAGGTTGGCTTGACATGGTCAAGAAGTCGTTGATAGTGGGTAATGATAAGACACCCTGCATGGGGTGCCACTTGGTTGATTCCCTTTGCAACAATTCGCAAAGCATCGATGTCAAGCCCTGAATCTGTCTCGTCCAATAGGGCGAGTTTAGGATTCAGCATTAGCATTTGGAGGACTTCCAAACGCTTCTTTTCCCCTCCGCTAAAGCCGTCGTTAACATACCGTGACAGGACTGATTTGTCCATATCAAGAGTTTTCATGGCTTCATTGAGTTCTTTTCTAAAGGCTCGGCCTTTGATGGGCTCGTCCCGCACGGATTGTACAGACTTCTTCAAGAATGTCCCAACCTGAACCCCAGGGATTACCACTGGATATTGGAAGGATAGAAACATTCCAGCACGAGCTCGTTCAAAGACTGCAAGATCCTCAAGAGGTTGTCCCATGTAGTAAATTGAGCCTTCGGTAATTTCGTAGGCTGGATGGCCCATGAGGACGCTTGCTAGCGTCGATTTGCCGGCACCATTACGGCCCATAATCACATGGATTTCACCCTTGTGAATGGTAAGACTTAGCCCCTTAATAATGGGGGTTCCATCAACACTCACATGAAGATTTTCAATACGTAAAATCGCGTCCACTTCATTCACACCCGTTACTACGCTCCCGTCCCTCCCTTATGAAGGGATGTTGTGGGTCATATACCCGACCGGAATTACCGGTGCGAATAGTGGATTGAATACAATTCAATTCCACATTAAGATTCGTCAGATTTTGAGTACAACTCATGTTCATTCTTCTTTAGTTTCGTTCTTGTGTTCTAATAGTTTTTTCTCGTACTCTTCCTTACTGAGACCGTGCCACCCTTTGCACATTCCAGTAGGCGACCGTCCACATCCACATTTGCCCATGTTCTTCATTCCTCCTTGCCTTTCTCAGCAATGGGGATTATTAAATATAAGAGGTTTTACTAAAGAAACCATAGTATCACGGACGAAACCACCTTTGCTCCATTAATTCATTTGAGTTCACCTCCAAACGAAGGGTTCCCCAGACGAGAGTTGATATCCAACCGCTCGCACCTTGTGGCATGGATGATGACTTAGTGGCGAAATATGCTGCTGAGGCAAAGGCAGCGATGGATGCAGAATCTCAACGCCGAATCGCAGAAACAACGAACCCTGAAGAGGAAGAACGGTTGCAAAACATGTCCATCTTTGACCTCATTGAATCCGAATACCTCATTCCCGCATTGCTCTCCCGCCTGGGTACCGTACGAGCTGCTTTGGACGGGCACGGTGGAGGTATTGCCGTAACTCGGCATGCGAAATCCGAAAAAGGTCTTGACATCGTGTTGGACCTCACCGGAGCGTGCCTCTCTTGCGGGGCCGCACCAGGTACGCTGGAGGGAGTCAAAACAGACCTTGAAGGAGATCCTGAAATCCATTCGATTAAGTTCTCCTCTGCCCTTCTTGATACATTTGATGAACTCGGAAGAGAGTTCATTTTAGCACATGGAAAAGTAGAATTCGTTGACGCTTAAACAGAGTGAACACAACCCATCCCAGCCGAGGCTTTGATAATTCAAGCCCCGAGGGTCGGGCATGGTCGCATGGAAGGAAGGCACTCGTAAGGACCCAAAGCCATGCCGAGAACAAGACCGTGGTAAATTCGAAGTAACCCAGAGAGATGGTCGCGCTCGCCTTGGTCGACTGCACACTGAACATGGAGTTCTAGAAACACCTGCACTTCTTCCCGTTGTCAATCCAAACATCCGAACCATTGAGCCACGAGAAATGTGGGACAAATACGGCATTGGCGCTCTCATTACCAATTCATACATCATTTGGAAGCATGAAAACCTCAAAACCCAAGCGCAAGAAAACGGTGTTCACGCTTTGTTGAATTTCCCCGGCGTAGTCATGACAGATTCGGGTACGTTTCAATCATACATCTACGGAGACGTTGAAGTCGGCGTGGAAGAAATCGTATTGTTCCAACGCTCTATTGGTGTTGACATAGCAACGATGCTTGACGTGTTTTCCCGCCCTGACATGACCGAATCCGAAGTTGAGGAAGCCGTGCATGAGACGGTGAAAAGGGCAGAGGCAAGTATTGAGGCATCAGATGACACCATGCTCAACGGGCCAATTCAAGGTGGCGTATTCCGCAAACTACGCCAACTTTCAGCACAGTTGATGGCTCCCCATGAATTCTCAGTCCATCCAATAGGTGGCATTGTCCCTGTGATGGAACAACAGCGGTACAAGGATTATGCAAAAATCATGATGGCTACCCTTCCACATTTGCCACCAAACCGTCCGGTCCACATGTTTGGATGTGGCCACCCCATGCTGTTCCCGATGTCAATAGCCCTCGGGGCTGATTTGTTTGACTCCGCAGCATATGCATTGTTTGCAAGAGATGGACGACTCCTCACCCCATGGGGAACCGAGCGGATTGACGATTTGGTCGATTGGCCCATGTTGATGCCCTGTGTTGCTATGCTGAGCCCGGCTGATGTACGAGCGATGTCTGCTTTAGAAAAAGAAAAGTGTCTTGCCCATTACAACCTTGAGGTTACGCTTGCGGAACTTGCCCGATGTAAACAGGCAGTCCGTGACGGTAAGATCTGGCAACTTGCTGAACAACGTAGCCATCAACACCCCGCTCTAAGAGAAGCCTTCCTCTGGTTGTCAACCCGGCCTGCCCTTAACAGCAATCAACGGCCTGACCTCTTCTACAACGATCGAGACGCTGCAAAAGACCTGAAAACCGACCGAGGAATGTGGGAAGATTCCTGGGACTGGGTAGTTTGGAATCAACACACTCCAAGGACAGGCGGCGTCCAATGGTCCGGAGATGATACCTTCGTACGCCCGCACATTCAGAAAGCCCGTAGGGCAATTCACACGCGTTGGACTTCGAGGGAGGAAACAAACTGTGCCTTCATATTCCATGGAATCAGAGGCCCATTTCGTGACCGGCTTATTGACCAATTTATTTGGCTTCAACATCATTTCCCTAACGTCCAAACCCTCATGCTAACACCCCTTGGATTGATACCCGTTGCTCTTGAAGATGTGAATCCGTTCGCTCATGTGAATGCTCCGGATTGGGTACTCAACCATAGACCAGACGATTTGTGGATTCAACGAGAACTAGAACGACTCGGAATGGGAGATGCTCCATATGTATGCGTAGACGCAAAGGGTGATGGAATCAAGTCCCGTATGGAAACCGGACTTGAACAATTAAATTTGTCTTCAGAAAATCTTCATACTCCGATGAAGAACGAAGATAGAAAAAAGATTGATAGTATCTTGAATCAACATCAAGCCATTGAGAAAATGATGGTGATGTTAAACATGGATCGTGTCAGTTCAGAATCCGTCGCAGTGGGTTCAACATTTGTAATTAATCGACAAGGACGAGTCAAGAACGTCTTGGATTCTGCTGGAGAACACATGCTAAGCCCAAGGTTGAGAGACGGTGGTCTTTCTCTGGCTAATGCAGGTGCGCTTCATTTATTCAGCAAGCGTACGGAACCTCTCCCAAATACGATGCCAATTTCTGAATGGAACGGTACGTCAGGAAACGGCCCGGCTTGCGTGATAGTGGCGAGTGATGCTGAGCCCTATGTTCGTCAAGGAAGAAATGTATTTCACGGATTCGTAATTGCTTGTGACCGATGGGTTCTCCCTGGGGAAGCGTGCCTCATTCTCAATGAATCTGGAGCTTTGTTAGGCCATGGGATTTCTCAGTGTAATGCCAATGAACTCAGCGTCTTTACCAAGGGAATTGCCGTTAAGACTCGGGGCGGAATTCTCGCAGAGGAATAAGGCAACTCGTTCCCACGGAGGCAAAGGCTTCAAGGGTCGCCGTTTATCTCGTATTTCTGTGGCTCCTATGGATGATGACCTCGTCATTCACAGCAAGGGCCTTACCAAATCTTACGGCCCCCATGTTGCACTGGATAACCTCAACCTCTCAGTCCCCCGAGGAGCGACCGCTCTTCTCGGACCAAATGGTGCAGGGAAATCTACGTTTTTGAAAACTATATTGGGGCTTATCCAAGCGACGTCTGGTGAAGCAACCGTTTTGGGCCTCGACATCAAAACACAGGGTGAGGCAATACGTTCTCGTATTGGTTACATGCCGGAATACGATGCGCTGAACCCAGAGATGGATGCGATTCATCAAGTGCGCTATTCGGGAGAACTCCTAGGCATGAATCCCGTTGTCGCCCTCAATCGCGCCCATGAAGCACTTCAGTTTGTTGGAATGGGGGAACAGCGTTACCGTGAAATCAAAAGTTTCTCAACCGGAATGAAGCAAGCAACAAAACTGGCTTGTGCCATCATCCACGACCCAGAGTTAATTATTGCTGACGAGCCTTCAAACGGCCTAGATGCTAAAACTCGGGAATTTATGATTTCAACATTGAATACTATGGTGAATGAAGGCCAACGCTCCGTGCTTATGGCAAGTCACTTGATGGAAGATGTGGAACGTGTATGCGAAAACATTGTGCTACTCCACAAGGGCAAACTGGCTGCACAAGGTAGAATTGAAGACCTCAAGGCGATTGATAAGGAAGTTGAAATTCACGTGTGGGGAGGAGCGACCCGACTTGAGGAACTGCTTCGTGACCGGGGTTTCAAGGTACGTCGAGAAGGGCGTGTGATGCGTGTTGCAAATACCGAAGAACATACGACCACCCATATCCTCCAAGCAGCGAGCGAAGTCGGGGCACAAATTCGGAGAATGCATGAATACGAAGCGTCACTTGAAGACCTCTTTCTAGCCATCATGGAAAATCTTGGATATGAAGTGAAATCGAGTGATGACCTCTTATCATCTCCAATTGAAGCACGCCGAGTTGACGCTCCGGAATCTCTTGGCGGTGGTGCTGCATGAGTGACGAGCCAGTCAACGAGGCAGAAGCCCCAATTACCGGCCAGGGACGAATGGATGTCGCATGGGGATCTGATAGTGGGGACGAGGTTGATGTCGCTCAAACGAGTGCTCAAACAGCCCATGGAGGAGAAATTTTTGAACAAAAGTACACCACTTGGAACGGAACGCTCAATCCACGATGGATGAGAAACTGGGCCATACTGAGGCACCACCTTCTTGGCATCTTCAAAAAAGGGCACCGTCCATGGTCCATGCCAACACGAATTTTTATTCTCATCGCCTTTATTGGATCGTTAACTGATGCCGCATTTACACTGTTATCCAGCCTCATTGGAAGTGCAGAATTCCACTCATTGTTTGGCGTGAGCCGAGATAACTTGTACGGGCACGTACTGGGATTCTTCCCTAGAAATGTCCTGTTTTACCCACTCGTGGCTGCTCTTTTAGTGGGGAGTGTAATTTCAGAAGACCGACAACATGGTACCTCAGCACTGTACTTCTCTCGACCTGTTTCAAGGTTTGATTATATTGGAATGAAGTACCTCTCGGTTGCGTTGATTCAAGCCCTTGTTATCTTGTTGACCTACATGTTGTATTTCATGGCGGAGATATTAGCATTCGGAAGAGGATGGGCATGGATGGTTGATGTATTCCCAATGTTTCTTTCTGGATTCATTGCTGGAATAATCCTCATTATCACCTACACGAGTATTGGACTGGCACTCTCCAGTGTATCACAAGGGAAATTTTTCCCAGGCATTGGACTTATTGCTATCATCTTTGGTTCCAAGACCTTGGCCTCTATTGTCAAGAACCTCTTTGAACGGGAAATTCTGTATCTTCTTTCCCCATATGATTGTGTAGCACATGTTGGTCAAGCCATAATCGGGACACAACAAACCTACGACCAGTACCCTTGGACGTATTCCTTGGTAGCACTCGTTGTAATGAATTCTATCGCTCTGTACATTTTGTCATCCAGAGTATCATCAATGGAGGTGACCCGTGAATGATACCAGACCCAACACAAGAAGGCAAGGGTCAAACTCAAGATTGGAAGCCCGATGTTGATATGCCCGTCGTATATTTCCAGAGTGTTTCAAAATCATACGGCCGAATCCATGCACTGAGCAACATAACTCTTGGACTCAGTGGAGGAGTCACAGGAATCTTGGGAATGAATGGTGCCGGCAAATCCACCCTGCTTAAGCTCCTCATGGGGAAATTGAAACCTTCTGCCGGAGAAATACGTCTTTTTGGCACTGACCCTTGGAAAAACCCTGCACCCTATGCAAAGGTAGGATTTGTCCCTGAGCATGAAAAGATGCACGATTGGATGACTGCTCTTGACTTCGTAAGCACCTTTGCTCGTCTGCACGGAATGACCCGGGACCAAGCAAATACTGAAGCAGCCAGAGTTCTAGATTTCGTCGGTTTATCTGATGTGGCCAACAAACAAATTGGAAAGTTTTCCAAAGGAATGCGGCAGCGAGCAAAAATTGCTCACGCCTTGGTCAATGACCCTGAACTGATCATATTGGACGAGCCTCTACAAGGTTGTGACCCTCTGGCCCGAACTACGGTGATGAACGTCATTCGTGAACTTGGTAAAATGGGGCGCACGGTCCTTGTCAGCAGTCATATTCTCAACGAGATTGAACGCATTACGGAACAGATCGTCATCCTTCACCAAGGCAAACTTGTAGCACTTGGAAACCTTCATGCCATACGTGAACGTTTGGATGAAATCCCACATACCATCCGAATCGTTGGAAAGGATGCTCGCTCACTCGCCAAAGATATTCTTGAGCATCCCGCAGTCTTTGGATTAAGCTTCCCAAGCGATACAGAACTACTGATTCAGACCTATCATTTTGGTTCTTTTCATTCTGAACTGCCTGGGTTAATTGTAAACAACGGTCATGAAGTCTCGCTCATCGACAACCCTGACGATGATTTAGAATCGTTACTCGGACACCTTACTGGAGGCGGAGCATGAGCGACAAGCCTACCATTTGGCGTGCCCTGGACCGGAAGGCAATGGCTGTAGCAGAGTTTACCCTGCGGCAGCAGCGAAAACGTTTGTCCACCTGGGTTGTAATGGGTGTTGGCTTTATTGCAATGGCCGTACTAACGATGTTTTACATCGATTCAATGATGCGAGAATATGATGCCATTGACAACGATGGAGATTCAAGAGATTTTGACATGGATGGATATCCTAATGGCCAAGAGAATCTCTACGGAACCGACATCCTCGATTCAGAATCACATCCAGGATTACTCAACCCGCCCGTTGCCCCAGATGACCCTTCAAAATGGATCAATGAAGACGGATTTGACATTGAATCACTTTCGGAAGGGAGTTATGGATACGACGATGATGGAGACTGTCGGACGGAAGAAAAAACAGCCTCACAACAGGATACAAACAACAATAATATCCCTTGTGACGTTCAGATTTACACCGAATCATACTCAAACAATTTCCGCATAAACGGAGATAATGATGTCGACGAAGACCCCGATGAAGATGCCTATGCGAAAGAATCGATCCACAGAGCGTTCGTATTAGCACTCGGCAAATTCGGATTTGTGTTCCTCATTGGAATCTTTGTCCCCTTATTCATGGCGACTGGACTCATTCGTGATGAGATGTCTTCAGGGACCATGCATTACATGCTCTCAAAACCCATTGCTCGTTCTGAAGTATTCCTCTACAGAATATTAGGATTCCTTGGTTTGGCTTGGCCGTATATGACGGGCATGGTCGTCCTTGCTGCATTAGTAACTGGATTTTTCGGGCCAAGTGACGGCTTCTTTAGATTCGGTGACCTTGGAGTTTGGATGGCTGTCCTACTTGCATCATTACTCTCTTTGCTTGTTTACGCCATGCTATTTTGTTTACTCGGAGTACTGTGGAAACACGGCATCATTCTCGCACTACCGTTTGCTGCATGGGAATTAGGTATGATCCTCACAACCTTAGGCGCACCGGATGCTGCAATACTCCGGTTTTCGGTTATTGGTTGGGCCATGAACATTGTTGATGCAGGTGCCGCCCTAACGTGGACGGATACTTCACTCTTAGTCGCCCTCGGACTTTGGGCTGGAGGCAATACCAGCGGAGGGTCAGAACCCCTTACTGGTTCGCTAGCATTGGAAATTTTTGCGTCCGATTCAGGGTTGGGAATGACTCCCCTAGTAACGATTATTGTGTCGGTTTGTGTCATGCTCATTCAGGCAGCAACATTCTGGTTTATTGGCGGAGCATTGTTCAAATCAAAAGAAATTGATTGAGGCGGGGTTATGGAATCAAAACCTTCAGTTCCGCCTATCTTCGGGGGAGACTTCTCAACAATGTGGGCCCTTGGGCAGAGAAAACCATTGTGGCACCTGACATGGGATTGGTGGTGGTGGCTTGTGATGTTGGACGACCCCAACGGAAATCCAAGCGGGCGCCAACTCATGGTCTTATGGTCAACCAAAGACAATGATTTGGTCGACGTCAATGGAAAAGAATGGACTCCTAAAGGCAGACCAGGATTTGATGAACACGATGGCATGACCATTGACGGAATGGTCTGTGCTTGGTGGTTTGATGGAACCCGAATGCATGAACCCTACATCAAACGGATTTGCAGAATGATTGCACTCAAGGACACACACCCTGCTTGGCCGGGAAAGGGTCTCGGTAACGGTGGGGGCGCAGTTGTGCCGTTGCTGGGGGAGGATTTGTCAATGGGACTTACAAGCGATATGACAAAATTCTGGTTGGAGTTGAAAGGAGATAAAGAGGCTGTTAACAACGGTGCTCCAGCCGACATATCCCTTCAGTTCACTCCTTGGAACCCAGCCATGTCGGTAGCGCGACCCTCAACCGCAACCTACGCAGCCAATATGGGCTATGACATTCTTCGAGTTCACGGCACAAAGGTCAAAGGTACCGTTGCTGGTGAAGATGTGAAGGGAAGTGCATACTTCCAAAAAGTGTGTGTTCAAGCCCCCTCACCTCCGTGGTATTGGGGTGTTTTACACTTTGAAGATGGCTCATATTTGGATTGGTTTTTGCCTCATCTTGCACCAACTATCACCGCTCGAAACCCAAGGCCGTGGAAACGTCGGGACATCCAGCACATCGGGCTCTCGCAAGGTGGTTTGTTCCATGATGCACAAAATCAACGAACTGAACGCTTTGCAAGAGTTGAAGTCATCAAGACCGTATCACGCAGAGTTGAAGGGAATCATGGACAAAGTCCTGGCTCTCCCTTACCTGAGTTTTCGGTTCGAATGTGGAATGGTCGCACCTCGGTTCAATTCAGGGTTGAAGCAGTTGACCGAGCTCACTGGCATTTTGACCAACCCACTCGTGGTGGGCTTTGGTCACATCTCACGTATAACGAATATCCGCTTGAACTAAAAAAGTTGGAAATCAAAGATGAATTTGGTCAACGCACACGCAAGGATTACGGCTGGGCAAGAGGAAACGCTGAGCACAGTTGGGGCCTCCTTCATTGAATTTTAAGCCTCAAACGGGGTAAGGTATTTGTCATAAGTGATTCTAACCTAGAATAGAGGCCTTGATATGTCCGAAGATTCACCGGCACCCGAAAAAGACGAAAAGACCGAGGCAACAACCCTCGAATCTTCAGAAGACGCTCGTATGGAAGCCCAAAACAAAAAGTACAGATTGATTTCTGGAGAAACCGTTTTGGAAAACGGGGAAGCACGTCCAAGCACACTTGCATTCTTGGGTATGTACTTCATCGGGTTGCTGGTATTCGGCGTCCACATTCTATTCAGCAATCCCCCCGAAGCAAGCGGAAATGCCTCATTTGGAGTTAAGCTCCTCAGCACAATTCTTGAACTTTCATCTGGAGAGGACCTTCCAATAGGATTTGTCATCGTCATGGGTGGAATCACATGGCTCAATCGGATGCTCAACCTATCAACCTCTGGCCGGTGGACAACAATTGCTCTCCTCGCAATCACACTCGCACCGGTTGTTGTTCAAATTGACCAACTTGTGGCCACAATTGCGAACATCTTCCTGGCGGAAAACATGGAACCCTTCATTCCAATTGATTACAGTTACTTTTGGTTTGGAATTGTCTTCACACTTGGATTCTGGGGAGCCACTTGGTTTTACCAGCGCAGTTTTTCCTACGCTGTAACCACGAATGCCGTGATTTTCCAACATTCGTTTATGCTTTCTCGATCCCACCGACGCATTCTCTTTGACCGTATTTCTGAGATCATGGTCGAACGAACCCCCATGGGTACAATGCTTGGATATGCCACGGTAACGATAATGACGGATTCTGGAATAGGCCTTGTGGACGAAACCGTCGGCATCAGCGCAGGCACAGCAGCTGGTGGTTCACCCGATAATGCCGGCGACTCAAGTGCAACCAAAGTCCGAAAAAGCTTGTTCAAGCGTGTTTTTGCATTCCTCAGTTACCAGCGTACATCTCGTCGTGTTGACCCAGATCCAAAGCATTGCTTTTACAAAATCCGCAAGTGGGATAATGTGAAATTGATGCTCAACGAGATGCATAAGAAACATTCCTCATCCAACCTTCTTGAAGACCTGAAGAGCGCCATCACTAACGAAGACGCTTGAATGCTTCAAGCGAGGCTTGAAAAGTACTGTGCCCTACGCAGGGCCACGAGATGGTTAAGATGTCAGAAGAATTACTCCAAGGCCCCATTGAAATGTTCAGTAACGGTGACCTTGATGGTGCGCTTGCGGACTTAGAATTGAAAATTAAAGACCATGCTGACGTTCCAGAACTCCACCACATGTGGGCTGAGTTTGCAAACATGAAAAATACTGAAGCACAAGACGATGTCATCGCTGGCCGTAAAATCATGAAAGCATACAAAACCGCAATGGATCTTGATGAAGAAAACATGGAATACATCGCAGACTTCGCCTCCTTTGCCCTTGAATGCCGCCGAATCCCGGTTGCGGTTAAGGAATTTCAACGCTATGCACGACGCCTAGACCTCGAAGACATTCCCGTAGATGAAATCCTTTTCACTGCAAGCCGAAATCTTGTTGACGCTATTGAAGTCATGGACCCTTCCCGGAAGAACGCTATGGTCCAACCTTGGCTCAAGCAGGCTCTTCAATGGGCAGTTGGGGCCCTTGGCTATTCCATTGAGGACGCTATTGAAACCCTAGGCTCTGAAGACTGAGGTGCTAAAGGTGGCCTCCACGGTTCGCCTCTTTTTTCGTATCGGGTATCTTGGAGATGCCTTCCACGGTAGCCAAATCCAACCTGATGTTCGAACCGTTCAAGGCGAATTGATTAATGTATTTCGTTCCCTCAAATGGTTGGATAAGGACAATGAGGAGCATCTTCTTGTGCTATCAAGCCGAACAGACGCTGGTGTTCATGTTCGAGTGAACGGAGGAATTGTGACCATTGAAAGGGAACTTTGGAATGCCATTACTCCCAAGAAAATGATACGGGCAATTGACGACCGTTTGGACAAAAACATTGCATTTCTAACCGTAGAAGAAGTTGAAGAAGATTGGAATCCTCGTATGGCGGCTTTCCGAGTTTACAGATATAGGCTGGAGGGAATGGAATTTTGGAAAGCCCCTGATGTAGAGAAGTTTAATTCATGGCTTCAGTGTTTTGTGGGGACCTATGATGCACGAAATTTTGCTCGCTTGGAAGAAGGGAAAAATCCGATGCGGACCATTCTCAAGGCCGAACCTTGGATTGAAAACGGACGCTTGATCGGTTTTGAATTGACTGGAGAGGCATTTTTGTGGAATCAAGTGAGACGGACTGCGAATGCCCTCTTTCGATTGGCTATCGGAGAATTGGCCCTTGAACAAATTACTGAGGCCATAGAAGAACCGATGAAGCCCGTTGATTTTGGCGTCGCACCACCCGAATGGCTTGTGTTGTGGGGAGTCTCATGGGAGGAATTCCCACTTCCCGAATCGAGTCACAGTACTTCTTTTTCTGCTCCACCGACTGGAAGAACTGCTGAGAGAACACGCCGTTCTCGGTGGCAGTGTGCTGCGCAGCATGAGGTCAAGACTATGCTCTACAGTGAATGGGCAACGATTGGGAACCTTCCGTTAAGTTATCACAACTCACGGGAGTGAAAGCTTCACTTCATCCCCATCACGCAGGTCAAAGTGTTCCCGAAGAAATGCTGATGATATCACTTCAATAACATCAACGTGCCGAGTTAAATCTGGAATGAGCAAAGCACATTTGGTAGAAACATCATTCCTTGTGATTGTGGCTTGAAAAGCCGATGCTCCCCCAAACGAGACGCCGTCCCGTAGGAAGCCACGCACACGTATCAGTTCGTATGCCGAAACATCGTGATGTTGTGCATCTTCCCTGGATTGTTGTGGTGCGTCTAGAGTATCTATACCCGCTCGCTGCCGTAGAGCGATGTATTGGCTCAGAATACTTGGCTCAACTTTGACGTTGAGTGTACCTGGCCATGCGGTCTGCCCCAGAATCTCCCTGAATTGTTCTTGATAGTGCGGCTGCGCCATGAAAACATGTGCTCTACCTAGCCCACTGCTTACGGCTCCTACCAGTTCCATATTACATGCGAAAGATTTCCCCTTTTTGAGTATGCGTTCTCAACCATCTCGGGAGTTGATATACTCTTAGCGAATTTAATCTATGGCGAAGATTATGGATGAACGTGAAGAAAACCCAGAGGAAAACGATGAGAAATCACATGAAACTGATTCCAAAGTAACCATCGAAGACATGGGGATATTTCTGACTGTCTACAATGCCTTCATCCAGCAGGTAATGGAACTTGAATGGCCTGATAAGGTCCCATTAAATGAAGACACAAAACTACAGCAAATGTTGTTCCAGATGTTCTGGGCACAGCGACACCGCCAGCGAATGAGAGACGAACGTGTGGAACGAAAGCGCAATCACAAAACAAGTGATGATGAACAAGAGTTTAATTTCAGAGTTGGGACCAAGGACAACTTCAAGCGGTTTCTTCGTCACCAAATGGAGGCCAACAACAACGATGATGAATTTGAGAAGAATACAACGTTCATTGACCCTGGTGAAGCAACACCCGATGGAGAACATTCAACAGACGAAGCTGTCGGTCGCCGGGAGCGATTTCGAGAAGAGTGGGAATAAAAATCAGTTACGAATTCCGGTAGCATAGGCTAAGAATTCCATTGACGATGTCCTATTTTTCTGATTTTTTGCAAAACTGATGGTCGAAGTTTCGATACGTAGATTGACAATGGATGCACAGCCGAGTTGAGTTGCTTGTTCCTGCAACCGGCGAGTAACCTCTCTTCGCCCGTATTGAATGACGACATCATAGGAATGAAGTCGTCCGCCAAAAATGGATTTACCCCACATGAAGAACATCTGCCCTATGGACGGACCAACAACAATGCTTGTATGGAGAAGTACTGAACTCTGTGCGGAAAGAGTGGCCATCTTGCTTGACGTAGAACCAACGAGGTGACCCCCAAATGCATCATTCTGTTGCTTCTCTTGTTCGTTAAGCGCATTCAAGAGCGTGCCCTGATACCAACGGCCGATGGCCCAAGAAAATAAGGGAAAAGCAAGAGGTGCGAATAACCCAAGGAGAATAAATAGAATGAGTTCAAAATCCATGTCCTCGCCTCACTGGACGACGACTGCAGTGCCGTAACAGAAGAGTTCAGATGCACCCGCAGCAACGTTGGAGGTTGCAAAGCGGACGTTTACAATTGCATTTGCTCCTCGTGAATTTGCGTCAGCCATCATTCGCTGTAGGGCTTCGTTTCGTGATTCGTTCAACAGTTCAGTGTAGGCTTTGAGTTCACCACCAACGATGTTCTTCAAACCGGCAAAGATATCCTTACCAATATGTTTAGCTCGCACAGTAGAACCGGTAACAAGGCCAAGAGAAGAGACAACCGAATGACCTGGTATTGTTTCAACATTTGAGAGCATCAACGAGATGGCTTGTGGGGGTTCCATAGAATTCGCAGGAAGAGGTACCCTATCAAAGTTAGGGCTGAGGACTCAGAGCAAGGGTTGCTGGCGAAGCCAATCCAAATCAGAAATGTAAAGTTGCCGAATATCGTCAAGCCCAAGAACGAGCATGGCGAGGCGTTCAAGTCCCATACCCCAAGCTAGCACTGGAGATTCAATGCCTAAAGGCTCGGTTACTTCGGGGCGGAAAATACCTGCCCCTCCAAGTTCAAGCCATTTCCCATGCCACTTCACTTCAATTTCAAGACTCGGTTCGGTATACGGGAAGTAAGCTGGTCGAACACGAACTTCGGGATAACCCATTTTGGCGTAGAAGGTCTTGAGTGTCGTAACCAACATCTGGAGGTTTGCTCCTTCTTCCATGATGATGCCTTCAATCTGATGAAATTCCGGTAAATGGGTGCGATCAATCGCTTCCTTACGGAATACACGGTCAACAGAAAAGACCCGACATGCTTCTTTTGGATGCTTAGCAAGGTACTGAATGGTGTTCACCGTGGTGTGGGTTCGCAAAAGAGTGCGCTGGGCTGTGTCAAATGAAAAGGAGCCACCCCAACCGGTAGACCCTGTCGCTCCACCGTCTTCATGAATGGACTTCCATTTCCCCATCAATTCCTCCGATAATTCCATTTTTGCAGGCTCTTTGAGGTAGAATGTGTCTTGCATCTCCCGAGCAGGGTGGTCTTGAGGAATGAACAGAGCATCCATGTTCCAACCCGCCGTTTGAACATAATCATCGACCAGTTCCGAGAATCCCATTTCCAAAAACACTGACCGGATACGTTCAATCAACGCTTGCATTGGGTGACTGCGACCTCGACGAGGGGTTGCCGATTCAAGCGTCACATCAAATGCTCTAAATTCTGCTTCTTTCCAAGCATCTGTTTGGAGAAGTTCAGGAGTCAGTTCTGAAATAACAACCGTCTCGTTCAAGTGTTCATCATCAACGGAAAGTCCTAAATCTGTAATGGACCAAGTACGAGTTGTCTGCTCTAGCGAAGCAATCAACCCTTTGCGTTGACGGAAGTGTTGAAGCAGCCCGTCATCAAGATCCCTCATTTCGATAGGCAGAGCGTTCAAAAAATCCCGACGTTGCTTGAGAACGGATTCAATGTGAGAGGAGTCTTGCGCCACCAAAATCCCACCCTCAATGCTCACACCAAGTTGTTTGAGCAATCCCACACCTGGTCCAGCTTCATGACGCTCAAATTCGCCTTGTAATGCTCGCATGGAGGGTTCGCTGCCCGCCGTCATCCAATTCCAGAGTCGTTGTTCAAGTAGCCCAGATGCAAGGGCATTCTCACCTTCACTGTCCAGTCGGATTTCCGTGGTCACATGTTCCTCAACAGAAACAAAACCATGATTTTCAAGGCCGTGTCCCGCACCAACGGCGACGGCTTGGTCGGTCCAATCGCATGCAGCCAAGAGTTCTTCAAGCGACCATTTGGTCTGCTCGTTTTGTTGCATCTTGAGCAACATTCGTCGCTCCGGATTCAACAGATTAAGAGCATCCATGCATCTTCCAGCAGAACACCCGACTTGAAATCACCGTTTGAAATGACTCAAATGTAACGAACTTATTCTTCCTCTTCCCACAGCGGCATCTTGCACGAGGGACAGGAATAGGATGAGGGTTTGCCTCCTTCAACCAATTCAACATGACCACATGGTCCGCACAAAACTGATGAACGAATCGGGTCATCAAGAGTCACATCAACTCTGTACATAACGCGCCCTGCATCTGGAAGCATTTCTCCATCAGGCGACCATTCTGCAACCGCCTCAGGAGACATGCCCACTTGTCGACTTAGCGACATTCCGACCAAGAAAAAGACAATTCCAAACAATCCCACAGTCACGGCCATTGAACCAAGGCCCGCCACCGTCATAAACGCACCAAAAACGATGCAAATAAAACCGGTAATGAGGAAATTCTCACGTGAGAGTCGGGTCATGAGATCACATCACTTTTGAGTTGCTTTGAGGGCTTCTGCAACCTTTGGTATTTGCTCTAGCGGAATGGCACATAGTCCAATCCGAACTCCACCAGAAAGTGGAACAAGATAGACATGCATGTCAGCGCAAGCCTCTGCAACAGCAACCGGGTCCGAACATTCGTACCATGCAAAGAAACCATCGTGGGTGGGGTTAACTGGAACATCCAATTCGCTACATGCCTTGACAAATGCATCTCTGCGTTCAATCAGCAAAGCCGCTAGTCGGTCACGCTCTTTACCCCAAGATGCGCCTCCTTCCTCAGAGCCGTGCATTTCACTGAGAACATATTGAGGAACTCTCGGAGCAGCGGACCATGTTTGCCGGCCAGTGACCCCCATTACTTCACGTAATTTTTCGAGTGTTGCTTCCTCGGGATGGATGCAAACAAGTGCACCGGTTCGCATGCCGTAAATAGTGTGGGATTTTGAAAGTGAAACTGCAAAACATATCAAGAGATTTTCTGGCCATGGGAGTCCATTTTCGAGGGCCTCAAGAATGGTTTCTGCCCATCCGTGAGGTTCGTCCGCATAGAGATGATAGGCTGCGTCGATCAACAGCGTGTGGCCAACGTTTTCATGTCGAGCTGCACTCTCCATGAAGAGATTGAGAAGAGCATATCTGCTATCGCTTGGAAGTGATAATCCGGTTGGATTGTGGGCTGGGTCATTCAACCATGTCATGACAGTGGATTGCGTGGTCGCCAATGATTCCAGAGCGTCCTGGAATCCGGCAGCATCAAAATTCGGGTGTTCGGCCGTTTCTTCTTTGGGAAGAAGTGGATAGGTTGCTATGTTGAGATCGCATCCTTTCAGAAAACCAGAGTAAGGGCCCCAGTGCCGGTCTCGGAGGAGCACAGCTTCACCACGCTCAGCAAAATTAGAGGCCGCCAAAAACAAGGCCCCAGAACCCCCAGGACTAGCTGTAGCCATTCCGCTCACACCGAGCTCTTCCAGGGTGCTGCGTTGATCGCCAAGTGCCAGGGTTTGCGCAAGGTCTAGAAAATTAGGGAGGCCCTTTAGCGGAGCGTAGGCTGCAAATTCCACGGGAGGGGCTTCTCGTAAGGCTGAATCAACAACTGTGTTGATAGCAAGGCTTCCATCATCCTCAAGTAATGCACCTACAGTTCCATTAACCGCATCTGCTCCTGCAGCAGCAGCATTTTGATAGCGGGCAAACCAAGTAAAAATGACATCTTTGCCGCTTTTTAATTTGCCATGCGATGACAAAAATTGCATACCTGGTGCATCATCCATGCCGCACCGTTGGCCCCATTGTTCTTTGACTTGACCCCCCTTTTTCTTGAATGACCATCCGCTTCATTCATCAAGGGGAGCCCACACGCAACGGATGAAGCCAACGTAGCACAGTCTGGTAGTGCGTCTGATTTGTAATCAGACGGTCGGGGGTTCGAGTCCCTCCGTTGGCTCCACATCAGCGTTTGAGTTTTGGAAACAGTCCTTGATATACTCAACCCAGCACTTTCAGTACATGCCGGAATGTAACATTGACGCAAGAGGAAAAGTAGCACGCTTTGTTAGTGGAGTAGGTTCGATTGCAGCAGGACTTATTGTCGCCACCTTGCTGGTCACCGATACTGTTACACTCGGAATAGGATGGCTCGGAGTTGCAGGCCTGACACTCGGTGGAGCATTTGCCATATACGAAGCAAGAGCAGGCTGGTGTATTGTCCGCGCCATGGGCATTCGCACGCCACTGTGAACGCCACACTGAAAGCGAACACTCAAAACCCAAAACCCTGTGGAATTGGGCATGAGCGCACAACGTCTTGATGGAAAAGCATGTGCGGCCGCCGTAGAAGAAGAACTTCTTGAAAGGATAAACTCCCTTCAATCCCATGGACTTGAACCACATTTGGCCGTGATCATTGTTGGAAATGACCCTGCATCCCATGTATATGTTAATTCCAAAGTTCGGACATGCAAACGATTGGGAATACGCTCAACTCATCTTGAACTCCCAGAAGACACTTCTGAAGACATACTCCGAGAACATATACTGGAAATGAATTCACGTGATGACCTTCATGGAATCTTGATTCAATCACCCCTACCGCCACACATGAATGAGGGGGCACTTACCGATTTAATTGACCCGACTAAAGATGTAGATGGGTTTCATCCCTCCAACCTCGGAAGGATTGTTCAGGGTCGTCTCGATGGTATGATTCCCTGCACACCTGCTGGAGTTATGCGCATGCTCAAATGGGCCAACATTGAACTTTCAGGAAAAAAAGCCGTTGTCATCGGACGTTCGTTTAATGTCGGCATGACACAAGCCCTTCTACTTGCAGCAAAAGGAGCAGATGCTACCGTCACCATCGTCCACTCTAGAACACAAAATCCCAAAGAGGAGTGCAAGGATGCTGATATTGTAGTTGCTGCTGTTGGACGTCCTGAAATGGTACAACCTGATTGGATTAAACCAGGTGCTGTTGTTGTTGATGTTGGAATCAATCGCGTTGATGATGCAACCAGAGAAAGGGGCTGGAGACTGGCGGGCGACGTTGCCGCAGGCGTATCTAATATTGCATCATGGATCTCACCCGTACCCGGCGGAGTCGGGCCAATGACCATTGCAATGTTGATGGAGAACACCGTTCGTTCAGCGGAATCACGAATGTTATGAACGTGCCAATCAATATATCCCCGAACGCTTTGCTGAGATTGTGGCCCACGACCCTCGCGCACCCAAACTCGCTGCAGTGTCTATTTTGCTAGCCCTGATTCTTGGTGCAGCAGCCATCATAAATTCCCAGCTGGACTTCATCGGCAATTCGGGTATGGGAATTGAAGAAACTGTGCTTCTGCTTACTACTCTCGTTCTCGTCGGACTTGCAAAATGGGCTAACACCGAACATGCAATCCCGGAATTCACGTCTTCAAGCACAAAGACATCAAGCGCTTTCGAAGATTTTGATGATGTTCGAACGCCCATTGCGGCCGGTGGGAATTCATATCAGAGCACAACTAGCAGAGCGTCCAGTCAAACAACCGCAAACATTCTCTCATCAATTCTTGGACAAGAACAACAGACAAATGAAGAAGATGTGCGCTCTGCAATATCTACCCTCTCTACAGGAGAATTTGGAATGCGTGCTCAACAGGAAGCAAAAACTACAGAGTTTGCGAAAGAGGACAATCATCGACGTGATTCTGCCCCAACCAGTGAAGAAACAGGTGCTGTGTTGAAGCGAGTTGTTGTTCAACCCGTCCCTCTACCGGGCCTGGAACAAGAGATATTAGTCAACCCAACAACCATTCCAGGATTTGAACCCGACCGAGTTTTCGTGACAGAAGGTGTAGATCATGTCCCACTACCGGAACTACCGAACGTCACAACCCAAATCCCGCAAGTAGAACCCGAGGTCAAGGAAATGCATGTAGAATCCATTTCAACAAGCCTTCCAGAACTTCCAGAGTTCAGCTCTACAGATTCCACCGAACCGTCATTGCCGGAACTCCCAGAATTATCCACCGAAGTAGCATTGGAACCATCATTACCAGAACTCCCCGACCTACCGAAAGCAACGGTCGCACCACTGCCCCTACCTGAACTTCCGGACCTAGACGATTTGTTTGGAGATTCCACTGAGGTTGAGGTTCAGGCGGCTCCAGTTACACCAGACCTTCCTAATCTCGATGATTTGTTTTGAAGGACGAATCATTCAAAGAGGTTCGCCACCTACATCTAATACATGTGGACCGAAACTTATGACCTCCATTCACACTCAACACATAGTGATGGAGAGCATCCTGTGGATCATGTCGGCCAACTTATGGCGGCCAACGGGGTTCAAACTTGGGCCCTCACGGACCATGATACGGCTTCGGGGTGGCTTGAGGCGTCCCAGATAGCTAAAGCAAACGGCATGACGTTTATTCCTGGCGTAGAGATCACTTGCACTCCCGCTCATCCGCCCATGGATGAGGAACTTACGAAGCGAGAACGGGAGCGTGCATCTGCATCATGGCACCTTTTGGCCTACTTCCCAAACCATGTCCCAGGTAAAACAGATGAATCTGTAGCCTCTTTCCTCGAATGGTTGGCACCAAAGCAAGACGGGAGAGAACCACGAATGCGCGCCATGTGTGCCCGATTGGAAACATTAGGAATGCCGGTGGATGTGGAAGGAGTTCTAGCGCGGGCAGAAGGTTCTGTGGGACGGCCACACCTTGCTGCGGCCATGGTTGAAGCCGGCTATGTAGAAAATAAACAAGAAGCGTTTGAACGATGGCTTGGAGATGGCAACCCTGGATTTGTACCTCACGAAAAACCTACGATTCAAGACGCTGTGACGGCTATCAAAAAGGCTGGTGGAGTGACCTCACTCGCCCATCCAATTTACTACGGGGTGCCTGTGAAACGCCTCATTGAAGTTCTAAAGAGTCAAGGAATCAATGCAGTTGAGGCCGTCCATCGCAGCCACAGTGATGAATACAGGTACGAACTCATGACAGAAGCCACCTCACAAGGATTGGCCATCACAGTTGGTTCCGACTTCCACGGCACGAGTTATCAGCAACATCCTGGACATATGCCGATCATGCTTGATGCTCTGATTGAACAAATCAAGCACGCATGATTCGGTCCAATGCCAGAGCGATTTCAAAGAAAACGATAACGGGCATGGCCACGAGGAACAACGAAAGTGGGTCGGGAGGAGACAACAATGCCCCCATCACAAACGCACTAAACCAGATGTGCCTTCGATACATAACGAGGCTTTTCCGGTCCACGAAGCCCATGCGCAGGGCTACGGTCGTCAGGACGGGTGCTTGGAAGCCAATGGCGGATGCTAAGGCAAGATTGATGATAAAACCGGCATAACCCGAAAGTCTCCATTCTGTCGAGAGACCTGCTTGTTGAGCATCGTTTGTCAAGTACTCCAATAACATTGGAGTTAGTCCTTCCCAAGCATAGAACACGCCAAGGCCAAACAGTACCAGACTACTGAGAGCCGTGATAACAAGGGCGGGCGCTGGCCTTGGAACACGAAGGTCGAGTTCAGACAACCGTGAACGAACAGCCTCATTTTTACTCCCTTTCCAGGCCCCATGTACAAGCGCCAAAAAGACGACCAAAGCAAGACCAACAGCACCTGCAATTCTCAACTGCAAAAGTAGAAATTCAACCGGAGTCACTACGATGATGGATACATCATCTGGTAAACGCTGGGGGTGAATTAACCATGATATTACTTGTTTTGTGAATGGGAAGGATGCTGAAAAACCAACTGCAAAGAGAACGACATAGAATTTGAATGAGCGCTGAAGATAGGAGCGGAAATCATCAATCATGATTCCGCCAGGCGATTGCATCAATCGGTCCACAGTTACTGCAATGGACTCGTCCTGCATGCATCTCACGCCTCTTCGCTATGGTCTGATGATGAGGCCCATACATATGAGGGCGTGGAATCAATCAAACTCCTTCCTTCTTTCTTCAACCGATACAACCGATATACAACGAATCCGGTCATCCAAAGAGATGGAAGGCTGAGAAGGAGGGCTTGCCCAAGCTTATCGTCGCCATAATCATTGATTACGCGCACCTCCATGATCGCATCATCACCTTCATCATGGGCATAATGAAGTCCAACATAATGGAATATTTTTGGAGAGGTGATGTTGAGTGAAAGCGTGGTTTGAGGTCCAACGGTATGGTGATCTCCCAATTCAGAAAGGTAGGCCCAATCAATGGAACCTGATTCCATCGCAGGAGCACTTTCTTCGACCATAATAACCACCACCTCAAGGTCACCAACTTGGTTAAGATTGGTGATATTGGTCAAGACATAATCTCCAGCAGAAAACTTCTGAATGATTTCCAAGGTGCTGTCATCCGGTCCAAGTTGATAAGAGACTCTCTCATCCAAGCCCTCTTCTTGAACACTAACTGCCATGAGGATCATGGTTAGAAGAATCAGTGCAATAATACCCTCAACCAAAATATGCCGGCGAACCTTGTCTTGAGTCACACCCTTGAACATTGGCCCGTAATCGTTGCGCATACGAGGTTGCAGGTGATGAATGAACAATGCTCCAATTCCACCGATAAGAATTCCAAGTGGGATGTCAATGACCCAGTGTATTCCGAGGTACAAGATAGTAAATCCAAACAGGAGTGTGTTGATCAAAACAAAACGATGATACCTCCAGTGGCGCCAATCTCGGAGTCGCTCTCCACGCTCACGGACATGAAGATAGTTGAGCATCAAGATACCAAAGGGAATGGCCACATGGAGGCTTGGCACAGCATTATCAAGCGGGTCATGAAGGGCGTAAAAGGCCGTATACCATCCATCATGGTAAAGAAGAGCTTCCATTCCTGGTATCCAGGAGGATGTCACTTCAACGTTGAAGAACAGGTAATAGGGAACCGCCAAGGCATAAATGAAGAGATAGTTCAACGTGACCTTATCTGTCATTTCACGGTCGCCTGAAAAGGCAAAGTAAACCGTTGTGACATAGATTAGGAAGAGGTATACAAAGAGATAATGAAAATTAAGGAAATCGGTTAGTACATCATTTTTGAACGATTCTTGGATCCACTTTGTAAATTCACCTTCAAGTCCGTAAACCCAATCAGTCCAATGGCCAGTTCTAATTTTCATCGGCTCGTTCAACTTATCAGTAATCGATTTCCAACGGATGATAACAATGTATCCCATAGCGTGGAGATAGTATCGTTTCTCGTGAATTTCACGTGCCCATTCTCTCCAAGGAACTCTGAATTCCTTCTGTGAGCGAGTGAAGTACCAACAGATGACAGGAGTCAGAACGAAAATCATGCCCATCATGATATCGTATGGCTCCATACCACAGGGGAAATGATACCCGCTTTAGGAGTTCCCGCCCATCATCTATCTCAAACCTTGATTGAGAAATCCTACGAGGAAGGGCAAACATTGTTGAGAGGCTCCCATCTGGTGTAAACATGGAGGCGGACAAGCCGTGGCAACAAGCCCCAGAAAACACCCTGATGAGTCTTCAGCACGGCATGAAAACCTTCGATGGAATCGAGTTTGACATTCGAATCAGTGCTGACCATCAACTGGTAATTCATCATGACCGGGATGTATCCCTTCCAAAGGAACGCCTTCAAGGGCGCCCGACTTGGGCAGAAGAATGGACATTGGATGAGTTGACTGAAGTTGGTTTCTTAGGATTTGAAGACCTCTTGAACGACTCTACAATCCGCAATCATTGGGCTGAGAAAGGTAAAATGGGCTGTATTGAAATTAAGCGACCTCACCCAAGAGCCCCTTCAGGAGGTGGTTATTTCGGGCGTCGTCACCACGTCCAACATATTGCTGATGCGATGAAAATGGCGGAAGACCTTCTCGACCAGCATGGAATTCCTCGTCAGAACACGGTATTCTATTCATTTCACAAACATATGCCTCAATCGGCTAAAAAATCAGGGACAAAGCGACCTTGGGCTGCATTGATTCCTTACATCCCGCCATATGGGAACCGAACTTTTCAGCGAATCAAAGCCTTCCCTAAATACTTGACAACACCGTTTGGTAAACTGGTGAAGACTCATCTCCACCAGGGCAGTTCCATGCTCCCATGTGCAATAGAATACTTTGACGGCCCAACTCGCTCTCTACCTATCGGCAGGCATGTGTCACTCAAAGGAAAGGGCCTCAACCGTTTAACTCAAGTTCGAAATGGGATGCCAACATACGTTTGGCCAACTCGTCCACTACTCGAGCATGACCTCCTTCGGGCCGGACTTACCGCACTTACCGACAAAGCTGACCCCGACCTTCTTTGGCTCCCATCTGGTCATTTACGATGGAAGCAACCTGGCACTCGTCCACTAGATGAATCACAATGGTCCATCTTGAAGCAAGCAACATACGAAAACCACCGTGAAATTCATACAGAATTATTAGAAACAACTCCTACATGGGAACAATGCGATTCAACACGACGTCGTTTGCTCATCAGTGAATGGAAGAACAAGTGGAGTTGGAAGGAATCCAATGATGAAGTGATGATGAAATCCGAAGGAGCAACACCCCCATGGGCGGCTCCAAGAATTATTGGTCATCGCGGATCTGGAAAAACTTCCAGACCAGTCCTGAACTGACGTCACTCAATGTGACGCAAGGATTGTTGCTCAGCAATGTATTTTGGTCGGTAAATGGGAGTGCCCTTGCCTCCGCGCATCACGGTTCGCTCGTCAATGATTTGTGCTCCGATTCCAGCAACTCGTGCCCAGCCAAAGAAGGTGGTGTAGTAGGTTGGGTCCTTGAATCCAACATAGTGGAGAAGGGCTCCACTAGCGATGTCAACGTTCGCATTTGGATTGGAAATCTTAGGGTTTTCAGAGAGAACTCTTGGAGCAACTTCGCGGAGTGTACGAATGATTTTGAAATTCTCATCATCTGGGCACATCACTTCTCCCAGTGCAAATTGAACGGTAGCTCTCGGGTCCTCCGCCCGTAGTACAGCATGGCCAAATCCAAACACTGGGCGCTTGGCTTCAAGTTCGTCGCGTACAAAGGCTTCAACCTCTTCAGGGTCACTGGTACCAATGCTGAGAACGAATTCTAAGCAAGATTGGTTTGCCCGGCCGTGAAGTGGGCCAGAGAGTGCGTTCATTGCTCCTGAAATTGACGAAAATACAGTGGCATGACCTGATGCAATGGCTTTTCCAGCGAATGTCGAGAGATTGCCGCCACCGTGGTCCATGTGCAGTACAAGGTAGGTCGAAAGAATACGCTCCATTTGGTCTTGGTCAATACCATCTAAATCCAATGTACGAGCAAAACGCTTGACCATTGATGCAGAGAGGTCATCTTCAGGAATATCCGCTCCACGGCCCTCTCGTATTCGGAATAAGAGCCCCATTAAACGAGGCATACGGGCGATGAGATTGAGGGCATCTTCTTTCCAATCTCCAGTGGTATCAAGCATTCCAAGGGTTTGGATACCCACACTTAACCAATCCATAGGGTGGCCGTCTTTTGGGAGCGTATGGAATACTGCAGCGACACTGTCTGGAACATGACCACGACCAGCGAGATTTTCTTTAAACGCAGCAGATTGGGCAGGTGTTGGAAGCTCTTTGTTAAACAAAAGGTAGACGACGTCCTCCGGAGAAAAACCAGCGAGTTCGCTAATTGGATATCCACAGTAGTGCACACCTTCAGCGGGTGTTACAAACGATGTGCGGCAAGTACCAACAGGGATTCCACGAAGACCTGTGTTCAAGTGTTCTTCAGTCACATTGAACAGGCCATTTTCGTTTGACATTCTCTTCCCTCAAAGACACCGACAAGAGACCCTCGTATAAATGCGGCTCTTCTCTTGGACCATTAGGAAAAAACGGTGTACTAGCAACACCGCCGCAGCCTACCGTTTATTTTGTCTGGCTTCGGGCGGCCATTCTCTGAATCCTTTTGTCGATTCACGGTCTGAAAAGATGTGAAGACGTATCGTGTTTCCTTCAACAAGGAGGGCATCCTGAGCGTCAATCCCTGGGCACTGTTCCTTGACTTGATTCCATGACCGGTCGCTGACGAGATTTTCACCCCACCACGGGAAAGCTTTGCATTGCTGAGGACGAACTTGATAGATGGAGCACTGCTGATGTTCATTGAGGTTAATGCATATTCCGTCTTCATCTCTGCTTTTGAGGACAAAACGACCGTCGTATGTTTTGCGAGCATCCCGCTCCAACCAATCTTCCACAGATAACCCAGAGTGCTGAGAGATACGCTCGGCATCGGCAATGGAGAGGTACACGATTCCACCGGGTTGGTCACAGCATTTTCCGCAACCACTTTGACAAGAAAAGTTGACACCACTCATCCACCATGGAGGTCTCATTCTTCTTCACCCATGAGAATATTCTTTGGATAGATTCTGCCGAGATGAACGAGCGTGTAATCCGGCACAGTACTGTCTTCAAGGAGGTCTTCAGCAGAAATCCCAATCCCATCGATATTCCATTCGCCATCTGGCTCATAATCATCCAATTCATCTACGGTTTGGACCTGAGTAGATGAGGATTTTCGCCCGACTACTCTGCGGTTCTTAGCCGGCATATCGGGTTCGATGGGAGGCAGAGGTTCTCGGTCCGGATCCAGTTCAACTAACCGTTCCTCAAGTGTTCGTAATTCATCGGCGATATCGATCAAGGCATCAATATCAGCATCGACTGCTCGTTGTGCTAACTCTACCATTTGTTCTTCGAGACGATTGAGTTCAAAAGAAGAATCCAACGTATCCTTGGTAGAGCGGTTCATTCGTGTATCAATTGCGACATCTAAGTCAACCAATATATCGGCAGCTCGTTCCGCATCACCATATTCAATTCGTTCGTTCCGTGCGATGAGATGCCGGTCTCGCTCATTGACATCGAGAACCGATGGCCGTGATGGTGTAATAGATTCCATGATTTCGCTGACTCTTTGGTCAACGACACGATCTCCATTCAAGATGAACTCCTTGCCATCCCATTCGGGAGGTTGGTAATCATCTTCCTCCCATGGCTGTATCTCTGAGTGGAGTTCAATACCGCCCGGTTCTACGTTAGAATAGACTTGATCGATGGCTTCACTCACTAATGTTGCGGCTAAATCGTCAACACGTTGAGTTTCCAGTGTTTGACTTTGAGATTTAATCGAGCGATGTGTTCCATTAACGATATCATTGATGTCATCGTGTTTGAGCAAAACTTCACCAGCATCTAAGGCGATAGAAACCTGTTCCAGTCTCCCTTCCATCGCCCGCCATCCAGAGGGTTCAAGACGAGCCAATCTTGCAAGATGGACGTCGTTTAACAGGAGATTTCGCTGAGCACAACGCCACGAACCGTAGGCCATTAACGAGGCAACGGAAGGAACGGTGAGAAGAACTGCGGATGCGTTACGAAGGACTTCTTTCAAGCGTGACGGAGGGAAATCATCGGGATGAGTTCGCCCTCCAGCAACGATTTGGACACCAAGATTGAGTGCATGGTCAAGAAGAATTCCGAGTTGATGAGCCCACTCCGAATCCTGACCAAATTCATGAACGTCATCAATAACAAGGGCAGTTGCTCCGGAAAGGGCATCTTGCCATTCGTTTTCAAGGCCATTGAGTCCCACTGCGTCGGCTGCACTAAGAGAGAGTACCGCTCCTTCTTGACGGCGAAGCAGTGCTTGTCCGGTTGCATGAAGAAGATGAGAGCAACCCGCATGAACTTCTGAAACGACGACCAACGGGTTGAGGCGACCGCCAGGCGAATCCACAATAGATTCACAGGCTTGTGTGGCTCGCATATTTTCATCAGTGACAAACCACTGTCGGAACGTCAAACGATCGGACCAAGGCATACGTTTTGGCCAATCTCCACGAATCTCGAGTACATTCCGGGCGTGAAGTGGATGGTCTTGGTCAACTGGGAGGAGTTCTGATTCCAGAGCGACAGATGAACGACCCCGGTGTTCATCGAGAATATGAGACCAAACCGGCCGCCCGTCTCCTTCAACCCCAACCGTTCCATCCTCACCCTCGGATTGGAGATGAGATTCATTGTCACCCAGACTACTTCGTCGCATTTTCTTCAAACGTTCTGCAACATGGTCTGCATACGATGAATCGAGGTCGAGAAATGATGTAGGTTCACCAACCGAGGGACCGAGGACGCGGTCTGCGATGAGGTCGTATGTTGGGCGTTGTGAAACTCCGACGCGTTGGAATAGGGAAAGACGCCCATCTTCTACCTCCGACCTGCCCAATAGCGTATTCAGTTTGGATTGTGCCTTCCGTTTTGGCTGTGGCGAGGCTTCTGGAATTGGTGCTGAATCCGAGGCACTGTGTGTATGGATTGAGTCTCGCAATTTCTCTTTTGCATCCTCCAACGCCAGACGCAGTTTTGTAGGAGGGGACGTCACGGTTTATCCTCCTTGAATTTCTTGAGCAACTCACCTTTTTCATTGTAAAGTGCAGTAGACGATACATAATCTTCATCTTCCCATTGATTCCATCGTTCGTATATTTCATCAATAGTGGATTCCTTTTGTTCCTTGGCGGAGGACTCTCGTGCTGCCTTTGGTTGTTCTGATGATGGATTATGCATACCTCGTGGTAATGTATCGGAATCGGAATTCGCCCGAAGAGGCACAGTTTGGGGGGTATTCATCTCAGGTAACTGTGCCGAATCAAGCGATGGATTAGGGTGAAGTGTGTCTCCTAAAGTTCGAGTCTGTGTTGGTACATTGATGTCCTGATGTCGTAACGATGCTCGGTCTTGCCTCGATTGGAACACATCCAAATTTTCCTTGATAAAGCGGTCTTTTGTACTCTTCTTTTCTGGCCAATCTGGTAATTCCCGTTCTGAACGAGATACGGCAGAACTTCGTTGATGTGCGAGGCCAGTATTGATTTGAGGGAGACTCGGCTTGAGTTTTCGGGCTGGCAAGCGCTGGGGTGCTCGCACCTTTGGAGGAGAGGAGGATTGGGGCTCTATCGGTGTTGAACGATTCTTAATTGGACGAGTAGGTTGCGATTCATTTGTCGTATCACGTTGTGGAATATCACTAATAAAACGACCTTGCATGAACGAAGATTCACGGGCATGGTGAACTTCATTCTCCGCCACTGAACCAACATTAGATTCAGACCAGGACTCAACCACTTCATGGAGCGCCTCTACTGCTGCCTTTCGCTCTTCTTCTGAGGGTTCAACTCCTCCCCCTTCCATGGAAAAATCGGCTGCTACCGACGATGAACTGCTTGTATCGCCCACATGGTGACGGAGCTGTGCATCTACCCACCGGGCCTCATCCTCATCAATTGGAAGAAGAAGAGGGTGGTCGAAAAGGCCGTCCGGTTCGGCTAACCAGCGTTCGAGATGAACGCTCGTTAGGGAAACAAATTCACTCATCAGACTGTGGCGGACAGGAAGTTGAAATACGCCCAAATCCGTGGTAAGAAGGAGCGTATGGTCGTTGAATCTCACACCGTCAATGATGGAACGTATCAGATCTAACATGCCTGAATCGCCAAGTGCATTGCCAACACGGTCCAAGCCGTCTAGAAGAACAACGGCATTTTCATTGGCCCACAAGAACGCCTCAACGCAGCGTAAGATTTCGACTTCATCGCTCAAAAGTTCAAACTCCCCGCGTTGTGTAAACAAGGAGTAACATGTCGGTCCCGGTAGTCGGTTGGTGACATCGGTTGATGCATGTGGAAGTCCAAACAATCCCAAAAGAGAAAGCCCCCGTTCCGCCAACTCAACACCTAACTCAATCATTGGATGAGGGTCGGGCGAGTCGAATACATATGCCCCACCGGGTTGGAGTGTTACTTGATTTGCGGCCCCTCGCACGTTGAAAGGAGGTCGACGTTGGTACTCAGGCTCGGCAACGAAACCATCCATTTCCTCAGGCCGGTCTGCTCTCCTCCAAGATGAGGAGGGGAGGCGAACACTAGACCACCACGATGATGAATCTCCGGAAGATTGTTCGAGTTCAAGATGCAAAACACTCTCAGGCGAAGCCTCCATCATTTGACGAAGTGCAGACATGCTCAGTTCGTAGAGGTTCACTTCGTTGGCGACGTCCAATGCATCGTGTTCTATTGACATCAAGGCTTCAAGTCCCAACGTATCTGTTTCCCCTTGATGGAAGGCCATCACTGGATGTCCTAATCGGAACAAAAGCCAGCCATTGGTTTGTGTCTGATTAGGGCGAATCAATACAGCTCCCGATTGGCCATGAGTAGCCAAATCACGAGCAATCAATCGAAGAACATCAACGCCTCCACGTCGTTGTTCGATGAGGTCGCCGTGTTGAATATCCATTGAGGCAGGCCACCGTTGTACACCACATCCCCCAAACCCCCTCTTGAAGAGTGCGGAGAAAACCACTGAAACACATACTGTTTCAAGGACGAGCCCTTAGCACCAACATGACCCTTCACCAGGCGGGAGATTTGACATCCGCAGAGGAAGTTCTCCTCGGTGAAGGATTAGTGCGTTTTGACACGGGAAAATATTGGCATGCACACGAATCGTGGGAAGATTTGTGGAACGAACTCAAGCGCCGCAATGCCCCCGCTGAAGAAATTCTCCTCGTTCAGGGGCTTATACAAACTGCTGCACTCTTACTCCATTACGAAAACAGAAAGGAGCGCGGCGTCACCAATCAGTGGCTCAAATTGGAACCTAAATTAGCAGGATGGGCGATTGCATGGGGGCTTGACATTGCCTCACATTGCTCTGTAATCCGAGAATTTGCACTTGATGTCGGCGCTTGGACAAAAATCCCGACACACCATCAAATCCCACGAGCGTGAAGTTCAAGTGAACCGGCCTTGTCATCCTGCCATGGGTGAATCTATGGGAGAACCTCCGGTAGGATTGATTCGTTTCATCAATACGCCGATTGCCCAGCCGTTTATCCAAGCTCGAAACGTCGGTTTTGTGAGTGCTCTCATAGCATCCCTCGTACTCGGCGGAATTACGGTCTTACTGACAACATCCAATGCACTTGCATTCAGCATCGCAGTCGTCAGTTTGGTGGCTAATGCTTCATTTGTGATGAACCGTTACCTCGGCCATGCATCCACTCCTATTGCAGTGAACCTCAACCATCCCTTCATGGACGGAGGTTCATTCGGGGAAGCAGAAGTGCAGATTCAGCTATCAGACGGGAAATGGGTGGACACTGGTGCGCACCGAACAAAAGTGATTTCAAATGACCTCACCGGAGGATTCAACATCGTTCATGACACCATTGATTTCCCTATACTTGGACATTTTTCAACAGCAAAAAAACGCACGCCTTTGTTGATCAGGCACATGGCGCTCATCAACCAAGCCATTGCGCTGCGAGACGCCGTGAACAACATTCCAGACCCTATCGCTGAAGCCAGAGGCCGTGAAGCAAAAGAAAGCGGGCTTTTGGAACGCTCATGGCTAGAAGAGGAGCAGGAGATTGAAGTTGAAAGCCCGTTGGTCTCCTTCTTCAAGCGTGAAGAATAGCCCTATTTGCACATTTGCGACCCTCTACCTTCAAAACCCGCCCACTTGACCCAGTGCTCGTGTCAACCTCTGAATCTTGGATGGGAAGGGTCGAAAACCTTGCTCCGCATGAGCAAGACACACTTCTTGGAACCTCACTCTCACGCAGGTTCTCCAAACTCCCTTTGTGGCTTAGCCACCCTGCGAACATTGGGGCATTTTATGGGCTTCTTGTTGCTCTTGCACTTATCCTGCCCTATGCATTTGGTGGAAAAAACAACGATGTGTGGGCAGTTGAGTGGATATTCCACACGGCTCTTCTGATTGTTGCGTGTGCGCTCACAGGTTTTGTGTCGATTTTGCTTATCGCATTCTCAAAACGTCACCCTATGGCCCCACCAAGATACATTCTTTACCCCATGCCCTTCATTGGATTGGCTCTTCTTTCAATAGACAGAACTGAACTTTTGACCATTCCAAGCCTGCTCATTTGGGCGCTTCTACTTCTACCAGGACCGGTGTATGTCCATCTTTCTTGGGCTCCACGATGGCGCCTGCTATGCATGGTCGAAGACGGTAAAGATCCATTCCAGGGGATCGAGGTCAAGCAAGAATCTTCAGAGGCTGAGGAAATTGCCGGAGACGATACAGAACTGCTTGAAGTCGTTGATAACTTCGAATCCGAAGAGTGAATTAGATCAGCCCAAGCTTGGGGCCGACCATTTCAAAACACGAGAGAACTGTATCCAAATCTTCCCGGGAAAGACCCGCAGACATTTGAGTGCGAATACGAGCCTTGTCACGAGCAACCATTGGGAAGACGATGGCTCCAGCCATCACGCCGAGTTTACCAAGTTCTTGCGTCATTGCTTTTGCAACGCTGGATTCACCGCACATCACTGGAATAATTGGAGTGACTGAATCGCCTGTATCAAAGCCAAGGCCTTGCAATTCCTTGCGGAAGTAATCGGTGTTTTCCCAAAGACGTGCATGGTGCTCGGGTTCGTCCATCAGAACTTCAATAGCAGCCTTTTGTGCAGCAGCAACACCGGGTGGCTGTGAGCCAGAAAGAAGCCAAGAACGAGAATGATTCAAAGCGTGATTCCGAGTCATCTCTGTCCCTGCAAGAATGCCTCCCTGAACTCCGAGGGCTTTGGAAAACGAACCGGTTTCAAAGTCTACCTTTCCTTGGAGTTTGAAGTGGTC
>CASIBY010000008.1 GCA_949373095.1 Candidatus Poseidoniaceae archaeon
CCAAGATCACGAGAGCATCTTGAGGCATGGGGCGGGGATGAAACCGAGGCCAGTGCACTGATTACGATGGTGCCATCATCTGAAACTGGCGAGGGTTCTGTCTTGAGCATAGGGACTGAGATGGATGTTCTTGCGAGGCGAAGGTCCACCTTTGAGATTCTCATTGTTCCTCTAATAGTCTTCGTGTTTGGGATATTTATGTTCTTGGATTACACTCCCTGAATGCATGTTCTGAAAGGTTGAGATGGTCATTAGGAAAGCGTAGCGCATGGAGATTCATCAAAGCCTTGTTCGTAATAGCGACCTATTACGACGGCGAAGTATCCTATGACGGTGAATCCATCGAAAAGTTGCGTACGGACCAATTGGTCAACAAAGGAATCGCCTATGTACCCCAAGTGAATAATGTGCTTCCAACATTATCTGTCGAAGAGAACTTGCAAATGGGAGGGAATTCACATTCGAATAAGGTCTTGAAAGAGCGTATTGAACGAGCCCTCAACATGTTCCCTGACCTGCGTTCAAGAGAGCATGACCTGGCGGCTTCTCTTTCTGGAGGTGAACGTCAAAAGCTAGCCATTTCACGAGCCTTGATTTCAGACCCACCGTTCCTTCTCTTGGATGAACCTACAGCTGCACTATCACCTCTCTATCAACAACAGATCATCGAACGAATCGATAACTTGCGAAAAGAAGGCATTACGGTCCTCATTGTTGAATAAAATGCTCGGTTGTGTCTGGCTCGTTCGGACAGGGCTATATTTTCGCAAATGGAAGGTCGTTCACGCAGGAGATGCAGGCTTCACCCTTAACAATCCAGAGAGTGGAGAATACTTCCTCGGCTCTCACGATGACTGGTGTAATTCCGTCCAAAAACGCCTTTCTTTCCATCGTCCTCAAGTACTTGAAGATTTGACCGGCGTATATGGCGCAAGGAACTGTCAAGTGGTTTAACCAAGTAAAAGGATTCGGATTTATTGAAGTTGAAGGTGGAGACGACCTTTTCGTCCACATCTCTGAAGTCACCGGAGAGATCACTGACGGGGATACCGTTCAGTTTGAAGTCGGTGAAGGCCCCAAAGGCCCAAACGCCGTCGGCGTCAGTAAAGTCGAGTGAGACATTGTCTCTGCTCTTGCAGAGCACACCTCTAATCAGTAACCAGCGTGAGCTCGGCCAAAACTTATTTGACGTTCACTTCGCTAAACTTACTAATTCTCTCCGGTTGAGCCTTCTTCATCCAAATTGATTTTTGGCTTGGGACAAAAGGACAAACATACATATGCCGGTGGTCAGACCGGCGGTTTGAAGGCACTGTCATGGCACTCCAACGCTTCCTTAATCTTCCTGAAGAAGAGAAGGACAAGGTGCTCGGCATCGCCAAGAAGCAATTCGCGCAGTGTGGTTATGACCAAATGTCGCTCAACTTCTTTTTGAAGGAACTTGGCTTTTCCAAGGGTCAGTTCTATTATTGGTTTGAAGATAAGGCCGACCTCTTCTTTACTGTACTCAAACAGGGAATCGATGCCCTTCAACGCCGATTAAACGATCACGGAATGCCGAAGTCAAAATCGGAGTATTGGGAGCACATGCGTAACTCTCGACTCATTTCAGAGAAGTTATGGGAGGAAAAAGAATTTGTCGAAATCGGTCAAATGGTATACCAGCAAATCCCTTCAACTCATCCTCTTTATGATCGGTTAATCGAATTTTGCTCACCCTTACGAGAGCATTTTTGTGAAGGCATTCAACTCGGTCAAACGTGGGAATTTGTCCGTACAGACCTTTCTGCCTCTGCCCTTTATGATTTGACTGACGGCATAAGTGAAGTCTTTTACAATAAAATTTTGAATTCCTACGCCAAAGGTAAACCACCCACTGAAGAAGCGCTAATACTTCATAATATACTCAGGCGAACCCATCGTTTGATTCTACAACCATCATTTGTTGCTGTATCAGTGATTGCTGCATCCTTGGTTGCGGCGGAAATGTTTGTAAAACATGCATTGATATATCAATTTTAGAAAAAAAATACATATTCCGAGGAGATACTATGTTACAGGTCAATAATTTAACCAAAGCCTTCGGGTCAGGATCGAACAAACTACAGGTCCTCAAGGGCGTGGACATGAACATCAAACAGGGCGAGATGGTGGCTCTCATGGGCCCATCCGGCTCTGGAAAGTCGACCCTTCTCAACATCATCGGCGGACTTCTAGCGGGCGATGGAGGCTCCATCACGCTCGGAGATCGAACCTACGGGCTGAAAGGGCCGTCGGGAGTCGTAGATGTCCGACGAGAACTTGTTGGATGGATTTTCCAAGATTTTCATCTTCTTGACAATCTAACGGCAGCTGACAATGTTGCAATGGCTCTTGAACTCTCTGGAATGTCTGCATCAGAGGCAGAAAAGGCCGCCGTCATCGCATTGGAAAAAGTGGGGCTGGGCGACCGTATGCATCACATCCCTGACCAGTTGTCCGGCGGCCAACAGCAACGTGTTGCCATTGCTCGCGCCATCGCAGGGAATCGACCAGTTCTCCTTGCTGACGAGCCTACAGGGAATCTAGACATCGCAAGCGGGAAAGAAGTTCTTGCTTTGTTCAAGGAACTCTGCCACGACAAAGACAACCCCATCTCTATTCTTATGGTCACTCACGACCCTGACCTTGCATCAAATGCTGACCGAATGTTGCTTCTCAACGACGGAAAAACCGAAGCCTCCGATATTCGTTCGGCATGGGGCTTGGATGATGATACCGACCAACCTGTAGCTGAAGAAATAGAAAAAGACTCCACGCTAGTTTTGGACGAGAGCACCGATACAGAGAGTGGTGAAGAAGTATGAATGACGAAGAACTCGAACTCAAAGAGTCAGATTTTGGAAAAAACCGTTCGGCTATGAAACGCGTTTCCCATCGTATCAAGGAGACTCCAAGCCGCCTTCGTCTCGCAGCTCAGGGCGCATGGCGTGGAAAGGAACGAGGTCTTGCAGTCATCGCAGGTGTGTTCCTTGCCTCTCTTGTTATCACAACAGTTCTTGCCTATGGCGTCGGTCTATCACAACTTTTCTTTGAGGAGTCTTTAGATTCTGAACCCTTTGATGCAAAGATCGAATATGCCCGGACTCCCCTCCCAGGTGTCGAAAACAGTACCGGATGGTCAAACAACACCACAACCATGACCGGAGTATGTGATGAATTGCTTTCCGACTTTTCGGAATTCAATGATTGTACGCTAGTACTTGGCCGTCAGGGTATTCACAGCGGCGGCTTCTTCAACATAGAATTCGTTGTAGCGCAACCTCTTGAAATGCGAGCCATTACCGATGATGCAAATCCGTATTGGGGCAATGTTACCTTTGACTATGCTGAAGCGCTTGACGCAGGGCCTCCGATTTCCGACAAGCGGGCCATACGTTTCCTCGGCCCTGGGGCTTTTGACGGTGAATTGGCTGACCGGCTTGGAGGCAACATCATCGCAGGGTTAGGCGAATGGCCTACTCCTGAAAACATGAGCGAGCAACGCGGAATTATCCTGCCGTCCACCATAGCAAGCGAAGCCCAAGCCAATGTGGGGGACCAGCTTGACAGTCTTACATTTGCTTATGTCGTGGATGAATCCACTCTGTTTGAAGGAACAGTGAATGAAGATAATTGCGATGGTGAAGTCACTCCTGAGAACAATGAAATGATTTATTGTAGAATGTGGATGACCGTTGAAAATTTGACCGTCATGGGTATTTACGAACCATGGGATTTCGGTAACCCTACATTAGCATTCAATCCCATATTTACCACCTGGGAAGTACTGGAGGATTCTGAACGTACCACCTTGATGGATTACGACCACATGTATCTAGGAGTCACCATCGACCGCGGCCAACTACCGACATCGTCAACAGCAGACGCAGCGGATTGGCTTGAAGACCTAGGGACTCGGGTACAAGCCGGAAGTTACACTGACGAAGGTGTTGAGCTGTTCTATACCGACATTGTAAGCGGGACCATTACGTTCCTGAACATCTTCCTTGGGTTAATTCAAATCTTTGATTACATCATCATGATTCCAATCGTCATTCTCTCCCTTGCCGTTTTGATATACGGTTTGGTTCTGTCTCTTGAACAGCGGAGAAGAGAAGTCAGTATTCATCGTGTCATCGGAGCAGATGGTCAGCGTTTACAGGGCATGGTTTTGCTTGAACTATTTGTCATGTCATCCGTTGCATGGCTTGCAGGATATCTCCTCGCCCTGCTTACCGTTCCCATCGTATTGTCTGCCGTCGGGTTCATGGAATTCCGAACAGGAGATTTCGACGTTACTCCAACTCTTAGCGTAGGTGCGACTATCTTCACAGCCGTCACGACGCTTGGACTTGCCCTCGTTTTCGGAAGAAGCCGAGCAAGAGATTTCATTGAACTTGAAATTGAAGAAGGAGTTCGCAAGTCAAGTGCGAAAAACCAACCAAAGCGTTGGCTACACTGGACTGCATTCCTCTTTGGAATGCTCGCTGTTGCAGATACATGGCTAGAGATGAACGTCAACGAAGACGGTCTTGTTTCGAACTTCTTTATTGAAGGCCTCATTGGTATCTTCGGGCCCTTTGCCTTATGGATTGGCGGGGCACTCTTGCTTGGAAGAATCGGAGCAAAAGGCCCTAAAATTATGCAGGTTATACTCGGGCGAACTCCGTTGCTTAACGACGTTAAGCGAGGATTGAAGGGTTCCGGTTCAGCAGAATCTGTAAATCGTCTTGCAGTGATCATGCTTCTCACCCTCTCCATTGTCACTCTCGCCGCCGTTCAAGGCTACACTGGAACGCTCGTTGATGAGAAGACCGTTGACGCAACCGTTGGCTCTGACCTGCAAATCACAATGGAACAGCAGACGAACAGATCTGACCTCACCTCTCTCATTGAAGAATTCGCTGATGCAAAGGTGACACCTATCATTACCAGTGTTCCAGAACTCACGCTTGCAGACAATCTTGGCGGAGATAAATTGCAAACCTATGTGTTGTTGGATAACAATAAAGATGTCCTAAAATGGAGTGAACAAGCCCTCCCCGGGACAGAAATATCACCAACATTGTCTGCATATGCTCAGGGTGGTTTCTCTGCAGGTCCTGATGCTGCATACTCGCTGGGTATTGCAGGTTCAGACCGTGGCGGGGATGAGAATGAACTCGACGACGTCCTCCTCAAGAAGGACGACTCAAGCGGAAAATCTGCGAACATTAATTTTGTTTGGGAAAAGGCTGAATTCAATTTCTCAGACGGCGGCTTGGCTGATACTAATCTGTCGATTGAAGATGTGTTGGAAGGTTATGTTTTGCTCATGCAACGAGATTGGTCTGGGCTTAATCTCGCAGACCAAGACCTCAACAATCGGAACCTAAGTCGGGCCGACTTCACCAACTCGAATCTTTCAGAGTCAAATCTTGAAGACGTGAATCTCAGTGAATCGGTCCTCTACAACGTGGATTTGAGCGGAGCCGACCTAACAGGTGCGGACCTAAGAGACACAATTCTTGTGAGGTTGTTCGGTCCAGGATCAGTTGACGGCGCAGACTTCACAGAAGCAAATTTGGAAGGAGCATGGTCATTGGGAACACTCGACCTATCAACTGCGATTCTCAGCAATACAACATGTCCAGATGGAAGCAATTCTGATGAAACAGGTTGTGCAACTGGGTTCTCAGAAACTCCTCCACTACTGGTAAACCAATTTTTCTTGGCCAACAGTGTGGTTAGCATTGATATCACTCCGTTCAACTATGAGTTGTATTACATGGGCACTCACGAATATATTCCAGGTGTGAGTGCCGCCACAATTGGGTCTTCACTCATCATCGGTGAAAGCTCGTGGCGTTCACTTGTAGGTGATGACGCTGTTGAAAACTATACCTCAACCGATTGGATCGTTCGCGTAAGTGGTGTTACAGGGGATGACCTTGAATCACTTGGCTCAAAACTGAAGGCAGATGCACGTGTTTCAAACGTGGTTGATTGGTCAAGTACTCACAAAAGTGTTGAACGAAACGGTGGATTGATTTTCGGAACTCCGGGACTTCTTTCGTTGCAATTTGTCGTCGCAAGTGTTGCTGCTGTAGCCTCAAGTTTCGTGTTCCTGTCACTCGTTCTCAGCCAGCGCCAGAAGGAATTGGCCGTTTTGCAAGCGATTGGTGCATCACCAAACCAAATCATCCGACTGGTCCTCTTTGAGATTCTCTCCATTGTCATGGTTTCAATGATTCTTGGAATTATACTTGGTGTGGGGGTTGCTCTTTCATTCAACGGATTCTTTGACATCTTCGGGTTCATCTTCCAAATCTTTGGAGGTTCATCAACCACGATAAATCGAACGTTGGTCTATCCGTGGACCCAGATTATTCTGGTGTCATTGGCTGTGTTTGCAGCCGTCGTTGTAGCGCTTCTTGTAACCACACGTCGTGCACTAAAGGCGGACTTGGCTAGTGTGCTGAAGGGGGAATGAAGATGGTTGATACGATTTTACAAGCAGATGGCCTATATCACGTGTATGAATCCAAAGCGGAAGACGGTAACGTCGTCGCCCTTCGAGGACTTCACATCAACATGAAATCCGGTGAAGCAATTGCTGTAGTTGGCCCTTCAGGGTCAGGAAAGTCAACTCTGATGAAATGTCTTGGTGGACTGATGAAACCAAGTGCAGGGTCCGTAAGTTTGGCTGGTAAGAACATGACTCGTCTTTCCGGGCAAGAGTTGGTTGAGCTGCGTCAGAAAACAGTCTCCTTCATTTTCCAAGAAGGCAACCTTCTGCCGAACCTCAATGCTAGGGACAACGTTGCTCAACCACTGCGTCACCAAGGTGTTGCTTCAAAGAAAGCACTCCAACTTGCAGATGCCATACTCACTCGATTGGGTATGGGGCACAGAATCAATGCGCTTCCTGCAATGCTGAGCGGTGGTGAGCAACAACGTGTTGCCATCGCCCGGGCATTGATTACGCAACCTCGTCTGATTCTCGCTGACGAACCTACTGGGGCTCTTGACCCGGTAACCAGTCGGGAAGTTCTGGCGCTGTTCAAAGACCTGCATCTAAATGACGGGGTCTCGTTCCTTATCGTGACTCACTCGAAGGAAGTTGCAGCGTTCGCCAACCGCTCACTTGAACTGCGTGACGGACGCTTTGTCGCTGAACACGGTGAGGCTGTGGACGTTGAGGACCTCAGCAAGGACCGTGAACTCATTATTGATGAAACTGGAACCGTAACACTGCCACCTGATTTGTTGATTCGCTTGGGCGGTGCGGGACGCTATACTGTTGGCAATGTTGCCAGCGGTTATCTTTCATTGCAAGGAGACGCTGTTGAAACCATGGGCAAGATGGAACTCGCCTCCATATGTCCTGCTTGCAAGCATGATTACGCCGATGCCGATGACCAACTGTGCCCTTCGTGTGGTTCAAGTAGGCCGATGGTTGAGGTCAAAGCATGAAGAACTGGGTCGCATTTGTAGGTTACCTCGAAGGATTTTCCTTCCTTTCCTTGATGTTCTATGCCATGCCGATGAAGTATTTTGCAGGAGAACCAGAGATGGTTTCTCTATTCGGAGCAATCCACGGCGGCTTATTCGTGATGTACATTGGATTGCTGTTAATCGGGGTTGGTAGACACTGGTCGTTGACCGCCTTATTTCATGGATTCATTGCTGCGGTCGTTCCCGCTGGGCCATTCCTCTTTGAGGGGTTGATGGCTTCGGGAGAATACGATTTACCAAAGCAGTAAGCGTTCAGCCTCGCTTCACGCAGATTTGACGCCTTCAGGCCAAAGAACGAGAATCAAGGTCTTGCCTCGCGTCTTGGGAGTATGCGTAGTTTCGCGGTTCATCCAAACCAGTGAGCCAGTAGGATACGTGCCGTCTTCATCCCAGACCTCGCCTTCGAGGACAAGATAGCATTCACCACCAGGGTGGCTATGAGGCATGAATGCATCAACGGTAACCTCGGAGTCTGCTTCGTAGAGAACAAGTGAGGTTTGATCTTCACGCAAGAGGCGTCCCAAGCGAACGCCGGTACCAAAGTCCTTCCAACGAATGTTTTCTTCAAGCCATTCTTTGTCAATTGAAAACCCGAGCCAATCCGCCATGTTGTGTGTGAAGACCATGTCCAGCCGAGATGCCGGTGGAACATGAGCGCTTCGGTGGAGTATCCAATCTCATGAAGTTCTGCCCAATCTTTGCGTTTGATTCAAGGCCTAAGCCTTGATGTCCCAACGAAGCAGGATGTCAGCAGGTCCGATACAAATTCCAGAAATCCCTCCGGCGGGTCCTTGGGATGCATATGTGCTGTTTATTCTCTGGCTGCCATTTGTGTTCCGTCTCGTTATACTCGCAAAGCCGATGCGGCAAGTCATCAACAAACTTTCACCACACGCAGGTTGGGCTCTAAAACAGTTAGGCACCCTTCCAGTCAAGGGAATGGGGCTTCTCGTGTTCAATGAGATTTTTGCGTTTATGATTCCGCCCATGCTAGTCTTAGGATTACGTTTGTTCATCGATCCTATTGGATGGCAATCTTGGTCTGAAGTAACAAATCTCGGTGGAACACTCTTACTCATGGCTCTCTTCTTTTGGATCGTCATGGATTTTTATCGTGTTGCGCGTGTTCGTCGCATGTTAACTGCAGTGCTTCGTCAAGATGTCTCAAAATTACGTAAGGTTGCGGATACAGGGCTCAAAGCAAGAGCTTGGCTTCGAAAGATTTCTGGTCGTCAGAAAAACAAACCAGTAACTAAGAAAGAAGTGAATGATACAAGCATGGATGTGGCGAAGAGTTCACTAAAGGTTTGGGCGGGAAGAGCCTTTCTGACCCGCAAATTAACTCCTGCAGGATTGCTTAGCAGTGTTGCGATGGGCGCAGCGATTGAAGTTGGGAAAATTAGTGCTGGTAAGTTCTCAGACGTGGTAGACAAGCGGTTACAAAAAGAATTCGAGGAACGCACCAATACACAGTCAAAGACTCTTCTTGTTCTTTTCGCGAGAGACCTCGTCATGGGAGTATTCCCACTTGTTGCTCTTGCACTCGTTCCTTGGCTGGTTGGTTAATCGCCACCTTCATGCCCTGCCTACTCGTGGACGGACTGAGGCACCTCCATGTCATTGCTCATCCTGATGCGTCACGGCCAATCCATGTGGAACGCTGCTGGTTTTTTCACCGGCTGGGTTGATGTTCCACTTTCAATCAAAGGAATTGATGAAGCCCGCGAAGGGGGAAAGGCCATCGCTCACCTACCAATAGACGAAGTTCACGTTTCCACGCTCATTCGAGCTCAAATGACCGCCATGATCGCTATGTCTGAACACAACAGCGGACGAACTCCCGTGTTCCAATACAGCCAAGAGATGGAAGAAGGCCTTTCAGAGAACGAGGCTCGTATGCGTCAATGGTCACAAATCCGAGGTGATGCAGCCAAAGATAGCATCCTTCCTGTTCACGCCGCATGGCAGTTGAACGAGCGCATGTACGGAGACCTCCAAGGTCTGGACAAAGATGAGACACGAAAGCAATATGGTGCAGAACAAGTGCATGTTTGGCGTCGTTCATTCGACGTGCCTCCACCTAACGGTGAATCTCTTGAACTCACAGCTGAGCGCACCATCCCATACCTTGAGAATATCTTGATACCGGCTATTGAGACTGGGAAAAACCTCTTCATTGCAGCCCATGGAAATTCACTTCGCAGTATTATCATGCATCTTGATGGCCTTTCTAAGGAAGAAGTTCTGGGTCTTGAAGTCCCGACAGGTGTCCCTATTGTCTACCGTTATTCTGCTGGTTCATGGAAGCGGGAATGAATAGAAACGCTTCTTTTCATTCTTCATTTTCACTTTCAATCAAAGCGTCTGCTCAAACATAGTAGTGCTCCTCGCGGGAACAGTATCATGAGTGGTAAACGAGCACTGAGAAGACTTGACGCTGAAATCGATGAAACTCGTATTGCCCCTCGCAGTGGGGGCGTCTATCAGTTGAGTGGCGCAGGAGGGTCAGGTAAATCCATGCGTGTTTACGCAGAGGCATGGGCTGCTCTCGCTCTCATGGCGGGGGAGTTCGTTCACTGGATTGACGGAGCAACTCGTTTCAATCCAGCCCGTGTGCTGCGGTGCATTCCTGGGAGCGTGCCCGAATCCAATAATTTGCTACGGAACCTGTTCGTTGGTCGCGGATTTACCGTTCATCAATTTGCATCGTTGATTGAACGGCTTGATGGTGAATTGAAAATCACCGGAGCTCGCTTTGTTGTTGTTGACGGGCCCATCACCATGCATCTTGACCCACAGGTCAAGGAACGAGAAGCTCGTACTTTACTCCGAAGATGTATGGATCATCTCAATCATGTCGCGGTTAAGCACAACATCTCAGTCGTTGTGATAACAGAGTCAAAGCCGCATTCAAAACGCCATTCAACCTTGCTTCAATCAGTAGAGCGACGATGCAATCAACGTCTTCTCGGTCGCGTTGAACGCGTTCGCGGAACAAAGAAAATGTGGCTTTTGCATCTCCCCAGCGGGAGTTCAGGTTTTCGTAAGGAAGTGGTTGAGCAGGAGACACTTGAGGAATCGTTCAGTCGGATATTACATCATGAACTCGTACATAATCGGGGTGTAGAAGAGGAAAAAGACCGGTTCACGTTGCTGAATTGAACGGTTCGTTAGTGGATGTAAAGTCAAACAGAGTAGCGGCTTTGAGCCCAACACGAATCTCCTCATCGGACCATCCAAAAGGAGCGAGAATCGCCCAGATTGCTCTTCGTGCAAGTTCTCTGTAGTGATTTTGGTCAACATTCACATCTGCCCTTGCAGTTCGGGACAGTTCTTCTAACAAAATCACCCGCTCGGCGGGGTCTTCACCTCGGGTCTTTAGAACCACAAATTTCACCTTCCCTCCCGGATGTATCTCATGCCCAAGTTGAGCGGCGCGTAGCAGTGCTGCATGCGTTAATGTTGATACTGTGAATTGGTCGATGGTCTTACTCACTCTGCGTTTGACCACCAACTCTTCCATGTCAATGTCGCTTCGTCCAAGCCTCCCTAATTCGTTGTGTAACATGCTTGATATGGTATTTTGAACGCCCCGACTGTGGATGTCAATACCGTCGCGGATGCAGTCAATAAGAATCTCAAAGGCCATGTTTTGGAGTGATTTCACCCATTGACAGGTTGAATGTTGACGCGATTCAATACCTCGCATTTTCAATCCTTTGTCACCGTAGGCCCAGTATTTCGTGAGAGACCCTGCACCATGCATCCGACTGGGAAGGAAGCCAATGAAGTGATACATGTCTTCGTATTCCAGAGGGATACCGATCTCTTGGGTCACCCGCCGTGCAAAATCCAATGCTAAGCGACGTTTTTCTTCGCGGTCTGTGATGGTTTTATTTTCAATCCAAACACAATCCACAATGGCGTGGAGTACTGTCCAGCCTTCGTCTTCGGCCATGGCGATTGTTTGTAGAAGAATCTCTCTCGACCATGCGCATATTGCTTCATGTGCTTCAATTCTACCGAATCGTGCATTCTTGTAGCCCGTGTAGCCAAAACAGGTTACAAGTAACCACTTCAGCGCATTTTGTTGCTTGTCAACGGCATCACCTTTGGTGACAACGTGTTTCTTCAATTGGCCCCGTCGCTCAATGATTGGAGCTACAACCCTACCGAGAAACCCGTGAACTCGGCCGCAGGTGTGAGAGCTTAGGCCTGGGACAGGAAGAGCCCATGAATGTGTCACGGGAAAGAGGCCAGTTCCGATGTTTTCGTCAAGTTGACGACGTCTGAACTCTTTACGCGCCAACTCAACGTTGAGCGGGAGCAAATGGTTGGCTTTGAGGTCGACCTTTGAAGGTTGACAACAAGCGCAGTTGAGGGTTTCTGGGGAGATGTTTCTGGTGGCGATGATGTTTGGAAAGAGGCTTGCAAAATCAAGTTCTACAACATCGGTATAGAATCCAGCCTTACTGTCAAGATACAATCCGCCTCGGTCAGCCATCATCAATTCCCATGCAGTCTTGGTATCTTCAGGACGGTTCTTCTTCCATGGAACCAAGACGCCATCTTCCATCGCCGTTCGAATTTGTATTGCGCTGATGACTGAACCTGGTGAAAGCCGCGAAATATCTTGAGGAGATTGCCGCGAATGGCGGGCCAGTTCAAACAATCCGAGAAGACCACCTTCACGAACGATGAAACTGGAACGAAGGTCAATGTGCATGCGACCATGCATCGGAAAGTAACTGTCCTTTCGCTTCACTTGGCCGTAGGAGTGGATGGTTCGAGAAGCAGTACGCGCCTCTAATCGCGAAGGCTTTCTGCTCAACGACAAGGGTATTTTTTCAGCATCACTGAGTCGCTGAAGGACAGAGAGATGGAGTGAGTCACCTCCTTGTGTTAGGACAAGGTCAGGGTTGATGTTTTCGATTGCATGTTGTAACGCTTGAACAAAAGCACCGTCAGACATGTTGTTTTTGATGTGAATGCTGTGAATTTGTTCGGATGTACCTCCAACGATTGCAGTCTTCAATACGACTTCTTCAAGCCGTGAATCTAGAGTGTCAAATCCGTTTGAATCCTCGTAGTAGAATTCCATTTCCATCTGTTTCAATTCCGGCCATGCCCCATTCTCCTCAAGCGGGCTAAAACAAACGCTGTCCCATCTCACATACTGAAACGGTGCGACATGATGTTCCACAAAGAAACGCTGAGCAAGGTGTGCATCAACTGAGTAAAGCGTGTAACGATGGTAATCTCCTCTTGATTCAATATGTTCCGCAAGACTGCGAATCAACCTGTTGTCCGTCATCTCAATTTCCAATACGTCATGCATCTCATACTGGTCAAGAGAAAGTCGCCTCCGAATGTATTGCATTGAACCCACTGCGAACCGTTGTGTGATCTCAGCACATTCAAGCCAGTTCATGAGATGTTCAAGCCGCTGTTTTGTCGCGTGGACATGAATTGCAGCCGCCCACGGTACGATGATTCGCTGAATTCCGGCTCGTTCCACAAACATCCAGACGTCCATGGTGATGCCATCATCACCAAGTTGTGCATCGATAATCCAACCGTCCACAGCATCACACTTCTGAGGTTTTTTCAAGCCGCTGTTCTAATTCTGCGATGCGAGCATGACATTCAATGAGCATGGACAATAACATTGGCTTCCAAGCATCATGTGCAGGCAACATTCCACCGGCCGTGCGTCGTTTACGAACGCCGTTTAGCAGTTCATCAAAGAGAATCTTGTCACCTGAATTTAACGCCCTACGAAAGGGCTCAAGCGATGTCATTTCTGATTCAATTCTGTTACGCCAGGTTGGAACGGTTCGACCCATTTCTCTGAATTAGCCGATAAGGACGAGTATGTTTTCTTAGACCCTACTCCGAAGGGTGATGAAAGTGAAAGTGAATTCGCTATGATGCTCCTACAAAGCGTTCATCACATACAGGAAACCGCTAAGGCCCGCCCCTTCCGTTAGCAATCATGAGCCCTCACCCGGAATTAATTGGAACGAAGTTTCAACTTCTAGTGTGGGAGGCACTGAAGACGATTCCAAGAGGTGAAGTTCGTACCTACAAAGAACTTGCAGCTATGATTGGCCGACCGGGTTCAGTACGTGCAGTGGCCAATGCATGTGGCAAAAATCCCTATCCAGTGATCACTCCATGCCACCGTGTGATACGAACAGATGGAGGGCTGGGTGGATACAGTGGGACAGGCGGTATTGAAACCAAACGCAAGTTGTTGCTTGAAGAAGGCATTGACATGGATTTAGGCTAAGTCCCCTTTCCCACACGTATCGTATACGGGTTAACAGATTAGAGATTTTGATACCACGCAAGCGTGTAGGTTTCGGCGTACCGGTCGTTGGTGATTGAAGTATGCCCTAAGGGACGAACAACGACGAGCATGTCCATCTGCCCTCCGGGTGATGCAGAACCTACACAAACGACTTCACCTACCTTGAGTCCTTCTTTAGATGTTGAAATAAGAGATTTGACGGTGAACAAACGAACCTCAAGAGTAACGTCGTCACCCCCTCCTACATATCGGTGGGTGTTTGGGGCAGCAACAGGCTCTAGTTCTACTTCGCTCGGGTCTAGCCGAACAAAGGGTATTTGTTCATCCAGCAACGCAATGGACTGTTGCATCCGAGATGATTCAACACCCAGTGAAAAAGCGATGTTGAAGGTCGATGCTTCTCCGCCGAAACTTCCTGTTTGATGTGGCATGCGAACGGTTAGGGATTGAACGATTTCAAGTGAAGGCATGAGCCAAGTGTACTGTTCACTTGCCGGATACAACGGTGCCTCAGGGTTTTCCAGGAACGTTGGCTGGCCCCATTCTTCAGGAGCAGAAGGAGTTGAAACTGGAAGCATCCCTCCGCCTGCGAACATCAAAACGCAGAGAAATAGAGCTACAAGCCGAGGCTTACGATACTCACTCCATTCCGCTCTTCCCGCAGGACTCAATGCAGAAAGTATCAACATCACCGGCAGTAGCAAAAGAATTCCATATGGGACAATCCAAATTAAAATTGTAAACATGGCAGCCATAATAACGCCGTTACGGCCAATGGGATGAGTCCAATGCACGGGGGGTTCTTGAGGAACTCTACGATTGAGGATGTAGAGTGCACCTCCGCCTCCTAAAAGCGGAAGCAACGAATGAACAAAACCTTGCCAGACCATACACTTCGCTCTCATGATTCAACAGAGTACCATGAGGGTTTGGGTCGTCCCAAGGTTGATGCAAGGGTTTCCCTTAAGCCGAACCATGGCGGAACCTCTTCTCACGTTCGCCAACGCTGAGCATCGCCACATGATTTCGGTTCCTACCCTACCTCGTCCTTGGAAGAAGGTGAAAGGGCCAGGGATTGTTGGTCTCAATTTGGACATCTATTCCGGATGTGTTTTAGGACTTGTTGGACCAAATGGGGCGGGAAAAACAACCTTGCTGCGAATGATGGCAGGTATTCTTCCTTTGCAAGCAGGAACGGTTACAGCACGATTCTCGTCAACTGAAGCGGAACATGTCGATGACTTACGGCAATGGGTTGGCCACATGCCTGAACAGGTGCGATGGCAGGGTCCTCAAACCGTCCGTGAGGCACTGGAAGCCATTGGTGACATGCGGAATACTCCCGCGAAACGAATTGATGGATTGCTTGATTTGGTCGGTCTCAGTCTTCGCAAGGATGAGCGCCTGGACAATCTAAGCCAGGGTATGCGTCAGCGGTTATCCATCGCTGCAGCCCTTCTTGGTTCTCCAAAAGTTCTTCTTTTGGATGAACCCTTTAACGGTCTTGATCCTGTGGCTGCTGAAGCCTTTACTCAACTTGTCAAACGTCTTGCAAGCAAAGGAGTGGCGGTGGTCATTTCATCGCACATGGTTGCTCAGTTGGACCAACTCATTGACCGAATCGCTCTCTTGCATCGTGGTCAATTACTGGACGAAGGGAACTTGGAAGAAGTTGAGCGCCGCCTCAATCTCTCCAACCGATACCGAATCCAAGGCAAAGGCGCGGTAGACCTCGCCTCCTCACTTTCCGATGTTGACCATGAAAACCTTGGTTTTGAAAGCGATGAGAATGAATGGGCCTTCGTTTTCCGCGGCCAAGCAGAAGCTGTACTGCATGCACTCATGACTTCTGCAATGGTCACATCGTGGTCGCCGGTCGCTCCGAATTTAGTTGAATTACTCTGTGCTGCAACCGGCATGGAGGTTGAAGATATTTCTTTGGAAGTCGGTTCTTCAGCAATGCTCCCAATGCGTATTTCGGAGGCCGAGGAAGATGAGTGACCGGGGCCGTATATGGCGCATGAGTCAACGCATACGCGACCGACAACTGTTTGGAATCCGTTTGAAAATCATGCTTCCGATTCTCATTCTCTTTCTTCCTGGAATGGCGTGGGGCTTCTCTGATCCTGAAATCATTCTCCCTGGAGGCCACCAACCCTCCACTCCGATGGAGGTTCTTTTCTATGCGTCCCTAGGGGTGGTATTTGGAGCAACTATGTGCGCTGTATTGCTATCTTTTGATGGTATCAGCCGTGACCGTTCTAGCGGAATGCTTGAGATACGCCTTGCTCAACCGATGCCGCGTAAGCACCAAGCAACGGCCTTGGTTTTAGGTCACTGGCAAGCTATCGCCTTGCCTGTTTACGCCTTGATGTTGGTTTGCCTTGTTATCGTCAGATACAGAATGTCGGAGTGGCCAAGTGTGATTGAAACACTGGTGTATCTACTCTCTACAGGTCTTATTCTTCTTTGGTACACGCTTTTTGCACTTCTTGCATCTACATCGGCCAAGGAACAAGGAACAGCCGTTGCCTTTGGGGTCGGCGTATGGTTTTTCTTCACGTTCCTTTGGGCGTTGGTCACCACTATGGTTGCCTACGCCTCCGGAGTAGCCATTGGTGAAGCAAACGACCCGACATGGGTGGCGCTTGAAGGTGCACTCGACCTCCTTTCGCCCAACGGGGTTTATCATCACCTGCTTGAGACGCAACTCCCAACAGTCGACAGAGGAATTTCAGCATGGCAGGCTTGGATTGGCGCTGCGATATGGACAATTTTGCCGTGGTGGATGCTTCATCGACGCATGGAAGCCCTTGTTCCGTGATGGATGAAAGGCAATTGTCTATGAAGTCCAAAGTACACGGCATGGCATGACACGCCTATTCTCAGTGCTTCATCTGACTTCCCTAACGCTTGTTTTCTTGATGGTTTCCAGCGTGATGGGGCCCGCAATGAGCGCCAATCTTAGCGATGATTCCGACCCAATGAATGCTGAAGGACGGCAAGATACCTTGGATGTTGATTGCAGCGGATACACCTTTGAAGACCTCTTTGAATATGATTTTGCGCTGTTTGAACTTGAAGTGTTTGATGACTGGGCAACTGGCGATATGTTCGCTAATGCCTGGGTGAACGGTTCCAACTCCCCTATCGTCCGAGACAATCTTGACGGTTTGTTCGAAGGTCTGCCAGGCGGCGGAAACGACTGGATCAGCACAGATGAGCGAGATGCAGTACGAAGCATTGGCCCAAAGTGCATCGCTGATATGGAAACCCGACTTGGAATGCGTGAAGGAACTCCTCACTCCGGTGGAGTGGACTGGAATGACTTTGAATTCGTAGAAGACGGAATTGGCTTGAATGAAGTAAATCTCGTTCCTGAAGAACATCAAGAGGCTCGCACTTGCACGAACTTCGGTGCTGCTCAGGACTGTAAAGAAGTTCCAGTTTCAGTAACTGATGACATGGAAATCAGTCTTGGTTTGGCGGACGGGCAGAGTAACAACGTTCGTTGGGACCAACTCAACAATCAAGGAGTTTCGAATTTCACCATCGGTCTCAACATCACCAACATGAGCAATGCAGCATTGGTGGTCACCTTCCCGGTGCTGTCAGGATTGCGAATGTATGGTTTCCGAACGACAGACAACGCTCCAAACAGCGGCGACACCTGCGATAACATCGGAACGCCTTCCTCCACATACTTACCCGATGGCGCACTTCAACTGACACAATTAGTTTCCTTTGACCGAACTCAATGGGACCTGATTTGTAATGTTTTCATGGACTTCACAACCGAAGTCCCTGAGGTGAACGATGTCCCAGTGTGGACCAGTACTGTCCCCGAAAACGGAACACGGATTGGAACCAACGGTGGAACAACCATGTTCGCTGCCGCAGAGGTTGGAAACCAATGGGCAAATGATGATGACGGATGGTCCCTCGATTGCACCTTCGCTGAAGAGGGATGGAGTATTTCTACCAATGTTTTAGGAGATTTCTTTGTGACACAACCAACGGGTTCAACGAGTTCAACAGCAACGTGCCACCCGGTTGATCCACTTGGGGCAACTGACGAAAACAACACTCGGATGTGGACGTTTGGAACCCTCTTCACATCAACCGCAGTTGTTAGCGAGGATGGTAAAACTGCAGTGATGACCGTAACACCTACAGATTTCATTGACCAGTTCATCGTATATCCTTATGCAATGCAGGGGTCATTCGAGGTGGCAGACGATGCTTCAGGCACCGTAGCAGGTGCCCCATCTGACATCACGCTTTCACTGGAAGGTATTCGCCCTGGAAGCTTCTCTATCGGCGGAGTGGTACAGGCTTCGAACATGCTACCGTATTCATTCATCGTTGACCTTGGCGTATTCAAACCGAACTCAGCGCCTGTACTTTCAGTAGCCGTCAACTTTGATGGAAACAATGCAACATGGGATGCAAGCGGTATTCAATTTGAATTGATTGGTCTAGCAAATGACCCCGACTCTGAAGCGGTTACGTTGTCCCTCACTATCTGCGGGGCAGAAACCTCTGGATTTACACAGGACAACATCAACTGGCGAGTTGATGTCTCTATCGCTATCTGTATGGCGAATGAACTGGAAACATACGACGTCATCATCACTGCAACTGATGAGTCTGGAGCCAGCACAAGTCTGGCCGTTGGAGTAAACCCTCCGGACCTTCAAGAGGACTCCACAATTGTCATTGATACGGCCGAGGATAGTGCCTTACCATCCCTATCAATGCTGGCTATTTTGTCAATGATTGGTATCGCCGCTCTTCTGGGCCGCCGTATCGATGAATGAACCGGCACAACCAAAAGGGGATGGCTGTGGGTTTTGAACGGGGAGACCATGTTCACCGGCACGATTGAATCACAAAGTCACGAAGGTGGCCTGCTTGTTCGCTTTGAGGGTTCATCCCCATCACTAGATGCTATTCTCGTACTTGCGGAGAACGGAACATACGTCGGAAAAGTGGACGGGGTTCTGGGTTCAACCAGTCAACCAATGGCTCACATAGGACACATTGACCGTGAGCTCAAACTTGACGACCTCTTGGGATCTCATGTCACTATTCGGGCCAAAAAACCACGTCAGGACCGAGAAAAATTCCGCCGTGACTCACGTGATTCCAGAGACCGCTCAGGTGGCAGTGACCGTAGAAATGATTCCCGTCATGATAATCGCAGTGATCGAGGTGAGCGAAGGGACCAAAGCTCCTCATTCAACGACAATGATTGGACATGCCCAGAATGCAAAAATTCTAACTTTGCCTTCAGACAAGCATGTAATCGATGTGAAGCCCCACGACCTGGTGGCGGTGGAGGTTCTCGAGACAACGGAGGGCGTTCAGACCGAAGGCCACAACGAGATGGTGGACGTTACGAGCAACGTGGCGGAAACAACCGACAAGAAATTTACAATGATAATGATTGGACATGCAGAGAATGTAATAACTCAAATTTTGCATTCCGACAAGTCTGCAACCGATGTGAAGCACCTCGCCCTGGTGGCGGTGGAGGCCGATCCGGTGGAGGCCGATCCGGTGGTGGAGACCGTGGTGGAGACCGACGCAGTGGCGGCGGTGGATACGGTGGAGGAAACCGAGGCGGAGACCGTGGTGGAGACCGACGCAGTGGCGGCGGTGGATACGGCGGAGGCCGATCCGGTGGTGGAGACCGTGGTGGAGATCGACGCAGTGGCGGCGGTGGATACGGTGGAGGAAACCGAGGTGGAGACCGTGGTGGAGACCGACGCAGTGGCGGCGGTGGATACGGCGGAGGAAACCGAGGCGGAGACCGTGGTGGAGACCGACGCAGTGGCGGCGGTGGATACGGCGGAGACCGTGGTGGAGACCGACGCAGTAGCGGCGGAGAACGTGGTGGAGACCGACGCAGTGGTGGCGGTGGATACGGCGGAGACCGTGGTGGAGACCGACGCAGTAGCGGCGGAGAACGTGGTGGAGACCGACGCAGTGGCGGCGGTGGATACGGCGGAGAACGTGGTGGAGACCGACGCAGTAGCGGCGGAGACCGAGGCGGAGACCGTGGTGGAGACCGACGCAGTAGCGGCGGAGAACGTGGTGGAGACCGTCGTGATAACAATCGCCGTCCACAAAGCAACGACTCAAATTATCGTCATGCAAAGGGAAAACGCCCAGGGCACGCTCACAATCGAGGACCAAACGACCTCCAACCGAAGAAGCACGACCGATACGACGATTGATTGGGGGTTGACAACTTGAGCGCAGAAACGCATTATCTCAATGCTCTGGAAGCTCTGGATGCGGGAGATAGGCCAAAAGCTCTTGAAGAAGCTAAAAATGCCACCTCCCTTGATCCTGAACATACTGAAGCATGGTCAATTTATGTTGAAGCTACCGTTCCTGCCCGTGGAGAACAAATGACCATGCTCGATGCGGCCCAAGCACTGGCTGCCGTGAAAAAAATCGTGGCCCTGGATCCATCAAGATTAGACATGTGGCTTCGCGGTGGGCGACTTATGGCCGATGACCTTGGCTTGTTACACGATGCGCTACATTGGTGGCAGAAATGTCGTAACTACACGCCTGATGAGGCTACACCACTTGTTGAAATGGCTTCTATTCTTGCTGATATGGGTGAATATGAAGAGGCTCAGCGCAGGCTGGAAGCAATTCTTGAAGAAAATATGGACGTCCCGACATCTCAATTCACTCGGATTAACGGGCTATTGAACCTAGTTAGGGCTGCTGCCAGTCAAGATTCTAAGGAAATTTTCCGACCTTATGAGAAGCACCACAATGGTTGGGAGGCCATCCGACAAAAAATGAAGAAGCCCCCTATGTCTGAGAATTTTATTTTCCTCATGGTGTCGGTTCCACTTCTTTTGGTGGTGATTTATTTCTCGCAACAATTCGCAGGACAAGGATGGGGTTCATTTTGTCTGACAACCATGGTCATTCTGTTCATCGTCTTGTTTTCGATGAGGACTGCAAAACGTTGGTTCCAACTTATCAATCGTCCCGCATTCAATCTATTGAGGGCTATGAATTTTGAAGCGTCTACCGGTCATACGGTCCTCCAAGAAGACATTCGCACCTCTATTCTCTACATGTATATCATGCAACGAAAACCCAGGCCATGGCAGGAACGCATGCTCAAAATCATTGATAGAGGCGCATCTCTTCCGAAGAATTGGAAGCCTCGACTCCCTGATTTTGAGGCCCACCACTCATACTTAGAAGACTTCGTTGAGGAAGACGATTATGAGGGCTTGCGCCCTTACGAAGAAGAATGAATCACGTTCCAGCAGTGTAATCGTCAAGGTAGGCGGTTTGTTGCGGAGATAGCGAATCTATGCTAAAGCCCAATGTAGCTAATTTTGTTGTAGCAAGGTCTGAATCTTGTTCCTTAGAGATGTCATACACGACCGGGTCCATTGTGGCGGCTTCTTCAGCAAGGCGAACCAGAGCAAGATATTGATTTGCAAATGACATGTCCATCACCTCGGAGGGGTGCCCTTCAGCAGCGGCGAGGTTGACTAGACGGCCGTCAGCGAGCAAGAAGATGCATCTTCCATCAGCCATGGTGTACTCGTCATTATTATCGCGAATTGTTCGCACTCCCTTTGAAACCGATTTCAAGTCTTCAATGTTGATTTCGCAATCATAGTGTCCGGTGTTGGCGACGATCGCCCCGTCCTTCATGGATTCGAAATGACGCTTGACAATGACGTCCATCATGCCTGTTGCAGTGCAGAATATGTCACCAAGGGCTGCGGCTTCATCCATCTTCATGACTCTGAAACCATCCATGACAGCTCGCAATGCCGGTAGTGGGTCGATTTCAGTGATGATTACATTCGCTCCCATCCCTTTCGCACGCATGGCCAAACCCCGACCACAATGTCCGTAACCTGAAACGACAAACGTTTTTCCAGCAATGAGAACAGAGGTTGCTCTCAGAATTCCGTCTATAGTTGACTGACCTGTCCCGTACACGTTGTCAAAGTCCCACTTTGTGATGGCGTCATTTACGGCGATCACTGGATATCGTAAGTCTCCAGCCTTGCCCATGGCCCGCAAGCGGTGGACTCCAGTTGTGGTCTCCTCAGTCCCCCCAAGAACGCCTTCTGCGTACTCAGAGCGTTTTCCATGGACACGGACGATGAGGTCGGCTCCGTCGTCAAGTGTGAGAGTTGGTTTGAACTCAAGCGTCTTGTCAATACACCAGTAGAAGTCATTGACATCTTGGCCGTGCCAAGCGTGAACGGAGTATCCCTCACGAGCGAGCCAAGCCGCAACGTCGTCTTGTGTGGATAACGGGTTGCATCCTGACCATGAGATTTCTGCACCTGCTGCAGCAATGGTTTCGATCAATACAGCAGTCTCTTTGGTTACGTGTAGGCAACCAGCAACTCGCATGCCCTTCAGCGGCTTGATTTTCTCGGCCTCATCTCGAAGTGCTTTGAGCACAGGCATTCGCGCTCGGGCCCAATCTACGCGCAGTGCGCCTTCATCTGCAAGCCCAAGGTCGGCAACCGTATACGTCTCGCCTTTGTCCATGATTCTGCGGAATCAGCGGAAGCATAAGAACCAGAGCATGCGCCCTGCTTCATTCCTTAACGACTTATGCGTATCACTGCTGTGATTGAGCGTACTGGACTGCATATTGCTGAGCATAGGCAGCTGCTGTCGCAGCATCATAACCTTGTCCAACAAATTGCTGATAGTACTGTTCGTAAATCGCCTGGTCGAATCCACCAGCGGCCGGTTGAGCGACGGCTGGCTGAGCAACAGCAGCTTGTGCTGCTGGTTGAGCGGCTGCACCTGCAGCATCTCCACCAACGTATTGTGCAGCGAATGCACGAGCAGTCTCTTCAGGGTAGCCCTGAGCGATGAGTTGCTGGACATATTGCTCTGTTGGGTCAAGTGCATCGGTGCCAAAGGCGCCACTCATGTCTCCAAAGGCATCTTCCTTTTCTCCACCACGGCGCATGAACATCAAGGTCCCTACGATGATAAGGAGAAGGAGTCCTCCTGCAGCGATCAACATTGTTGAGTCCAGTCCATCCGAACCACCTTCAGTACCGTCTCCGGAAGGAGTTGCATCAGCCCAAAGTCCTGTGGCTGGGTCATAACTCCAAGCTCCAGACCATTCACACTCGTCATTGTCGTTCATGATCCAGCGTCCACCAGCCGCTTCTGCGGCAGGGTCGATTTCAGTGCCTTGACAGATTGGAAGGTTGATGGTAATCTCTCGGTAGATACGGTCTACGTCCTTGTCTGCATCAGCGCCTTCGTACACCAAGAGGTAGATGGTCACTGCCTGAGAGGTTTCGTTATTGTAAAGGCTCTTCAAGTTAAGAGTAAGTTCCCAGTTGTCTCCATTAGAAAGCTTGTCGGTCTTTTCCCAAAGTTGGTTTCCTTCGCCTAGGCGGTCCTCGCTCAAGTTGTATTTCTGAAGACTATCTAGGGCAAAATCACCGCTGTTGAAAGCGACTTCAATGTACACGTCGTTATCTTCAGAACCGCTCAAGATTTGACCACTCAAGGTGATGTTATTGTCGGTGTATTGAGTTCCATTACTGGATTCCTGCGTCCATGTGAAGTCCACAGGCTCGTCGCCCATACCTTCAGCAAGAATCACGAAATACATTCGGTATTCATCCGAAACACGTCCAGCACTGTCTGTGACAGTTAGTTCAATCTTGATTTGATTCTCAATTGAACCGGTATCGTCAACTGTGACGTTTTGGAACTTGTAGGACCACAAACCACCGCTTGCAGCAGTTTGAGTGTAAGTGTCACCGAGCAGTCGGTAGTCATCGTCGCCATATTTGGCGTCGTAGAGTACCTTCCATTCGTAACTCTCAATTCCGTTTCCACTGAGGGCGTCGGCGTCAGATGAGTTGCTTGCGTCAAAGTGGACAACCAGTTCTCCACTATCCTCTTGGAGGACGATTCGGTATTCATCGTAATCCACACCTTGGAAGGTTTGAGGCTCTCCCATGGTGATGAAATCCTCATATGTATCTCGTATATCGACTTCCCCGTTAGCTACTGGAATGAATTCGTCAGCCTCAGCATCGTTGGTTTGTACGGTGACTTGCAATTGACGAGAGTGTCCTGCATCATCATGGAGATAAAGCGTAATGTGCCATTCTTCTCCCTGAGCACAGCGAGTTAGGGATGACAGGTCTGTCTTACAGAAATTCTTTACTGGCATCTGTTCAGTGGTGTGGCCCGTGTTTCCGTTTGCTAGAGAGCTTCCTGCCCAATCGTTTGGTCCATCAATGACCCAATCCGCATTCAGAGATGCTTCAGTGTCGCTGAGGAAATCAAAGGTGAGTGTAGCGTTGCTCTTCATGTAACGCACCCTGTATCCGTTGGTATTTGGATCGTTATCTGGGACTTCTCCGTTGATGGTGATGTCTTCATTATCAAATCCAGAAGGATAGGGTGTGACTTGGTACTTCAATAGGTTTCCAAGGAGCGGGAATGTTGAGTCGTTTGCACGATTTGAATTTCCTGCAACGTCAATGGTCGTGACGAGGAGCCCTCCTTGTTGATAACTGCAAACTCCTAGTAGCGTATCCTGGATGTTGTCATTCGAGCGAATAATACGCTGGAATTCTCCGCCATTCTCCATGTATCCTCCACCACAAGCGGTCGGTAATTCGTTCGGACTTACGTCTGAAGTGCTGATGACGCCGTTAGCGATTACAGTATCACCGAGAGCAGTGAATCCTTGGAAAGAATTGGGTGCCACGTTATCCATAATTGGGTGGTACGGGTCGGCTAAATCCATCTTTGCGTAAGTGATTTGCTTATCCGCATCGGTCTTTTCCTTGATATCTAGGTTGAACGGAAGTCGGGAGGTTGAATCCTTTCCATAGACCTGTTCACCATGCGGTGCAAAGTGAGCCTGAATTGTTCCACCAGCCGACATGAAGTTGGTTAGGACGGTCTTTCGCTGAGCAGGGTCTGCGAGTGCCTGATAGTATCCATCTCCACCTTGGTCGGTATCCTTGGCAGCATTCAAGTCCTGCATAGGTAGGATGATTTTGTCGTAATGTGTGAACCATCCAGCGTCGAAGTATTTGTCCCAGTCTCCAATCTCGTATTGAGTGTATGTCAATCCTAGGATGGCGAGATCTTCCTTGATAATTCTGGTTTCCGTTGATTTGTCTGAAAGGATAGCAATGTCAATGTTGTCAGCGAAAGTTGCATAGAAGAACTTTGGAGTTCCTTTTTGTGTTCCGTCGGTAAGTTCTCCGTAGAAACTAATGTTGTAGGTATGTCCGTCAATCCATCCATTCCATGGTGTAAACGTGACATCTGTCCTTTCTTGACTTAGCAGACTTATCGAAGGCCCTGAGTCAACCAGATGTGCTGTAGTTCCGTCGGCCATGTCCACGACTTCCATGTAGAACACGTACTCGCCTGCAAGAACTCCGTTGGTGGCTTGGAACTCCCACGAGTGTGTCAATGCACTATCGATTGGTAGGACACAAGGGAGTGTTTGGTCGGTTTGACATGCCAGTTTCTTCGGCCTACCGATGGTAATGTCAACAGATTCAACATTGAAAATAACTCGCTCGATATTGTTTGCAGTGGATAGTTCGTTGTTGTTGTACCAGTTGGTTCCAACCGTGCCGTTGTCAAAGATGGTCTTGACGTCGAGCCGATAGACACCAGAAACGAAATCGTGGGTTGCAATCACACTCGTATCAACATCCTCAGCATCAACACCGGTTCGTGTTGTGGTGTAGGTTGCATCTTGAACGAAGGTGTATTCCTGCAATGAGATGTTGTTGATACCAACGCCTTTGAATCCGTCGTTTATGCCGTTTCTTCCATCTTCATCAGATTGGAATTCAAAGTTGATGTCTACAATCGAACCTTGTAGGGAAATACATTCCGAGAACCATTGAGAAGAGTCCGTAGATGAACGGTTCTGTATGTACAGGTGAGTCAAGTCAATACTGGCTGTTTTGACAAGTTCCTCTGTGTTGAAAAATACGTTATAGTTGCCTGAGCCTTCTTCATTTGATGGATCGCCAATGTAGTCGAGTTCAGTAAAGTCAATAGATTCGGAGGCATTGACAATTCCGTTTCCATCGTCGTCATTCTGGCATGTCCCATCCTCATTGTAGTCGTTCCACTGAGCAAAGACAAGACCAGAATAGTTCTCTGAGCGTGTTGAAGTTAAATCCCATATTGCCTCCTTTTCATAATCCACCATCATCAGTGCGTAATCACTTGGATCAATGTTTCCACTTTGGTCGGTGGTGTAGAACGTGTCAGCATAATACTCAAAGTTCAACGAAACGAAATCCCCTGCCATGCTGGTCAGGTTAATGTTTGGAATGGTCAATGTCTCGTTTGCCCATGCATCATCGTAACCGTTGGTGGAGGTGTCACATGGGTGGCCGAACCAGTAGGCGTTGCTGTTGAAAATCTTGGTTGAACATGAGTTTTCACCATAGATGACACCCTTGGGGTTTTGGTTTTCTTCGTGCAAGTATCCGTTGCTATCTGCAGTAAAGTCTTCTTCACAAACAGTGTTGCTGGCACCACAGACTACATCCGATGGCGTTGCTGAATAGATCGTTGCTTCAATATCAAAGTCAACTGGCGTATTTCCCCAGTTGTTCGTTGTTACTCCGATGTCAAACAATCCCTCAGCGTACAAGCCTCCGGGGAGGAATCCTTCAATTCCTTCAACAGCAGGGTCATACAGGTTGAATGGTGTAGCAAAAAGAAGCGCATCATCATTGACAGACTGTTCGTCCCACGCATTGTTGGAGATAGTGGCAGAAATTCTGTACGTTGTGTCATTAAGCAGGTTTGCCTGAATCGAAGTGGTGTATTCTTGACCAGGTTCTAGGTTGCTAAGTGGGCCGATGGTGGTTGTCTGAGTCTGCGGGTTAGGTAGGAATGCTGTGTTCTGCTTCCAGATGGTTAGATTATCAACTGCAAATCCATCTCGCCCGGACCAACGGCTCTCGTTATCGTCTGCGGTTGAACCCTCGAAACCAGTTCGGAATCGGAACCGAACATCTACTGTCTCTCCAGCCCATTCGGACATGTCGAAAGAGCCGAGTCCTTCCTCAGTGAAATTGTTCCAGCCGTAATAGGTTCCTGATGCGTAGAGGCCGTAGTATACGATCTGGTTTTCATCTGCTCCCCAGAAGTTTTGCTTGTACATGCGATCCGTGTCAAAGCCGCCCCACATGGACAAACCTGATGCGCATGCTCCCGCCAAAGCTGCTTGTCGTGGACATCCGATGAGACTCCATCCAGTTTCTTCACTTCCCACTTCGATAATGGCCAGGTCGTCCCAGACATCCCCGACGATGAATCCGTTTTGGTCGGCACTTCCAAGGGCGCCAAGTCCCAAGTGTTGGAACAGTTCAACGCTCATGAAGGCACGGTCTGCGCCAGTGAGGTCGACATCCTTGAGGACCATTGAATCGTCCCAGTTCCTTCCATATCCGGACCATTGGTCGCCGGATTGGTTGGTTTTCATGTTACCTGCCCACATAAAGTCGGTTGGGTTGAGGTAGTTGGCAGAAATATTCGGGTCATTGTTGCCTGTGGATGCTCCAACTGAGTGATTTGTCTCAAGGTGCCAGTTGGTGGCGTCATCAAGATACTCTTCAAAGGCCCAGTTACAGCCTGAGCCACAGCCTGTTTTTACCTCAGGCGTGTCCCAATCGTTAGAGTATACGGTGGAATTTGATGAGTTCAATTCATCAACGATCTTCAATGTAACATCTAAGTCTGCACTCTGGCCGTTAAGGGTGTCCATTCCAGTGTTGGTTACAGTGACGTTGATGTTACGAGCGCCTTCTCCGACTGCGCCAAAGAAGCGGTCTACGGGTGAAATGTCCAAATCGGTTACAGCTAAGTCTTTGTTGTCCATCTCAACGATGGTGAGGGTGTCGTATTGCCCTTCCCAGCCGAAGTTGTCTCGCCATCCGCCGAAATTATACTGAGTATGGCCAATCACCAAATCATCAGCTGAGGTTGGTCCTCCGGACAGTTGTCCGATGTCAACAGCAGAAGGTCGGCGACCCGTGACGTACGAGAGCGGGCTAACGTGTCCTCCGTTTCCGTCTGAGAGCGTTACTTGGACGGTTGTAGGGAATGAGAGGAAGAAATTGGAAGTACTTCCGCCGGCAGAGTCGGTGGTGTTTAGCTGGTAGGCAATGGTTGGGTTGACGAAATCAGGCTCACCGTCTCCGTTGAGGTCGTCAATTGCGATAGACCAAGAAATGTATGGTCCAAAGTAAGCCTTTTGAGGCGAAACAAATGTCCCTTGGGCAGATGTTTGGGAATAGGAGACGTTCTCGAGATTTCCGTCCATGACGGCGATGGTATCAATGTAGCCGTTACCACCAACATCCGCAATTGCGAAATCATCGGTAGTGGTTGTTTGCATGTTGACTACATGCGTGTTGGCTTGATTGGAACCATAGGTGTATGAAATTGGGTAGCCGGGGGCTACTCCAGATGCAGTACAATCGTATTCGATAATAGTGACGTTGTCATCATTACCGGGGTTTGTGGCGGTGCCTGAGGCGTAGTCCAGCCCTTCGCTTCGTAGGAGGAAGATGTCGTCGTCAGTACACGATCCGGAGAAGCTGCTCTGACTTTCACCCCAGTCTCCAACTTCGATATTGCGGTAGGTGTTCTGTGTTGAAGCCCCTAGCGTGGTAATTAATCCTTGAGAGTTTGAGGTGATTGGTCCGGAGTAGGTGACGACCCGTTGGTTTCCTGGGGTGACGTCTGTGATGTCGAGGACGTAGATATCATCTCCACCCGTTTGGTCAGCATTTCCGACAGCCATGTCCCATACCCAAAAGTGAGTGAAACGCTCTCCAATGCTCCAATCTTTTTCTCCACATCCACCGTTTTCAATGATGGTAATGTTACCTGGCTCACCCGCAGGTTGACCTTGTTCGTCAGTCTTGAAAGGATTGTTTTTCTGGTAAATGACAATGTCGGGGGCGCTATCTCCGGTGAATTCACCGACCTCGACTTGCTCCACATTCGCAAAAGAGTCCCATTCTGCATTGCGGCTTTGATTGCCTGTGACCCATACATCTTGGCGCTCGCTGAAGTCTCCGTTACCATCGTTCCAAAGAATACTCAAGGTGTGAGTTCCTTCAGTTGCGATAGCGAGGTCGTTGTGTCCGTCACAGTCAAAATCACCAATGGCGACATCCGCAGGGTCGCGGTTGGTCGTGTAGGTTCGGGAAACTGAGGCGCTGGCTGTAGTTGCGAGTGCAGCGGTCGTACTCAATATCATCAACAATGAAAGGAATAGGCTGCGGGCTCGGGCTCTAGAGAGGTCATTTTTTGATAGCATAGACATCACTTATCCGACCCAATGCCTGTTTCAATATAATGCCTTTGTAATCTAGTTCCATATGAACCATAGCGCAGGGTGTCATTTTTGTTTAAAATCCACCGAAAAAGCGGCATGAGGTTTCGGACTTCAAAATCGCCCGGCCAGCCATTTAGGAGAGGGCCCCCATCCAATGGCATCTCCACCATGGATTTTGACCAATTTCCCAGCAGCGAATAAAGATTCCAGCCATATTTCAAGGGCAGTCCCTTCGCGATTTCCGAGTCGTTTACTGGCGATTTCCTCAATGTCTTCGGTTTTGAGAGCCGTTCTTCCGTGTTCACGAACCACCAGCTGTAACAATTCTCTGAGCCAAGCCTCCGCGATTGGGTCAACGCTTGTCACTCCTTGCACGGGTTGAGGGGGGTCCATATCGTCGAGAATTTCCATGAGTTCTATCGTGTCAGGCTGCGCAGGTGGTTTAAGCCCAACCTCGGCGATTTTTGCCTCAAGATCGAGTTGGCCGATCGGTCGACGAACGACTGGAATTCGAGACGGGTCTGGTGTAGGGCCCATGTCAGCAGGCTTTTCATCAACGGGAGCCTCTTCCATTTCGATGTTCATGCCCGACTTTTGCCGCTCTTTGCTGACCTTTGAAAGACCAGTTGGTTTGACTTGAGTGCCGATAGGCATGGTCCACCCAACGCCGGCGAGTCCGAGTTTGTCTACGTGGTTGCTGACCCAGTCTACATCTCCTTCAATCACGATATTGACATCGTGGTCGTCCGAGCGGAATCGGTAGCGAACGTTTCCTCGCAGTTGGCTCATTGTTTCAACCTCAGTGCTTCTTTGCCTTGAAGATAGTGGCTCTATTGGCCTTCTCCGGCCATCTGCCTCAAGACGGTGTGCAAAATACCACCATTGCGGTAGTATTCAACTTCAACCGGCGTGTCGAGGCGAACCTGAACGACGAACGACTTGACCTCGCCTTCTGCGGATGTGGCTTCAACAGCCATCATTTGGAGGGGTTGGACGTCATCGGTTACTGCTATGGAAAAGTGCTCATGCCCGGTAAGTCCGAGTGTTTCGTGACTTTCGCCTTCTCTGAACGTGAGAGGAAGCACTCCCATTCCTACGAGGTTCGAGCGGTGAATCCGCTCAAAGGAGGTTGCAATCACAGCCTTCACGCCAAGGAGGTATGTTCCTTTTGCAGCCCAATCACGTGAAGATCCTGTGCCGTACTGACTGCCAGCAAGGACGATCTTTGGAGCACTAATTTGCGCAGCATCGTAAACGGATTCCACTCGCCCACTTTCATGATTCAATGCGAAGCCACCTTCTGTCCCAGGAGCCATTTCATTACGAATCCGAACGTTTGCAAAGGTCCCTCGCATCATAATTTCGTGATTGCCTCGGCGGCTGCCGAACGAATTAAAGTCGCTTTTTGCGACATTGCGCTCATTCAACCAAACTCCAGCAGGGCCATCTTCTGGGAATGAGCCGGCGGGGGATATGTGGTCTGTAGTAATTGAATCTCCAAGTTTGAGCAGGACACGAGCTCCGTCAATAGATTCAATCGGATCGGCCTTTGCTGACAAGCCGCTAAAGAAGGTGGGCAGTCGGATGTAGGTAGAAGCATCTTCCCACGGATAGAGAGGGCTTGGTGCAGCAGGGATGCTGTTCCAACGGGGTTCATTCATGGCATCGGCGTATCGTTGACGAAACATATCCGGAGTAATTACACTCATTGCTTTAGCAAGTTCTTCGTCTGAAGGCCAAACGTCTTGAAGCATCACCGGATTGCCGTCATTGTCGTGTCCGAGTGGCTCAGTTGACAAATCAATTTCCAATGTTCCTGCAATAGCATAGGCGACAACCAGTGGCGGGCTTGCGAGATAAGATGCCTTGACCTTCCCGTGAACGCGACCTTCGAAATTCCGATTCCCAGAAATGACAGATCCCACGATAAGGCCAGCATCATCAATCGCAGCTTCAATCGGTTCAGCTAGGGGTCCCGAATTTCCGATACATGTTGTGCAACCGTATCCAACTACGTGGAATCCCATAGCGTTCAAGTCTTCTTGGAGGCCGGTCGCTTCGTAGTACTCAGTGACAACACGGCTACCCGGTGCAAGAGATGTCTTCACCCAGGGTTTGACCGTAAGTCCAAGGCTGCGCGCATTTCGAGCGAGGAGTCCAGCGGCGAGCATAACTCCTGGGTTGGATGTGTTTGTACATGAAGTGATGGCTGCGATTACGACATCGCCATGGTTCAAATCGTAGCGTTCACCGTCCATTTCAACAAGAGAACTTTTGGACAATTCTTTTGCTTCTAAACCGTGCCCGTGATGACCAACTTCGTGGGTGAGGCTTTCAACAAAATGTTCCTTCATACCGTGAAGGTCAACGCGATCTTGAGGTCGCTTTGGCCCAGCAAGAGCGGGGACGACAACATCAAGATTGAGTTCCAAAACAGCGGTGTAGGACTTTTCTTCTGCATCCTCACCATACCACATGCCTTGTGCCTTCGCATACGCTTCAACACCGGCAACTGCGCTGTCTTCACGTCCTGTGAGGCGCAAGTAGTCGAGAGTGCGCTCATCAACAGGGAAGAATCCGCATGTTGCTCCGTACTCTGGAGCCATGTTCGCGATGGTTGCGCGGTCTGCAAGAGTAAGTGCCTTCATCCCTGGGCCAAAGAATTCCACGAACTTTCCAACAACACCGTGCTCTCGCAACATTTCAACGATGCGCAAAGTCATGTCGGTTGCAGTGACGCCGGGCTGAAGGTTTCCAGTAAGGCGGACGCCCACAACATCGGGTGCAAGCATGTAGATTGGTTGGCCGAGCATGACTGCCTCAGCTTCAATTCCACCAACGCCCCACCCAAGGACCCCAAGTCCGTTGACCATGGTCGTGTGGGAGTCGGTCCCAACCAGCGTGTCTGCAAGCCACACGCCGTCTTCTTGCCGAGCAACGCTTGCAAGGAATTCAAGATTAACTTGGTGAACAATTCCTCTTGAAGGAGGTACTGCTTGAAAATTTGTAAGGGATTGCTGTCCCCATTTGAGGAATGTATATCGCTCCATGTTGCGGTGGTATTCAATGTCGAGGTTTATGCTGAGAGCGTCACTGTGAGCTCCCGAGACATCGACTTGGACCGAATGGTCAATGACCAAATCCACCGGCACTTGCGGGTTGACCTTCTCTGGATCTCCACCCATTTCCACCATGGCGTCACGCAGTGCGGCGAGGTCAACAACAGCAGGGACTCCTGTGAAGTCTTGAAGAATCACTCGGGATGGGCGGAATGGAATTTCATTACGCTCTCCGTTGGGCGACCACGATGCAATTGAGCGTACATCGGCTTCGGTGATTAGAAATCCATCATGAGCACGAAGCGCACCCTCGAGGAGAACTCGGATGGAATAAGGTAGGTGATGGGTTGGAAGGCCGTTTGCGTCAAGGGCATCCAAAGCAAAATATTCTCCGCCTACATCAAGTGGGCGTCGAGCGTTGAAGGGGTCCAAGGTGGCCATGATTCCTTCCAAAACGCACGCGTCTATGAAGAAATCCCTCTTCTCATCTGCTGGCCATGTTTGGGTTGAAGTGAGTTTCACCAGAATTTGTACCAAGGTGAGTATTCGCCGGCTACTTCAACAGTAACCAGGGTAATGTCATTGCTTGGTTTATCGTTAACACAGCCTCCGTCGCAGACACTCGACATCGTATCGATGTGCTCAAATCCACTGGTGACTTGCCCAAATACAGTGTGTACACGATCAAGGTGAGGGGTTCCCGGTGTTCCGTCTGGGCCTTCTGCATTGGGGTCAACGATGAAGAATTGAGATCCACCTGTGTGAGGGGCGTTTGTTTTTGCCATTGAGAGGTGGTACGGGCTGTGGACTCGTCCGTTATCAGCCTCATCTTCAATCGTGTATGATTCCTTACCGCATTCGCTTGACGAGGCTGCTTCTTGGCCGTTACAATACCCAAAGAATTTTCCTGCATGGCCTCCTGTTCCGTCTCCGTTAGTGAAGTCTCCACCTTGCATCATGAAATCCGATATGACGCGATGGAAGATTACACCGTTATACTCCTCATCATTCGCCAAGAGTGCAAAATTTTCAACGTGTATTGGGGCATCCGCTGCAAACAGTTCAACCACAACATCCCCGCTTCCTGAACTTCCATCAACATTGGTCCATGTAAAGGAAAGTGTGGCTTCGGTTGGTAGTCCTTCTTGATTTGAAGTTGATGCGACGTTAATGCCGGCGAGAAGCAACAGTCCAGCGATAAAAATCGCTGCGATACCCGCAGGAGTTGGCGTGCCATCATTAAGCAAGCGAGGAAACGTAGTCTCACGAAATCCCTTATCTTGCATCTCATTGAGTAAATCGTTGTAAGTGCTGTCTGCTTTCTTATCGCGAGGAGCCTTTTTTACGGCGTCGCGTAGCAATACAGCAGCCTTGCGATACTCGGAGCGGCTATTTCGTGACTTGGCGTTCAACCATGTCGCATGGCCTGCAAGGCGAAGCGTGGTTGGTTCGCTTCCATCGGCGTCAACTTCTCTCAAAATCTTGAGCGCAGACTCGCCCTTTCCTTTGATGATTGCCTTCTCGGCTTTTTGCCATGCAGTCGTGAGTGCTTCGTCCGCCATGGCCCCTGCGACGGGCCTCTCTGTTTTGAGTATCACCCTTAAGGGATAAAATTTCATCCTCCAACAGTAGAATTAGCGGAATGAGAAGGCAACATGTTGAAAGGGTGCGTGCCAACCCCAAGGAATCAAGAGGAACGGGTCTCCGACTCCATACCTCGCAGGAGAACAACAACCATGGACAAAATCATCAACGATTTCACCATCAACATCGCCACAGCCAACGGGACAGGTTCACAGTCTGCAAATCTCATTTTACTACAGTCTCTCTTTGAGATGGGAGTCCCTGTAAGCGGAAAAAACCTCTTCCCATCAAACATTTCGGGCCTACCTACATGGTACATTGTCCGACTATCGGACTTGGGATACCAGGCGCCCGGTGACCGTACGCACATCCAAATTCTTGTCAACCCTGCGACTTGGGACGAAGATTTGGCAGCAGCCGAACCGGGAACCGTCATCATTTGGAACAGTGATACCAAAAAGAAGACCGTGGAACGTGAAGACATTATTTCTTATCCAGTCCCAATGAGTTCACTCGCTCGAAAGATCAATCCAAAAATTGCGAAGCTGGTGACCAACATCGTCTATGTCGGTGTCTTGGCTGAACTCCTGAACATCGATCAAACCTGCTTGGAATCTGCAGTCGCACGCCAATTCAAGGGCAAAGAAAGCGCCATTGAACTCAACATCACTGCGTTAGGACTCGGACGTGATTACTTTAAAGAGAACCTGACGAAAACAGACCCCTACACTACGGAATCCCGTGAAGTAGACCATCCTCAATTTTTCATTGAAGGGAACGAAGCAGCGGCACTTGGAGCGCATTATGGAGGAGTTCAACTTCTCGCCTGGTACCCGATTACTCCTTCGTCCTCAATGGCTGAAAGCATCATTGCCTACATCCCTCGTCTCCGGTCAAACGATGAAGGTGAAGCAACCTGCGCAGTTATCCAAGCGGAAGACGAACTGGCTGCTGCCGGTATGGTTCTTGGTGCTGGCTGGGCTGGTGGTCGTGGGATGACTGCAACGTCCGGTCCTGGTCTTTCGCTCATGCAGGAATTCATTGGTTTGGCTTACTTTGCTGAAGTCCCATCCGTATTCTGGGACGTCACTCGTGTTGGTCCTTCAACAGGACTCCCCACTCGTACTCAACAGTCCGACATTGCCATGCTTTACGAAGGAAGTCACGGAGATACACAACACATTGTCCTCATTCCAGGAACAGTTGAGGAGTGCTTTGAATATGGCTGGCGCGCTTTTGACTACTCGGAACGATTCCAAACTCCAGTCTTTGGCATGAGCGACCTTGATTTGGGTATGAACCGCTGGGCTTGTGAAGGATTCACCTACCCTGATACCCCAATGGACCGAGGAAAGGTAGTGCGTGAGCGAGAAGCCTTCGAAGCCTTCGAAACCTTTGGGCGATATCTTGATGTTGACGGAGACGGTATCCCATACCGAACTCTCCCAGGCTCAGGAATGGCCCCAATTCTCTATCGTGGAACAGGGCACAACCCGATGGGTGTCTATTCTGAAAAGCCAGAAGATTACTTCAATCTCATGGCGCGACTCAAGATGAAAATTGACGGAGCTCGGGATGTATTGCCCGCTCCACTGCTCCGTGAAGAAGAAGAATGTGAGGTCGGTATCATATTCCTAGGAAGCATGGAAAACTCAATTCAAGAAATCGACGACATCCTCGAGCAGACCGGAATGAAAGTCAGCCAATGCCGCATTCGAGCCCTACCTCTTCACTCAGAAGTTGAGAACTTTATTCGCCGACATGAAACTGTTATTGTCTTGGAAATCAACCGAGACGGCCAACTGTATGGTATTCTGCGGCGCGAGCTCCCGAATGATTTGGTCACGAAGGTCTATTCGGTCGCTTACAGCGACGGAATGCCCCCAAGAGCTAGAATCTATGCGGAGCTCATCCACGAGAAACTCAAGGAGGTTTCACAATGAGCGATAAACCAGCCCGAGCGGTCAAATTGAACGTTCTTAACGAACCAAAAGACAGTTACACAGGCGGACCATCCTCACTTTGTCCTGGATGCGGGCACGACCAAATTTCCAGCGTCATCATTAATGCAGCCTGGGAAAATGGAATTCAACCACATCGTATTGCTAAGATGTCTGGTATCGGATGTTCGTCCAAAACACCAGCATACTATCTTGGACAATCTCACGGGTTTAACACCGTTCACGGAAGAATGCCATCGGTAACAACTGGAGCCTACGCCATCAACAAGGATCTCCTTTATCTCGGAGTTTCAGGAGACGGAGATTCAGCATCCATTGGAATCGGTCAACTGATTCACGCCATCCGCCGGAACATCGACATGGTTTACATCGTTGAGAATAACGGTGTTTACGGGCTTACCAAAGGTCAGTATTCTGCAACAGCAGATGTTGGTTCCAAAAAGAAGAAGGGAACTGTGAACGAAACGCAACCCATTGACTTGTGTGCCCTTGCTATCAATTTGGGATGTACCTTTGTAGCACGTTCCTTCTCAGGTTCGAAGAAACAACTCGGCTCTCTGATTAAAGCAGCAATGTCCCACAAAGGATTCGCTCTTATTGACGTCATTTCACCTTGTGTGACCTTCAACAATAACGATGAATCCATGCGTTCTTACGGCTACGTTAAGGAAAACGAAATCACCTTGCACATGGCGGATTATATTCCTCACTTCAATCCTGTAGAAGAGGTAGATGTCCCCGAAGGACACTTCCGGGATATTACATTGCACGATGGCTCAACAATTCGTCTGGAAACCATTTCTGAACAGCATGATCCATCGAGTCCAATGGCTGCTCTATCGGCCCTGCATGATGCAGAGGTCAATGCCAAGCACGTTACAGGCCTTCTCTACTTTGATGCGAGCAAACCATCGCTTGCTGAAGACCTTGGATTGGTCGACACGCCGCTGTTAGATGTCCCTGATGAGTTACTGCGCCCATCTCAAGCTTCTTTAGACGCACTAAATGCTGAATTTTTGGCGTGAGTATCCCACCGCATCTCCCATATAGGAGTAGGAGGGTGTTCTCTCAATGGTTGAACCAATTACAGTAGGGGCTGGATTCGTTCTCGGCTCTGGAGGAATGCTCTATGGTTTTCGTGCGTGGAAACGGCGAAATGAGCGTCTTCGAGCCTTGGCGTTAGCTGAAAAGTACAGTACTTCCACTCGTTTGCGCAATGTTACGGGTGGTGGCATGCGATTGGTGATCAACTTACCACAACTCCGGCAAATGCCTCAACACGAACAAGAATCTTGGAGAATCCGCGATAACTTCCGAGACCAAAATCACATGGAACTCGGCTTAATTCAACCTGAAGTACCCGAACCAGACCCTGAGGGCGATGAGGAACAGGAACGCGTCAATGAAGTCGAACAACGAAGGCATTGGATTGATGCGCATGCTTTACCTTTGGTACAGCATGCTGCTTTAGTTTCAGAGGAGCATATTGGCAGTGGTATCGTTGCAGTTGAAGAGGACGAAGAACAGGAAGTCAACATCGACGAACGACTTCAACGTGAAGGCGGTGAATCCGGTGTGGTTCAAATCTCTCTTGCTTGGGACGATTACAACGACCTCGACCTTCACGTGTTCACTCCTTCAGGGGAACGAATTTACTTTAACAATAAAATGAGTGATTGTGAAGGAATTCTTGACGTTGATATGAACGTCCGTCCAGTTTCAAACACTCCTGTTGAAAATGTAGTTTGGAAAGAACTTGCGCCGCTTGGAACCTACAAAATTGGTGTCCACTTTTACAAACATCACCGTAAGCGCAGGACCAAGAAAAAGTGTAAATTCCGATTGCGTGTTATCACTCACGGGAAAACCAAAGAGTATGCTGGTCAAATGAAATACGGTCAAGCCATGCAGATGGTTACTTCCTTCACACTCTCTGAGTTAACCAAAGAAGGATCAGAATTCTGATGAAAGTGTTGAACAAAATGCAGCACCTAAGGCTCCTGCAGTATTAGCATGAGTCGCTGGAAGAAGGCTGCATGGTGCACGGATTAAATGTCTTAGTTCACCCCAATGTTCCATGATTCCTCCATAAAGAATGATACGGTCGGGGTTCAATTGTTCGTACAAGTGGTCAAGCCCTTCTTGAAATCGTTGAGACCATTGAATTAATGTGAGGTCAAACACCATTCTAGCGCGTCCTGAGATATGTTCTTCCAGTGTTCCTTTCCGAGTTGGGTGAGGGTTCAACCCATACTCCAAGTTCGGGATGAGAATCCCTTTTTCATGAACGGTCGTTCCCAAACCCGTGCCTATGGTCAGGGTGAGTAACCTGCCGTGTTCACCACGGCCCGACCCAAACTGAACTTCTGCAATTGCGACTGCATCTGCGTCATTTATGAGAGCGACAGGACCACCACAGCATTCCTCAAGGGTTTGGATAACCGCCGCATCAAGCCACTCGTTGCCAATGTTTGGGGCAGTCAGGAGGGTGCGCACTCCTACTGCACCGGGGAAGGCAAGTCCAATCGGGCCGTTCCAGCCCAATGCCTCCAAAACTAAACAAATCTTAGGCAGAACCACATCAGGATGGTGTGATCCATCATGACCAACTTGGATGAAATCTTCTATCATCAACCCGGTTTCAGAATCAAATACCCCGATTCGAAACCCGCTTCCACCGAGGTCAATCCCCAGCATCTTACGGTTATTCATAATCTCAACTCAAGGCTATTTTTGCTTCGATGATAGCATCGACAAGTGGACCGAAGGTGTCGCCATGGAGAAGTGGTGAAACCACATCAGCGGCGTCCTTGACTACATCAAAAGCACCTCCGACCGCTACCGACCAATGACAAAATTCGAACATTGAAAGGTCGTTTGGGGCGTCACCAACGCACAATATTTGTTCCCTGTCCCAATTGACTCTTTGGCACATTTCATCCAAGCCTTGGCCTTTGCTTACTACGGGATCCATCAAGTGAATAGCGAAGCCGGTGCGAACGACTGAGAGGTGAGACCATTCACTTTTCTCAATGGCTTCCTCAATCTTCTCAAGGTCTTCATAGGGGAATAAACACCATTCACTCTCCCTCCATTTGTTGGATTCAATGCCTTCTGCATCAAGACCTTCAATCTGCGAGGCCAGCCATATTGCTGCTTGATGAGCTTCACTACCTGATGCACGAATTAACGGCTGATTCCACTTTGAATGCCATATCACTCCTCCGTTTTCACAACAAATAGGGCCGCTGAGTCCTAAAAATCTCCAGAGGCCGTAAGCCACGGGACGTACATTCCCTGTTGACAAGACAACGGGAATGCCATTCTCTTCCAATCGGCGTAAAGAATTGATGGCAATTGTTGAAAGTTGCTTGTTTTCATCGGTAAGCGTGCCGTCAATATCAACAGCCACAATACGGGGGTACCAGCCATCGGGTAACCATTGCATGAGTTAGGCGAAGGAATTCAGTGGAAAGAAGATTCGCCCTTAACTGGATGGTTTGTGTGCTATCAATGGGAGCATTGATGAGTGCAAGGCGATTAGTTTTTTTTATGGCGGGAGACTCCAAAGACGAAGTCTTCATGTCCCTTGAGGACGATGAGCCGGTTGCAAAGGTCATAATCCCTTCAAAAAAGAAAGATGTAGAGCCTGTAAACGCTCAGCAGGATGAACCCGTCTTGATGGGCGAAATCGTTGATTCAACTATTGTGGAGAGCCTTTCAGGGAGTTTCTCTGTCAGTTGGCCGCTGCTTGGAATGGATTGCCCAGATTGTGCCTCAAAAGCCATGGGTGCACTTTCTCACATGAAACAGGTAAGTTCACCGCATGTTTCCGCCACCTCCGGAGAGGTTCGTTTTGACGTGCAGTTGGAGCATGGCCCTCTTGCCGATGTTTCATCGGTACTACGCTCACTCGGACATGCTCCGGATGTTGAGCATCACGAGCTGGTTGGTGTACGAGGGAAGTCTGTCGCTCACCGTAACGCCGTTCCTGTCCAAAAACTGGTACGTCTGTTCAGACAACAACCCGGTGTTCTCGACGTGGAAGTAAGTGACGACGACAGAATTCTCATCCAACTTGTCGCTAATGCATCTAAAGAATTGGTTGAGTCTCGAGACCGAGCCCTCAATCATGTCACTGGGGTTGAGCCACGTTTTGCAGCAGCCCGTTCAAACCGTCTCCGGCCAGACCAGTGGAGACTTATTGGAGGAGGAATCGCTCTTCCAATCCTTGGATTGGTAGTCTTAGCTGAATTCATGGGCTTGAATCACTTCATCATCGGTGCTATTGCGTTTCCAGGAGTTTTTGTAGGCGGGCTTCAGATGTTCAAGGAGGCGCTTGCCTCTCTTAAAAACCGGCAAATGGGCTTCCAAGTTCTCACGAGTTTGGCAGTCATCGGTGCGGGCGTTCTCGGTATGTGGGAAGAGGCTTTGATCGTGGCAATCCTTGTTGCCTTTACGGCACATCTCGAGGGAGATGCATTACTCAAAGCACGGGAAGCAATGCAAGGTGGTTTAGACCGACTGCCACGCACCGCACGAAAACTTACGGCCGACAAGGTGTGTATTGACCCCGCCGCCATCGCAACTGCTACTGGATTTTCTCTTCCAATGGCGAGTTCAGGATTTTCTCTTGCTATGGCCGCTGCCCCTAATCAGGCCACCCAGGATGCTGAAATCGTCCCCATCGATTTGGTTCACCCCGGTGACCGGATTGAAATTCGAAGTGGAGAATTGATTCCAGCTGACGGTCGAATCATTGAAGGAAAAGGCGCTTTGGATAAGGCACCCCTTACTGGTGAATCAGTTCCAGTTGACGTTGGCGTGGGTGATGTAATCGAAGCAGGGTTGGTATTGGCTAGTGGTCCCGTAATTTGTGAAGTCATTGCAGTAGGCACTGAAACACGTCTTTCTGGTTTGATTGATGCGGTCCACTCCTTCCGTGAAGTCCCACCGCGCCTGCAGAGCGGAATTGAGAAATTCACAGCAATTTGGGTCCCCTTCGTGTTGTTTGGCGCTTTCGCGGTATGGTATTTCATCTATCCAGACGATTGGAAGATCATCCTCTTGCTTTGGGTTGTTTCATGCCCTTGCGCTCTTCTTCTTGCAACTCCGGTGCCTCATGCGGCGGCTCTTTCAAACGCAGCCCACAACGGCGTTATTATCCGCGGTGGAGATGCTCTAGAACGAATGGCCCGAGTGAATTCAGTTCTGCTTGACAAAACAGGCACACTCACCTCAGGTCGCCCGACCGTTGGCTCCGTTGTAATGGGTAAAAATCGGCGTAAGAATTCAGCATTGCAACTGATGATGGGCCTCGAGGCACGCTCTTCCCATCCTTATGCGCTTGCTATGGTTTCTCACTGTGAGGCAGAAGGTATCAAGGCGGCAAGCCTTAGTCAATTGAACGATATTGATGCTGGCGTTGAGGGCGTACACAAGAATGCAAAGGTTGCCTTCATACGGCCTGATAAGGCAACGAGCATGGGAATTGAAGTTGAGGACACATTGGCTAAAGCTTTCAAAACAGCACAATCAGAGGGTTACGGGGCTAGCCTTCTCACCAAAGACGGTGTCGCCATCGCTCTTGCTACATTCATTCATGATGACACTCGCCAAGGTTCCGATCAATTAATCGCATCGTTGAAAAGTAGAAATATTCGGGTAGAAATTTTGTCTGGGGACCACCAAGAAGCCGTATCACAATTTGCTCGCTCTGTCGGCCTACCCGAGTCTGCCGCTCACGGAGGGCTCAGCCCTGAAGAAAAGGTCAACTGGGTTCGTAATCGCTCTAAATCGAATGTAACGATGATGGTCGGAGATGGATTCAATGATGCAGCGGCTCTTGCTGTTGCAGATGTTGGAGTTGCAGTAGGTACTGGGGAGTCCGTGAACCTAGAAGCTGCGGACATTCTTATTCCTGGAGATGACCCCAGCATGCTCACAGATATGATTGACCTTGCAAGAAAGGCACAACGGACATTGATGCAGAATCTCTTTTTCTCTGTAGCCATCACATTGACATTGGTCTTTGCAGTTGTCCAACAGTGGTACGACCAACTTTGGGTTGGAGTTCTCATTCACGAAGCCTCAGTCATTCTTGTTATTCTAAATGGGGCTCGGCTTGCTCAGAACGGAGAAGCACTGGTGCTCCTAAGGGAAACACTTCGCACGATGATTGCCGATACAAAGGAAGCCTTTTCTTGCTTCAAACAACGGTATTTGAGCCCTAAGCCAAATGTACCTTCGGTTTGACTGGCGCGACATATTCAAACCCTAAGAGCCAATCTGCGATTTAGGTGGGACGATGGGACGAGTACGAGGGGACCCAATTACGACCGCTCTGGCCCACCCTACACGCCGAGCAGTCTACATCGAATTGGCCTCTGCCGAAGAACGCAGCACTGTTCAATTGCAAAAGGCAGTTGGTGTTGATCGCTACAATCTCTATCACCATCTGAAAAAGTTGGCCTCCCTCGAATTAGTAGAGAATCACCGCGACCAAGGAAGAGCCCGATGGTGGCGAATTAACCAACGAGTTGACCTTCCCGAATTACTCAATGTAACGGAAGGAACCCAATCAGTACCTGCACCAACTCCAGCAGCCCCGACCACAGCATCGCCCGCTGCCACCATGGCTTCGTTGGCTATTGATGAAGAAGGTAGAGAAGTCATAGTCCTTGATCTTGAAGGTTCACGAGACCAAGTGAGTGCAAAACAATTGATCGCTCGTCTCTCAGAGGAATTCGGTTTGACATTGGACATTCCGTGGAATTTCATTCCTGAACGCTTGGTATTGTACTCCAAGAAACGCTGACCTTCAAGGTGTTCACATGTCCGAAGAGTTCGTAATTGAATCTAAAGTTTCGCCTCCTCCCCTATCATGCCCCAAATGCAAAGGCATGCTCCCTATGAAATTGGGAGAACTCGATTGTACTCTCTGTGATGCAAAGGTGCGTATTGAACACCCTGTCACTCGCCGAAAATGGATGGAAGAAAAGGTCAGTTGTCCTCAATGCTCCAAAGTACTCATTGCGGGGGTTGACACACGACCTGCAGAAATGAAGTGTGGTATGTGTGATACTTATTTCACGCTTGCAGAACAGACGCCAAGGGTTGAGATTTCGTGCCCAGGATGCAATCGCCAACTTCGTATGAAGCGTAGGCCCGGTAAACGAGAGATTGAATGCCCCGCATGTGACACAGAATTCACCGTTCGCTTCTGATTTAGGCCTCGGCGCGGTAAAATTAGGTGTTGAAAGCGCTTGTTCATGCACCGGTTCCGTCGCGCTCCTTATCTATGAAGAGAAGTCCATGAAGAAGTGGATGGGATTCCAATGACAGTGAGCGAAAGCCACGACAACGAGGCCGTAAAGGCTGCGCAGATGCGGCGAGAGAATACGGAACGCGTCACGCTTGCATCGCTTCGTTCCCAATTCACATCAAGTTCAACCTCTAGCCTTGACGAGGCATTAGGAACTCAAGCACGGTTCCGCCAAGAAGAGCGACTGCGCGCTGATTTGCGTCGTGAACGTCGTCTTCGTCAACAAGCGATTACCGAGCGAGTCAACGCCATGCAAGAGGCAGTGAGCCAAGACCTAGCAACTCAACATGAAATGACGCTCGATGCTCTCGAACATGAATTGCGCAGCAACATGGAGCAGGAACTCGAGCAGCTGGAACGAGATGCATTGGCTCAAGAAGAGTCAAGAATGCGCCAGGAGTTGGACCTACGTCTACACCGACAGGTAGGTTCACTAAGAGATCAACATGAAGTTGAACAGGACAAACTCCTCGAAGAAAGGAAACATGAAATCAAGTCAACGATTGAAACTCAACTCCATGAAGAGCATGAACGCCGTCTATCAATCCAGAAAGAACGGATTTCTCTTGAATACAATCAAGAATTACAACATCGGCTCCGTGATATTGAAGCAACGCTAACACAAGAAATGGAAGAACGCTTTGTGGAAATGGAAGAGCGCGAGATATCTCGCCTAGAAGAAGGACATGCTGCTCTTCTCACCGAACGAGAGGACCAATTACGCCGAGGCATTCGTACCCGACTTGAACAACAACTCCGACAACGACTCAAGCAGCGTGAGGCACGTTTGAAGGTTGAATTTGAGCGACGCAGTTTGCGCCTTGAAGAGGATATTGCTCAACAACTTCAGTCGGATATTGAACACCAACTCCGCAAGGAAACTGATAATCTAGAAGAGCGCATGCGCGAGGATGTAGAGTTGGCGATTGCAAAACGAAGAGGCGATCTTCGTGTTGAAATTGAACAAGAGCTTGACGGCCAACAATCGGCCAAACTAGCAGAAAGAAAATCCCGATTGAAGGCCAAGTATGACCTGACCTTCAGCAAAGCAGTGGATGATATTTCCCGTTCTCTACAAGATGAGATTGAAGCGGAACTTGAACACCGCATGGAGCATGAATTCCAATCCTATCGTAACGCACGTGAGGCTGAGATTCAGAACCGCCTTTCCCGGTACCGTTACGAACGGGAAGCTGAGCTCAGAGACCAATTAGAGGCCCAATACGGAGCCAATAAGAACGATTGGACAGAACGTCTTGACCTAGAATATCAATCCCGAGAAGCTGCTGCTCGTAAGGCAATCATGTCCGAAGTAGATGCACAACTACGCAACGAACGCCTCACCTATGAGACGGATTTGGACCTCCTAAAGGAAGAAACCACTCTTGAGTTGGAAGTTGAAATGGAAGAGCGGCTTCGTGACTTCAAGACCCGTAAGGAAGAAGAAGTTGCAACTCAGCTTGAACGCCAACTCGACAAGCGTGAGGAAATCATGCGAAACAAAGCCCTCATCGATGTTCGCAAGCGAGAATCGCAAATTCGTGCGGAAATTGAAGGTCAACTCGGTTTGAAGCGTGCTGAAATCCGTGATCGTTTGAAAGGACTCTCAGAGAAGATGGATTCCTTCAAGGAAATGGCTGAAGAAAAGATGCGTGATGCAGTCAGTCAACAAATCCAGTCCGAGATTGACGTGGATGAAACCGAACTTCAAACCCGAGAAAGCGAATTCAATGCCTTGCAATCCACGGACACTCGGGCAGAAAAGCGTCAAAAGTGGATGCAATCGATCTCTGGCCAAGCACCAGCAGCATTTGGTGCAGGAGCTATGGACCCCTCAGCCCTTGGGGCCCGTCCAGATGGTCTTGGAGCAGCAGCAGGACGACCTATGCGTGGAATCATGGGTCAGCAAAATCAACCTGAATCCAGCTTGGGTCTTGGTGGAATGAGAGCGCCGTCAACCAGTGCGAAACCCTTGGTAAGCGCTCAACCAGTTGTTCAACCGATTCGTAATGTCCGCCAGCCAATGGCTCAACCCGTCCGTAATGTTCGCCAACCTATCGGCCAACCTCCTGCAGCGATAACTCCGCAAGAAGATATTGCAATGGAGGAAGCAGAGGTAGAGCATGATCTCGTCCAACCATTGGTTGAACCTGGCGCAGTTGAGGAACCAGCTCTTGTAGAAGAACCAATTTCAGACGCTGAGCCTGTAGTGGAACCTGAAACCGAACTCCCTGCCGAGGATATCGCTCCCGAAGTAGAACCCGACATCGAGCATTCCTCTGATGTTCCTGACGATGTATCGGACCTCGTTGAAGAAGTTCTTGAAGAAACAACTCTTCGTCCTATTGGTGGGGTTCTTACTCCGGTTCAAGATGACTCGGAAGCAGCGGTCATTACTCCAGTTGGCCACATGCTGATGCCGTCTAAGAAACGAGGGGCGCCTCCTTCAGGATCTGTGGGCCGACCTACTGCGTCTTTGCGACCTGTGAAAGGGACGCTGACTCCAGTCACCAAAAAACCGGTGAAGAAAATGGTTCCAGAAGACGATGAAGACCAGGATTGACTCTAATCCTAACGTTCACAACCATACGCGCTTTTCATATCATACGGTGACATCCGTACATCATGAAGCGCGCATATGCCGTTGTTGCAGTCTTAATTTTGTGCCTTCAAAGTGCAACAATGGGTCTCGCAAGCGCTGAACTACCTAACATTACTGATGCAGGTCAAACCGATGAACTTGACCGGTCTTTGGTCTTGTGGTCAGTCCTTGATGATGGTAATATTTTGACCGTTGATGCATATGGCAACATCAGTGTCAATACGCTTACCAAGGGAGTTCTTTCTGCACAGTGGACGCTTTTCCTCAATGTTGATGCACAAAAAGCCCGGCTTGATGACGCCAAAGAGTTGGTTGCTATTGCTCACCAAGGTGGGGCTTATGTTGTTCAGTTGAGCACAGAATCAATTACAGAAAACATCACCCTTCCTGACCCTGTTAATGACGTGGAATGGGACCATCAAGGAGACTTATGGCTTGCTCAGTACGCTGGCAAACGCCGGGCAGAGGAATACTCAGCGTCCACTCCAACAGGAGTCGGTTCAACCACCATTTCTTCTGGAATTAGTGCGTTTGAAATCTTGACGGATGGGCGACTCGCTATCGCATCCTATGATAAGAAAATCTACATTCACGATAATGGAGGCACACTCATCAATACCATCACGGACTCAACTGGAATTATCTCCTCACTTGTTGAAACATCAAACGGAACGCTTCTAGCAGGGACAACTGGAGGAATCGCCTACAAATTTGATACGGATTCATGGAATGTAGACACGCTTAACCTTCCACATACGAAGCAAATCACCTTCATGTCACTGAATGGAGACATGTTTGCAATTGGGGCAAAACAGGGCCAATTTTCACTGGTGAATTCAACCGATTTCACTGAATTGGAAACCTATATTGGAACAGGTGATATTATTGGTTTCAAAGGCACTTTTTCAGGTCAACTTTTCATTGCAGGTACTACGCCCACCTCATCGGCAATCCGATTTTACGACTTGGATTCTGACATGGACGGAGTCAACGACCTCAATGATGACTTTCCAAACGATTCAACCCAATCTAGTGATTCCGACGGAGACGGTTACGGGGACGATGCCAATGGTTTCAATCCCGATTCATTCCCAGCCGATGGGACTCAGTGGGAGGACGTTGATGGTGATGGGTACGGAGATAACCCTACGGGAACATTCCCAGACTTATTCCCAAATAACGCCGACCAGTGGAGCGATTTAGATGGAGATGGCTACGGTGACAATTCAAACGGTCAAGATGGAGATGTTTTCCCCGAAGAAGCGACTCAATGGAGTGATTCCGATCTTGATAATTATGGAGACAACCCCGAAGGATTCAGGCCAGACAGTTGTCCCACAATTAACGGATTTTCTACCATAGACCGCTTCGGTTGTCCTGACGGTGACTTTGACGGTTATTCCAACCCTGATTCAGATTGGACAGCACTCGAAGGAGCAGACGCTTTGCCCTCACAAGGAACTCAATGGGAAGACCAAGACGGTGATGGTTACGGGGATAATGGGGATGGGGAAATCCCTGATACATGTCCTTGGGAATATGGGACCTCAACGAAAGCTTGGGAAATTGATGCTGAAACTACCATCGGATACGTCCAAAACCCATCCTATGGATGCCTGGATGTCGATGGTGACGGGTGGGTTGACCGCACAGAATCTCCACTGATGGATAAGGATCCCAACGAACACTATGACGGAGACGGTGATGGGGTCGGTTCAAATGCTGATTACGATGATACAAGTCCAAACATTGCAACAGAACAAGATTATTGCTTGAACAATAAAAACGACACCTCTGAAGGTTGTACTGGCTGGAATAACCCTGCATATCAAGCCTATAGGAATGGATTAGTCAATGAAACTGGGCTAGGATATTATGCATGGAATGCCTCTCTGCAGGATGATGCAAGTGGGAATTCTGCGCTCAATGTAGATGAGGACACTCTAAATCAAGTCATTAAAATCGGGCTTGCTGTTTTCGGTGGTTTGACTGCTGTCATCCTTCTCGTAGCGTATCTTGTTAACAAACGAAAGCAAACCAGTTCACAGAAGGTATACGGTGGAGTCACCGTTTCTCAATCCACAAATGCTTCTAAGGAGGCTTTGGAAGGAAAAGGCGGAATGTCTGCTGAGGGGGGAATCATCTCAGATGATATATGGGATGACGACGTTAAGCAACTTGACTTCCAACCTGAAAAGAATGGCTTTGATGATATGGAACTCAAGTCTGGCGAAACAGTTTCTGAAGCCAAGAGCATGACCTACGATGAAGAAAGCATCGAATCCATTGCGGGTATGCCTGTTAAAGCCGCTCCATCAGAGCCAGAAGCAGAACCCGAAGCATCCATTCCAGATGAAGCACCTCCTCTCCCAGAGGGTGGATTACCTGACGGTTGGACTGCTGACCAATGGCGTTGGTATGGCCACGAATGGTTAGCAAAGTATGGCGATAATTAAACCCAAACAATGGGAAGGCTTTCTTTCAAAGAACCAAGTTCAGAACCCGAATAAATGGGTTTACCGTCTACCTTGAACGTACTCATTACGAGCCAGAGAAATCCATTCCAAGCAGTGGAGTCGGCGAACAATTCGACCTTTCCGTAAATGGCTGCCATCAATAATTTGGATTCATCGGTATCTTCGCCACAAAGAGCCTTTACCAATTCTTTCGCAGTAAAGCGATAACCAGGTGGGCGCCATAGCATCATGGTAATCACACCTTGAAGGGGGCGAGGTTCAAGCGTTCAGCAAGATGGTCAACATCAACATCGACCGCCATCTTCATTCGCTCCCGAAGTGTGTCAATTTCACCCTTCATCTTCAGCATTTTATGCGTTCGGATCATTTCGTGGAGAAGATCGTTAACACTTCGGTGTCCTCCCGTTGTTCGTATGGTGTTTAATTGTCTACGAATCTCATAGTTCACACTAACTGAAGTCATCCCTTCGCCTGTCATGCTGATACCCAATAAACCCTTGAATTGGCTGCCTACTTAACCTGTGCGAAGCCCTGATGGGGTACAAGCATGATTTCAGCAACATTTTCACAGCGTCGGAGGCCGCGATTAACGAATGCTGCGTTCTTTACGAAGACGGGATTCTTCAACCACTCCGAATTCACGACGCATGGACTGGACTCGCTGATGAACTTCCTTTGCCAGGGTCCAATATTCCAAACTTCCAGCCCCAGCACCCGAGTTTGTTGGTTTGTTGAGGATAACGGTTGGGGCTCCACTCCAGGGCGCTTCTGCAACTTTTGCTAGGCGGCGAACCGTAGTGTTGAACAGTTTGTTTGGCATCTTCTTATTCACTTGGTCACACACATAAGTGCTCAATTTTGAGCGCGCATCAACCATCGTCATGACGATTCCAAAAATTTTCAGATTCCGATTGATACGACGTTGAATCATCTTGATTGAATTCATCAGCATGCTGAAGCCTTCCAAGGCGTAATACTCAGCTTGTACGGGGACCACGACCCAGTTGGCTGCGCACATGGCGTTGATTGAGAGCAGACCAAGAGAGGGTGGGGTGTCGATGATGATGTAATCGAATTCGTCAACGATGGGGAGAAGCGCTTCTTGCAAACGCGTTTCCCTTCCAATCTTGTGGCTCAATTCAATTTCTGCACCTGAAAGATGGATATCACTCGGAAGGAGCCAAAGGTCACCTGCGTTTATCGAATCAGGGAATTTTTTTGCCACCGTTCCGGTTGGACCAAGCCTCTCGCATTGAACGGGTGATCTCTTCAGGTGGAATGAGGTATTCTTCCATCAATGGAAGTTCTTCCCCCGAATCGTTGGCGAGTAAATCATAGACAGTTTTCTTAATTTTCTTCTTCTCAAGGCCAAATGATGTGGCGCAGTTACCCTGTGGGTCGAGGTCAATGAGCAGTACTTTTGCAGGAGGTAGTCCTTGGCGCCGAGAACCTTTAGCGAGGGCAGCGGCGATGTTTACAGCGGTAGTAGTCTTTGCACAACCACCCTTTTGGTTGGCTACTGCCATCACCATCTTGTAAGGGTTCATCACATAGTCACCTCCCATACGGAAGTCTAGGAAAGCCCTCCCCTTTCAATGCAAGCCTTGAGAGGCGAGTATCAAGCAGGTTGGATGACAGGAACAGGAACTTCCGAGAGAATCTTACGAACGATGTGCATTCCTGTAATTCCTCGGATCTTTGCTTCAGGTTTCATGTTAATGCGGTGGGAAATAATTTGCAAAGCGATTCCCTTGATGTCATCAGGAATGACATAATTACGTCCAGCAACCGCTGCTGCAGCACGGCCGGTCTTGAACAGTGCCTGGCTTGCACGAGGTGATGCTCCGTTTGTGACACGATGGTCCTCACGTGTTCGCTGAACGATTTCAATGATGTAGGAAAGAATTGCTGGGTCAACGTGAACCGTCTCCAGGGCTTTTTGCATAGCAACGACCTTCTTTGGAGAAGTAATTTGTTCAACTTCATGCTCGTCCTTTCCTCGGAGTTTACGACGGGCGAGAATAGCCTTTTCTTCAGCTCGGTCAGGATATCCCATACTCATCTTCATCAAGAAGCGGTCCATTTGTGCTTCTGGAAGTGGATATGTTCCTTCCTGCTCAATTGGGTTTTGAGTTGCAATAACAACGAACGGTGCTGGAAGTTTGTGAGTAATTCCTTCGATGGTGACTTGCTTCTCTTCCATTGCTTCAAGCAATGCGGCTTGAGTCTTGGGAGGGGCGCGGTTAATCTCGTCAGCAAGAAGAATGTTTGAGAATAATGGCCCAGCACGAAGTTTGAATTCTCCGGATTTTTGGTCGTACATGTATGTTCCCATGATGTCAGAGGGCAACAAGTCAGGTGTGAATTGGACACGCTTGAATTTGCATCCGAGCGCCCGTGCAAAGGTGTTTGCAAGAAGGGTCTTTGCGAGTCCTGGAAAATCTTCCAAGAGCATGTTTCCGTTGGAAAGAATACCAACAGTCACTCTTCTGAGATTTTCGTTTTTACCGATGATGACTTTGCTCACTTCATTCATCAAACTGTGTGAGATTGATGATACTGTAGCGATCAAATCTTGAGTTCGTGCTCCTTGAGCTCCTGCTTGAATTCCTGCTTCCATTAGAATACCTCCAGTGATATTTCTAGACTTTTTCATTTCTTATATGAATGTGTGCGCTCTCTTCTCCAAAAATGCTCACTGATGATTCACAGAAAATGCTGGCTCAACGGCCCCAAAAATGGTTATCTTTGCGATGCAAACTCACGATTTCATCGAGAATCTCTTCTTCTATGGGTGTCAAGTCGGCTTTCTTTAGTCGTTTGACATGACGCTCTGGGACATACTCGTGCTTCGCGCGGAGGCGGGTGTTGTCCCAGGCGGACTCGATGGCCTCGCGGATGCTGGTGCTGTTCTTGGCGGCGGTGATGATATCCTTCTTCACCTCGGCCTTGCACGGGTCGTCCGCCTTCTTCTTCTTCGCGGCGTCGACGCTCGCCTTAGCCATGTTCATTTTCGCAATGCTCGTGAGCACGCGCATCGCGCGGTCCGACGCCTTCTTCTTGGCGGTGTGGAGCACCTTAGCGACGGCGCCTGCGCGCTTGATGTCCTTGGTGGTCTGCAGGCGCTTGAGAGTCTTCATCTCGATGCTGTGCAGGGCGCGGTTCTTCGCGAGCGCACCTTCCGCCCCGACGAGTTCCTCCTCGAGAGTGTGAACGTCGATATCAGCCTGGCGCAGTGCCATTTTCGCTTTCAACATCGGCTCCGCCTTGGTGCCGTTCGAGGCCTTGGCGCTGTCAGCCGCAGCCGCGTCACGCACCCGCCGCGCCTCGGCAAGGCGAGCGTCGATCGTCTCCTTCGCAAGGCGCGCATGGGTCACGAACACACCGGACTTCTTGACCGCGTTTTCGGCCGCCTTCAACGCGTGGCGCAGTTCGTTGATCGACGCCTCGATCGCCTTGCCGTTCTTGAGCGCATTGAGGATGCTGAGATCCCGGAGCGCCTCGCGGGCCATCGACCCGGTCGCGCCGGTAGCACCGCCGGTGGCACCGCCAGTGGCACCGCCGGCGGCGGACGGTCCCGCGAGCGTCTTGGCCGCGCGGTCGAAGGCGGAGATCGTGTCGAGGTACCGTTTGAACATCTCGCGGGCGTGTGCGAGCGCCTTCTCCGCCGCCTTCAACTCGCCACGCGCCACCCCTTCCGCCGCCATGACACCGAGCTCCTCCTCCTCGACGATGTCCGACTTCTTCTGGAGACGCTGCAGCAGCTTAGCGGTTTCGTCGATGGTCTCCACGCCGGACTCCGAGTCGCTGTTCTCCTGGCTGTTCCGCACCGCGGCGGCAAGCATAGCACTCCCGCGGCCCTTGGCCGCCTGGGCCGCCTGGAACCGCGTCTGCACCTCCGTCTTCTTCTCGACAAGCACGGCAAGGTGCATGGTGGCATTGCGCAGGCGCAGCTTGGCATCGGCGATGCCGCGCGTGAACGCCTCACGCTTCTCGCTGCGAATGAACTCGCGCATTGCCTTGGCGTGCGCCTTGGCGACCGCCTCCTTGGCTTCCGCGTCGTGCATCTCGGCGCTGATCTTGCGGATCGTCGAGATCGCGCTGCGCGCCGCCTTCGTGGCGTTCGTGATCTGATCGACGTTGGCGTCGCGGTCGCCGTCCGCCAGGGCACGCTCGGCGGTAACCCGAGCCAGCTTGGCCGCGATGAACAACGGCGCCAGGTTCAGCCGGCGGCGGTGCTCGCGCTGGGCGATCTCCTCGGCCTGGATGAGCTTTACCTGGTGCACGTCCGTAATGCGGAGGAGCGACGTGCTGGCGTCGCCCGCGGCAGAGGGCCCGTCGGTCGCCAGCACCGCGGCGGAGGCTTTGAGCAGCTCGTTCGCCACCTGGCGGACGTTCTTCGCGAGCTTGTCCGACCGTCGAGCGATGCGCTCGATGCTTGTCACGCCCTCGGTCCCCGTGGCGCCGGTGGCACCCGTGGCGCCGGTCATGCCTGTCGCGCCGCCGGTCATGCCCGTTGCGCCACCGGTCATGCCCGTCGCGCTCGCGTCGATGATGATCGCCTTGGACATCATCGAGTCAGCTGCCGAGGCGAGCTCGGCGGACGTCGGCACGTTGAGCCCCGGGTGCTCCGTCCCCTTGGCCTTGACGAAGCCGAGCATCCGGCGGGCCTTGCGCGCCATCTTTTCGAATTCGATGAGCAGCTTGGTGAGGCGGGCCTTCTCGGTGGTGAGACGCACCGTCGAGAGCTTGTTCTTCGTCTCCGTGACCATTTCGGTGGCCTCGCGCAGCTCTTCCTGGGCGATGACCACGCTCGTCGAGAAAGTCTTGCGGAGACCGGGCTGCGACATGGCGTCGCGGCAAGTCGCGCAAGTCCTGGGCGGCCTGCTCCGACTCGATGCGGTCCAGCACGGAGCCACCCTCGGGGCCCGTCTTCTTGGAAAGCGCCTCGTCAAGGTCCGCTTGGCGGTCGAGCATCGACACCGCGTTGCCGATGCCGTCGAGGTTCGAGAGGGCGTCCTTCGCGGTGGTCAGAACGCCGAGGTCGGCGGTAGACCGCGTGCGGGACGCGGAGCTCGTGGCGGTAGCTAGCGAACGCGAGGACGCGGCGATGGCCTTTTCGACAATCGCCATGGCCGCCTCCGCCTCCTGCGACAGCTTCTTCTTCTCGCGTGCCGGCATGCCGATCGGGATGCCGTGCGCGTCCTTCTTCGCGGCCGTGGTGCTCGCGATCGTCGAGGCCACATCGCTGTCGCGCGTGGCGAGGTTGGCGGCGTCAGCGATGGCCTGCTCCGGTGACTTCGTCGTCCCTTTCGGTCCGGTGGCGCCCGGCGCAGGCCCGGTCGCGCCCGTGGCGCCCGTGGCGCCCGTGGGGGCGGCCTGGACGTCGAGCAGGTCTTCCATTGCCTTTGATGTGTCGAGGAGGAGCTCCCGCTTGCCCTTAGCGGCGTCGGCGCCCGCGACATTGCCCAACTCGCGGTCCACTTTCTCCTCTTCGGTGGCTGCCAAGAGCGAGCGCTTGAGCTGCTCCTTCTGGTTCAGCGACTCGAGGTCGTTCAGCTTGGTCTGGATCTCGACCTTCATCTCCTCGGTGACGTCGGGGCGCTCCAGCGAGGCCACAAGCGCGTCCCGCTTTGCCTTCATGACGGCGTCCTCGGAGACCTGCTCCTCCGTGGCCGCCTCCGCGAGCTCGCCGTCGCGCTTCATGAGCAGTGCCGTGCCCTCGGCCATCGCACGGCGCGAGAGTTCGGCGTCCTTGCCCGCCTGGGTGACCTTCTGCTTGTACCTGTCGAGGCTGGTCACAGCGTTGGTGATCGCACCGGCAAGGCGCGCGCGCCGGGCGTCGCTGATGTCGGGCTCCATGCGCATCTTCTTCAGATGGGCGATGATTTTGGTCGCCGAGATCGCGCCGGCCATGGCCAGCTGCACCTCCTGCTCCGACATCCGCTTCGCCGCCTTGGCCGACTCGAGCGCCTTCTCCGCGGTCGCCTCGTTCTGCTGCGCCTGCGACACGAGGTTCTGCGCCTGGGCGGCGGGCGAGCGCTGGTGCACGGACGGCGCCGAGAGCATGTCGACGCTGGTGATTGAGGGGAGGAACTTCTTGA
>CASIBY010000009.1 GCA_949373095.1 Candidatus Poseidoniaceae archaeon
GATGGTGCTGACGGAAACGACGGTGCTGACGGTACAAATGGAACTGATGGCCAAGATGGTGCTCTGGAAACCCTGGTGCTGACGGTACAAATGGAACTGATGGCCAAGACGGTGCTCCTGGTAACCCTGGTGCTGACGGTACAAATGGAACTGATGGCGTTGGACGGAAACGATGGTGCTGACGGTACAAATGGAACTGATGGCCAAGACGGTGCTACGGAAACGATGGTGCTGACGGTACAAATGGAACTGATGGCGTTGACGGAAACGATGGTGCTGACGGGGCTGATGGCACTGACGGAACTGACGGCGCTGATGGAACGAACGGAAGCGCTTCACCGAATACCATGTTGACCAGTATTTCTTCTCCTGCTGCATCATTGGGATGCACTGCAGGTGGCCGAGTTATGATGCAAGGTCTTGACAATGGAGATGGTGGAGGAACTGCTCAAAACGGTGTTCTTGAATCTGGCGAAGTAGACTACACTACAACCTATTGTAGCAAATATGTGATTTGGCAGGTGGCTGATATCCACAGCGGGACTGGCGGCAGTTACCCCGGAAATACATGGAGATACTCGTCGGTGATACGCTCTACTTCAGTGCGACTGATGGAAGCAGCGGCCACGAACTGTGGGCTCATGATACCTCAAACGCCTCAACTTGGCGGGTGGCTGATATCAACAGCGGACTGGCCACAGTTACCCCGGATATTACATGGCGATCTTCGTCGGTGATACGCTCTACTTCAGTGCGAATGATGGAAGCAGCGGCAACGAACTGTGGGCTCATGATACCTCAAACGCCTCAACTTGGCGGGTGGCTGATATCCACAGCGGAACTGGCAGCAGTAGCCCCGGATATTACATGGCGATACTCGTCGGTGATACGCTCTACTTCAGTGCGTATGATGGAAGCAGCGGCACAGAACTGTGGGCTCATGATACCTCAAACGCCTCAACTTGGCGGGTGGCTGATATCCGCAGCGGGGCTGGCAGCAGTAGCCCCGGATAATACATGGCGATACTCGTCGGTGATACGCTCTACTTCAGTGCGTATGATGGAAGCAGCGGCACGAACTGTGGGCTCATGATACCTCAAACGCCTCAACTTGGCGGGTGGCTGATATCCGCAGCGGAACTGGCAGCAGTAACCCCGGATATTACGATGGCGATACTCGTCGGTGATACGCTCTACTTCAGTGCGAATGATGGAAGCAGCGGCATAGAACTGTGGGCTCATGATACCTCAAACGCCTCAACTTGGCGGGTGGCTGATATCCGCAGCGGAACTGGCAGCAGTTACCCCGGATAATAGCATGGAGATACTCGTCGGTGATACGCTCTACTTCGAGTGCGTATGATGGAAGCAGCGGCACGAACTGTGGGCTCATGATACCTCAAACGCCTCAACTTGGCGGGTGGCTGATATCAACAGCGGGAGTGGCGACAGTAACCCCGGACATTACATGGCGATACTTGTCGGTGATACGCTCTACTTCAGTGCGAATGATGGAAGCAGCGGCTACGAACTGTGGGCTCATGATACCTCAAACGCCTCAACTTGGCGGGTGGCTGATATCAGCAGCGGAACTGGCAGCAGTAACCCCGGAAATTACATGGCGATCTTAGTCGGTGATACGCTCTACTTCAGTGCGAATGATGGAAGCAGCGGCGACGAACTGTGGGCTCATGATACCTCAAACGCCTCAACTTGGCGGGTGGCTGATATCTACAGCGGGACTGGCAGCAGTAACCCCGGATAATACATGGCGATACTCGTCGGTGATACGCTCTACTTCAGTGCGAATGATGGAAGCAGCGGCCAGAACTGTGGGCGATGGATATTGAGCACAGCATCACGTACGACTGAGCAACGATTCTAATCGGAACGGAAACCTCAGGAGATCAATTGAACTTTCTCAACAAATGTTCATTGAGGATTACCTGTGATTGGCAGAGGGCCCCCCTTTGCCAAAGGGGGTTGGCAGTCGGTAGCGTTAGCACCGACCCACTGCAAGCCCTTTGAATTGTCAATACCTGAGCAATGGGTATTCGGATACGCCCTCTGCACCTATCCGAAGCGATTATGCCGGGGAATGGTTTAATTTCAGGAAGATGAAGGGCTGGCTATGCGAAATGACCAGATTTTTGTATTTCTGCTTGTTGTTTTAATGCCCCTGTCTGGATGTATTGGTGACACGAAAGGCAATCAGATTGAAGCGGAAGGTAATCTGATTAATACGGAAGATTGTCAGACAAATAAGGAAGATAGTCAAATAAATTTCCAGCCTGAAAATCGAGATGAACTCAATACTGCAATACGTGAGTGGATGTCCGATTCTGATGGCGCAAATTCTACTTATGGAGATATCAGCACCTGGAACACCTCATTGATTACCGACATGTCTGTATTATTTAGCTATGGAACCCTTTATCCTAACTCCGAGCGTTTCAATTGTGATATCTCAGATTGGGATGTTTCAGGTGTAACTGATATGAGTGGTATGTTTTCAGGAAGGGAGCATTTCAACCGCGATATCTCGGATTGGGATGTTTCTAGCGTAACTAATATGAAGCGATATGTTTGGGAGGGCAGGGAGTTTCAATCAAGACATTTCAGAATGGGATGTTTCAAGTGTAACTGATATGAGTGGTATGTTTGATTATGCGGAGAGTTTCAATCAAGACATTTCAGAGTTGGGATGTTTCAGGTGTAACTGATATGAATCGCATGTTCTCGAGGGCATGGAGTTTCAATCAAGACATTTCAGAATGGGATGTTTCGAGTGTAACCGATATGAGTCATATGTTTTCTTATTATTCGTATGCATCTGGGAGTTTCAATCAAGACATTTCAGAATGGAATGTTTCGAGTGTAACCGATATGAGTCGTATGTTTAGAGGTGCTGAGAGTTTCAATCAAGACATTTCAGATTGGGATGTTTCAGGTGTTACTGATATGAAGAAGTATGTTTGCTCATGCGGGGAGTTTCAATCAAGACGTTTCACATTGGGATGTTTCAAGTGTAACTGATACGAGAGAGATGTTTGATCATGCAGGGAGTTTCAATCAAGACATTTCAGATTGGAATGTTTCAAGTGTAGAGGATATGGAGGGTATGTTTAATCATGCAGAGAGTTTCAATCAAGACATTTCAGATTGGAATGTTTCAAGTGTAGAGAAGATGGAGAATATGTTTGAAAATGCTAAGGATTTATCTGATAATAATAAATGTGTAATTCATACATCATTCAATTCTAACGATAATTGGGAATATAATTGGGATTCATATTGTAGTGATTGAGCAAAGGGCCCCCCTTTGCACACCCGTCCTTTCAATGGGTACCCATTGCTCATACGTCCAAGCAAAGGGCCCCCCTCTGAGTTTCCATTTATTTCCCATAAGAAATGACAGGATCATCAGGTTCAACTAGCCGTAGTCTGACTTCGTTGAGATTAGTTTCACTCGTCAAAAATTCAGCTTGATCATAGTAGAAAATATCCCATCTCTTTGGGTTCTTTTTATCCTCTTTTGTCATTTTTCTTTTCCTTCCGTTGCCGCTTTTTCCATAGTAATTTACAATACAGATGTTAATTGATTGTCTAATACAAGAGCCCTTATTTTTTGTCTCCCCATTTAGCCTCATAGTTTCCATCTTTTCTCTTACGTAATTTTCGACTGCTGAATATGGAACATACTCTCTCAGATTCAGGCTCTTTCCTCGTTCGGCACCCAGTTTCCTTGCTAAAACCATGCTTTTCCATATTGGTATACTACATTAAACTTTAGCCGCTGGGAGCAGCAAATCTGCTGGAGCAGCAAAATATCCAAATAGAAATCTCCAATTTAATGTGTCTAACCGAGCACCCATTGCAAAGGTTTTGGTAAATCAAAGGGATAGCAGTGGGCCGGTACAGACGCTACTCAGCCATGAATATCTCACGTAAGGGTGTACAAAGGGTTCCATCTGTTTTTCCGGACGACATGGGTTTCGACTCACAAGAATCCTGCCAAACTACAAATGCTCAACACAATAGGTTCAGCCATGCGCAACAACACTCCTCTGTTCTTGGCCTTCTTGATGTTCACCGCAACCCTTGCTGGTTGCATTGGTGGAGACGAGACTTCAGAATCCGTCGATATCACGCCGTACACCGAACAAATTGATGCAGACAACGTCACCATCAGTAATCTGCTCACTAACATATCCCAACTGGAATTGGATTATGCTGATTCTCAATCCACTGTTGGACAGCTTCAACAAGATATCGTAAATTTCAGCGGTCTTCTTTCAACAGCCAATCAGAACATTGCAAGCATGGAGTCCGAAAAGGCAAGTTTGGAAACTCAACTTGCGAGCGCACAACAAGAACTCAATTCCACGCAAACAGAATTGCAGACAACCCAAGACGAACTCTATCAGGCCAACAACGAAACCAATCAATCTTCACAAAACAACAATGAATTGCAAGACCAAATTGACAATTTAACAGCAGAAGTAGCTTCACTACAATCAGACATATCCAATCTGGAATCCACAAATTCTGCCCTTAACGCTTCGCTTAACGAAAACATGTCCACTGTCACTTCTTTACAAACTCAATTATCCGCAGCCTTCTCCGATTTGTCCGAAGCCAATGCTCAAATTGTTCTTCTCGAATCCAATTGGGCCAATGCAAACGCCACAATTGAAACTCTTCTGACAGGATGGAGCGGAGCAAATTCAACCATCGCTTCGCTTATCGCAACATCCAGTGCAGTCATATTATCTGATATTGTTGATGTTATTTATTCTCCAACCTGTCAAGGAATTGCGAAGGAACTGAACCAAGGTTTGGATAATGGTGATGGAAACGGTACTGCTGCAGACGGTCAGTTACATGTTGATGAAATCGATTCACTCGCTCTTATTTGTCCTAATCTCATGTTACTCATCAACAGTGGAAGTAGCAGCATTAAGGCCGACGGTCTCACAGCCGTCGGCAACACCCTCTATTTCCGAGCCAACGACGGAACCAATGGAGACGAATTGTGGAAGAGCAACGGAACTGCCTCAGGCACGGTGATGGTCAAAGACATCAACAGTGGAAGTAGCAGCAGTTCTCCCGACTACCTCATAGCCGTTGGCAACACCCTCTATTTCCAAGCCACCGACGGAACCAACGGAACTGAATTGTGGAAGAGCGATGGAACTGCCTCAGGCACGGTGATGGTCAAGGATATCGTCTCCGGAAGTGGCTATGGTTCCCTCGACGAACTCACAGCCGTTGGCAACGCTCTTTATTTTGAGGCTTACGACACAACCTACGGAAAGGCATTGTGGAAGAGCGATGGAACAGCCAATGGCACGGTGATGGTCAAGGACATCTACAGCGGAAGTGATACCTCGAGTCCTCTCGACCAGCTCACAGCCGTTGGCAACACCCTCTATTTCTCAGGCACCGACGGAACCAACGGATACGAATTGTGGAAGAGCGATGGAACTGCCTCAGGCACGGTGATGGTCAAGGATATCCGCAGTGGAAGTAGCCACAGTTATCCCTCTTACCTCACAGCCGTTGGCAACACCGTCTATTTCCAAGCCAGCGACGGAACCAACGGGACCGAATTTTGGAAGAGCGATGGAACATCCGCTGGCACGGTGATGGTCAAGGATATCTACAGCGGAAGTGGCAGCAGTAATCCCGCCTGGTTCGCAGCCATTGGCAACACCCTCTATTTCTCAGCCAATGACGGAGCCAACGGAAACGAATTGTGGAAGAGCGACGGAACAGCCTCAGGAACGGTGATGGTCAAGGACATCTACAGCGGAAGTAGCAGCAGTTCTCCCTTCGAACTCACAGCCGTTGGCAACACCCTCTATTTCTCAGCCAGCGACGGAACCAACGGATACGAATTGTGGAAGAGCGATGGAACTGCCTCAGGCACGGTGATGGTCAAGGATATCCACAGTGGAAGTAGCCACAGTAATCCCGCCTGGTTCGCAGCCATTGGCAACACCCTCTATTTCCGAGCCAACGACGGTATCAACGGGACCGAATTGTGGAAGAGCGATGGAACATCCTCTGGCACGGCGATGGTCAAGGATATCTACAGCGGAAGTAGAAGCAGTAATCCCGCCTGGTTCGCAGCCATTGGCAACACTCTCTATTTCTCAACCACCGAAGGATTCGGAACAAACGACATTGACTTGTGGTTTTATTTACCCAGTTGAAATCATTTTCCTAAACGCCCATTTCTCATCCAGGCTAGAATTCTGCTGAATACACTGGCTTGCCATTGCTGGGAGATTAACTTCCGGACGACATGGTGTCCGGATTTTACATTTGAGAAGATAACTCAAATCCCGGTGTTGAGCGTCCGTTCGGTCTCCTCTGGGTCGATGAACAAGGCGGTGAGGATCACGAATGTTTCGAGCACGGCAGCGATGTAGAAGATGGACTGATAGTCGTACTGTGCGGCAAAGATAGGTGCCAACTGGTAGCCGATGATGGCGGAGAGGTTCATCATCGCCATGTAGCCCGTGAATTGCGTTCCACCCACTTCGGCCCAGGTGACCCGCATCATCAGAGAATAGGCACAGATGGAGACGATGGCCCAGAGGAAGGTGTGAACAATCCACACCAACATCATGAACCAACCTTCGCCCCACATGGATTCGAGCATGCCCCAAGTTAAGGTTGTCAATGAAGCACTGAGGGCCGCAAACATCAGCACTGATTTCCCCCCAAAGCGCCGACCAAGTTCGCCACCGGCCATGGCCCCCAACATCGTCACCACAAGGATGATCCCGCCCTTGGTGGCGTTGAACTCTTCTTGGGTCCAACCCAATTCCTGGAGGAAGAGCAACGGAAGAATGGGAATGAGAATGAAGGCGAGGGAAATGACGAGGCTGACCACGATACCGAGTTGGGCTGAACGAACCGAAAAGGCCGTTCGGATGTTGCTCAAAATGACGCTAAAGTCTCGAACTTCCTCACCGCCTTCCTCGGCATCTTCGACCTTCTCAACAGCGTCACCATCCTCCCACGGGAAGCGCTTCTCACCGGGACGTTCACGCATGAAGAGCGGCACCATCATGATGACCACTAAGATCGGAATCTGTATCAAAAAGGCGCCGCGGATGCCAACAACACCGATGATGGTGCCGAGCCCTGCGCCCCCGATGATACCACCCAAAGACTTGGCCGTGAACATGTAACTGTTGACACGCTCAAATTCGTGAGATTGGAGCACATCAACAGCAAGGGCGTCGGTTGAAACATCTTGCAGGGCCGTGAACACGTTGTAGACAAAGAACAGCGCGCCGAGGAGTGAGATGTTATTGGTCAAATCGGGAACCATCAGCATGGTCACGAGCAGCGCAACCATGCCCGTTTGGGCGATGAGGATCCATGGGCGACGGCGTCCAAGAGCCGGTACTTGGAAGCGGTCAATGATGGGACCCCAAAGGAACTTGAATGACCATGGTAAGGTGCCGAGGGTCAACAGGTAGGCGAGGTCGCCGGCGTCAGCACCCTCTGCAGCGAGGAAAGTGACCATCGTCACGGTGATGAAGCCCCACGGAACACCTTGAGCCACGTACAAGGCGGAAAGGGTGATGACGCGAGCACGGTAGCTGTCGACGAGGGTTTCACCGTCGGAGGTGGATTCGCCCTCAACGACCTCGGTTTCAAGTTCACCAAAATCTAGGTCAAGATGGAATCGGTCGCGCTGCTTGGTGGAGATATAACCGACGAGGAACACAACGGAGAAGATCCATCCTGCAAACAAGAAGACTGGGAGAGAGCCGTCACCGACTGCCATACCCGTCAACGCTTCACCATCTTCATCAAGAATAGTGAAGTCCAAAACGAGCAGACTGACCACGGTGGTGACCTCTTCGCCATCGTCGTTGTGTGAACAGAGGGCACTGTTGAAGGCCTCCGCATCAACAGTTAGAGCCAGATTGTAGGCACCCAAAGCCTCCTCCCCAAAGGCCAACTGATCTTCGATTTCACTCTTGGTCAATCCTTCGATCACATCGGTGAGAAGGGAAGCGTTGTGCCAAGTTAGGTTCACTTCATGGGACCCGGGATTTTCTCCCGACCCCGAAAGGGTCCATTCACCCTTGGTAGCGGTTCCTGTAATCGTGTCGGGTGCATTGGCCTCGCCGCCCGTACAAAGCGGACCTCCCGAGGTCTCGTCTTCACCGTAGGTCAGGGAGAAGAGAACGCCGACAACGTGACCACCAGCCGCTTCGATTGCTTCGACGATGGTTGAGGAATCAAGGCTCCATTCAGCGGTTGATTCGTCTTGATAATCAGCCGATTTCGTCTCCAATTCAATGGACGTCATGGACGAATCAACAGTGTAGGTGCCGGTCGTTTCTGAGCCACCTCCACCGCCGCCAAGGCATCCGGTAACTGGTGCGAGAACGACCAGCATCAACAGAAGATGAACCGGTCGCATGGACGAAGGGTGGCCCTGTTCAACTTCAAGATTGTTCACGCCTGTTTGAGGCGTTCCGCCTCAATCCCAAATGCTCATTCCATGCGAACGTAGGCACGCAAGGACGGTTCAGGCACGGCCTCTTAGCCATTTGAGCCGATAGTTCAGCAACCAATGCAACCTGTCCAGCCACAACCCGTGCAACCTGCATACAACCCCGCAGCTCAGCAGCCGAATCAAGTTCAGCCATCAGCAGGCTTGGATCTTTCTTTCCTTGATGAACTTCTCTGAGTATGGTCAAAGGAATTTATCGCAGTTGGAAACTAAAACTTGCCGTCCATCAATTACCCTTTCATCCAATGTCAACTATCAGTCCGAAGTTGAAAGGTTGTTGAAGGGATGATCTTTTGGTCGTTCGCTCCATCCTGTTGGACCGACAATGAAGACGGTATTTTTGGTTTCTACCCGTGCAGTTGCCCGCTCATCGTAGGTAATGTTGAGGATAGATGAGGAGTTGAGGCGCCCTTCGCCGAGTTTGGGGTGTTCATAGGCATAACCGGAAAGCACATTTCCATCAATTGAGGCGTCGTTCATCACAACCTCTTCTTTGCTAACATGGCCGGTTTCGTATTGCTCAGAAGCCACCATGTATTTTGCAAGCGCACGGTAGTCAATTTCAGAATCCAGTTCAATTCCAAGGTCAACAAATTCGCTCAAAGCATCCGCAATGGGTATGGTTTCATCTCCAATTTCAGTTAGGATTCGAAGGTACTCACTAGCAAGAATCGTTCCTGTTTCCGTTGTGTCAAAGACTTGGAACGCCTCGATCAACTCTCTTTCAGCCTTGTTATCGTGCTCAATATACGCTTGAACATCCTCGGAAGACTCGTCGAGCGGCTGGATACGTCCCCTGTTGACATGGTCTTCCACATCCCCGTCATCAAAATGGATGAGGTAAGTCCCATCGGGGTTGTTCCTAGCAACTTTACCAGCATAGAAGTGACCGTAATTCTTCCAGTTAACAAAGACCCTTGCACCCTTTTCAAGCGTACGTGGCAGTTCAATTTCTGGAGAGGGCGGTGGGGCTTGCTCAACCACTTGACCGAGCATGCCCATCTGCCGAAGGGCAGTGATGACCGCTTCTGTGACGGCTGAGGGATCATTATGGATAGTCGTGTTGCTTATCACGTCCCCAGCAATTACGGAGTCCTGCATATTGAGCTGCTGCGACCTCTGCTTTGGAGGCGCGGGAATCCATTCACTTCCCGACCACATCCATTTGCCGTCAGGGCTGATCACTGCGTCGTCCATAAACAATGGAAGCGAAACAACCTAACCAAATCTTCGGTGTCTAAATTTGTAGAAATGGAACGATTCGGAAAATAATTACGCTAAACACAATGGTGTTTCCAATTACTTCTTGAGCTTACGACCAATAAGGAATCCAAGAACGAGACTGCTCCCAAATACCCCCATTTCAATGAGACTATCCGCCAAATCCTGAGCTTGTCCAACAATGATTTCTGGCGTTTCCAACAAACCAAAGGTCAATCGGTCCCAGTCGACGATGATGATATTTCGGGCCTCAAGCCACTTAAAAAGAACGAATTGGACAACTAAAAACAATTGAATTAACTTCGTGGCGAGTTGAAGAAGAACACCGAGGAGAACTCCAAGAATAACGCCTTGAAGTATGTTTTCTGCTAGCAATGCACTTATGTCCATAATCAACTGCCCAACACACAGTCTTAAAATAATTCTTGAAAGAAAAATGATTTTTATTTCATCTGATGCAGAACATCAAATCAACTTCGTTTGGATAGAGTAAGATGTGGGCTGTTTTGGAACGTTCTTGCGCCACAAATACTCGCTAAGGTTCCAGACTGCGGTTTCAATTTCCGAACCATAAGTTCCCTGTTTATTGCCGATGGCATGAGAACCAAGATGACACAATAAAGAGCCATTATCATGTTCTGCAACGGCTTGGAGAGAAGAGTTCAACGAAGAAGGGTCAATCGTCACAATACAGTCAATCTGTTGTTGATGTTCGTTCATGATTAGTGAAGGTGATGTCCCCGGATGTTCGTCTGAAATGTGTACTTCTCCCGTATTCAAAACAGGTATACCGTTAGCCAAGTATGACGCAATTTCTTGAGAAGATGAGGTCCCAATATGGTCATGAATCGCCGCTAAACGTTCTGCAAGCCACTTGGAGATTCCATCTGCTTGCAGTTCATAATCGGGTGAGTATTGCTCTGGTTGGATGATGTAAACATTGAATCCATGGTCGTGTAGGATTCGAGCAATGAGGCATTCCAATACTCCATATCCAGCGACAAGAAATACTCCGTTTGAATTTGCTTGCATTCTGTTAACGTGAGACTCATACCGTTCGTAGTCAAGTCGAGAAGAATGTGTGAGAAGGTCTCTCTTACGGACCACACCCATTACTGGCATTGACGGGAAAAAAGGCCGATCAAATAATCCGTGACACCACTGAACTCCAACAACGGATGAAGGGTCTCGCCCATCAAGGGCATATTTATCGTTCAACTTTTGACTTAATTCAAGGGAGGTTTCCAAATTAGAAGTCCACAGCGGTAGAGCCTTTCCCCATGTCATCCGCAAGTTGTTGTGAAGTTCACCATGACGGAACAAAGAACGCTGACACAGATTCCATAAGTCCGAAGGAGATTTTGCATGTTCTAACTCTTCAGGATGGACTAATACTGCCCGGGGGTCATCCGAGGTACTGCGCCATGATTCTTTTGCCCAATCGGGCAAATTTGAGGGAGAGTAGGGGTCGCTAGCACTGTAAATATGGTGCCATGCATGTTCCCTAAAAACAAGAAGTTCATCCAAGTATTTGTCAGCAGACTTTGTCCCAATTGCGGCCGCTTCCCTTGCGACTCTCATCGGAGAAAGAAAGCCGTAGTGAAACGCATACGAAAGCCGAGAGACACCTGATGGGTCTGCAGCATTATTTCTGCGGCGTGCATACCCATTCAGTCCGTTGGAAAGGAAACCCTGCCATTTGCTAAGAGCAACACCTTCCCCACCTCGTTCCTGCCAGATTGGATGAACCGTAGGGTCGATGTTGCAGTCTCGGAGCAACCGAAAGCGTTCCTTTGGTTCTTTTAATTCGGATTGGACATCAACGGGTTCAAACGGCAAGGGGCCATTGTAAGAACGTGTTTTCACATCACACACTGGCCAAGCAGCCTGTACTCTTCGCTTTCGCATTTTTTTGGTAGCATTACGGAACTTGAATGGCCGGTCAACAGATTTTCCATATAGCGGCATAGGTATAACACAATGGCAATCCACATCAATAACCGGACAAAGGGACACCTTAGCAATAGTTCGGACCCATTTCGTCCACGGAGGAAGCGGGAACATATCGGTGATGATACAACTTGCATGTTCAGAAAAAGAGCGCATTACAGACGGACGATGCCCTTCTCGAGCCAGGTGGAATGCATAGCGTAAACCGAGTTTTGAACATCTATCGTCCATGTCTACTGCTGCATCAAGAATCATGTTGTGATGGCGCAAGGATGCGAACGGGTACCTCTCATCAAGTCCGTGATAGATGACCAAAGGAAGGTCATAGGTTGCAGCGATATGCCGACCGACATCGATTGCAGGATTCTCATCTACCCGAAACGAAGATTTGAGCCAAACAACGACTGGACCTTGGCCAGTTGGTTGTTCGGTATCATTGAGCCTTCGCACTCGGTCGGCCAAGTGCTCCGGTAAACGGTCTATCATAGCCTGACGTGCTTTTTATTGGATATATACCGGTGTTTTCAAACGCCGTATGTTCATTCCTAAAATTAAGAACTCATAGGCCCCTTTAGGAATGACACCAGCAGTGAATCATTCTTCTGGGAATTCATTTTCAAATGCCGTGAGAAACTCATCAATATCGATCACTCCATTTTCATCTGCATCCGATTTGTGGAATATGTCGCGGTATTCATCATTTGAATAATGGAAGTCAAGTGCCTTGAGTGCGTTGATGAACTCCGGTACAGTGAGGTGGTTCTTTTGACCGAGGTCTGCAGCCTTGAACGCAGCAAGACGGAGCTTGTGTTCTGCTTCAGTTGGATTTGAGAACTGCATGCGGAGGCTTTGGAATGGTGTAGTACGGATTTGGCTGTGTTTTCTTCCGTAGCCATAGTAGGTTATTGTCCCAAGTGCAACAGCGGCTCCTGCACCAATGAATGCTTTACTCCCCATGAGGTAAATCAGAGCAATACCGGCAACGATACCCCAAATCTGAATCCATGGGTACAAGTGAGATTTGTATTCAGGTTTGTACCATGTTTGTGCTTGAGGAGAGCGTCGAAGTACAATGACACAGGAATTAATCATCATGAACACCATGATTTTGAAACCAGATGCCAACTTGGCAACATCTTTCACAGGCAAGTACAGTATGGCAAGTAGCATCGCTAATCCAGTAATGATAATTGGCCAATGTGGAGTTTCATATTTTGCGTTCACCGTTTCGAGAGACTGAGGGAGGAGATTGTCACGCGCCATTGCAAACAAGAAGCGCGATGCTGCCAGGATACCAGCGAGTGCCATTGAGATCATTGTTAACACCGCCAATGCTGCTGCAAGCGCACCAACCTTAGAGCCAGCAATGACTTTGACGAAATAATAGACTGGGTCTTCGATTGGTTCACCGTTTTGAATGTACCACATGTCGGGGAGCGCAGCCATCATCACAAAGGTCACTACACAGTAGAGAATGGTTGCAATAAGCAATGAAATCATAATTCCAAGTGGGAGATTACGTCCCGGTTCTTTCACTTCACCACCGATGGCTGCCACTTTTGTGACCCCTGCGTAAGCCACAAACACGAATGCTGCAGTTTCTGCAACGGTTGCCAGTGACTGGTCAAAAGCACCGTTCCCACCGTTAATCGGGCGGGAAAAGTCAGTTTGCGGGTCCAATAATGCAACGATACAGATAATACCCAAGAGCAACATTGTAACGGCAAGAATTGGTGTTTGTATGGCTTTCACCTTTTTCACACCCAAAATGTTCACAACGGTGATGAGAATAAGAGCGCCAACCGAAATCCACTGAAGATTATTTTTGGTAAGTTCAAATTCGAAGTAGGTCGTGAGTGCATACATATATGCTGAAAATCCAATCAAAGCAAAGGACGCTTTGAGGAGGAATGAAGCCCATAAACCAAGTCCGCTGATGGTTCCAAACAAGGGGCCATAGGTTCGTTCAAGGTAAACATAAGATCCACCACTCGAAGGCATAGCAGAGGCGAGTTCGGATTTAGAGAGCGCACCTGGGAGTACAACTGTTGCCGCAAGTAAGAACGCCAACCAAATACCGGGACCCATCATTTGGGCGGCAAAAGCAGGCATTACAAAAAGACCCGAACCAAGCATTGAGGACAAGGATATGATGACGATACCGGAAAGTCCAATCGTTCGTTCAATCGTTTTGGAGATGTCATCCATTACTCCTCGGACATCACCTTGGATGAGTTTACCTGCTGTGCTTTTCAAATCCATTTAATCACCGGAAAAGTACCAGTATTCTACTAATATTGGTGGGTAAACCGCCGTATCATATAGATTTGTGGCGGCAAGAAAGTATGCGGAAAAGCCAATCAAAGCAAATGCTGATTTGAGTAGAAATGAAGCCCATAGGCCCAAACCACTTAGTGTTCCAACCATCGGTCCGTAGGTTCGCTTCAAAAACACATACGAGCCACCGCTAGTAGGCATTCCTGATGCCAATTCGGACTTTGATAACGCCCCAGGAATGACAACAGAGGCGGCGCCTGATATTATGGTCTCAACAATATTTTTAGCCATTCCACTCCCCCGATATCCGACACAAAAAAACTGAGTAACGTGTGTTAAAAACTAATACAATATATTCTATTGCCTCATATGTGAAAACATTGGTCCGGATTCCGGTAATTCGTGCTTCGCCACAGATGCCTAACGTTTTGCAAGAAAGGTTAGGATGAAAATACCATCAATACCTTACCTTCTTTCGGGTAATGGTTCTCCAAATTCGCTGAAGGGGGTCGTAATAGCGATCCACAACGCGCTCTTTGAGTTGAATGATGGCATCATCTGTGATTTGAATGCCAGCCGGACATACTTCAGTACAGCAACGGGTGATGTTGCAATACTCAATGCCAAATTCCTTTTTGATTTCTGGAATTCTGTCTTCTGTGTCAAGTGGATGCATCTCATATTGAGCCAAACGGACAAGGTTGCGGGGTCCTGCGAACCCGTCAAACAATGCATGGTCTCGCAAAACGTGACATGTATTCACACAAAGGAAGCATTCAATGCATTCTCGGAATTGTTGGACACGGTCTGCTTCCATTTGATTGAATTCCCAGTTCATCTCATCTGGCCCGTTGATCGGCTTGATACGCTGAGCAACTTCGTAGTTCCAACTCACATCGGTAACCAAGTCTTTGACGTGAGGAAAGGCTTTCATTGGGCGCACTTCGATGGGTTGTCCTTCTGGAGTTTCGGCAACAACATCGCTCATTCGCGTCATGCACATTAAGCGGGGTCGACCGTTAATTTCAGCCGAACATGAGCCACATTTCCCAGCCTTGCAGTTCCAGCGAACAGATAGATCTGGTTCCTGTTCGTGCTGAATTCGGTGAAGGCAATCAAGAACAACCATTCCTTCGTCGAGTTCAACACTGTACGATTCAAGACTTGCTTCTTCACCTTCGCCTCGTAGAATATTGAACGCTTGCTTCTTTCCTTTGAGTGACATCACTTTTCACCTCCTGCTTCGGCGGCTCTCTCAGCAATCATTGCTTTGACCTCGTTGAGGGCCTCCTCAAGGTCGTCGCGTATGGCTTCAACCGGTTCCTGCCGAATCTTCATTTCGCCGTCTTCCATCCAAATGATGTTGAGGGTTTTGCCCCAATAATCATCTTCTGGGGTCGGGAAATCATCTCTTGTGTGACCGCCACGGCTTTCTTCCCGAGTCACTGCAGCAAGTGTAGCTGCGTGGGAAACATCAACCATATTGATCAGATCAAGGGCTTGGTGCCAGCCAGAATTGTACTTGCGTGAAGTTCCGGAGGAACAGGCCATTGCTCGTGCTTTGTAGGAATTCAAATCATCAAGTGCTTCCTCAAGTTCAGCCTTCGTACGAATAATGCCAACCTTAGATTGCATCATATCACGCATTTCGTCGTAAATCGCGCCTGGGTTTTCTCCACCTTCTCGCATGAGAGGGGCGAGCATGTCGTCAATAGCGTTACCAACTTGTTCGTCATCAATAGTCGGTTGCGCCAAATCTTTGGCTCGCTTTGCAGCGAATTCACCTGCGCGCTTCCCAAACACGATGAGGTCTGAAAGTGAGTTACCACCGAGACGGTTTGCGCCGTGAAGTCCAGAGGCGACTTCTCCACAGGCAAAGAGTCCAGAAACGGTAGTTTCTTGAGTTTCAGCATTTACAAGAACTCCACCCATGACATAGTGTGCGGTTGGTCCGACTTCCATAGGTTCCTTTGAGATGTCAACACCGGCAAGTTCCTTGAACTGATGATGCATGCTCGGTAGTTTCTTCAAAATGGCTTCTTCGCCACGGTGAGAAATATCGAGGAATGCACCGCCGTGGGGTGAGCCACGCCCTGCTTTGACTTCAGAATTGATGGCCTTTGCAACAACGTCACGGGTGAGGAGTTCTGGTGGTCGGCGAACGGTAGCAAGTTTTCCACTCACGACTTCTTCAACCCACTGGTCCGACTCTTCGATGGTGGCAGCATGGTCGCCTGCAAACATTTCAGGAACGTAATCAAACATGAATCGGTTTCCTTCAGAATTGGTCAAGCGTCCACCTTCCCCCCGAACCCCTTCAGTTACGAGAATACCTCGTACGGAGGGCGGCCAAACCATGCCGGTTGGGTGAAATTGAACGAATTCCATGTCTCGTAGTTCTGCGCCAGCCCAAAGAGCGAGAGCATGCCCGTCTCCGGTGTATTCCCATGAGCCAGAACATACCGACCAGCAACGGGTGATACCACCAGTAGCCAAAACAACAGATTTGCCTGAGAACGCATGAACGTCCCCGTCCACACGATTATAGGCAACGCATCCAGTGACGCGGTCTCCTTCCTTGAGCAGGGTTCGGACGGTGTATTCCATGAAGATGTCAATCCCTTCGTGAATACCTCGCTCTTGGAGCGTACGAATCAATTCGAGACCAGTTGCATCGCCAACGTGGGCGAGACGAGGGAAGGTGTGTCCACCAAAGTTACGTTGATTGATCAAATTGTTGGGTGTTCGGTCGAAAACAGCGCCCCATTGCTCTAGTTCCCTAACTCGGTCAGGGGCTTCTTTAGCATGGAATTCAGCCATTCGCCAGTTAGCAAGCCACTTACTTCCTTTCATGGTGTCGTGGAAGTGGACCTTCCACCCATCTCGTGGGTCGGCGTTTTGGAGTGCAGCCGCACATCCGCCTTCGGCCATAACCGTGTGGGCTTTACCGAGAAGGGATTTGGTGATGATAGCAGTTTTTGCTCCGCTTCGGGCTGCCTCGATAGCAGCTCTCAGTCCAGCGCCTCCGGCGCCAATGACAATAACATCGTATTCGTGGTTGGTTATTTGTTCAGTCATCATCTCACCTCAAATTACAAACAATGCAACGTCGCTAACGTAGCCTTCACAAACTGCTAGGACCCAAAGGTCCCCAAGGAAAACGAAGGTCAGGGATGTCCAAAACCAAAACCCGTGGGAGCGATTAAAGATACTGATTTTTCCGAAGAGTTTACCTCGGAGTTGACTCAATCCTGTTGTCCAACGGTCTAGCATTCCACCGGCTAGATGGCGCAATGCGTGACAAGAAGTGACATACATAGTAAGCAAGAATGCCTCAATACCCATTACAAGGGTTCCAAAAGAAAGACCAATACCGTCTTCAAAGGTCATGGCGTGAGTTACATCCCACCACTTGATGATAAGAATCACCATGGCGGCATAAAGGAAATACCTGTGCAGGTTGTTGAAGATGAATAAGCGCTTTTCGCCCTGATAGCCGAGTTTTTTATTGATATCAGGTTCGTCAACCCAACAAGCAACTGGGCTTGCGAAAAAGGTACGATAGTATACTCGGCGCATGTAGTAACATGTCCCCCGGAAACCAAATGGAATCCAAAGAATCAACACCGCAGCGTTAACCCAAGTCGGATGGTCCCATGAAGATAGACCAAACAAGTCCCATTCCAACACGTTGGGTGAAAAGATGGGCGACATTACCGTGTGCTTGGCGTCTAATCCGTAGGAAATTGTTCCTTCTGTCGTGTAGATGAACAGACGCCAGAAGGTATAGATCATAGCCGCAGTCAAGCCAATACCCATGGTAAGCGGTTGACTCCACCAGTTGTCTATTCGGTTCGTTCGACCCAAGCCATTGATGACTGGGAGTTTGATGCCGTCGCCCATGGTTACACCCTCATTTCCCCTAAGGGAACATGCTACCCAATGCCGCAGGGTCTTTGAGGTTCACCATTGGACCACAGAGATTTTGAAGGTGAATATCAAGCCAATTGAGTCCAGTCAACATCAGCTTCCGCCATCTCAACTTCTTCAACGTCCATCTGTGCAAGTTGGAGTTTTCCAGACAATTCGTCGTTGACCGCATGCCAGTAGGAATATGCTTCAATAACCCAAATTCCGGATTCCCTGGTTCCGTTTCCTGAGCCTTTCACTCCACCGAACGGAAGGTGAGCTTCAGCGCCTGTGGTGGAGTTATTGATTCCAGTCATCCCAGCCTTGATACCGGTCTTGTATCGGTATGCTTCCAAACGGTCATTGGTGTAGATTGCGGAAGACAAACCGTAGGGGCTTGCATTCGCCAGGTGAAGGGCATGGTCGAAATCGTCGGCTTTGCAAATGGTAACTGCGGGTCCGAAGACTTCCTCATGGAAGCACTTCATGTCTTCAGTGACTTCGGTGAAGACGTGGGGCCACATGAACACACCATCTTCTGCAGTTCCGAGGAAATTTGCAGGTTGGTTATCGCTGGTAATGCGGCCCTTACCGAACATATGGTTAGCGCCTGAGGCCTTGCACATTTCTACTCCTATTAGGAAGTCCTTGGCATATTTTTCAGACAACATTGGCCCGTACAATACGCCCTCGTGTGCAAGAGAGTCACCAATGGTTGTGGACTCAACTTTAGCCATGAACTTGGTCATGAATTCGTCGTAGATGTCCTTGTGGAGAATCAAGTTGCCGAGCGAAGTGCAGCGTTGACCTGCAGTCCCGAAGGCACCCCAGTATGCTCCTTCAACAGCATTGTCTAGGTTAGCACTTGGCATAACAACAAGTGGATTCTTACCACCAAGTTCAAGCGAACACGAGACGAGGTTGCGGCCACATACTTCCCCGATCATCTTACCGACTTCGGTAGAACCTGTGAAGGAAATTTTGTTGACCCGGCCTTCATCTACTGCATCAACAAGATATTGTCCAGCGCCGCTTCCTTTGCCGTGAACCAGGTTGATAACTCCGTTTGGAACTCCTGCCTCATGCATGATACGAGCAAGGGCAAAGGAGAGGAGAGGTGCATCTTGTGGGCTCTTCCATACACATGTATTTCCGCACATGATAGCTGGAATCATCTTCCAGAAAGGAACCGCTGCAGGGAAGTTGCAGGCGTTGATAATACCGCAGACTCCAAGAGGGCGGCGGTAAGTAAACAATTCTTTGTCCGGCAATTCTGAGTTGACAGTTTGTCCGTACAAGCGTCGGCCTTCAGATTGGAAAAATAGACAGGTATCAATGGCTTCTTGAACTGAGCCAGCGGATTCTTTCAGAGTCTTGCCGATTTCCCGGGTTTCAAGTGCGACGATGGCATCTTTGTGCTCCATCAACAGTCGGCCCATGTTTCCAATAATCTGGCCACGAGTGGGAGCGGGAGTAGCTGCCCATCCAGGGAACGCAGCGTGTGCAGCATCAAGGGCAGAGTGGACATCCTCGCGGGTCGAGAGAGGAAATTCCCCAAGGGTATCGTTGAGGATGGCTGGATTGATGGACGTAAAAGAGGAACCATCGCTCGCCAGTAACAACTGACCGTTGATGATGTTGTATCCCTTAACGCTAGGCTTACCGTTAGGGTTGTTTGAGGTCAAAAATTCGAGGCCGGTTTCTAGGACGTGAACCATGAGCAAAGCGAACAACACTCGTCTCTTGAATGTGATGGAACGAAAGACATGGTCAATATAAGGCGTGCATTTAAGTGAGTCCTGCACTTTTGCACTTTGTAAACTGACCTGAATGGCGTGGTGGAGTCTTCATATACCGTCGTATGCCAATAGGAAATGTTGAGGAGCGAGTGTTATGTCTGACAAAGAGGAATCTGTTTCATTGCGAGTATCAAAAGCCATACCGTCAGACGTAGGACATGGGCGTGCCCGCATATCTGCCGACATGGGGTTGGACTTGAAGCCCGGTGACATCGTCGAAATCAGCGGCGATAACCGCTCAACGGCTGCCATTTATTGGCGAAGTCGTCCCGAAGATGCAAAGATGGACATTATTCGTGTAGACGGAATCATCCGCAAGAATGCTGGAGTCAGTCTCGGCGACCGAGTTACCGTGACGAAAGTTGAAGCAAAAGATTGCACTAAACTCACCATTTCCCCGGTAATGGCCAACAAACAGAAAGTAAAGTTTGGCCCAGGCATTGAAGGATTTGCACGCAGGGGCCTTGCAAAGCGCCCAGTTGTGGCCGGAGACCGAATCTTCATCCCAGGAATGACATTGTTTGCCGAGGCACTACCGTTTGCTGTCGTGCAGACAACCCCCAAAGGTATTGTCAAAGTTACAACTGACACAGAAATTGTCATCAAGGACGAAGCCGTTGCTGAGGAAGACGTTGGCCAATCTGAAGGAATCACCTACGAAGACGTTGGCGGAATTGGACAGCAGTTGCTCAAAGTTCGGGAAATGATAGAATTACCACTTAAGCATCCTGAGTTGTTCCGAAGACTCGGTATTGACCCACCAAAGGGTGTGCTGCTTCACGGACCACCTGGAACTGGAAAAACAATGATTGCAAAGGCTGTTGCAACCGAAGTCAACGCCCACTTCAAGAGTATTAACGGCCCTGAAATCATCTCCAAGTACTATGGTGAATCCGAAAAACAATTGCGAGAAATTTTTGATGAAGCATCAGACAACGCTCCAGCAATTATATTCATTGATGAAATTGATTCAATTTGTCCAAAGCGGGAAGATGTTTCTGGAGAAGTTGAGCGACGTGTTGTTGCTCAAATGCTCACTCTAATGGATGGAATGCAGGGCCGTGAAAATGTCGTGGTTATCGGTGCAACCAATCGGCGTGATGCCCTTGACCCAGCACTCCGTCGGCCAGGTCGTTTCGACAGGGAAATCGAAATCGGTGTCCCTGACCGTGATGGCCGAAGTGAAATTATGGATGTCCATACGCGACAAATGCCGATTGCAGAGGATTTTGACATCTCATGGGTACTTGACAACACCTACGGATTTGTAGGCGCTGATCTGGCTGCCCTTGTTCGTGAAGCAGCAATGCGTGCTCTACGAAGATACCTTCCAGAAATGGACTTGGAAGAGGAAACCATCCCTCCAGAAGTCCTCGAAAAAATGGAAGTCTGCATGGATGACTTCAAAGAAGCTATCCGTGACATTGAACCCTCTGCTCTAAGAGAAATTTATGTTGAAGTTCCTGAAGTTTCATGGGAAGAGGTCGGAGGACTCAATGAAGTCAAAGACCGCCTCAAGGAATCGGTAGAATGGCCACTCACTAAACCTGAACTGTTTGAGCACTTTGGAATCAAGCCACCACGAGGAATCGTACTCTTTGGCGCCCCAGGTACTGGAAAAACCCTGCTTGCAAAGGCCATTGCGAACGAAGCTCAGGCTAATTTCATCAGTATCAAGGGTCCAGAACTCATCTCGAAGTGGGTCGGAGAATCTGAACGAGCAATTCGGGAGATTTTCAAGAAGGCTAAGCAATCAGCCCCCTCCATCATCTTCCTTGATGAGTTCGAATCCATCGCATCCATGAGAAGCGGCGGTTCAGCTTCAGAGGGCAGCGATGTATCAAACCGAGTCGTGAACCAACTTCTTGCGAGCATGGATGGCGTAGAGTCACTTGACGGCGTTATCATCGTTGCCGCAACCAACCGCCCAGAAATGATTGACCCTGCACTTTTGCGAAGTGGTCGCTTTGAGCGAGTTCTGCACGTACCTCCGCCAGACGCCGGCGCTCGAGAAGTCATCTTCAACATCCACAGTGAAGGAATGCCGTTGAGCAAATTCTCTTTCAAGGATATTCTCACAGGCATGGATGGATTTACGGGAGCAGACATTGAGGCAGTATGCCGAGAAGCTGCACTCATCTGTATGCGTGCCGGTAAGAAGCGTGTCACTAAGTCCCACTTTGAGGATGCTATCTCTCGAGTACGACCAACTGTCACTCCGGACATGCTGGATTACTACCAGAAGATGGAAAGCCGTTTGACGTCTGGATTGAGCAATATCAAGCGAAATCGTGACTTCAGCCGTGGCATGGAAACCATGTGATTTGGCCTCACCATACCGACGCATTCATTTGGCCTCGCTGAAACGGATTGACCACAGAGGTAGATGAGATGGCGATCTTCGGCAGGGAAGTTATAGGACGTCTGGTCGCTGACCGCACGGGAACCGACCTCGGTAGTTTGACGGACATCCACTTTGACCTCAAAACAGGAGCTATTAGCGAACTCATCGTCACTGTTGAAGCAACTGTAAGTGCAGCAGCACTTCCCTTTGAGAGCCGTGAAAACATCGTTATAATTCCCGTAGACGCTGTCTCTAGAATAGCAACAAAAATTCATCTGAACCGTTGAAACACCCTAGTTTATTGTAACACATTGGATGAGCATTTTATGTTCTTGTTTGGACAACCTTCTAAAGATAGGTGAAACCGTGGAAGAGTGGGTAGTTTCTCCCAAGTGATGTCTATGGTCGGCCTGCCTGCTAATTTTAACGCCAGAAGGATTGCCCTTCAAGCGTCATTTTGGCTTGTTATGCTTATCCTACTAATGACAATCCTGCTCAATTTCATCAACCTGAGCGCCACAAACCAACTCTCGGCTTACGATGATGATTGGAACGATATGTCTGCGTTCAGACAGGATATCAAAGACATGGGGATTCAAACTAACTCACTCGTGAGTAGTCCGTTGCTCCTCGGCGACATCGAAGACCCCCGTAACACAACCTACATCCTTGCCGGTGTAGAGCGAGATACACTCACTCTTCCACAATTTGATGAGGACGGTTTCATCACCATTGCATCGGGCAGTGGATACTCGCCCTCAGAGATCAACGCCATCGTTGAATTTGTCGAGGCCGGTGGAACGGCGCTTGTCTTGGAGGATTATGGCTACGGAAGTTCTGTTGCAGAGGCGTTCGGAGTGAGGTTCATGGGCGAGCAGGTATACGATACCAACTACGTCGCAGAACTTGATTTCAATTACATTTGGATGTGCGTTCAGGAGAACCCATGTGGCATGAACGGTACTAAGATTGACCCGAGCACCCTGTCATCTCACGAGCGCTGGGCCAATGTCGGTGAACAAGGGGAACACCCTTGCTCACTCTTGGATGGAGAAAGCATGACCGAGGCTGAAGCTGGCCTTTGTACTCAACATTGGAACAGTGGCGTCATTGAATACAACGGCACCTATCAGATGCTACTCAACAATGTCACGGGACTTGAGAAAATCCCAGGCGTTCGGGGCCCGCTAAGTGAAGTTGCAGTTCGTGCTATGACCAGCAACGGGGCAACCGTGGACGTTAACGGAGATGGCGATATACAATTTGGAAGCGAAATAACACCGGCAACACCAGACCGGTGGGGCCAATTCAATCTCACTATCGAAGCATGTGCACGAACCAGTTGCGACCCATCCGATGGTGGAAGAATTGTCTTCATGGCTGACGGGTCTGCACTCATTAACGCTATGTACGATTACGAAGGCTTCAACGAAGGAAAATACGGTGAAACCGCAACGCTCATGCCCGCAAATGACAATCGCAAGTGGGCCATGGATTTCATCGCTGAAGCCTTGATGAGTCAACTGGAAGGCGAAGAAGGTGAACCTGCTGAGAACGCAATGGTCATTTTTGATGAATCACGACACCCCCAAAGTGCCCTTGCGGCTGATTCTTACAACACGGTTTACTTCCTCCTTGTCTACTTCACTGGAGAAGGTCTAGCCATGCTCCTTCTTTTCCTCATTCTGTTCGTAGCCTTTGAAGCAGTTCTCATCAAGAAACGTGACCCAGAGCCATGGCGCCACGTATTCAGCATCATCTACTACGGATTTGGTGATGCCAATAGATATGCTTACTATTCCAAAGTGGAGAAGATTCGCCAAGTGTTCCTTTCTAAGGTTCGAAACCAAAACGGACTGAATCGTGAAGAATTCCAAGGTATGCAAGCCAATGAACTCGTTTCAATGATAAGCGACCCTGTTCTTGCCAAATTTGCGGTTGAATCAAACAACCGATACACGCTTGAACAGACGGTCGCTCTGGTCAAACGGATTAAGGCGTGGGGACGTCAGTGAGGTGAGATGAATGTGGACACGTAAGGCTGCTTTCACCTTCACTGGAGGAATTGCTCTTGTGTTGATTGGAATGATGATTTCCAATCAGCAAATGATGATACTTGGCCTCAGTTTGGTGGCCTTCATCGTGGTTAATTCATGGATTTCTGGTCATGGTGACGTTGAAGTTCAGCGAACACTCTCCGCTGATAACCTGTACAAAGGAGATGATTTGTATGTTGAACTCCTTATTACGAACCGTAGCAACAGGAAAACCCAGATGCTGGACATCTACGATAACATCCCTCACGAGATGAAGTTGCGAAGTGGATTGAATCAGATGCAACTGAACCTCAAACCTGGCGAGTCCGCTCGTATTCGCTATGTGCTCCGTTGCCCGTTAAGAGGACACTACTCTCTAGGACCTGTATCACTACGTGCCCGAAACACATTCAATCTAGGTGTTGAAGACATGTATGTTGACCATCACAGTGACATTGTTATCTTCCCGCAAATCAAGGACATTGAAGAAGCATTCTTGCGAAGCCGCACACCCAAGATGTACACTGGGGCGACAACTCTACGAACACCAGGGCAAGGGTCTGAATTTTATTCTCTACGAGAGTATGTCCCTGGAGACCCGTTCAAGAACATCAATTGGAAAGCATTTGCCCGAACTGGTGAACTGATGGTGAACGAAAAATGCCGAGATGCGGTAACCGACCTCTATCTCATTCTTGACAGCCGAGACCTCGCCCGCATTGGGACCGTCCTCAAAAATCCCCTCGAGATGGGAACCGTGTCCGCAGCAAGTCTAGCAGCCTTCTTTTTGAAACGCCGAGATTCAGTCGCTCTTGCAATTTATGATGAAAAATTGTCATATCTTCCACCAGACACCGGTGACAAACAGTACTTCAAGATTCTAAGTGCACTGGCGGGAGTAACACCGAAGGGAACTATGCCGCTTCAGGCGGTAACAAACTCGCTCAGTGGAAGATTTAGTCGGGGAAGTCCAGTGTTCGTCATCTCCTCATGCGAAGGCGACGGTACTGTGCCCGCCGCTGTTCGCGACTTGGTTGGTCGAGGGCACGAAGTAACTGTCTTGTCTCCATCTAGCGTAGACTTTGAACGTCTCGTGAGCAGGATTCCACGTATGTCGTACGAAGTCCTGAAACTAGAACGACAGAACCGACTCACAACGCTCGCAGGTTCGGGAGCACAAGTCATCGATTGGATGCCCGACATGGATCTGTCACAGGCATTAATGCAGGTAAAGGGGTACTGAAGATGGCAGGTGAAGTAGGTCTCCAGTCAGATGTTCTTATGGAAGGCACCGCTCGTCCAAGAACACTTCATCTGAAAAATTTGAGGCGTCAATGGCAGATCCTTTGCCTCCAAATCGTTGCAACAATTGCCCTCATCACCATGTATGTCCAAGTGGTCCAAACTTACGTCGTAGGATCCATAGACCATACCATCCTGTTTGACTCCATTGAATTACTGATATCAGACCAGCTCCCTCTGGGTGACTGGTTAACAGGAGAAGGAAGAGAGGGTCTTTCGAGATTCTTTGTTCCAATGGTCATGGGACTTGGCTTAGGCGGAATCATGGCCTTCATTGCATTCCAAAGTCCCAAGGTTCAGCAGAGAATCAAATTAGGATTCATCGTTGGCCTGATTGTTCTTCTCGTTGGACGCCTTCTTCTTTCTTGGTTTGCTGGAATGCTGTTTGAATTCAACCTGCGACTACCTGACGAAGGTGAATTAGAAACCCTTCAGTGGCCTCTCCTCATGATTTTGTCACTCATCATCCTCTTCATCTATCTCTTACCCGTTATCATGGGTACTCGAGGCATATGGGGTCTATCACGCCGTTCAATCGCTTGGGCAATCGGTTTCACACTCCTTTTCCTAGGAATTCATGCCATTCTCACCTTCCCGCTTATCAAAGGACAACTTGGGTCCTATGGTGGAGTTCTAGCCACGCTTGAGAGTCAAACATCAGACCCTACAATCGGACTCTTTGGTCTGAATTTGGTTACAAAGGAACAGTTCGACCTCATCCTCATAGCAGTACTCATCATGGTGTTCCAAGAAGCGAGTTACGGCGTAATCCGGAACCTTGAGTATGCATTCCGCCTTCCTGAATCGTGCAAGCGCGACCCAGAATATGTGCGCCAAATGGATAACGTACTCAACACTCACTTGCGCCATACATTCTTTTTCTTAGGCTTGACAGGACTAGCGACGATGGTCGCATTAGGTTTCCACAAAGTTCTCCTCACCATCGTTTCAGATACGACAGGCAGTCAGTGGGCAGGACAGGTTTCAGAATCCATTGAATTAACTCTTACCTACGGATTAGTCATCTCCGCTTTGCTGTTCCTTAGCATCATGTCTGTGCTGAGGTTCTTTATCCCATGGCAGCGAGTCATAGGGCTGATACAGTCACGGGGAGTGAAGGATGATACGAAGCCCGCAACTAAGGACTTCACACAACTTTGATCATTGATTGGACTGAATCAATCGCCCAATCATCTCACTTGTTGCCAGTAAAAGCAATGGGAAGGCGATAAAGCCAATCGTAAATCCAATCCAATTCGTGTTGAACTGGTCGCTAATGCTGCCACCATAAACGCTGGTTATGACAACGACTGCAACCAGCATGAATCGTTCAAGAAACAGGGGGTATGGTCGACCTTTCGCTTCTTCCCGCCCTAGGAGAGTTGTCGGTTCACTTGACAACTTTAGCACCTCAGAAATCAATATTTGAAAGGCGTGATTCAAGGTCGGCTAAAGCAGAATCAGAAGGAGAACTTGTAGCGGTTGGCGTCGTATCTCTATGACCCCATTCAGCATCGATACGCGCTAATTCAGCCTCGAGTTGGGCTCGTTCGTCATCAAGGTCAAGTTTAGTTGGCTGTGTCGTACCTTGCGCAATGGTAGCTGCTGGTAGTGAGTCGCTTGGTGCGGGTAAATCTGACCAACCATCGGTATCGGTAGTCGAGAGTTCCGCCTGACCCAAATCGATGTCTTCTTCATGAAGCAAAGATGGCTCAAGGTCAACTAGCATGTCTTCATCAACTGGAAGACGTTGACTTGATGGGATGGATTCTCTCTCGAATGGAAGAAGACCGTCCCGTTGGAATTCCCAAAGCATACCTCTTGGAATACCATCGGTAAGCCCGGAGGCATCAAGTTGAGTAATGAGTTCTTCCAGAACACGGGCTGTTTCCTCCAATCCAATGGCTTCACCAGCATCTCGTTGATCTGCTTCAAGGTAAATGTCATCCAAAGCAACCTGAATCAATTTACGAGTGCCTTGGGCGAGACTTGGAAGCGCTTCAGGACGTTGACAGTTGGTCATCAAAGCGTGTACTTCATGACTTGGCGCCCCCAGGCGTTCAATTTGCTCAAGAACATTCCTAATTCTGCGTAGCATGGTGATGGAACGGTCGTAATCTTCTAGCAGATGTTCCAAATCCAAAACAACGTGGTTGACGGTTTCTCCGAGTTGATGTTCCAATCGTTGTTGAACAGACCAGCGGGCGAGTCCTCGAACCGCCCCTGCTGTTTGTGGAACCTGACGCTCGAGTAACGTCATAACCTCAGATGAAAGAAGATGACGGGGGGTGGCAGCGACATGGTCAACGGTTGATTGAATGACCTGAAGTGCACGCTCAACGGCACGGTCGAGCATGGTCACTGAGTAACCGAGTTCACGAGCATGTTCAAGACGTTCAAGCACAGGGCCCAGACCTTCGAAGGTGTTGTTGTCGTCAAGAAGAGCTTGTGCAAGGGGCTCTTCTGCAAGACGGGCTCGTAGGCGTTCAGCTTCCTGGATATCTGCAAGGGCTTCTTCATGCGCTTGAGAAAGAGTAGTTGCCTTTTCAACAAGAGACGAAAGTTCTGCTTCTGCGTGCCCGCGACGGGCGCCCATGTCTCCAAGTTCACGGAGAAGTGTTCGGCGTTCATCCATTAATTCTCGGAGTTCAGCCTGAACGTTTGAACGGCGGGACTCATCCTCTGCACGACGAAGGCGGTCTTCTTCCATGCGAGTCTTTGACATGGATTCCTCAGTTTTGATAGCTTCTAATTCGAGTTGATGCACGTGAACTTGTTCCTGGAGCGTGAGCACATCTGATTGGCTTCTTGCATGACGCTCTCTCGTCGTACTGACTTGCTCTGTGAGTACACGCAAGCGACGCTCTTCGTCCTCGCTTTGTTGCCGTATTGTATTCAGGCGCTTACTACCCTCTGTCAAATTAGCCTGAAGTTCGGCTTCCTTGAGCGCAAGTGTTTCTATCATTTCTTGAAGTTCACTACTCGCTTCTGCGTCACCCAAAGCTTTCGCCAATTCTGCAGCACGCTCGCTGACTTGATATTCAAGTTCATTCACCCGGCGTACGAGACGTTCAGCACGGTGTTCTGCATCTTCCGATTGGTTACGAGATTCTGCAAGATCAACTTGCAAACTGTTGAGGCGAGCATGTGCCTCCTCAAGGGCAACGGTATGCTCTTGGCGTGTTTCGCTTGCCTCACGAGCAACAATCTGGGCGGCTGTTTTCTTCGTTTCCAATTCCTTATTCTTACCTTCAAGGAGGGCTTTAGCCTTAGTCATTTCATCCAGAGATTGCTGAGCAGACTCGAGTTTTCGGCGTAAGCCAGCGTCAACAGCAGCAACTGCTTCCCCTTGCATTACTGGTAGACCATCTCCCACTTCCATGCCTGCGGTTGAAAAATTGACCTTCCCTCGTTGAAATCGTAATTCTTCCAAACCTGCTTCAAAACCAAGCATTTCCTCCAAAGAGGCCCTAATTGATGCCTGCCGAGCCTCTGAACGGGTTCGTACGGTTGATAACTGGTCGCAGAAAGATTTGAGCTTGAACGTTTCAAAGGAGCCTGAATTCGAAGAGACAACCGTGCCAGCTGGAAAACGAATTAATTGCAACTTTCGCTTTGGTTCAGTAAGCATTGTCATGGCAGCGCTTTCGTCATCTGCGTTTGGAGCCCAAAGAGCCACAGGAACTCCCCGTGAAAGAATGAGTGAGACGGACTTTGAGGAAGCTCCGGATTGAATGTGGCCGGTGACCTCCTCGTCCATGCCCGCTTTGAGCAGAGAAAGGATGGCATCAGGGCCACCTCGCCCTTCGCGAAGAGGGAATCCATCGGGCAGACTTGTGCCGTGCTCTCCAATCGATGCAACATCTCCCTCAAGGATGAGTGATGCAGAAGAGAGGAGACGGGCATGGTTTGCTTCCCGTTCGGTCCAAATTGCAAGAGCAATTTCTCCACTTTGTGCCAGGAGCAGTGCACCATCCGAAGTGTGCAGGGTCCAATGACCCGAAGGCCCCAATCCCAATCCTAGATTGATATCTTCTACACGGATATCAGAGAGAATGCTGTGAATCTGAGACGAGAGAGACTCAGCTTCTCGCGGGAGGTCCCCTGCTTCATCAATGAGCATACCTGAATCAATAGCGATGGCTCCCCGTACGGTTTCATCTTCAACGAGGTGGTTCAGAACTTTGGACAAGTCTCGTGCGAGGAGACGCTCGACGAAATTCGTCATTGAGCGAAGTCCTTGCCGGTCTGCTTGATGAACAAACGCTTCTGGGACGAGCTCCGCCACATCACCAAGTCCGGCGATGGTGTATTCTGTAGCAGTGAACCTTACTTTCTGTTCGGATTCTAGTGCGAGCAGAGCCTGCTGAGCCTCATCACCGGCAAGCAAATCTCGCTTCTGAGTGTATTTACTTCCTTCAGCCAACCATCCAACAATACGTCCTGCTCGAACAAGACGATGGCCCGCTGGAGTTTTTCGTCGCCCCACCCATGTTGAGATCACACCATGAGCGAAGGGTTGCAGCGTTCCAGCGGTCAAATCTATGTCTTCATCGACTGGAGTTCCAAAGGGCATTTCAAACATGTTAGTTCACCTACATTTCAGGGGTTGTTGCAAGAGACTTGCGATTGAGGTCAACGCTGTGCCTCCACCTCGCAAGTTTTCCGCCTTTTCCGTGCAGCATCAGAATGCGGTACGGTGTGACGATGTCGATCATGGTCCGGGTATCACTCTCTTCCCAAATCTCGTAAAGTTCACCGAGGCCAAGGTTTTGAGTTGCTTCCAGAGCGGTTGATGTCATTAAGACCGTGCGTTCAACGTCCGGAAATGACCCCGATTGTCCAATACTTGCCATGAGACGTCCTCGGTCATCAATCATCAGAGCTTGTTCGACACCGTTTTGGGTCGTCAAAGCGGATAATAGCCGTTGTAGCATGGTCGCTCAACCTCAGTGACACCGCTGTAGCCTTCAAGAAGTTTTGCGCTCAAGAAGGGTTTTCTGTTGATTTGAGGACCCTATTGGAATTTCCAACTGGAAAATATATTTCAAGCGCTAGGAAGCAAGGCGGTGTACCTTGATTCGGAAATATTGAGGCCCAAAGCAATCTAAACAGCCTCACCACACTCGGCTCCACGGCACCTCATCACCGATAAATTTTTAAATATAAAAATCAAATTTCCAATTGGAAAATTAAAGCAAATCTCTGCTTAGGCATTCTCAATAACGAAGCAGTTGATTTGAAACACTCCAGCCACGCCCCACCGGTTATGGCCGAGGCTGCACCTGAGGGACCATTTCAAATCCCTACGTGTGATTCATGCAACAATCCTGCTGTTGTTGAACAAGCGTACTCAGGGCGTATTCTGTGCGGAAAACACCTCGCAAAATCAGTTCGGAAGAAAATTGGAAAGGAGCTCCGAATGCAACTTCCATTGAAGCGGGGCGAACATACAACCATTCTGGTGGCAGTCTCTGGCGGAAAGGATTCCGCTGTTTTGCTTCACTCTCTGGTTGATTTACTAGGAGAACGCAGAGATGTAACCATCGTTGCTGGCACCGTTGATGAGGGAATAGAAGGATACCGACCCCCATCTATTGTGTGTGCGAAAGACCTCTGTGACCAGTTAGAAATCCGGCATGAAACCGTATCATACCCAGAACTTTCGTTTATTGAAATGGATGAAGTAGTCCGCAGGCTGCCAATGGCTATGAAGAAAGACAACAATGCACCAAGAATGCCATGTGCGTACTGCGGGGTATTCCGAAGGCAAGGAATCAACCACCTAGCAGAACGAATCGGTGCAGATTACATCGCTTTGGGGCATAATTTGGACGATATGGCGCAAACTGTGCTAATGAATGTATCAAACGGCGACATGGAGCGCACACTCAGGCTTGCACCACACACTACGAACCGAGTGGATGGCTTGGCACCACGAATTGTCCCCTTACGTTGGGTCCCTGAACAGGAAATTCACCTCTATGCAACCCACAAAAACCTCCCCATTCATCATGAAGAATGCCCGAACGCAAAAGGTGCACTCCGGTGGCGGCATCGGGAATTGGTTGCAACGATGGAGGCCGATGTGCCCGGCACTCGACACGGTCTCGTTCGGATGGCCGACCAAGTCAAAGCACTACGAGACCAGGTTGTTGAACTGGGCGGTGGATCAACTCGACCTGCTCCCCCTCACCCTTGTGAACGGTGTGGAAGCATGACGTCAGGCTTGCAATGCAAAGCCTGCGACATGCGAGACTTATTATCGATTGATGACGAGTGATCACAGCAAATTGCTGATCAACTTCTCTAAGTCTTGAGGTCGTCCACAATAGTGACATCGCAAAACAAGAGGCTCTCTCCCCATGACACGCAAGCGGTGAGCTAACGGTTCACGTTGATTGGTGGTAATGCAGTTTGAGAATGTACAACGGACAACATTCGTAACTTCTTCCCCAATTTGAATGGTCATCTTTTCAGCGACGCTATAAGCACGAATGATGGCCACATGGGCCTCTGGAGCAACAAGAGCAAGACGATTGAGTTCATCTTGAGTCAATTCACGGTCTTCAACCTTGATGATGTCCTTTGTCCCCATCTTCTTAGAGGGTACATTCATGACCATAGATACCGGCACTGATGTTGTCTTATTCATGTTAAGCATCTCAAGCACACGCATTGCCTGCCCGGATGGGATGTGGTCAATAACGGTCCCATTTCGGATTGCAGTTACACGTCGCATGTTGTGTTCCTGGGACATCACAACTCACCTCCAGCTGGAGAAATGTCTTCAGGAACCTTAACGCCGAGTAAGCGGCACAAAAGAGCCATCCTTGCTACAACTCCGTTGAATGCTTGTTGGAAATACCGGGCATGCCGAGTTTTATCCACAGATGGATGAATTTCATCAACCCTTGGAAGTGGATGCATGATGATCATGCCTTCTTTGGTACCTTCCAAATTGGAAGCGTGTAATTTGTACGCTCCAGCGACTCTGTTGTACTCATCTTCATCAGCGAAACGCTCTTTTTGAATTCGTGTCATGTAAACCACATCTGCCTCTGCTAACGATGAAAGAAGGTCCTCGGTCTCAACTACATTAGCCCCGTGAGCTGTCAAATCCTCAACGATTTCAGCAGGCATTCTGAGTAGTTTTGGACTTGCAAAAATCAATTCACATCCAAAGCGAGTCAGGGCATGACTCAATGAGTGTACGGTTCTGCCATATCGTAAGTCTCCTGCAAGAATCACTTTCAAACCGTCGAGGCGCCCATGAGCTTGTTTGATGGTAAACAAATCAAGCATGGTTTGAGTTGGGTGGTGGCCTGCTCCATCTCCACCGTTCAGAATGGGGACTCTAGCTGCATCTTGAGCATACTGAGCCGCCCCTTGACGAGGATGGCGCATGGCGATGATATCGGTATAGCCGTCCACCATCTGAATTGTGTCAAAAAGAGTCTCTCCCTTCACGACTGATGATGTTTTGACATCACCAAGGTTGACCACATCTCCGCCCAAACGCTTCATTGCTGTTTCAAAGGACATTCGCGTTCGTGTACTTGGTTCAAAGAACAGATTTCCAAGTATTTTCCCTTGAAGCAACGGCAGATAAATCTTACCTTCTGCAACTGGGAGTAGGCGTTCTGCGTCTTCTAGAATGCTCTGAATTTCGTCATTGGATAAATCATCCATCGTTATTAGACCGGCCATATTACTCCCTCGCTTTTCTGCAACGGGTGCAAGACACCCATGAACATTGCCGACATCAACGATGAGAGCTCGAGGGTAATTTCCGGCCAACAGAGCGGAGTGGTTATGGGTAAAACTGCTGTCGGAACCTCATGGTCACTTGGGCTGATGTAGATTCTGCTATTGAGTCCGAGCGTCAGCGAAGGGCCAAACGCGTTGATACGGTAACTATGGTTGCCGCACTTCTAATTCTTCTTTGTGCAATCTGGCTTGCTTGGCCGACATTATCTAGCTTGTTTAGCAATAAAGGAGTTGTACTTGCTGGATTTGGGGCACCAATGCTTCTGTTGTTTTGGGGAATAATACTGCAAGACTTGGCGTTGGATGACCCTGCCGCACGAAGCCGGATTGGTGCATCAACAACGATAGCCTGGCCAGTCCTCATGGTGATTGGAGCGCTCGGCTTGGAAACTGATTTGAACGGACGCCTTGTTGGGAGTATCCTTGTCATGTCCGTTGGATGGTTCTGCCGGGGTCAATCCAGAACGCTCCTAAGAGGTGGTTTTGATGTCCTTCGCTTCCGTTCGATCCTCACCGGCATCGGATGCGCCTCCGCCACAACTCTGCTCTTTTCACAATCTACAGATTACACAGAGGTTATCTCTTTCATAGCCCCACTCATCGTTCTTCTATCAGTTGTTGATACAGTTTATGCTTGGATGGTCGGAGACGACCAGAAAGTACTACGTAAAGCGTTCAAGAAGCGCCTAGATGAATTAGAACTACGCCTCTTAGAACTCAAATCCCAAGGAGCTGCTGTTGACCAGGCTGCAAGTCTTCTTACCACTGCCCGAGAAGAAGGACATTTGGACCCGAAATACGGCATGAGACTTTTGGATGAGGGTGAAGAAGATATGGAACGGTCGCTATCTCTTGCAGATGATGTGGAAATCATTCGTAATGATGCATTAGACGCCGTGAACCAGGCATCGGACATCGCCCCAACTGCAAAACGTCCACAAAAAGCGTTTGACATGGGAGAGCGGGAAGTCCAACTTGGTTCTCTACGAGAGGGTGAACTTCTTTTCCGTGAAGCCAAAAAGAGGGCTTCTGAGATTATTGAATGGTGGGGGCAAGCCGAACAAGCGATCATCGAAGCTTCTCGCCTTCTTGACGGGAAAAAGGGTGACGGAATCAAGCGATTGCACGAGATGTTGAGTGAAGCCAAAGAATTCCTTGCTTCTGAAAAACCGCATGAAGCGTTCGAATATGCCTCAGTAATCCCCACGCAATTACTTGCAGATGGAGACGCTCAAGAACGCGCCCTCGTATCCCTCAAAGAAGCCAATCGTCAACTCAAGCAGGCTGACGGCCTGGATACTTCTGAACTGGAAGAGCGGCTCAAACAAGCCGATGAAGCCGTAGACCTAGGCCATGCCAGTCAAGCGATTGGGTTAGCAGACGGAGTTGTTCGCACCATAGAGAAAGAACGAGCGGCAATGGATGATGTCCTTCGGGCTCTCAAACAACGCAAAAAGCTCGTTCAGCGATTCGAAGGTCGAGATGATGAAAAATCATGGGCAAAGGCCCTGGAAGAAATTGATCAGGCAGCACAAGCCAAATCATGGTCGCATGCTGGCATGCTGCTTGAACGCATGACTGCTGGATTGGATAAGGAAGGAAAGGACAGTGATGATGCATTGGAACTGTATGACTTTGTCATTGATGAATGGCGAACCTTGCGGAATCAATGTGATGCATCTCAAATCACCATTGAAGACGAAGACCGAAGGGAATGTGAACGAGCCATTGCCCTCGCTGAGGAAATGTTAGGAGTCAGTCGTATCGAGGACTGTTTGAACCATTTATCAGAAGCAGATGCTAGCAATGGAACGCCTGCGAAGAAGAATTTGAGCCTTTTATCTGTTCACACAAAGCCAGTTTGCATTTTATCTACGACTGCCACTTTTGCCAGTCTTGATTTATGTAAGCAGTTCGATACCACCAGACGCCACTCCCTTCGGGAGATTCATACCACTCAAAACCGTCATCTTTCATGATTCCTGCGGCATTGATTGAGGGTTTTGAAACAGATACTGGTTGATGCGATTGGAGAGTAGGTTCACTCGCTACAGAGGGTTCAGAGAATTCGCTCATAGCGATTTTTTCTTCGAGTAGTTTGCCTCGGTCTTCTGAATCTACAGCACCCGCTAATCCAAAGTAACTATCGTTGTGTGCAATACGATACAATTCCTGTGGTGAGGCGATGAGCAAGTCGTCAATGAGCGTGAACAACTTTTCCCGCGTATCTTTCTTGATTTCGTTATTTGTGTAACGCCCGGTGAGGTCTGCCTTCAACAGGTTGAGTTCCTCCACCAGCTCCTTTGAATCATCATAATATGCTTGAACCAAAGATTGGAGGTAGGTCAATTCGTTTTCTTCTTCTTTACTGAGTTTAGAATTATTGCGAAGAACTTGAACCCAGCGGAACGCATCGGGAAGAACTGCGGCAGCAGCATTCGATTGTAGCAGAGTAAATACAGCGAGTAGAATAGCCCCTATTCCCACTGAAGTTGTCACAGGGCTAGTATCTCCTGAAAAGAATTCTTCGAAAATTGAAGCCGAAACTTCATCATTCTCTTCTTCAATTACTTCACATCCAAAAGCGTCCACTTGGCTATTGGGTGCAGTTCCTGGACAATTATCATTCATGTCAAGAACTCCATCTTGATCGGTATCAACGGAAATATCAGTTTGATTTGCTTCATCAGTACTATTTGTTTGCCCAGTTTCGTTTGTCTCAACTGGTTCAAACACATCTGCGAAACCGTCCCCATCGTCATCTAAACAACCAAAGAATCCATCAGCAGTAGAATTCCCCATTATTTCAGGACAATAATCTGGGGGTGTTTGCCTCCTCAACGAATGAGCCTGGCGAAGAAGACGCCCGGGTTGAATTCCAGGAAGTATTGGCCCAATTATCCCCATAGCCATCCCCATCTGTATCAGACCATTGTGTGCTTTCAAGAGGAAATGCGTCACGGTTGTCTCCGACTCCGTCCCCGTCCGAATCTTGATTCTCATTGGCATCCAAAGGAAAGAGGTCCCAACTGTTTGGAACGCCGTCGTTATCGTCGTCCCCGTTCCAAAGAATCATTGAAAAATTGAGATAATAATCAGTGCGATGGCTTGCAATCTTACTGGGGCATGTCGTCTGCTGTTCAGGACTCCACAACTCTTCTGCCCCTTCACAACCGTGAGGCACTCCAGTAACATGTACTGTAAAGTTGACGAGCGGGCTAACTTCGTCGATGTACCCTCCGGTGAAAAACTCCTCGGGGATGACGTCCATAATCTGCTCTCCAGCGATGCTGATGGTTTGTGATTCTCCGCCGTAGAATGAGTATGCCAATCCTCCAGTAGAAGGTAAGACGTCCGGTGACGACTCCAAAGAAACCATGGTGAGTCCCTCGGAGGCGATGGCGTTCACGGAGAGTGAGAGATTGTTTGCAAAAATATGGTGCGGGTGAATCTTTCCGCCCTCCGATGATGTAGTGACCTCTACCTTACTGGCCTCGGAGTTGTCAGGAATTTGATTACCGTCCAAATCCTCCCACTCGTTTGCATTTAAAGGATACAAATCTGTGTTATCACCTACGCCATCACCATCACTGTCTTGGGTCTCATTGGCATCGTTCGGGAAGGCATCACCATTGTTGCCAACACCGTCTCCGTCAGCATCCCTCCATTCCAAAACATCATTCGGGAATGTGTCCCCTGAATCGCTGTAACCATCGCCATCTGCATCTGGACATCCGTTTAGATCTTGGGTGGATGTACCAGCCACCTCTAGACAGTCGTCATTGGCGTTGAGAACACCATCGGAGTCGAGGTCATTCTGGTCTATGAAGCGGAATGTAGAAGATAATTGTTGTTGATTATCCTCTTTGTCCCAAAGAGTTAGGATAACAGTGCCGGCGGAAGAAGCAGAAGGCGTTGTCACTTGAATTGTTGAATCATTAACGACCGTCCCCGTCACTGAACCGTATTGGCCAAATTGAACGGTGATTTCCATCGGTCTTGGACTCAGGCCAGTCGATTTTGTAGCGTACTTCAAGGTTTTACTTGTTGCGTCATTAAAAGGAACGTGCATAACCCCGCTTTCATCGATGATAATTGAATTTCCCCCGCCAACATCGGCCCCACTCGCCATTGTGCTGACGGCCCAACTGGTGGTGACCGGATCGATTGTTGCGTATTTTAGATTCTGACCGGACCAGGTGTGATAGACAATATGAGGCTGATCGGCTAGGTCAATCGCGATTGAGGGATCTCGCCCAGTGTTCCCCGATGAATCAACAACAGTGGTTGTCCATTGTCCATTTGGAACCCCCGTCGAGTACCGTAAATCCTCATCTTTACCATCATAGTGGGCGATATGAAGTTGACCTTGCCCATCCATGGCCATCGAAGACATGTAACCTGGATACATTTCACTTGGGGTACTTCCGGTATTTACGGTGTAGTCATCCCACTGGCCACTTTTGTCGGTGGCGATTTTTAATTTCGAGCTATCGCGGTCTTGGTAGGCGATGTAGATGTCATCGTTCTCGTCGATGACAATCGCAGACTCACATCCACGGTTGCTCCCAACATCAATACCTTGGGTCGACCAACCTGTTCCATCATGTGAGGCAATGCGGAGACCGCCACCGCACTGGTGACTTCCTTCGGCAGCGTAGGAAATGTGTGGGTTATTGTTTGAATCAACAGCGATGCCAATCGGGCCAAACAGAGCGTTTGAAGAGACTTCTTCGCTGGTCCAGTTTGTTCCATCATAGTGCATGTACACAAGCCTTTCAGCCCATTGAGTGTATGTAGTATAGGCCGCGTGAAGGTGGTCGTTACCATCAATCACCATGTGAACATCCCAGCAATACGTTTGTCCACAATCTTTGATTTTCAAGGTGCTCCAAGATGTTCCGTCATGAACGCTGTGCCGGATTTTGAAATTTACATCACCGATATGGACGACATGGATGTGACCGCTTGAGTCCATGGCGACGGCATTCCATCGACCGGCTTCATCGCTGTAGTCCATGGTCGACTTCGACCCATTGGTGGTTGATTCCATCGTCTGTTATGTTGGAAAAGGCCAGGTCGGAAAAGCCGCTTCCACTGATCGTGATCTCTTCGCCCCCTGGAGGTCCAGCTTGAGTTGGGTGAAATTGTTGATTGTATTGGGCTTGAAAACTGTAAATTATCCCCGGAATCTTCGAGGATAGGAGTTTGCATCGTTGCTGGTGAAATAAAAACAATCAACAATGCTGCAACTACGAACCAACTGCGCATATTTTGTTGTATTTGCTTTTCTTACAAATATGCTTTGTATCAAAACTGTTATTTCTAATTTATACTGCTCTAAAACGAAGATTTTCTCGCTGGGCACCCATTGAAAAACCACTCTAAGAACTAAATCATTACAACACATGAACCTAAATGAGTTCACTTCCACGGCGGTTTATGGGCAGAGATTGGTTCGTATTGATGCTCATGCTATCTTTCTCATTGATGTCCTCTGGGTGTATCAGCGAACAGCAAAAATTCTACTATTCCTTTGAGGATTCCAGTGACTTAGAAAATTCTGAATCATCATCTGATATTCTATTTAGGATCACACTTGATGAGAAAGGGGGTTCTGACATGGACTTTTCCGAACTTAAGATTACTATCACACGTGATAGCATCTCCCATGTCTGCTCCACAACCACTACGGACGGAGACTGCCGGGTAATCCAGTCATTCGGTAAAGATAATTCATCATGGGAAATTGGAGAGACCTTGAATGTGAACGAAAACGGTGTGGACATATGTTCGCAAAGTTGCATCATAACCTTCACGATAAGTGGTCCTGAAGGTGCGAAAATTGTTGGCCCAACGATACTCAATACGACATGAATTATCTCAAGATGATCCGAAATCGTCTCTGAATCAATAAAAAACAGTCCTTTATATGTAATATCCGCAGATGGTAGTTTGAGGAAAAAACATGAATCTCGGAATAAATGATCGTCTTATTCGTCTCTTTGCTGGTTTCGGGATGGTCACCGTTGAGCACCTATCAGGTATTGATTGGGACATCATACTCCTCGCATTGGGTACCTGGGGTATCCTTACTTCGGCAATGGGATTTTGCCCCTTCTACAAATTGCTTGGGCACTCTTCATGCCCTATTTGAACGGTAGACATTGTCATCTCAACTGACTTCAGGAGAGAGAGAGGAGTCCCTTACTGTCTGCAGAATCCAAATCAAAGTTACCAGGCAGTCCTAAATCTACAGGCATTCCACCGATTGTCACGAGAATACCTGACAGGTGAGTGTAAAGGGCTAGCGGAAGTTCCTCCGGCAAATCATTATGAGGAGATTTCCTGCTCTTTTGTAATTGTTCTAATCCTTTCTCACTTGCCAGCCCAACCCAACCATTAGCCGACCAAGCGTGTTGGCGTAATAGCTCAGATTCTAAGACTGGAGCAGGTGCAACGGTGTGCTTTGGCCAGGTAATTCTCCAATCGCTCCCTAATTCAAAGAGCCATTCAATCTTGGTCTGCTCAGATGATGGCATGGTGGTATGACCTAACGCTGCATACTGAATAATAATTGAACGCACGTGGGGATTACGCGGATGCTCTTTTGCGATTCGTTCTGCGAGATCCACAGCAGTCATCACTCGACCAACATCGTAATTTAGAAGGCTTTGAGTTATTCTACCGTGTACCCAATCAATGTCATGCGCGACTTCTATGGCCTCCTCAAGCAGATTAAGGGCATATTCACTCTTGCCTACCAATCGCATGCGAGCAATTTCAGAGAGGAACACTCTGCGGTCAATTGCGGTCATGACCTTCTTTGGACGTGGCGTTGAGACTTCGGCAGCCCCGTACTGGCGCAACATTTCGATGTTTTTCTTTGTCAAAGGGTCGATACCAAGCATAGACTTGGTCTGGCTGTCCAAAGTTCCTTTACCGTTTAGAACGGTTGAAACCCACTTTAAGCGGACTGCTTCAATGTCATCATTGGGTAGAAGGTCAAGGCGAGGACGGGCTTCCCTCATGTCACGCTGAGCGAGGCTCGCTGCACAGAGAACCATCCTTGAGAGTTGAGCATCTCTCCCACCCTTGAGTGCGAGAAGATCAATTGCTATTTCTTCAGCCTCGTCCCACCGACCCAAGGCAGCAAACAAAATCATGGTTGCTTTGGTTTTGCGAACCATGTCTAACCCAACGAGTGTGGCTTCCTTAGTTTCGGATAGTGATTCATACCTCTTTAGAGCAGTGTCCCAGTCTTCCGCTGCAATGAGTTCGTTAACAGAGCGTTGTTTGACATAGATCATATCGCTCATCCCTCGTAGACGGGTGCGGTCTTCATCCATTGAAGCGTCGAATGAGATATCGTAGAGTTCCCCTGATCTGCGCAGAGAGATACTCCATACCGCCAGGAACGCAACCTGCCCGCCTGAAGCGAGCATCCACGTCAATTCTTCCAGCATGTCCTTTTCTAATACTGAGCAAACGCTGGACTCCCAAGTACCACATGCAGCACCTTGTGGAAGAAAACTAGAATCCCAAAATGTGATCATGGCAAGGGCTAACAACAACATGGATTGGCCTGCAAAACCGGTGAAGCAAAAATTGAGAACACTAGCTTGCTGTACGGGTTCTGCTCGGAGCAGTCTGCTATCTGCAAGGCGAATCCCACCGACACCTGAAACATCTTGAATATCAAGGAAGAGAATTCGTGCTACTTCATAGACAAACAAGAATCCTACGGCAGCAACGTTCAGCAAAAGGAACAGCAAAAGAGATGTCACAATTGGGACGCGAATACCGGCTTGGGGAATATGGGAAAAGAGTTCAATAAGACCAAAACCAAGCAACCCTCCTTCTTCCATGTAGGTAGACTGAAGGCGGTATTCAGGAAGGTTGAGGACACGGTCTGAATGAGTAAACATTGTTGGGTCATACAATAGAACCAGCAAAGAAAGAAGAGTATTAATCGCTACAAAGGGCATCGCTACCAAGTTCAAATGAACCACTTGAGCGATAAATTGTTGACGTGCATTCGGCAAATGGTTATGGAATGGAGAGGATTTGCCTTTGGAAATTTGACGAGAAGATTGTTTCAAGGCATGCCATGAGGACCCAAGGATGCGCCCGTAAGCGAGAATTGCAGGACTGAATGCGACGAGTGCTGCAATGCTGATTTGATGGGTCTGTGAGACTGCTCGGCTTTTGAGAACCAGGCCTACTGCAATAGCAAGGAGAAGCCAGGAGATGGTGAGAGCTACATATCCTGCATTTCGTGCACGAGTGTTGTTTTGCATAGTCGCCCGAACAGTACCCAACGGGCGAATGACTTGTGCACCTAACGAAGTTCCACTTGAGATTACGGCAGGTAGGGCGATGAGCATCAAAGCAAGGGCAACAGAGGGAGCATGGAAGCCTTCAGATAGCTCCATTCGGACCGCTATGAATTCGAACAAGAAAAGTAGGCTACCCGTGAGAGCCATTAGATACGATAGGACACCAAAACGCATACCACGAAGAGAAAGAAGATGTTTTACATCATCAATGGATTCGGTGACCTGATGAACTTCATACCGCTTTTCTCCAGTTTTGAAGGCAACCTGTAGCCCTTTGAGTTGCCGCGGAACGACACGGTCCCAAAATAGCCAAGCCGTTAGGAATGCGAGAAATAATGAGGGAATCATACTCAATGAAAATCCTTGAATAATTTCCAGATTAGTCATTTCCTTTTCCTCATTCAGTTGGTGCTACAAGCGAGGGTTGGCTCGTCTTTTCATCAATTTCTCGACGAAGAAGTTGAATAAAATCATCAAGAGGTAAATCGGCCACTTGGTCGCCATTTCTTGCTCTTAAGCTAACCGTATTAGCCTCCATCTCACCGTCTCCGAGAATCACCATATAGGCGGGCTGAAGTTTCCGATAAGTCTTGATTTTCTTTTTGATGTGAGCATCTGTTGCATCCACTTCAACGCGAATATCATGCTCCCTTAAGGCATGAGCAACCTTTGTGGCATAGGCTTCATGTCGCTCTCCGAGGGTTATGATATGACATTGAGTTGGTGTGAGCCAAGTTGGGAACTTACCTGCAAAGTGTTCAATGAGAACCCCACAAAACCGTTCCATGGAACCGAACGGTGCTCTGTGAATCATGACTGGACGGTGATGTTCCCCGTCACTACCCATGTAAGTCAAATCAAAACGCTCAGGCAAATTATAGTCAACCTGAACAGTACCAAGTTGCCATTCTCTCCCGATAACATCCTTGACTACGAAATCAATTTTAGGTCCGTAAAACGCTGCCTCACCTTCTTCTTCAGCCCAGGGTACGCCGAGTGAGGCTGCAGCCGCACGGCATGCTTCTTCGGCCTTGTCCCAACGAGCTGGGTCTCCAACGTATTTGTCGGAATCAGGGTCGCGGAGGCCAACACGAACACGATAATCTGTCATGCCAAGTTTGTCGAAGATGATTTGAACCAATTCAATGCAACCGAGAACTTCCTCAGCAATCTGATCTTCTGTCACAAACAAATGTGCATCATCCTGTGTAAATCCACGGACACGGGTCATGCCAGAAATTTCTCCTGATTGTTCCCAGCGATAAACAGTGCCAAATTCCGCCAAACGAAGTGGAAGATTTCTGTAGGAGCGTGATTGGCTTGCATAAATTTTGATGTGGTGAGGGCAATTCATAGGTTTCAGCATATACCCTTCAATTTCACCAGTTTTCATGAGGTTCGATAATTCGCCACATGTGCATCCCTCATCGGCTAATTTATTCATCAAATCTCGTTCAACAAGAGGGGGGTATTGTGACTCCTGGTAGTATGGAAAGTGACCTGATGTGCGGTAGAGGTCAAGTTTTCCGATATGTGGAGTAAAGACCTGCTTGTAGCCTTGACGTCGCAGATGGTAAGAAATGAAATCTTGCAGTTCTTGCCGAATGACGGCTCCCCTTGGCGTCCACAAAATCAAACCTTGACCGACTTCCTCGTCAATATGGAACAGCTGTAGGTCCTTGCCAAGTTTGCGATGATCTCGCTTTTTGGCTTCTTCCATGCGGTGCAATGTTTCCCTCAGGGCATCTTTTGTAGGTTCAACTAAACCATAAATTCGGACGAGTTGTTCTCTATCTTGGTCGCCACGCCAGTAAGCAGGAGAAACCGATGTGAGTTTGGTGAACATCAATCGGGAGGTATTCGGAACATGCGGCCCAAGGCAGAGATCGTACCATTCACCTTGCTTGTAAATGGTTGAACCGTCCCCATCTTCCAATTTATCATCGATGATTTCAATTTTGTAAGGATTGTCAATGAAGTGTTCACGCAGGTCTTCTTCCGATAATTCTACACGTTCAACCGTGAAGTTACGTCGAGCCAATTCCTTCATTTTCTTTTCAATCGTCTTTAGGTCACTTTCTGCAATAGGGTCCATTGCAAAATCATAGTAGAACCCTCGGTCAATCGCAGGGCCAATGGTTGGCAGTGCGCCCGGGTAAAGTTCCATGACCGCTTGAGCAAGAAGGTGGGCAGCAGAGTGCCGAAGGATGTGAATGCCTTCATCAGAATCAGAGCGGATTCCTTCTACGGAACAATTCTCATCCAGTACATAAGACATATCGTACTCAGCACCGTTCACTTTTGCAGCAAGGCAACCGTGTTTCTTGCCCATTGCATCGGTGATGACTTCTGCGCAGGTAATCCCTGCGGCGTATTCGTTCACCGTTCCATCCGGCAAAGTGACATGAATCATGCTCATCAATGGTTCCTCCGACAACCCCTATGGGGTTGCACCCTCGCTATGAATCCCGCGCATTGCTTTGACGCCCTTTGGGCGAATCATCGTTTTACCATTCGACGTCAAAATCATCTCCAAGTTGTGATGTTGGAGTCTTCAGAATTTCTTGCTTTATTTCGGGTGACTCTTCCGCCTTTGTGGCGGTTTCAGTCAAAGGCGCCGTCACGACAAACGATTCGCGATCTTCCTTAGCTTGGATTTTCTTACCGTATTCAATGGGCTTTGATACCAACGATTCTTCGCTTTCATCGGGCTCAAAAGTGGGCACGGTTACAATGTTTTCTTCGCCAATTTTCATTTCAGAGAATCCCTCTGAAAGGACGTCGTCAAGGTTGGGTCCTCCTTTGGCAGGGCGTTTCATGTTACCCCCTTTTGTATTCAGTGTAATCAATGCTCGGGTCATTAACCGGATAAAATGCGAGATTGGAGGAAGCACGGCTATTTGAGGGACGGGTTTTAGGGGCTACTATGCGCATCGGCATCGTAGTCAACCCGGATGCAGGCCTCGGCGGTCGTTTAGGCTTCAAAGGCAGTGATGGGCGAGCCGAAGAGGCCAGAGCCGCTGGAGCTGAAGACCGTGCAGGACCTAGGATGCAATTGTGTTTGGAACATCTCGACCAATTGCTATCATCCTCGCTCAATCGGACAAAAACAACCATGACTCTAGTGGGATTAAGCGGACGAATGGGTGATTCATGGTATTATGCAGAATCGGTATCAACTTATGCAGAGTGCATTGGAGTTACTCCTGAAGAGACAAATCAGCAAGATACGATGGACCTGGTTCAGCGATTGATTGATGCAAATGTCGATGCTATTCTCTATGCTGGAGGAGACGGCACAACCAGGGACATCGTCACAATTCTTGAGCAGCAAGGCGAACAGGCACAAAAAATCCCCCTCATTGGCGTCCCTGGAGGCGTGAAAATGCACTCAGGGTGCTTTGCGACAACACCTAAGGCAGCAGCCGAGGTTACCCTAGCCTTCGCTATGGGAGACTTGAGGACTGCAATTACAGAAGTAATGGATCTTGATGAGGAAATTTACCAGGAGGGTGTTTGGAAGGTTCGTATGTATGGGGAAGCCTGGACACCCTCATCGCCCCGCTTTATGCAGGGTGCAAAAGAACAAGTCGAAAGGGCAAGTGAAGAAGACACCATAGAAGGGCTCGCTCATCATGTTCAAGTTCTGCTTGAAGACGAACCCGACCTCATGGTCATATGGGGGTAGCGGCGGGACACTACGCCGAATGGGTGAACATGTCAAGCAAGAACTCACGCTTCTCGGAATTGACATTTTCCATGGAGATACCCTTCACAGTGACTTGAATGAATCTGAACTACTCAAACTCATCTCAGCACACAAAGGAACTGACGGAGAGGCAAAGCCGCTTCTCTTGCTTCTTTCACCCATGGGTGGACAAGGATTCCTTATCGGACGGGGTAATCTCCAACTCTCCCCTGATGTATTGAGGATGGTGGGTCATGACAACATCCTCGGCGTAGCCACTCCATCGAAATTGATTGGGCTTGATGCTGTTCGAATTGACACGGGCGATTCAACCTTGGATGATGCCTTTCAGAACAAGCGTTTCATCAAAATCCTTCAAGGATTTAGGACTACTCGGCTCATCCGTGTCGCAGAAATGTAAGTTCATGAAGGGCACCTCAAAATCTTGGAATCAATTTCCGAGAGAGTTAATATCTTCTAAGTAGGTGGTTATATCATGAATCAACTAAGAATTGTTGTTCTCACAGGCGCTGGTATTTCGGCTGAATCGGGTGTCCGAACGTTCCGAGACAACGGTGGACTGTGGGAAGAGCATCGTGTTGAGGATGTGGCAACCCCCCAAGCATGGGCGATTGACCCTGCAATGGTTTGGAGGTTTTACCAAGCACGGAGACGACAGTTGCAAGAAGTGGAGCCAAATGATGCCCACCATGCCCTTACGCATCTCCAGAATAATCTAAAGCAGTTTACCCTCATCACGCAGAATGTCGATGACTTACACGAAAGAAGTGGGAGTAGAGAGGTCTTACACATGCACGGTGAACTCAAGACGTTGCGGTGCGAGATTAGCCACCGCTCCGAAGTTCGGATGAAACCATCAGATCTGACCGATGATGTCGCTCTTTGCTCATGCTGCGCACAACCATCAGGTATGCGCCCAGATATTGTTTGGTTTGGAGAGATGCCCATGCACATGAAGGAAATTATGAATGCGGTTGATGCATGTGATGTTTTCATTGTGGTTGGAAGTTCAGGGCATGTCTATCCTGCTGCTGGCCTTGTTGACCAGGCTAACAACGCTGGTGCGCATACGATTCTGGTGAATCTTGAGGCACCTGCAAATGCCGCAGCATTCAATGAAGTTCATCTCGGGCCTGCAGGAGAATTGCTGCCCGAACTTGTATCCAAGTTACTCAAAACTAACGATTGAAGCTTCAAGACCGTTTTGCTGCGGCTTGGAGTAGTCCTAGGAATGGCGGACTAGGGCGATGAGGTCGGGATTTGAATTCAGGGTGATATTGAACACCGACGTAATATGGATGCTCAGCGAGTTCGAATATCTCACATCGTTGGCCAGATTCGTCCTTACCAACGAAGACCAAACCTGCTGATTCAATACGTTCAATCAAGTCTGGATTGACCTCATAACGATGTCGATGTCGTTCAACAACTGCATCGCCAGGCCCATAGAGGTCCCGAATAGCGCACTTCTCGACCTGCCAGAGCGTTGGACGGCTTCCTAACCTCATGGTCCCACCAAGATGTGTTTTGGAAATCTCGGGCATGAACACGACCGCTGCATGCTCGGGGTTGTCTTCAAACTCCGTTGAGTTCGCTCCTTCCATTCCAAGGACGTTACGGCAGAATTCAATGGTTGCAACCTGTAGACCAAGGCAAATTCCAAGATAGGGGACCTTGTTGGTTCGAGCGTGGTGTGCAGCGAGAATTTTCCCTTCCACTCCTCGGTCACCAAAGCCACCGGGAACAAGAATTCCGTGAGCACCCTTCAACAAATTCCAAGCGATGCTGTGCTCCTCTGAGGATTCTTTGGCCCATGAGGACTCAAGATGGCTCGCCTCTATCCAATCGATAACCAATTTACGGTTAACGGCCATGGATGCGTGTTGTAGACTTTTGATTACGGAAAGATAAGCATCAGAAAGGTCGGTGTACTTCCCGACCATTGCAATGTGTACTTCTTCGGAAAGCGTATCGACATGATGAGCCATTTCGCTCCATTCCTTCAGCAGGTTGGTGTTCTTACAATCAACGCCAAGGATCTCACAAAGTCCCTGCTCTTGTAACATAAGAGGTACGTGGTAGATGTTAGGGACATCATGTGTAGACATGACAGCTTCGGGCTTCACATGACAGAAGGCAGCAAGTTTGTTTCGAGTTTCATCATTCAATGGTTGTGAAGAACGACAAACGAGAATATCAGGAGTGATTCCAAGCCCACGCAATTCCTTAACCGTGTGTTGTGTTGGTTTTGTCTTTTGTTCACCAACAGGACCGAGAACGGGAACCAGCGAAACATGAACGAAACTAACATTTTCTCTTCCAACTCGGAATTGGAATTGACGTAGAGCCTCAACGTATGGGGCCGATTCAATGTCACCAACGGTTCCGCCAAGTTCGATAATGCAAGCGTCAGGCACTTCCCCACTACCGTCTGCAGGACGCATTGCAACATCCTCAATCCAGTCTTGCACAGCATCCGTCACATGAGGAATAACTTGGACGGTTTTGCCCAAGTAGTCACCACGACGTTCAGCCTCAATTACCTTCGAATAAATTTTTCCAGTTGTGAGGTTGTTGTCCTTTGAGAGATTAATGTCAAGGAAACGTTCGTAATTTCCAAGGTCCAAGTCCACTTCTCCACCGTCATCGAGAACGAAAACTTCCCCGTGTTCAAAGGGAGACATGGTGCCAGCATCGCTGTTTAGATAGGGGTCAATCTTGATGGAAGTGACCTTGAGGCCAGCGCTTTTGAGAAGAACACCGATGCTGCTTGCGGTAACGCCCTTTCCTAATCCAGAAAGCACACCTCCGCTAACAACTACGTATTTCATGCACCATCAACGGGCTTTTAGGCCGTCGCGCCTCCCTAATCAACATACCTCAACATCAGCGTTGTTTTGCAATCTCAGCGAACGATTGTGGAAAACCGTTTGAGCGAAGGATGAAAAGGTGTCCGATGTGAACAGAAACGAGGGCGAGCCATGAATCATCTACCCGATACCATGGCTGCTTGGACGAAAACCCAAGATGAGGTGGGGGGATTTACCCTCGAAGAGCATCCTGTGCCTGTTCCGAGCCCAGGAGAAGTCCTGGTGAAGACCCAATCAACCTCAGTTTGTGGAACTGACCTCCACATATGGAAATGGGATGAATGGAGTCGGAACAACGTCCCCCTTGGAACCGTAACCGGCCATGAAACGAGTGGGATTGTTGTCGCATTAGGAGAAGGCGTCAAAACCCATGCAATCGGGGACAATGTAGCCATTGAGTGTCATCTTGCCTGTTGGAATTGCCCACGTTGTGATGAAGGGAATGCTCACATTTGTGAAAACGGTTCGATTTTTGGAGTTCATGGAAACGGCGCATTTGCACCATATTTCACCGTTCCATCAGTCAATGCACGTCATGTCCCCACTGGACTAGACCCTGGCCATGCATCCATCCAGGACCCATTGGGCAACGCAATTCACACTCTCACAGGAGGGCCCATTGAAGGTGCAACCGTTGCGGTTCACGGCCTCGGACCAATAGGGCTCTTTGCAGTGAATGCCGCCAAAGCCATGGGAGCGGCCATGGTGATTGGGATTGATTGGGACAACCAATACCGAATGAATCTCGCAAGAGAATTAGGAGCTGATTTAGTGCTCGGTAAGGACGATGATGTTGTGAAGAGGATTCTTGAAGCCACCGATGGTCGAGGCGTTGACAACTCATGCGAGTTCTCAGGCTCGCCTGCTGCTCTATCCAATGCTATTCATTCAACAAGGATGGGTGGTTACGTAAACATCCTCTCAGTTTATGGTCAATCAATGACAGAGATTCCGATGAATGAAGTAGTATTCCGCTACCTTCATTTGAAAGGAATCAACGGCAGGAAAATGTGGTCAACATGGGACAAAATGCACGCTCTTTTGGAACAAGGCAGCATTGACATAGACCGAATCCTCACGCATAGAATGCCTGTTTCCGAATTTAAGGAAGGAATCGCATTGGCCCTTTCTGGGGAATGCGGTAAAGTTGTTTTAGACTTTGATTAAGCCCCAATCCATCGGTACCTTCGGGCGCCCTCATCGACACCTTCGTCACCAATTTCAACCAGAGCAAATTCACCTTGAGGTTCAACAACGCTGTTATCTTGAACCCCTTTGTGGAGTTTTTCATAGGTCGTATGATCAATCGCAATTCTGCCAGCAAGTCGCTCAAAGAGATGCCAGCGAGAAACAACTTCTCTCCATCTCGGGCTCACCGTACCGCTGAAGACCTTGGCTTTAGCACCCGAGCCGTAACCGCACAAACCGAATTTGGTATCGTCCAGGTTACTGTTATCCTCCAAGTCGGATTCGAAGGTTGACATCAAAGCAAGGAAAATTGAACCTGTATACTGGTTTCCGATCAAGCTACTCGCACGCTGACCTTTCTCAATCCGGCTCGCATGGAATTTAATGTATTCTGGAGTTTTTGAAATTGCCCGACGATATGCATCCATGTCTTGCTCCCATTTTTCAACGAGGCTTTCGTTGTCTGAGGGAGGTAATTCGGGCATAGGTCCAATGTTCTCTGCGACATTGACCCACATCTCGCTGTCTTGACGGTCATGACGGAAGACATCAGGGAACATTCGCTTTGCTTGGAATGCATAAGGAAGATGCATGATAATTCGTGACCATTGTTCGGTGAGTTTTTCGTCCTTCACAGGGTCAAATATTCCCTGGCGAGCAGCTTTTTTGGTGTAGTCGTGGAAAGCTTGGCGAACTGCTGTCTGGTAGCACCGATTGGAAAATTGGCCATCAAAAATGGGTTCGTCACGATGAACGCTTACGGACTCCTCACCGTGGGCAAAGATACCAAGTTTTCTCACAGTGGATTCTGGAAGATGACGAATCATGCGTTCGATAAGCCCTTTCTTCACCGATTGGCCCGTTTCTTGAGCCAATTCAAGCACGTTTGTAATCACTGACCGAATGGTAACCTTTCGGCGTGGCTTGAAAAAGTCGTGAACAGGAGTGGTTGAAACTCCTATGCAATCCGGAATTTCCAGTAAGCGAGGGTTCCTTCGAATCAATAGGGCACCACCTCCAGCACCTTGCGTGTACTCACCTGAGGACTCCAAAGCATACTTTGCATTGTCAGAGAAGATAACCACGCCCAATCGTTCATCGGTTTCATTTGAGCGAGCCACCCAGTCAAGTGTGGTGTGCATTGCATCAACTGCTCCAATACATGCAAACGTCATATCAACAACATCACAGGTTTGAAAACAGTCTTTTCCAAAGCGTTCTGAGTAGCGTTGTGTCAGCATATCGAGAATGTATGTTGCGGTTGGTTTCGCTCCGTCAAGGGCGGATTCAGTCCCGAGATACATTCGGCCAATATCTCTGGGATTAATCCCGTTACGGTCGATCAATTGCATTACAGCCATCGCCCCCATTGTCGCTGTATCTTCGTGCGCATCGGGTATGGCCATGGCCTCAAGTCCGAGCCCCTTACTCAATTTGCCGTAGTCGGCACCTCGTAAAGTTGCGAAATCCTTCATATCCATGTAAAGGCGAGGAAAGTGAATGGCAATGTCATCAATGCCAACCGGTGGTTCACTGCTGTGTTCCATGAGCTTTCGGTTTTCAGTAGGCTATTTGAAAGGGTGGACTGTAAAAATAAACAAATGCTCTATTTTTCATTCCCCGTCCAAACCGTCTGGGATGGTTGGATCTTGTTTTGCCCAAAGAACATCGTCGATGCGAAGAACGGAGAGCGCCGCTTCTGTTGCTCCAGCAAGGACCTGGCGAGTGATGCGTAGGGGTTCAACAACTCCTTTCTCTTTCATATTTGCAGGTCCACGAGCAATGACGTCCAAGCCGATACAATGAGCCTCTTCTGAGGTTGAAGTGCTTTGTTCCGCAACGACACGAAGCAAGGTATCGAGAGGGTCCAAACCTGCATTCTCGGCAAGAACTCGGGGGATGACTTCCAAGGCATCAGCAAAGGCTTCAACCGCAAGCTGTTCCCGGCCTGGGATGGTTTCAGCATGACGTCGGAGGAAACGTGCAAGGGCAATTTGCGTTGCTCCTCCACCAGGTAAGAGTTCAGGCTCTTCAAGTAGTTGGCAGGCAACACCCAAGGCGTCTGCAAAGCAGCGTTCTACTTCACCAACTGCTTCGTTAGTTGAGCCTTTTGCAATGAAGGTTGCACCCCCTTCTTCAGTGTCAACAATCCAGTGCATTACTCCGTCCCACCGCTCGTTTCGACTCTCGATAAAAACTCCCAAGTCGCTCTTTTGCAAACCTTTGATATTGTAACCTAGGACAGCACCTGTTCCACGAGCAAGCAGGTCCAAATCTGAACGAGACACTCTACGATATGCTTGAATTCCTGCGTGACTCAATGCTTGATGCATATCGTCGTCAATTCCTTCTTTGCAGGCGAGTAGGGTCACCCCGAGTTCAACGAGAAGGTCAACTTGGGCATCCAGAATCTCCTTTTCCTTGGCTCTAAACGATTCAAGTACACCGGGTCCACTCACTTTTAAGTTGACATCGCTCATCATGTTTCGACGTTCTAGACCACCATCAACGAGGGCAACCTTTCCTGCCTTGAGCAATTTTGGCATGCTATCTATTGCTCTCTTTTTCGCCAAAACCAAACCAGTGACGAGATGAGAATCGGTCATACTGCCCCCAGTTTGAGTGAGGACTTTCACACGAGTTGGGTCTGCAATCACACCGTCTGAACCGATTGCAACAATTGCTTTAGCGGCCTCAATGGCTAAGCCTGCAAGATGGAACTGCATGGCTTCGTGAATTTTTCCTGCAAGCGAGGTTACAGCAGCTTGGTGTTGCATGACTTCGTTCGCCTGCAGAGTTAATGAAGGAAAGTGACCCCGACAGGCTTCTTCTGCAAACCGATAACCACGTGCAATAGCCGAGGGATGTACTCCTTGTAGGACAAGTTCCCATGCATTTTGAAGCAGTTCTGCTGAAAAGAGAACGGCACTTGTTGTACCGTCCCGAGCGATGCGGTCTTGCGTTGTTGAAGCGTTGATGAGCATCTTTGCAACCGGATGTTCAACCTTAGCTGATTCAAGGACTGTCACACCGTCGTTGGTGACCATCGTACGGCCTTCGTCGTCAATAAGGAGCTTATCTTGCCCTCGGGGACCTAACGTGGTACGTACTGCACCTGCAAGAGCCAGGGCAGCCGTGATGTTGTTCCTAAGGGCTTCACGGCCAGTAGTGCGAGTCGTTTCCTGAAGGATAGGAACTTCGCTCATGCACTGGCCACCTGCCACTTACCCATAAGCCAAACGCATGAAGCGTAGAGCAGTTGAGTTCAGTCTTCGTCTTCAACGACTTCAAAGTCAGCGTCAACAACATCGTCATCAACGCTGATGTCTCCGTCCTCGCCGCTCTCTTGTTGGGCCATCTCTGCTGCTGCTGCCTCGTAAAGTTTCGTTGAAACTGCATGCATGGCTTCTTCAATTTCTTTGACCTTAGCTTGAATTGCTGCGTCGTCCATTGCATCGATGTCAATCGGTTTACCGTCATCATCTTGAACCATAGTTTCCAACTCATCCAAGTGAGCCTTCACAGGGTCGATTTCACTGTCATCCAATTTGTCAGCGGACTCGTCAAGGGTACGACGTGTTTGATATACGACTTGGTCGGCCATATTACGCAACTCGACCTTACCCTTTCGGCGTTGATCCTCTTCAGCAAACTTCTCTGCTTCAGCAATTTTACCCTGGATTTCATCTTCGGTCAGCGAGGTTGCAGATTCAATCTTGATGGACTGTTCTTTGCCTGTCCCCATGTCCTTTGCACTGACGTTGACAATTCCGTTTGCGTCAATGTCGAAGGTGACTTCAATCTGAGGGATACCCCGAGGTGCAGGTGGAATTCCAACCAGTTGGAACTGGCCAAGCGTAACGTTGTCTTTAGCGAACTCGCGCTCACCCTGCAACACATGGATTTCAACCGCTGGTTGGTTGTCCGAGGCAGTGGAATAGATTTCAGAGCGTCGGGATGGGATGGTTGTGTTTCGTTCAATCATGGTTGTCATGACGCCACCAAGGGTTTCAATTCCCAAGGTAAGAGGCGTGACGTCAAGTAGAAGAATATCTGAAACACCTTCATCTCCGGCAATAATACCTGCTTGAAGTGCAGCACCAAGAGCAACTGCTTCATCAGGGTTAATTCCCTTGTAAGGAGGCTTTCCTGCTTCCTTTTCTACAGCCTCTTGGACCGCAGGAACTCGAGTTGAACCACCAACAAGAATTACCTTGTCAACGTCACCTTTCTTAATGCCAGCATCTTTCATTGCTTGACGAGTAGGGACCATGGTTTTCTCAACAAGTTTTGCAATGAGATCTTCAAATTTAGCACGACTCATTGACATATCCATGTGGACGGGTTGACCGTCAGCCATGGAGATGAAAGGAAGATTGATTTGGGTTTGTTGTGTTCCTGAGAGTTCAATTTTAGCCTTCTCAGCAGCTTCCTTCAATCGGGACATAGCTTGCTTATCCTTTGACAAATCAATACCGGTTTCTTTCTTGAATTCAGCAACCATCCAATCGATGATTTTCTCATCAAAGTCATCTCCACCAAGTTTGTTATTTCCAGCAGTGGCTTTGACTTCTATCTGAGGTTGACCGTCAACTTCGTAAATTTCAAGGATGGATACGTCGAACGTACCTCCACCTAGGTCGTAGACGAGGATGGTTTGGTCCTGGGTCTTGTCAACACCGTATGCTAATGCAGCTGCAGTTGGTTCGTTGATGATACGAAGAACCTCGAGTCCTGCGATTCGGCCAGCATCTTTGGTGGCTTTTCGTTGTGCGTCGGTAAAGTATGCAGGGCAAGTTATGACCGCTTGAGTGACTTCGTGTCCAAGGTATGCCTCTGCTTCCGCCTTGAGCTTTTGGAGAATGAAAGCTGAAACCTCTTGAGGAGTGTATTCTGTCCCATCAATCTCAGTCTTCCAGGAGGTACCCATGTGTCGCTTCACTGAAATCATAGTTCGGTCGGTGTTGGTTACAGCCTGTCGCTTTGCAGTTACACCGATGAGACGTTCTCCACCGTCTTTGGCAAAAGCCACAACGGAAGGAGTTGTTCTGGCGCCTTCTGCATTCGGAATAACAACCGGTTCTCCGTTTTCGATTGTTGCCACACAGCTGTTTGTTGTTCCTAGGTCAATTCCAATTACTTTACTCATAATGTTTCACTTCCTTTTTTCAAAAGATGGGGATCCCACCGTCATCCTCGTCGTCATCATCGCTGTTGTCTCCAACGTCAATGTTGACTTCGCTTACAGTGGGAATATCGTCGTCACTTACAGATGACTCAAGGGCTTTTCCTTGGGGAGTTAATTTGAGTGTGATGTCGAGAATACCGTTGTTTAACGTCCAATCTACGACGTCATCACACGGATGCGGCAACTGAACCAAAGCCAAAGGAGCAGGTTGAGTCGTGCGCATGATTTCAATTTGAGAACCATCTTTGATGAGCTCAATTTCTAATTGCTCGGTTTCAATGTCCCCTTTGAGGGTGAAATCAATAGTTACAGACATATTCCATCCGTCAAGATAAATATCTTCGGTAGGGAGTTTGAGGGTCTCTTCATTACTTTCAAGAGCACTTGGGTCAAGTTCAACCGGCGCAGCAGGAGATGCGTCCACCCGAACATCAACGCCGAAATTCTTCAGCATGTCTTCAAGAGAGCCTCCAGATGAGAACAGTTTGGCAATATCCGACATGTCGAGATTGAAGTTTGCATCTCCTTTGGCTAGCTGTTCTGGGTCCAAACCGAGCGCTCCGACTTGGTCACGAATTTGGTTCAAAAGGCCACGCAGTTGGTCTCGCTTGAAGGGAATCCCCATGCTTGAAAGCATCTCTTCAAGTTTGTTTAGCAAGTCCTCTTCCCACTTGTCGTCCGCCATTCACTTCACCACTACTTAACCATCGGTTGTATAGTGTCCACCATGGCACTCCATATAAATCTAATGAAGTTCAAACCTTTCAAAAAAGCAAGGCTCAGCCTCATTACTAAGAAATTTAGAGCCTTTTTTTAGCGTGCCTTAGCAAAAAAACTTCATTCGCCGGTAATGAATTTCACAAGTGTGCGAACATGAACTCCAGTGGCCCCGTGATTGACCATTTTGTTGGTCTTGGCACCCCAGTAGGTTCCTGCAATGTCCATGTGAGCCCATGGAATATCTTCTGCATCATCGCCTTCGCCACGCTGAGGAACGAATTGCTTGAGGAATGCAGCAGCAGTGTTTGCACCTCCATAGCGTCCTGCTCCAAGGTTACGAGTATCAGCGATCTTTGAGTTTGTCATCTCCTTTTCAAACGCAGGGAGAAGGGGCATTGGCCAAGCCAGTTCACCAACTTCCTTGCTGGTTTCATGGATCCGAGTACGGAAATCATCATCGTTTGACCAGAGACCTGTTGCTTCGTGACCAAGTGCAACGACGCATGCTCCTGTGAGGGTTGCAAAGTCGATGATATATTCTGCATCAAAGTCAGTTCCTGCCTTCCAAAGCCCGTCTGCAAGAACAAGACGTCCTTCAGCATCGGTGTTGAGAATTTCAATGGTTTTACCCGAGAGCGTCTTGATGACGTCCCCTGGGCGCTGAGCATTTGCTGCTGGCATGTTCTCAGCCATACATGTGATGCCTACGACCTTCTTGTCGTAGGCAATGGCTGCGAGAGCTTGCATGGTACCAAACACCGTTGCGGAACCGCCCATATCGTACTTCATCTCATCCATGTTTGCACCAGGCTTGAGAGATATACCTCCGGTGTCAAATGTGATCCCCTTTCCAACCAATATTGGGTGTCGTCCTTTCTGGTCACCGTTGAGTGTGAAGATGACCATGCACGGTTTTCGGGATGAACCCATACCAACTGCGACAAGTCCACCCATTCCATGGCGCTTTGCAGTTTCGTAATCAATGACTTCAACCTTGACATTGTCGTATTCATCAGCCCACTTCTCAGCCATCTCAGCGAAGGCCATAGGGTACATGTCGTTTGGAGGACAGTTTCCTAAGTCTCGCGAAAGATGTACGCCAGACACAACTGCCCTTGCTCGGTCAATAGCAAGAGAGAGGGTGGATGCAACGCTTTCGTTACAGTTAATTCGAGCAGTCAATGGAGTTTTTTCGTCATCTTCGTCGGTTTTCTTGTAAAGGTCATACTTGTAATCCCTCATCATCATTCCTTCAGAGAAGGCGATGATTTCATCAACATCCGATGTATGAAACACGACGGTTAATTCCGAATCGTGGGACTTTTTGTGCTGTGCAACAACGGTTGCACCTGCATCTCGGTAGGTTTGAGTTGTGCTCTTTTCTTCCTTTCCAAGTCCAACGAGAATCGCTTTTCCGCCTTCTGTACCGTACAACGACATGATGCTGTTTGCTTTCCCTTTGAAATCTCCTTCACTCAACACTCGGTTGATTTGGCTCTTGAGGGCTGCTGGGACGCCTTCTGCGTTATCCGTAATCGTTTGTGCGCCCTCAAAAAGAGGAAGTACAAGGGTGCCGTTGATGTTGTTTCCTGAACTCACTGTTACTTGCATGGTGTTCACCTAAAACTCCGACTCTCTTTTCCCTCTTGAAACCTCGTCCTGAATTCAATGAAGATTCCGTCATGAGAAGGGCCTGTCACTCGTGAAAAAAGAGAGTCAATCAACTGATTTCTCTAGTTTCTGTTTTCTTCTGGGGTTCCAGAGGCCGTTGATGGAGTACATTCGCCACGGCAATGAATCCGACAATTATGCTGAGCGGGTGGAAGATACCGTATCCAATCAGGAAAGAGCCTTCGTCCTCTTCCGGCAAAAGAATTGAATTCGGACTAACCGTTTCATTTACCCATTGGGATGATTCAATTATCCGCTTCTGATAATTGAGGTTCCACATTCCCTCATCGGAAAAATCAATTCCACCAACATCAAAGGTTTCTACGCTGGCATTGGTTGCGTTTACGCTGAATAATGGAGATGCCCATAGCATATCTCCGTTCTTGTCGAGATACTGCAGGCTTGCGTTATTGGTAGTAGCGTAGCCGTGATTTTGAACATCAAGCGTCAATTGATTGTCCGATACCTCAATGCTTTGAATATCCAAGCGGGCTCTCCAATACCATACGTTCGAGATCAAGTATTCCATAACATCCAGTTCTTCCCCGAGCCGACTGGAAAGTTGTTCCACAGTGCCAAGGAGCCATTGTTCATCATCTGTTTCAAAGGTGAATGTAGGGAATCCCATGATACCATAACCGTAGTCCCTGCTGGTGCCGGAATTTGGATACAATCCCTGATTTGCATTCCGAAGTGGAATCTCAGAGGTATTTGTATTGACATCCTCCCGGATGTGATGAAATAATTCCCAATCGATGGGTTGGTCTGGAATGTAACCCCACGGATAGAGCATAATCCACACACCGGTGTGCATGGTAACATAGAGGTCCGCATCAGGGACAACAGTGTTCATGTAAATCGAGTTAGCAAGTGTCTCCGCTTCGCTAAACGGGCCGCTTCCAGGTTGTGTTTCGTCCTGCTCGTTCCAATGGTGGTCATAGTTACGGTTGAGGTCGACTTGATTGACATTCCAACGTGTGTCCAAATCATTACCGTCAGCGTTGAGCATGATGAGAATATGCAATTCAGTATTGGTAAGGACTCTCATGACTTCTTGGTCACCTTCTACCCAGCCTTCGATGTAGTGTTCAGCTGTCAAAAAGGCTAATTCGGTCCCGAGATGTTCATTCCCATGATGGCCGCCGTCGATGTAGACGACTTCTTTCGGAGTTCCGTCAAGTTTGGTTTCGTTGCTCCAGTCAGAAATTCGGACGACCCAGAGGTTTTTGCCCAATTCGGTTTGACCAGCAATGGTCAGATCAACGATTTCAGGATAGTCATCGGCCCATGCATTCACGTCAACGGTTAGCGTTGCATAGGAGTGATACCAATGCTCTTGGACGAGGTCAGGCTGTTGTGCTGATGCTAACGGAACAAGACTTCCCGCGAGCAAAAGGACGCATAGACCCAACACTCGCATGACTTTCCCTCGGCGCGGTCATTGATGAAGTTAACCAAAATTATCAATCGGATGTGAAGGCGTTGGGGTTGGTAATTCTCTCTGCCTCACGTGTCCAAATACTCGGCCCGTCAGTGCTGTAAATGTCAGCAAATGGATCAATGTCTTCTTCCTGTAGGTTTCGTTGCATGTAGGCCTCTACACGTTCACGGAGGTCGGGTTTGAACTTCCAGTAGTGAATCCTCCATTCGCGACCGTCCCACAGGGTTGTCTCTTCGGATTCGGTAGTGAGCAAGTCATAATCTTGGAACATGTAAAACAGGTTGCGGTCCGTGGGCTCAAGGGCATTGTCAATGATACGATTGTAGAATCCAAAGAAGCCGAGAGCATGTTCTGCCATACCTTGGGCAACCTCTGTGTCCATATCCAAATCGATATGTTGTTGAATTGCTTTCGTTAATTCTGGTAATGTCATTCCCATATATTCACCCCGCCGAGGAGCCTTAAGCGGCCCACAAACTACTCCCCGTTGCTATTTAATATTGTACTCCGACCCATATTAAATGTTCTACTCAGATTCATGAAAACAGAATTTTCTAAGCCGAATCCATTGGGTGAGTGTGTATCGGCAACATCATGAAGGTGTCGTTTCCCCCTCCGGTTCAATGGATGAGTTCTTTGTGGAGGGGCAATTCCTTGGTTTACCTCCAACCGAAGGGAATGCGGATGTGGTTATTCTGCCGCTGGCATTTGAACTTACCACTTCGTATGGAACCGGCACCGCAGAAGGGCCGTTAGCGTGTATAGAAGCAAGCGGCCAAGTAGAATTGTACGATCCTCTGCTTTCCGCTGATTTACCCGCAGGAGTCACCATTCGTACTGAAAATGCATGGCAGGGTACTGCTGGAGATTTGATGGGCCAGTTAGACGAATTGGTCGACCATGCAAAACCATGGTACTCGGGGCACCAATTTCCGCTGTTTTTAGGCGGAGAACACGGCATTTTACCCCCTATCATTCAAGCTGCAAGACATCATCCATTGGTGAATGGGGACCTAAGCAAACTAACCATCGTTCAAATCGACGCTCATGCCGACCTCCGGGAATCGCTTGATGACGAACCTTTTTCCCATGCATGTGCGGCCTCTCGCAGCCTAGACCTTGGCGTCGGCGCACTATTACAGGCCGGAATTCGGGCCTGCTCCCGTCAAGAAATCGCCCTCATCAATTCCGACGACCGCATCACGACCTTTTTTGCCAAAGACACTCAACATCCTCACTCAGGTGCCTCATCTTGGAACCAATGGCTCGAATCTTTAAACACCATTTCAGGACCCGTTCACCTGACTCTGGATATTGATGGGCTGGATGGCGCACTGGTTCCTGCAACGGGAACGCCGGTACCTGGTGGATTGTCGTTCTGGCAAGTCATCGAGACGATTGAAGCAGTTTTTGCCGCGCCAAACGCAACCATCATCAGTGCAGACGTCAACGAAATCGTTGCTCAAGAGGACACTCCCCTAACCCAATTTACCGCAGCCTGTTTGGCTACCAAAGCGGTTGCATGCCATATCCTAGCACGGCAAGAAGGACGTTGGAGACCATCCAATGCAGAGCGTCAAGAGCATCCTAAATCTACTTTTTTCAAGGAATGGAGCAAAACCACTCCCTCATCAAATTGAAGAACGGAAGGCCTGAGCACGCACAAGGTGGGAATGATGGAAGAGCACAATTTCCATGGCACCCATGTCTTTCTCGACTACACGGGCTATGCATATGATGAGCAGGAACAAGGAAAATGGATGCTCAATCTGTTACAAGACGCTGTTAAGAAAGCCAACGCAAGAGAAGTTCACGCTCATGTTGCTCCATTTGACGGAAGCGTATCTCCCCTCGGGTTTGCAGCAGTTGTACTCATTGACGAAAGCCATGTGACTGCGCACTGTTACTCTGACCGTGGTTGGCTAGCCATTGATTGTTTCACCTGTGGTGAAAGTGACCCGAATGTCATGGCTGATTACATTCATGAGCGATTGGCTGAAGCCATGCCCGAGCTTGAACTCATGCAGCGAAATGAAGTTCGCCGATTTTTACACGGAGATTGATATCATGTCCATCCGAGCCTTTGTTGACGAGCATTTTCACCATTTCAACGCCGGGGTTGTACAACGAACATCTCATTCTTTAACCCAGTTCTTGCATCAAGGCGGGAGTATGTTTCTTACGCTAGCTGGTGCCATGAGTACGGCAGAAATTGGACGTAGTCTTGCTCAGATGATCCGCCAAGGGCATGTTACTGCGATCTCATGCACCGGGGCTAATCTAGAGGAAGACGTCTTCCATCTCGTTGCACGCTCACACTACGAACGCATTGACAACATCGACAATTTGAATCCCGAAGATGAAGTGGACCTTCTCAAGCGGCATTTAAATCGTGTCACAGACACATGTATTCCGGAAGAACAAGCGATCCGTAACATCGAGCAGCATGTCCTCGCCCTTTGGAAGGAAGCAAGCCAAAAGGGGGCATCTCGCCTTCCGCATGAATTCCTCTATGAGCTGCTCAAAAGCGGTTGCCTGGAAGAAGTATACGACGCAGACCCAAGCCATTCTTGGCTGTTGGCTGCTGCTGAGGTGAACTTACCGCTGTTCGTACCAGGATGGGAGGATTCGACGCTTGGGAACATTTTTGCAGCGCGGTGCACTGAAGGAATCGTCAAACCCTCAGCCGTAAAAGGTGGTATTGAGTACATGACTGAGTTAATCGAGTTTTACCGCTCCACAACAACACCGCTGGCCTTCCTACAGGTTGGCGGAGGAATTGCTGGAGACTTCCCCATTTGTGTGGTACCACTCTTGAACCAAGATTTAGGAGAAGCTGTTCCACTCTGGTCATGGTTTGCACAAATTACCGACGCATCGCCCTCCTACGGGGGCTATTCTGGCGCCCCTCCAAATGAGAAGATTACTTGGGGTAAACTCGGTCCTGAAACACCTCGCTTCAATATTAAGAGCGATGCTACAATTGTCCTACCCTTAATTTTCGGATATATCTTGGACCTTTGACTAAACAAAGCCCCCAAAGTTTTGAAGAGGAGCAGCACTCCGTTTTAACCATGAACCGAAACCGCCGCGGCCTTAGTTTTGGTATGTTGCTTCTATTTTTATTCTCGTCAGTGCCCATTCAGGCACAGGTTCCAATGGCTCCTTCGGCCACCATAACAACCAACTGGATGGAAGATGGAACTGGAGCGAACCACCATGCTTACATGTTGACATTTTCAGATAACGGTTCATATGACTTCCAGTTTGATATCGAACATGAGCGGAACGGCTCTCTTCTTGAGACCAGTTGGTCACTTGAGTGGGGGTATGAAGACGACCATCGAACGGCTTTGGTCGACCTGAACACATCCGTGGAATGGGCAGATAACATTGGTTTGAAAGTGACCATCACCGAGCACAACGGCCAGACACTACCTCAATCAATTGTGGTAGAACGCCAATTTGAGGTTGGTGTATGGAATCAACCAATGGACGACCACGAAATCATGCTGTCTACAACTTGGGGTCTCGATCAAGCCTATCAAAACGATGAGGGCGAACAACGCTTCATGCTCACCTTTGATGGACAAGGTTGGCAGGAACGCTCTGGCCAGCAACTTGAATCATGGGAACTAGGCAACGGGACGTTCAGAACGTTGGAGTCGGCCGACGGAACCCAGACCGACCTTGACCTCGTCTTCACCCAGTTGTGGAAAAATGAAACCGTTGTTGGAGGCATATTGACCCACCAACTTTTCGATGCTCAAGGATACGGCAAACTGAACATTACAAGCAACGACGATGGGACGGTTACACAAGTTCGTGCAAACGTTTCTCAGGCACATCTCAACCGATCCCTGACGATGGGAGTAGTTGAGGAAATCTTGTCTGTGGAAGCCACAGGCTCTCTCGACATCATGGAGGAAGACGATGAAAATTCATCGCTGGACATCAATGGTGAACTATCCGTTTTCTTCTTTGAATATCACGATGTTGATGGAATTCGGGTCTTACAACATAACCAGTTGGAAGCAATGGCTGATTTTGTGCTGATTGACGAAGGCACCCGCATGGATGTCTCCTTGGACGGATTCGTCCAGGTTGAGCGATGGGAAGACGGTATTCGTGTCCTTCAACAAGAAGAGTTGTGGGGTTCCGGCACATTCGGGTTTGACGATGCTGAAGAAAACTCAACTCTCATTGTCAACGGAACTATTCTTGAAATCCGCTCAAAGGTGGTTAACGGAACAACCATGACCGATAACCTCCACGTTGATGGAACGCTTTCGGGTGATGTCCAAGGAACATTTGGTATCGTCCGGGGCATAGAAGAAACCGGAGAACAAGCCAACGCAAGTGGACAAATATTCCCTGTGAATGTCATCCATCAGGACTCATGGTTCAACATCACAGGCGTCAACGGTGGAAATTTCTTCGATGGTGCTGGAATTGGAGCGACACATAACGAGACTTGGGATTACCAAGTCGTCCACTCTGATTGGGACAATAAGACCGTCCGTTTTGTCTGGAGAGAGACTGGTCCTGACCCTTCAGAAGGGGATGAACGGCCTGAACGTAGCCCTCAACAGGTCAATGCTACCGCTCCCGTTGCTGAAAGTGGACTTGGTAACTTGACGGTTGGGAGAGAGACTGGCTTCATGCCGATTCCATTACAGCCTAACGATGTGTTACGCTTGAACGGCCAAGAAGGGTTGCCTATGATTCTAACAGCAGGGTCTACCAGAATTGATGTTCGAGACGGGCACAATCTGACCGTCATTGACTGGACTGGAGTTTACGGCGATGATGGGTCGTTGGGGACTGCCGAAGGTGCTCTTGTTTCCTCTGGCCCCTTGCAAGGTTTAGTCTCAAGCGTTTCTCGGTCTCTCGCCATTCCTTTTGGAGACTCAGGTGAAGAGGCGTTCATGAACGAAACGCAGTATCTCGAACGGGTATTATCTCCTGAAATCGTCAGTGCAGATGACAACACCCCACCTAGTATTGGCACGCTGGAACTTCGGGAAGGTCTGGTTTTAGGAGAGGGTGGAAGCACTGCCCACATTGAAGTCCCTGTACCAGATGCTGAGTGGAATGTGCTTTCCGTTCGTGTTGACCTAACACCCCTCGGAGGCAGCATGATTGAACTGAATGACCGTGGATTGAACGGGGATTCAAACATTGGAGACGATGTTTTCACCACCTCATTCAACGTTCCTGGATTGGAAACTGGATTGTATGATGTCAACATCACTGCAGAAGACAGTTTTGGAGCAGTTAGCCAAGCTACTGGACAAATCATGGTCGTCAATCAAGCACCTCGAATTACACAAGTCGAAATTGCACCTTCAAGTCTTGAACGAGGACAGTCAATTGTGATCAACGTTCAGGCGTATGACGGACATGGAGTCACCTCAATGCAGTTGGACCTCAGGGGATACGGGGGGGAATTGACTCAACTTGCGCTCTCAGGAACTACTGATTCTGGAAGTTGGGCTGGAATGTTTGTTATGCCTGATGGGATGACTCCTGGAGAGCAATCCCTCCTCCTCCTAACAAATGACACGCTGGGAGCAACCGGTCAACACCGTGTCTGGACTCCAGTTGATGGGTCTGTAGGCCATCCTGTGTTCGGTCCACACTATATCCAATCAGCCTCTTCTGTGCCCATTATCGTGACCATTCAGAACGACCGTCCAATAATCACGACTCAGTCCGTAACCATCGAAAAGAATGGTATGGAACAAATCCCCTATTCTGTTCAAATTTACGACCCAGATGGAATTGAGCGAGTTCAAATTGACATGGGGGTATTTTCTCCCGTTGGTGAGACATCTTGGGTCCGAATGTATGATGATGGAACCAATGGGGGCGATGAAATTGCAAATGACGGTGTTTTCACTGCCCTTCTTTCCGTTCGAACTGGAACTCCGATTGGAACACATGAAATCCAACTCCGCGCTATTGACCAATTTGGAGAATTGAACACGACGACAACGGCCATCGTCCTTAACGAAGCAAGTTCAGGAGCGGATAATTCACAGGGATTGAGTACAACGGTACTCACTGCTCTTGGGGCGATACTCTTACTCTGTGCTGGTATCGTTCTGTTTTTCATGACAAGAAACCAGGGCAAAGACGGGGACAAAGCAGACCGATTTGGGATGCAGTGATAGAATATACCTTGTTTTTATATCTCAAACCTGGAGGGTTTTTAAGCCCTTCGTTAAACGGAGGCAGAGCGCTTATACCTTCAACGAACTACGGTCAGATATGTCACTTGCACCATCTGATTATGACTTTGGCCACGCGTCAAATTATTTCTTTGCAACAACCATTACCTGCGCCAATGAAGAAGCTCGGGCCATGTATGTCCAAGCCTACGGCCATATGCTGAACTACAATCACGAACAAGCAATTGCATGTTTCAGCAAAGTTACCGAACTAGACCCTAAGTGCGCTATGGCGTGGTGGGGTATCGCATACTGTGTCTCATCCAACTATAACTGGAGTCCAGGACTTGGTTCGGGTCACGACTCAATCCAAACCGCAGTTTCCCTCAAAGATGGATGTACAGAACTCGAGCAAGACCTGATCGACGCATTAGCACAGCGCCATTCTGCAGAAGCACGTGATGCTGCAGACCCGTCCGTCCTCAACATGGGCAACAGCCCAGAACTGAATGTTGCATTCGCAGAAGCAATGGAACCATTGTATCGAAAATACAGCGGTAACTTGGATGTTGCTGCAGTATACGTTGAAGCGCTCATGAATTTGAAAGCATGGCAACTTTGGGATAAGAATGTCGCAACAGGAGAAATCACTCCTGCTGACGACAACACCTTGCTATTGGTAAAGGTCATGGAAGATGCGTTTGAAAATGTGGAAGGAGCAAAGGAACACGTCGCATTGTGCCACCTTTACTGCCACGCTTTGGAACTCTCCCCCTTCCCCGAGCGCGCCCTTCCGGCAGCTGATGTATTGCGCACGGTAATGCCGGGACTGGGACATCTCGTCCACATGCCTTCTCACATCGATGCATGGGTCGGGCAATGGAAAGAGGCTGTGGAATGCAATATTGCAGCAGTTGAAGCCGACGACCGGTATGTTGAATTGAGTGGAAATGAATCTCAGTTCTACAAATTTTACCGAATGCACAATCACCACTTTGTGGTATGGTGTGCTATGTTTGAGGGACAGTACGAAGTCGCTATGAAATATGCACGCAAGGCAGTGGATACACTTCCTGCTGGCGATGAAAACTCCGGAGTCCAGTTCATGCTTGCTGGCGTCATTCCAATGGGAGCTATCTTCCTTGAATCCTACGTGACTATGCCATGGCACGTCATGATTCGCTTTGGAAAGTGGGACGAAATCCTTGCAGAACCAATGTACGACGACATGAATGTATTCCCTGCTACCATTGCAACCCAGCATTACGCACGAGGAGTTGCCTTTGCATCCAAGGGAATGGTACCTGAGGCAGAAGCAGAACAGGTCCTCTTTGATGCGGCACTTCAGAACCCTGCCCTCGCTGGTCGTGTGCTTCACAACAATTTGATGTACCAAGATCCAAGCGATGGACCGTGTATTCTACTTGTTAATGCGGCAGTCTTGGCTGGTGAAATAGAATACCGAAAGCAATTCCTCGCAAAGGAGGCCGGAGAGGATTCCGACTTTACGGTAGCATTTGACCACCTTCGTCGTGGTGTTGACCTTTCGCTCAACCTTGCCTACAACGAGCCTTGGGGCCAAATGCAACCTGTACGCCATATCCTTGGTGCACTCCTGCACGAACAAGGAGAGTTTGAAGAGGCAGAAGCAGTTTACCGTGCTGACATAAAACTCTGGAAAGACAACATGTGGGGTCTCTTAGGACTCAAACTCTGTCTTGAGGCACGCGGCGATGCTCCTGAGGAACTCGCTGAGGTGACTGCATTGTTCAGCGAACGCAGTTCTCGTGCTGATATCGTTCCTGCAAAGACCTGCTTCTGCGCACAAAACAGCATCGAAAAGACCTGCTGTGACTGAACAAGCCTTCACTGTGGACACAACATATCTATCCCAGCTTATGCTGGGTGGTAGAGGATTAAGCCCGTGGGTCTTGTGGGCCTTCAGTTCGTTGAATGATGACGCCATGGTCTTCGAGATAACCAACACCGTTCTCCCCCATGAAACCGCCATCAACGATGACGACCTGAGATATACCCGCATGGTGAATCAGTTTCGCGCACATCATACAGGGTTCACCTGTGACGATAAGCCATGCCTTGTTGGTTGAAACGCCATTTGCTGCAGCATTACAAATCAAATTCATTTCAGCGTGATGGCATCCAATCTCAACCCGAGTTCCAGAGGTGATGTTCATGGTATCTCGTAAGCATTCCTCGCCACCGCACAAGCGTCCACCACCACGAGGTCCGCCGTTGTATCCGTCCATCAGTACAACGTTACGTCCAGGGTCAACCAGGAGGGCACCAAAAGTGCGCCGAGGACAATTTGATGCTTCGGCAAGGGCAAGACACTGTTGAATTCGAATTGCGAGATGCTTTTCCTTCATTGGCCCACCAAATGCTCACACCAGCCGTACTTCTATCAGTTCTTCGCTACGAAACTCAGGTCATCATTCGTGTCAATTCCGAGAGAAGTTAACACGTTCCCTTGCATGTAAAGCGACCCAATTGAGACAATGAGGGTAGATTTATCGTAAGCATCTTGGGCGTATTCTACTGCACTCTTAGGCTTTGAATGGGTGGACAAATCAATCCCAAGTGGGGAAAACCATGGTTTGAGTTCAACAACAGGAACAGCAGGATATCGACCACCTTGAGGCTCACTTAGAATGATTTCAGAAGGAGGATTTGATTTACAGAGGTGGAGAATATGCGATATCGCCTTTTCCAAATCAGCCTGTGGAGAGGTGCCAAACAGCAGGACCCAGTCTCCCACTTAGAACTTCAGGCCGGTAGACGGAGTTCTTCTGGACCGCTCGCTCCAGACCGCTTGGGTTATGCGCCCCATCAAGGAGAAAATGGGGTTCAGAAGGATACGTTGTGATTCAACGAACTGCATTCGAGCAGGCCAGACGCAATTGCTGGTATCCGGCTCCAACTGGGTGTTGACGCACGGCGAGGCACGGCCAAACGGCGTCGACCAGTAGTTTTGCTTCCTCCCGAAACGACGTTCCCTGCTGGAATCTTCACCAGAACGAGGTCGGCAGGGACCGACCGACTCCGCCAAGAAGTTCCATTCCAGCATTCGACGCTAGACTCCTCAATGGCTTCCAAGACCTCTTGATCGATCTGGGGCGCGAACGACCAACGGACGGCCAGGCCCGAGCGATTGCAGCCTTTTCACGAGCAATCTTGGTTGGTTGGCTTCCGAGAATATCGGTATGTTCCAGAGCGATTGAGGTCAAGATGCAAACATCGGCCTTGGAAACACGCGTTGCGTCCAAGCGCCCGCCCAAGCCAGTTTCGAGAATCAAGCACCTCAACTCCCGCATCGTTTGCAACAACCAGGGCGGCAAGGAAGGTCACCTCAAAGAAGGTGACTGCGATGTTGTTTGCCGAAGTTGCCCGCCGGACTGCCTCAAGAGCCCGATCCATGACATCGGCGTGAATCGGAACCCCGTTCAATCCGAATCCGTTCTTCAACACGAACCAAATGCGGGGATGAGAACAATAGGAGATTCGAAACCCCTTGGTTGGTATAGCGCAGTACAAAGCATTGCACAAGTGCCGTCCCTTTGCCGTTGCTCCCTGCGACGTGAACCGTCGTGAACGAAGGTGCTGGGAGTTGAAGCGCTTCAACAGCCTTCGCCGTGTTGGTCAAGCCAAGAGCCATGCCGAGATGTTTGGTCTCTTCCAGCCAACTCCGAACTGGAATTTGGCCCACCATGGTCCTTGCAGCCGGTTGTCTTCCATAGCCTCTTTCCTTCGCCTTCTTGAGTGTCCTGCAAACGCGAGGCTGATATGAGAGAGAGCACCTCGCAGAGGCATGACCGATGGGGCTGACGTGAAGGGCACGCCTCGCCAAAGCGACCGGTTCGCCCAAGTTGAGGACGAGCTCAGGAAGGAAGATACTCTTTTTGAGCTCCTCAAAGAACAGTGGGTTGGGATGACGGCGATGGCTGGCATGTTCATCGTAACCATCGCTTTAGCCAGTTTTATTCGCCCGTATTATGACATTGGTGAACTCAAAGCATTTGGCTCATCTGGAGCAAGTCAGGTTCGATATGTCGCCATAGAACTCTTTGCGATTTTCATGTTTACCGCATTGATTATCCTGCTTGCGAAATACAAGAAGGATTACATCATCAAATACGGAATGATGGTTGTATTGACGCTTGCTCTCCTGTACAGCACCATTCCTCTCGCCCACGTCGCACTTCTCGATTTCGACCCTGAGCCGTTTCGAGATGGACCGACAGGGTACCATCGAGGGAGATTATCTCGGGAGCTTGGGGCGATGACGGGTTCGTCACCTCCGTACCCGTCTTCCGGAAGAAGACCGCATCAACGCTAACCGTATCCGCATGGAGCGCCTCGTCGGGCATGGAAGAACCCGTCTGGACAATGACACACAACCATTCTCTAAATGAGCCAGATTCAAGGCTTAGGATGGCGACATCTCACGATGTGCTCACATTCACCAGTGGCCCTTGGGTCTGGACTGTTGATGCTTTAACCGGCGACCTCATACAATCCTATGCTTGCTTTGAGATTGATGAAAACGGAATGGAACAACCCATCACATCAATGGTCACCGGATGCGCGCTTGCCGTCAAAACAAACGATGCAATGTATTTGTTTAACACTGCATCCGAAGTGATACGCTACAATACCTTCGAAGAGTATCCAGGAAACCTTACGTACCAAGCCAAGTGGTACGTTCCATCCATTGATTTCAACGATGGAATTTTGCATGCTGAACTCCTCAGTGACACCCTCCTATTCCTCGCCACGCCCTCAGCCACCGGTGTTCTTCACCTAGACGAATATGGCTCAGTTAACGACCCCCTTGCCCCTCAACTCGGTAATGAAATACGAATGGCATACCTCCAAAACAGCACCTCAGCATTCACATCAACTGCTGTTGGCATCTCTCCATTTGCGGCCTCAAACGCATCTTCACTACCCGATGACCAACGAATGCTCCTTCTAGGAGAGCAGAACGGAGATATTACTGGAATTGAGTGGAACGGCTCCGCTGTATCCAGCGAAGAGTTTGTGGTTCAAGACAGGATGATGCTCAATTCCCTAGTCGAGAGTGTATCGTCGGTTCAAATCCTTGACTGGGACGCTAACGGTTACTCCGACCTGGTAGTAACGGGAGAAAACAACGCTTACTTCCTCTATGGGACCTCTTTGGCGAATGTGGGCTCTTTCCCGGTAGTTGCTGATTCCACTCTTACTTTACTCAGCGCAGAACCCAACGCTGAACAATTGCTTTCCCTTACGTTGGATGAAACCAAACTTGTAATAGATTTACAATCGGGTTCATTAGAAGAGGACATGTTTCCTTTAATCGGTCTTCAATTGAGAACTGGACCAACCATGATTGGACTGGCGGTAACCGCCATTCTTATGATTTTACTCTATGTTCACAGTGAATGGTACGTCGTCAATACAACTGGCGTCTTATTGGGTGCTGGTGTTTGCGCTCTACTCGGTGTCAGTTTTGAACCACCGATGGCCATACTCTTCATGATTCTCGCTGCGGTCTACGACGCGTGGGCTGTGTACAAATCCAAACACATGCTCGACCTTGCGGACACGATGATTGGCCTACGCCTACCCATCCTTCTCGTCGCACCTCAAGATACCAGCTACTCATTGATTGAGGAAACCGAAAACACTCCAACGAAGCGAGTTATCTCTGATAAAGTTCAGACCAAGCGCAAGAAAAAACCCTCAACAGAAGCCATGTTCATGGGTCTTGGAGACATCATTTTCCCAGGTATGCTCGTTCTTTCAGCGCTACAATACCTGGACCCCAGTGCAGCAACTCAAGTAGCGGTATCTACACTCATCGGTGGTCTAGTCGGGTATTTCGCCCTCATGACCTATGTTGCTCGTGGGAAAGCGCAAGCTGGACTTCCGCTGCTTAACGGTGGAGCCATTATAGGCTACTTCATCGGCGGTTTCCTGTTTTTAGGAAATGAAATTATTCAATTCAATATCTCGTGGTGACCAACATGTTAGACATGCAACTCTTTCGCGAACATCCAGAACGAATCCGAGCGGACCATACCAAGCGTGGAATTCCACAGGATAAGATTGACAAGGTCATTCAACTTGATCAAGAATGGCGAAATTCTCTCCACGAAACAGACCAGTTACGCCGTGAAAAGAATGAGGCTGCCCGAGGCATTGGGGCGGCAAAAAAAGCAGGAGATAATGAGGCTGCTCAAGCCATTCTGGCCCAAGTAGCAGACTTGGGCAGTAAGATCGCTGCAATGGAAGCCAAAACCAACGACGCCATGGCTCTACGAGACAGTATCCGAATGTCAATTCCCAATATTCTCCATGCTGATGTCCCAGAAGGAGCCGATGAATCGGGCAACACGGTCCAAGGAGTTCACGGCACAAAGCCTGAGTTTGATTTTGACGTCAGAACTCACAATGAATTGATCGAAATGAACCGATGGGTCGACCTTAAACGGGCTGCAAAAATCACTGGAAGCCGATTCTTTTTCCTCAAAGGAGACCTTGCCCGACTTGAATTTGCCCTCCAGCATTACGCTGTAGAATTCTTGCAGCAACGTGACTTCACCTTTGTTCAGCCTCCAGTAATGATGAACCGTGAAGCCTACGAGGGTGTGACGGACCTCGCTGATTTTGAAACCGTGATGTATGGGGTGGAGCCGGATAATTTCTACATGATCGCAACCTCTGAACATCCGCTTACCGCCATGTACATGGACGAAACCATTCACGAGGACATGCTCCCACTGCGCATGGTTGGTGTTTCATCCTGTTTCCGTAGGGAAGTAGGAAGTCACGGCCAATCTGACCTGGGAATATGGAGAGTTCATCAATTCACAAAAATTGAACAAGTCATCATCGCAAAGCCCGAAGACTCTTGGGCACTCCATGAAGAACTGCTCAGCAATTGTGTTGATTTGTGGAACAGTTTAGACATTCATTATGAAATCGTAAACATCTGTACTGGAGATATGGGTACAGTTGCTGCAAAGAAGTACGATTTGGAGGCATGGATTCCAGGAGCGGACCAGTACAAAGAAATCGTCTCTTGCTCAAATTGCACCGATTATCAAGCAAACCGATTGTCCATTCGTTATGGTCAACCTGGACATCCGAATCAACCGATTGCACATACGCTTAATTCAACCGCAGTTGCAACATCACGTGCATTAGTAGCAATCATGGAACAAAATCAGCTCGAAGATGGTAGAGTGCGTATTCCAGAAGTTCTCCAACCCTTTATGGGTGGCCAGACGGTTTTGGAGCCTTGTACATGGGGATGAAGCAATGAAACAATCAATTCAGACTTTTTTTGTCCTTACAATGTTCCTTCTTACGCCTCTATCGGGTTGTTTTGGAGAAGACGGTGAAAAAAGCACTGTTGCTGAATTAGAAATTGATGATACCCAATCAATGACTGCTGCACGAGGACAATTTTACACATTATCCGTTGACAGTACGGTTGACTGGACCATCAGTCGCTCTCCAGGAGCATTTTTCCAAGATGAATTCGGAGTACTGAGAGATGATGTGAATTACACCCTCCCTGCAACTCAAACCAACATCACAATGCTCATTCTGGATTCAGAACGAGACACTGTAGAACTGAGCATTACCGCTGGAGACCAAATGTGGAACACGACACTCGCTCTTGAAGACAGTCAAGAATTGATGTTGGTTGATGGGCGTAGAGCCTACGATACCATCGACATGCTCACCTCGTCATACAACAACCGTTGGTGTGGTTCAGCCTCAGTACATGAGGGAGGCGCTGCATACGAAGCAGCTGCAGAAGCAATGGCCGAGAACATGAGAGGAATGGGCTTTGACTTTGTTGAAGTGACGCGATACGATGATGACCCGGACCAACTCAACGTGGTGGGCTACAATTGGGGACGCGTCAACCCAGATGAGTACATTGTCATAGGAGGTCATTTTGACATTGCCTACGTCTTCACTCCTCCAGGTGGTGGAACCAATGAAGGTGCTAACGATGATACATCCGGTTCAACCGTATCTCTAGAAATGGCTCAAGCGCTTGCACAGATGGAATTTGACCATACTGTTGTGGCAGGCCTTTGGGCCTGTGAAGAAGAAGGGCTTCTCGGCTCTCTTGCATATGTATCTCACCTACCAGAGAATGTCTCTGTCAAAGCCTACATGAATTTTGATATGGTTTCTCTAAACTACCCAATCGTACCCCGAAGTGAACCACTCATCGGGCCTGGAGGAGAAATATTCTCTGCAACACGTTACGACTGGAGCATCGATATCGCAGGAGCGAGTGAAGAGAACATGAACCGAATGCATGACTGGGTTGGTCAAACCATTGAGGACGACCTTGCATACAAGCCAACCGAAGGGAATCCGATTATGTGGAACGTTGCTGAATCCTGTGCCTCTGACCACTGTGCGTTCTTCTCAGAAGGCTATCCAACTTTCAATTTCTTCAGCCCTGGTGGAGAAATTTCCTTCTGGCAGGAGTGGCACTCTCCATCAGACACTCTTGAATTTATGACGGCTAAAGCGGGTGGCGAAGAAGAGATGGCTAGCGGGTTCAACAGCCTTGTCTGGTCATCACTTGACCTGTTTATACGAGTTGATAATGCCGAAGATTTCCACGGCACATGGAAGGAATAATCATTCTGTAGTGATTGCAACACGGGTGACAAAGAGCCCAAGCAAGCAACCCAGCGGTGCGACCATCATGCTGAGAAACAAGATAGGCATGCTGACAAAAATGGATTGCTTTGCTTCCATCAAACGCTCCCATGTCCATCGGCCTGCTAGAAGGTCAAAGGCAAGGAAGTGAAGCCAACCAATGAGAATGACCCTTTCGTCTGAAAACATGTTAATCACAGTTTCTGGAGTCGGCATCTCGCTGCTCAAAGCAAGAAGGATAGAAGGAAGATTTGGTATGACTGCTATCGTATAGGCGAGCAAAAGAGGGGCCAAAAAGAGCCACTCATTGCTCATCATTTGTTTGGTACGCTGATGTTGAGGCGCAAACCACATCATCAACCAAAACGGCAGTATATACAAGCTGGAAAACCAAAAAAGTACATCGATCATTGTTGTCATTAAATCCCTTCTTGTTGGGTCATGATGTTCAATGCTTCCTCTAAAACCGAGGTGTTGGCCCAGTATTTGCTGGACGTCCATGCTATACCGCCTTCGCTGTCAATAACCTGCAGAGTGGGCGTTACCGGTTCTCCAAAGGCAGTGTAGAGGCCTACATCTGTCATGCGACCAGTTTCACGGTCGATCACTGTGGTTGAGGCGTCTGGGACAAGAACCGGCCATGGGGTATAATGTTCGCTTGAATTGCTACCGTAGCGGCGTTCCATATCTTCTATTGTCTCAAATTCAGGGTAGCGATGTACGGAGAGAATAGTGGTCGTGTTTGAGATGTTTCCAGCGTTAAGTTCGCTTCGTATGAGGTCAGTCCAGTCGTGGCACCCGCTGCAACCTGATGCGACCCAAAGCATGAGAATTGGTCCGTCGAAACTGTTACGTAAATCGTGCTGGCTTCCGAGGTCTTCCTCTCGGTCCAATGTTGGAGCGCTAAACGATATCTTTGAGGGGATTGGAGTTGACTCTGTAGATTCAGTAGACTCCATCGCATCCATTTCCATGGGTGCCGTACATCCCGCCAGAACGAGGATGCTGATCACGCACAGAACAAGGACAACGATATTCTTCATGGCTCTAGTTGAGTAGTTGACTATTTGAAGCGGTGTTCTCACCAAGGAAACATAACTACCCAATAGATACCATCCCAAAAGGTACATTGAATCGAAAGCATGACAGAACCAATCACAACACGGTTGGCGTGTGGTAGGGTCTCACGGGAAGACCAAGCAAGGACTCCAAATCCAACAGAGGCAATACCTGCAGTCACCAAAAGACCAATCGTGACAACCGTCAACAGAAGGCTCGGCCCTTCGAGGTGCAGACGAGTTGCATCTATCCAGAGCATGGACGGAATAAGAAACGCTGCATAGAGGAGGAGCAACCTCTGTGTTCCTTTTCCATCCGGTTCACGGCCAGGCCATTGAAGCGTTGCCACTTCATCTTCACTCCATCCGAAGAAAAACTGATACCACATCAGCAGATATCCCACCGCTGCAACAAACATCCATGGTACAATGAACTGCTGCATTGATGAAGACACTCCCCCCCAGTAATCAAGAGGGTCATTTACCGCATTAACGCCACGAATGTAGGAAAGTAGGATCAACGGACCCGTGAAAAAGGAAAACCAAAACACAGTCTTTCTATTCATTCTTCACTTCCTCCGTGATTTTTTGCAGAAAGAGCGGCTGTTCGACGAAGGAAGGGGCTGTATAGGGCCGGGAGGATAAGCAAACTCGAAAGCAAAGCAAGCGTGATGGCGACCACGAAAGCTTGTCCGAACAAGCGCAGAGGTAGCAGTGCAGACAAATTCAGTACTGCAAATCCTCCTGCAGTCGTTAATGCAGCCCCACCCATGGCGCGCCCCGTTGTGGCGGTTGACCGAGCAACCCATTCATGTGGGGTTCCAAACGGGGCATGTTCCGCTTCTTCTTCTAACCGAGTCGTGAAGTGGACTGCATAATCGACTCCAAGACCGAGTGATAACGCTCCTATGGTTACGGTTTGAGAATTGATATTGTAGCCGGTATAGCCCATCAATCCGTACACCCAAACAACGACCATCATCAAGGGAATCCAAGAAACAAACCCTCGTTGCATACCTTCTTTGAGGTTATTCTGGTTTCGAATAGTGTGAATTCCGGTCAACATGAGAAGAATGACTACTGCGACAATTGCTGTGGATTGAATTGAAGCATTAGCTACATCTGAAGTGGTTTGTGCATTGATGAGGCTACGTCCGCTCAGGCGCAGTGTGAAACTTTCATCAATTTCGTCTGACATGACAACGATAGCTGCTTCCATACGTTCAGCAAAGGCTACGGTTGCAGCCCAGTCCAAGGTTTCTGCTTGGAACGAAATGACGGTTTGGTCACCATCGCGTGCGAGAAGACTCTTTGTCATTTCAATGCCAGTTGTATTTTCCAGCGCCCAAGTTTCGAGAGCAAGCCATGCATTATCGCTTCCATCATCAATTGATGTGAGGAGTTCATCAAGGCCGCTATCTTGTAATCTGGCTTGCTCAAGAACGTCCCATAACCCGTTGGGGACGCCGTTAACATCCGGATTGGTACTGAGATCTGCAGAAGCGACCTGCCAGGCATTCCGACCCAATTCCGACATGATGTCACCGTCAAGAACGATGTAGAGCGGTGAACGGCTTGTTCCAAATTCATCACTAATTAAAAGAAAATCCCCCACGACAGGAACTGAAGTATCGAGTTGGTCCCGTTGTTCAAAAGCCACTTCCAGTTGTTGGAATCCAAAGAACATCGGTACGAGCAACAATACGGCGATCACACCGACTAACTTAGGACGTTGGGAAAGTGTTGCAATATTATTGCTAATGGGTCCAACCTTCACCTTACTGGCCTTGCTGAGCGGAAGACGCTTTGTAGGTAGGATAAGCATCAATGCCGGGAGTGCTGATATGCTCAAGAGATAGATGAAGAAGAGACCAATTGCGATGACGGTTCCAAACACTTGCAAAAAGGCAAGGCTGGAAAGTCGGAATGATAAGAACCCAACAATGTCGGTGAAGATAGCGATAAGAAGTGCTATTGACGTTAGAATGGTTCCTTGACGAATTGCTTTTTGGCGAATAGCGAAGTCAAAATCCTTTAGTGTTTCACGGCCCATAGGGTTTCGCTGTTCTTCATCATGCAGTTCCTCACGAATCCGTATTACGACGTGCAGGCCGTAATCGACCCCAATTGCAAGCAACAACACTGGTATTGAGTTCATAGCAGCATTGAACGTCATTGGAACACCAGCGAACTGTAGCCAGCCCGACAAGCCATAGGTAGCAAGAATAGCCGTCACTGTAAGACTCAGTACGTACATAGTTTCACGCACACTACGGAAGTTAAACCAGAGAATAATACCCAAAATAAGCATTGCAGCACTAGTTAGGATACCAATTTCTTTTCCTACCGTTGCTGATGAGTTCTTAGCAAATTGAGCAAAAGAAAAGGTACGTAGATCCTCTTCCCCCGTGGTTTCGATAAGGGTACTCTCGAGTTTTTCTGCCCATTCAGTAAGGTCAGTTTGCACACTGTCAAGCACATCATAACCATAGTCAGCGGGTTCACTGGTTACAACGAGAGTAACAAGAACAGGGCCATCGCTCACCCACGGTTCGGTTGAATCGTCACCTGGTAGGCAAGAGAGTATTGCTGCCCGGAAATCAACGCTTTGGAGCCCCATTAGCGGGCCGATTTGTCCTTGAATCGGTCCTATAACAGCCATGATTTGCCCCATTTCAGCAGGCTGTCGGCCAACTGATGCACTCTGTAGTTGTCCTGTTAGCAATCCGAGTTCGTCAGAAAGGTTAGCCCCAGAATCAAGTCGGGGAAGCCATTCAGCGGGATTCCCTGCATTCCAGTCTGTAAGGCGTTGAGGAGTCACTGGATCGACTGATGGAATGTCAAGAGCTACTGCGGATAGGTTGGAGAGGGCTGTTGTGAGGTTCTCTTGGCCCTGGGCGCTGAGAACCGCCACGATGGCTTCTTGCAACGGTTCTAACCACACTGACGCTGCTGATTCATCTTGAAGCATCTGCCACTGCATGGCATTACTTGCTGGACCGTTATTTGCTTGGGTGCCGAATAAGGGAAAATGGTAGGGTTGGAAATTGGTATCGTTCAACATTGTCGCTTCAATGATGGCAAGATGAGTCCATGTGTCTCCGTTGAGGAGGTCATTTTCCTCTATTTCATCGATGACACGTATAAAATCAATATTCGAACGATATTCGTTTTCAACTTCGTTGAGAAGGTCTACGCTAGGGTCATCGGGGAAAAAGCCATCCTCACTATTGTCAAATTGAAGATGCATAGCACCGGAGGCGAGCAAGAGAACTGCGAACATGATGGCACCAAAAGCCTTCTTCGGATGTTCGACGCTGACTTCGGTTAACATCATGAAAGGATTTCGCATGTTTTTTGCACATCTTCTTTCCTTATAACCGCCTGTTTAGAACTCTCACACATCTGCCGAATTCCCAAGTATTCGTCATGCCGTGGGTTGAAATATCCTAGACTGCTTATCAGATTATGAGCGATGTGAAACTGTACTTTGGGTACGGGTCCAATATGGACCGGGAGGATTGGGTGCGATGGTGTTCCGATCATGAAACAGACCCGGCAGGATTGATTGAAATCGGGCCTGCTTGGCTTCCAGATTACACTCTAAAGTTCCATTATTTCTCTAACAGCAGAAAGGCAGGCGCCGCAGATGTGGTGCCAGCAGGACGAGGTTCTGTTGTCCCAGGACTATTGTTTGAGGTGAATGAAGAAACGCTCGCTGCTCTTGATGATAAGGAGGGCCTCCCTTATGCTTACGAACGAAGAAATGTAACGGTGATAGATGGAAGTGGTGCATTGAGACAAGCAATCTCGTACACCGTCCAAAAACATAGGTATTCCGGAGATTATGAACAACCAGATGCTGCTTATGTTGACTTGATTCAAAGAAGTTTATTACGGAACAAGTTACCAATTGATAATTTGAATTGTGCAATTGAAGATATGCACCAAGAAAAGTTCCTTGACACCATATTTGTCTACGGTACGCTACGCCAAGGTGAATCACGCTCAGGCGTCATGACCAAGGCTGCTGATGGCGGCATGGAACGCGCCACAGTTTCTGGAACGCTCTACAATCATGGTACGTACCCCGGATTTCGGGCACAGGGCGAAGGAACTGTGATTGGAGAACTCTATCGTTGCCGTGACATCGCTGACACCCTGACAAAGCTCGATGCAATCGAAGGTTTCTCGTCTTATGAAGGCCATGAGGGCCTCTATCATCGTGCTGTGGTGAAGGTCACGATTGGAAGTAAAGAAAAATGGGCATGGACATACATTACCAATCTCCCAACCCCAAAGGATAGTATCATTGAGAGCGGCGATTGGCTCGAGCGTTGAAGTGTTTACTCATCAAGTTCCAACAACACAGCACCCTGTGTCACTTGATCCCCTGCTTCAAAGTGAACCGCAGTAACAACTCCATCCTTTGCGGCAACGATACGATGTTCCATCTTCATTGCTTCAAGGACCATAAGTGGAGTACCTGATTGAACTTCTTCGCCTGTTTTCACAAGGACCTCCAAGACTTTACCCGGCATGGGGGCAACCAAGCCTCCTTCATGTTGTGAGGAAGTTGAACCCGGCTCAATACGCTCCCAGCGATAGGTCTGACCGTGAAGGTGTACCCACCATACGTCGCCAACTTTGGCCACGTGAGCGTATGCAATTCGACCGTCTGAAAGACGAATCTTCAGACGAGCATCTCCCGTTGGCTCAAGTAAATGTCCTGCCAGAGCATAACCTGAATCTGTGCGAGTTAGACTAACCTCTACTGGGCCGTCTGGAGAGGAGAACTGATGCTGCATCAAGGATACCTCCGACTCAGAGTTGAAAATGGACTTGGTAGGCCAAGGGATTCGCCATCCGGACGAGCCGCCAATGTCCGGTGAAGCCCCATTGTCTCACCTGCCGCTGCTGCAAGCAATGATGCATCTTCTAGAAGTGGAGCGGCGATTGGATTCCATCCATTAGGCCAATGGTCGTCTATAGTCGTCGTCGTGGTCGTCCCGTCAACGATAGGTTGAGCATCACAAAGTTCTCGGAGGAAACGAACATTCGTGGTAGTACCCAGAATAACAAAATCATCCAAAGCCCGACGCATACGCTGAAGGGCTTCTTCACGAGATGGAGCCCAAACGATGAGCTTTGCAAGCATCGGGTCGTAGTTGGGCGTGACATCATCTCCCTCGCGCACTCCGGTATCGAGACGAATCCCTGGGCCTTCTGGAGGCCTAAACACAGCCAGAGGTCCGATTGATGGTAGAAAGTTGTTGGAAGCATCTTCAGCATAAAGCCGAACCTCAATAGCGTGCCCTCGTATGTTTAACTCTCCACAAGACATGGGTTGGCCCGAAGCAATCCTCAACTGCTCACGCACGATGTCAGTTCCAGTGACGAGTTCAGTTACTGGGTGTTCTACCTGAATTCTCGTGTTCATCTCCAAAAAGAAGAATTCACCGGTTGGAGCCAATAGAAACTCAACTGTGCCAGCTCCCTCGTACGAGACTGCTTGGGCTGCTTGAATCGCTGCTTGCCCCATTGCCTCTCTTAGTTCAGGCGTCATGGTGGGCCCCGGGGCCTCTTCAAACACCTTTTGATGGCGCCGTTGAACGCTACATTCCCGTTCGCCAAGATGGATAGTTCTACCGTGACGGTCTGCGAGAACCTGAATTTCAATGTGCTTTGAGCCATTAAGAAGCCGTTCAATGTAAATTCGGCCATCGCCAAATGCAGCCAAGGCCTCACGACGTGCTCCTTCTGCCGATTGAAGGAAGTCAGCAGGGTCGTAAACAGCCCGCATACCCTTTCCACCTCCACCACTCGATGCCTTCAGGAGCAGTGGATAACCAACACGTTCCGAAGCAGATAGGAGAGCAGCCATTGCGTCATGTTGGTCCTCGCTTTCTACTTCTTCGCCTGGTATTACAGGAACACCCGCATTACGCATTGTTTGACGAGCAGTCATTTTATCACCCATTTGTTCTATTGCTTCGGGTGATGGTCCAATCCAAATGATTCCTGATTGCTTCACAGAGCGGGCAAATGGTGCTCGTTCCGACAAAAAGCCAAACCCTGGGTGGATAGCATCAGAACCTGTTGAAAGGGCTGCTTGAATGATTTGTTCTTGGTCAAGATAGGTCGTTGCAATGGTGTCTCCATTCAGTACAATAAGCTCATCGGCCATCTCGGTGAAAAGAGTTCCTTGGTCGTTTGGAGCGCAAACAGCCACAGTTAGAATTCCTGCTTCTCGGCATGCACGTAGAATACGGCATGCTATTTCACCTCGGTTGGCGACGAGAACTTTGGTGATCATGGTCAATCCTCATTCAAGTTCTTCTGGCTTCCAGTTTGGTTGGCGCTTTTCAAGGAATGAGGATAAGCCCTCTTGCCCTTCGTCAGAACCTCGCATCTTGCTGGTAAAGTCCAGCGTATAATTGCGCAAATTCCCATCACTACCCGTCCAACGGTCAAAGTTTAGAGTCAATTCCTTGGCCAATGAGATAGCGCAAGGTCCGGTGGATAAGACCTCATTTGCAAGACTGTCAATTGCTGCAGGCAACGCATCAATGTTCTCAACCACATGTTCAATGAATCCGGTTCGTAGGGCCTCATCAGCATCAATTCGGCTTGCCTGCATGGCCAAACGGCGGAAACATGCAGAACCTAGACGTCGGTACACATAGGGACCGATTACAGCCGGGAGAATTCCAAGTTTACCTTCTGAAAGTGCAATTTTAACATTCGAAGTGGCGATGACATGGTCTAGACAAGCAACAAGACCTGCCCCCCCGCCAAGAGCCACGCCTTGGACAGCTCCAATTGTAAAGCATGGATGGGCCCAAAGTCCATTGAACAAACGATCCAATCGCTCCGAGTCTATTCGGTTCTCTTCAACGGTATTTGCTCCTGCATCTCGCATCATATTGATGTCTGCACCTGCGCAGAAATGGCGTCCAGCACCGGAAAGAACGATGATGCGTAAGAAGGGTTTTCCGTTACTATCATGAAGTTCACCTTGGCGCCCAACGCTTCGTTCGGCAGTCCAATCAAACAGGGTACAGAGTTCCGTTATGAGTTGAACGTTGAGGGCATTGAATTTTTCCTCACGGTTGAGTTTTAGGTGGCAAATCGAATCATTGATTTCAATTGACACCAATTCGGTTTCAGGGGGTTGCTCCATAGAAGTCATGTGATATTCTCCAATTGCATTTTTAAATATTCTATTGAAAACTTACATCCTGAAAATTCCGTAGCGGTTGTCAGGCAAAGGTGCGTTACGGGCGGAAGCCAAGCAGAGCCCGAGAACATCACGTGTATCTCTTGGATCGATGATGCCATCATCCCACAGACGGGCGGTAGAGTAATACGGACTGCCTTCGGTTTCGTATTTGTCAAGAATAGGTTGACGGAACGCTTGGAGTTCATCACCCTCGAGTAGTGGCAATCCTTCCCGTTGCCGTTGATCTTGTTTGACAGTGGCAAGCACGTCCGCTGCTTGAGGCCCACCCATTACTGAGATCCGGCTGTTAGGCCACATGAAAAGGAATCGTGGGTCGTAAGCCCGCCCGCACATGCCGTAGTTTCCTGCTCCGTGTGAGCCGCCAATGATAACAGTAAACTTGGGGACGTTGACGCAGGATACTGCAGTAACGAGTTTAGCACCATCTTTTGCAATACCTCCGGCTTCATAGGCTTGACCAACCATGAACCCGGTGATGTTCTGAAGGAAGATGAGCGGGATGCCTCTTTGCCCGCATAATTCAACAAAATGAGCGCCTTTGAGAGATGATTCAGAAAACAGAATTCCGTTATTAGCAACAATACCGACCTTGTGACCGTGAATGTGGGCGAATCCACAAACCAGTGTGGTTCCATATCGCGCCTTGAATTCATGGAACCGGGACCCGTCAACGATACGAGCGATAAGTTCACGAATATCCACTGGAGTTCGATTATCTGAAGGAATCAAACCGAGAAGGTCTTCAACATCATGTGCTGGTTCTTCAGGCTCGTTGCTGGCTGCAGGAGCAAGGGTTCGCGGACCAAGGTTTTCCACAACATTACGAACCATTCGCAAGGCTTCATCCTCATCCTCAGCAAAGTGGTCAGCGACACCAGATTGGACAGTGTGAACTTCAGCACCCCCCAGGTCTTCTGCAGTGACTTCTTCCCCCGTAGCTGCTTTGACGAGAGGAGGGCCAGCAAGGAAAATTGTACCGTTTCCTTTGACGATGATGGATTCATCAGACATGGCAGGGACATAGGCCCCTCCTGCGGTACACGAACCTAGGACCGCAGCAACCTGTGGGATTCCATCCCCGGACATGCGGGCTTGGTTACGGAAAATACGTCCAAAATGACCGATGTCAGGGAACACCTCGTCTTGCATGGGCAAAAAAGCACCGCCGGAGTCAACGAGATAGATGCATGGTAGGTTGTTCTCGTGAGCCACTGTTTGTGCACGAATGTGTTTCTTTACGGTCATTGGATAATATGAACCACCTTTGACGGTGGCATCGTTGGCGACGAAAAGACATTCACGACCGTGAACCATTCCGATGCCCGTTACGATACCTGCCGAATGAGCTCTACCATCGTAAAGTTCGTGCGCAGCAAGTGGAGAAAGTTCCAAAAACGCAGTTCCTGGGTCAATGATGCGTTCGATTCGCTCCCTTGGCAAATGCTTACCACGTGAACGGTGGCGCTCGACGTATTTTCCTCCACCTCCCTTAGAAGCGGTAGCAAGGCGTTCACGCAATTGAGCAATCAACGCTTCGTTGTGCTCCTTGCGTTCAGAAAATTCAGGGTCTGCACGATTCACCCGGCTTGGTAAACGGTCCATCTCAACGCCTCAAATTCAGCCAAGGGTGTGTCGCATTTAATTGCATGGAATCCAATTGAAGCGGAGATAAGGCTCTAGGTTCAAACCCCAAGCATCAATCTACCAATGTCACGAAGACCAGGGGCCAAACCAACAATCAACACTGCAAGGACGATTAGTAGTCTGAAATGTTGCTGACGATGTTCGACTCGCATTTGGACGAAAAGCCAAACTATGAGGCCGACCAATATGCCTTTGATGATAGCGAAGAACCAGGCGCCTTCGCCCCATGAAATACCCACCATCTCGTTAATTCGCCCGCCGAATTGAATTACAGCATCACTAACTGGGTGCTTTTCCCCGTAACCAAAGAAATCTATCCCCATCATCGTTGCAAAACCATCGGCCAACTGTCCAAAAACCATTCCAAGAACCATTGGGTGGGCGAGCAACGCTTTGTTGGAAAGGAATTCTACAGGATGAGATGCCCACTTTTCAGGTTGATCTTCCCATTCCTTGAGACCAATGCCTTGTGGAAGAACTCCTGCCATGTAGCCAGTTAACTTGAGTTGGTGAGCATCCTCTTTTCCTGCACGGTACATGAACCAGCAAATCACCGCAGGTAGGCCCAAAACGATGAATACCGGCCACAGAGTAACATCATTAGAAACTCGGCCGCTCTCTTGCGCCCAAGGCGTGGACATGAATTGCCCCCAATGGCCAAGTCCTAGGACAATTGCACCAACCGCAAACGACAACATGCCCCGAGTGATTGCTTCCCATCCGCGTGTTTGCATCATTGAGAACCACATGAATACGCAGGCAGCAATCAATCCAACTAGCGCGATTGAAAAAGAAGATTCGGGATGTTCAATGTATGCGGGTCTGTAAAGCCAATACCACTGGAGCATCAATGCAACGAAGAGGAATCCAAGGATGAGTGTTGACTGACGTTCTTCGGCCTCGTCGCTATTGACGCCATCCCATGTTCGCCCCAATAAATGACTGATGACCGCAATACCGACCAACCATCCAGCCAAATGAAGATGAATCAGGGGAGAAATGAAAAGTACGTCTTGCGATGATGAAAAGAAGTCTGCATCTTCCAGAACACGCATCACTGGTGCAAGACAGACCCAAGCGATGAGAGCAAGAGTCATCTTATCGTCACTAGGCAGGTTCCACTTTCGGAACATTGCCTGCAACAAGACTACCGATGAAAGCATGCTCAGAGTGTATATAGCGGTGTTCTGTGGAGTGTATCCTGCGTCTCCTGCAACACCTGCATCTTTGACTACAGGGTCCCAAATGATTGGCTTGAGGGTTTCAGTCCATACCGTATCGAATGCGAGAATGAGTCCCGCCATGGCTAGAAGGCCAATGCCAATTGCACCCCAAATGACAACTTTCTCGCCCTTGGAGAATACTCATCATCGGGCAGTGGAGTCATCCCAGGCGACACCTTCGTATTCGTCATCATCAACGTCCATGGGTCCGACCTCTGTAACCATGAGGGGAATCGCACCCCCCATATCGTTGTAACTCTAAGGACAACAGGTCAGCATTCATTCCTCTTCTTGTGAGGAGAGGCGAGCAATCAAGTCTGCTTTCTTTCCACCAACTGGAAGTCCTGCAGCCTTGAGCCGCTCTTTGAGGTCAGCAACAGAGAGCTTGGACAAGTCCTCGTCATCGTCTTGGTCGTCTTCGTCTTCAACACCAAATCCACGAGGTTCGTGAACCTCGATGAATGAGACCTTACCGCATTCAACTGCATCACGGATGATAGTGACCAATCGGAATTTGAGCATGGCTGCATTGGTATCAAACAGCATTGTTTGAGGGATTACAATGTTCAAGTCGTCCCCGTCAAAAGAAACCTTGAACTCGCTGTGACCGGTATTGGCTTCGAGAAGTGCATTGACTTGCTCTTCCTTGCCTTCGACGACCTTCACGATCTTGAAGGTATACTTGAGAGTCTTACCAGCCATTGGGTGGTTGTAGTCAATACGAGCACGCCCAGCAGCAAGGTACGACAAGTATCCTTGACGGTTGTTGATGTTGACTGGAGCCCCGATGTAGAGCGAATTAGGGTCTTGAACTGCACGGATGAGTTTGTCGATACTGATGGTTTCGATTTGGGTGCTGTCTTTCTCTCCGTATGCCTCAACAGGAGCGATAACGACTTCAATTTCCTTGTTTGCCTTTGCTTCTCCCAATGCGGCTTCAAAACCAGGGATGAGTTGACCGCCACCGACGACACAGACCATTGGCTGATAGGTTCGGCTTTCTTCGTGTGATTCGTGCTCTTTTGCAACTTTTTCACGAGTGGTTTCGATGAGATCACCGGTTTCATCGTTATACAATTCATAATCAACGTGGACAATTGTTCCTTCTTCCATGGTAATGCCTCCAAAGGGGATGTTTCGGCGACCGACCCCCCCTTCATAATTCCATTGGAAGAATTCATTCTTCTTCTGAAGGGATTAAATCGTGTAGATTGGTGGGCAGTGCACTGTTCTTGCCCTGTGAAACAGCGACCAATGTCATGCCCCCTATCATCAGGCCCCAGCCCGCCCAAACTGCATGAGAGTGAGGAAGAACATAGATAGTAACACGGACCAACTCTACAGATTCAAGTCCGTCTTGTTGAACCGTCTGCATCAAGGCATTGGATTGGCTACCGTCAAAAATAAACACAATATCTCCTGTTAATCGTGTTAATGTATCAACTTCTGAACGTGGGAGGGCTTGAGCGTCAAAACGGAGCATCCCCGGTTGAACTTCACCGATTTCTTTCGGGGTGCCCTCAGAATCAATGTCAAAAATACGGATGTTTACTCCAACAAAGCCATCACCTACTTCCAACCCTTCATCCTCCAATAGGAGTTCAGTAAACTCATATCCAATCCCCTCGTGAACAATCATTTCGTTCTTAACCAGCGAGAGACGGTGACTTGCATCCCCTCTGTCAACCAATGTCGTTGTTGAAAGATGGCCAAGGAGTAACAAGAGCAATCCAAAGTGTACGATGTGGGCCCCTAAGGGTATTCGTAGCAATGTTCCTTTTTTGCGTGCCTTTACCGCTTGCCGAACTACCTCACGCCCAACCGGCGCTCCTGCAAGCAGTAAGAATGGGAGGCTAAACCAGACAATATGTCCTCGTTGAAGTTGTTGGGAAATTGGAGTGCTGGAATCTGCCCCAAGCGAGTCGGGAAAGAGCAGGGCTCCAACTAAAGCCACAGCTGTTGCCCCTCCAAGAAGGTACAAATTTTGATTAGTATCATCTTTTCTTCTAGTGTACAAGAACAAACAAACACCGATTGCCGTGAGGAACGGAGCGCCGTAGAGTTCATGTGCGTCGAAATTGATAGCGTCAATACTTGATATCAGTAAAACCCAAGTCAGTACAAGGTAGAGATTAACGACAAGGACACTACCCCACAAGGCTAGCTTCAGTTGCATTTTTCTGCTCTTAAGCGAGGGTGAATCTTGTTCTTGAGTTGGAGCAAGAAGCCAAGGCAGAACAAACGTGACCAGCATAAATGCTGCAACAGGCAACTCCAACATTTGAGCCCATGCAAGCGATAAGCCCATCACAACACCTGCTGCCGCCCAAGGCCATGCAACTAGAGCAGATGGGCGTAATACAGGGGTAAGAAGAGAGCAGCAAAAATCATTGTTATGAAGACGTCTTCGGTTAAGGCGAATATCAGAACAGTGAGAATACCATGCAGTGGCAGAGAGGTGAATGTTGTGTAAGACCAATTCTCTGAGTCCACTACCTCCGGTTTCGTCTTGATCTTTTGTTGCGCAAGACACATTGGGAGCAGAAGGAATCCTACGAAAAGGGCATCAGGAACCACATTCCATGTAATTACATCCATGTTCGAAAAGAGGAGCGCTCCAATAAGCGCAACGCCCGCAGGCACTGCCGAAACCCAAACAGAGGATTGGCGTAGAGGTTGATTGCGGTACTCGCTTCTCTGAATTGCAAACCAGCAACCGATTAGAATCATCATCCAGGTCGTATAAGTCATAATTTCCGTAGCCGCTGGGTTATCTTTGAGAACCATTAAACGACCAAACACATTTTCTGGTAATGTGCCAGAATCATCGGTAACAAAGGTGTGAATTGACGAGGCCCAAACCCCTCCGGCCCGAGTTACAGTTGTAGCAAAAAGGGCCAGAACTCCAGTTAGAATGGCTCCTCCGGACCAAATTGAAGGTCGAACTTTACCTGGCCGAGTACGCAGATGTACGATTCCAACCAGTGCAAGCCAGGGAAGAAGTGAGCCCGTTTCGACTGGGTCCCAAGCCCAATATCCGCCCCAATCCAGTATGAGATAGGCCCAGAGGCCTCCAAGCCCGATTCCAATGGTGGCGATGATGAGAGCAGGACGGGCTACGGCTAGGGTTCGTTGCTGAATTGCTTCGTTGCTGTTAAGATAAGCACTGGAGAGACCAATGCTGGTCAATTGGAAACAAAGCGCATAGGTTAGGAAGATGAGCGGAGGATGTATGACCATCAAATCCGTTTGTAGCAATGGATTCAGCCCGCCACCAAAAAAGAATTGAGGCGTGGGTTTGAAGGGGTCTAAAGAGAAGGAAATCAACAATAACGCCAAAGTAGAGATGTGAGAAAGACGAAGCCGTGTTTGGTAGAGTCGGAGATCTCCTGCTTCACCCTGCAACGGTCGCCTAAAGAGCCACGACAGAAGCCCCATCCACCCCACCCACATGAGAAGCGGTCCCTCACGAGCAGCCCATGTAGCGGCAAAACGATATTTGAGGGGAAGAGATTCTCCACCAAAGGCCGCAACATGGAGAATGGATACATCATTGACGACGAACAATCCTGCAAGTGCAAAAAACGGCAACCCTACGAATAGGTGCAAGGCGACTGATAGCCAATGGCTTCGTTCGTGTAGTGTCGGTCGCCATATGAGGATACAGAGCGATACGAGAGCAAGCCAAAGCGTCCCCCCCCACATGATACGAGGGCAGAGCCCGTCCCTCATTGGCTTTGCTCATCAGCCGTAGAACTTCTAGCGCTTACCATCCGAAGAATTTGGCCCTTGAATAACCAAAGGAAAGTAGAACTGGAATCACTCGCTTTGTGAACAAAATCGGTTTACGAACCAAGATCCGCAACCCGATGACAACTTTATCCAAAGGACTCATGTTTCCAAGTTCTTCTGGTAGACAACGAGCCATGGTTGACATTTCTTCATCGGTTAAGTCGTAAAGAGCAGTCTTTCCTTTCAGAATTTTGTGATATGGAGGGAAACGTTTCTTCCAAGCCTGCTCATAGGCCATTAGTCGCTTGTTGCTCATATCATTTTCTTTGAGTGCAGCAACGATGGTTTGTGCTGCTTCCCTCCCCGACCAGAGAGCGAGGTGAGTACCACCTTCAAACAACGGTGAGGTGAATCCTGCAGCATCACCCACGAGAAGAATTCCGTCCCCAACAGTGGTTGTACGGGGACCTGAAATTGGAATGGTCCCCCCGAACGGGCGGATTTTGATTCCTTCTGCACGCCATGGAGGATTTGCGGTAGGCTTGTTGGCAAGATAGGTGTCTTCGATGAAAGAATTGAGATATTTAATGGCCCCTTTTTTGTCGGTCGTAACCAGCCCAACATTGGCTCGCCCGCCTTCCTTTGGGATCATCCAAACATAGCCGTGAGGTGAGTATTTTGGCCACAAGTAAAAGTCCAGATATCCATCGTTGGGTACATCCAGCACCTCGTATTGGAATCCGGCAATAACCTCTACTTCCCCTCCCATGTCCAAGAGTTTGGATGCTGCACCCGAGACGCCTGAACCGTCAATAACGGCTCGACATTCAATTGGAAACTCCTCGCCTTTTCCATCTATTTTCCAATTGACAAATTGATTTTCGCTATTGTAAATTCTTTCCATGGAAGTCACGCGGTGGTGAAGAAGAAGTTCTGCTCCTTGTTTGCCGGCCTCATCACACAACCAGCGCTCAAACAGATGTTTTTCCAGCACGTAACCTTGCTCGGTGAGGAGTTTTTCCGTACCATCTGGAAAAATAACTCGTATCCCTTTTACATCTAAGGCCTTGACATGGTCTGGCAATTCAAGGTCAAGGTTTTGTACCGCTAATTCAGAAAGACACTCGCCACAATGAACCGGCGTACCAACTTCAGGATCAGCTTCTAGAATCAACGTAGAAAGCCCGGCCCTTGCTGCATGTAAGGCAGCAGAACCGCCCCCTGGACCAGCGCCAATCACGACCACGTCACACGTTCTCATCGGACCCCTCTGTGTATGAGAGGGCGGGGGAGGCACATGAAGAAAACGGTTGCTTCCGACGGAGCCAGCTTGACCGACATCAGGGCCATAGGCGCACATACGGAGGTTCAAAGGCAAGAACGACCACGCCGGTTTGTGGCATGGAGGACCCTCAAGCGTTGGATGACCCACCTCGAGGAACGAGGAGAGTTAATTCGCATTAACCGACCCGTTGATGTCGTCTATGAAGCAGGAGCTATCGCTGACCTTCTTGTGAAGAACGACGGGCCAGCAGTGGTGTTTGAGCAACCCCGATTAGCCAATGGAACGATATCAGTCATGCCTCTCGCCATGAACTTATTCGGCTCCCATGACCGAACGCTTCGTGCTCTTGGGGCAAAGCATGAGACGTCCATCGGCGACCGAATGGTCGCCATGATGAAGCCAGACATCGGCGCCATGACAAAACGTCCATGGACTGCCCTCCCGTTAGCAAGAGATGCCTTCGCAATGCCTCCCAAGAAGAAAAGGAAAGGTGCAAGTCAGCGTGTCCGCCTCCCCCTGGACCTCACATCGCTACCAATACCGAAGACTTGGCCCATGGACGGAGGTCATTTCGTCACCCTTCCCCTCGTTGTCACTAAAGACCCAAAGACAGGTGAGCACAACTTGGGAATGTATAGAGCCCAAGTGTTTGGTCCAAAGGAACTCGGCCTGCACTGGCAGATTCACAAACATGCTGCAGACCATGCTGCAGCCTTAGGCCCAGAAGGAAAAATGCCCGTCGCAGTTTGTATTGGCGGACCCCCTGAACTAATTTTCTCGGCGATTTCACCGCTCCCAGACAACCTTTCTGAGTACCAGTTCGCAGGGATATTAGGACGGAAATCACTTCCGATTACGAAAGCCTTGACTCAAGACCTCATGGTTCCAGCAGAAGCAGACGTCGTCATTGAGGGATACTGCATCCCTGGTGAAACGCGCACAGAAGGTCCGTTTGGTGACCACTTTGGATTCTATTCCCTCACCGGACAGTACCCCGTGCTCCATGTGACGGCCATCACGTGCCGAAAAGATGCGGTTCTACCAGCAACTATTGTTGGCCTACCCCCGATGGAAGACGGATACTTAGGCGAAGCGATCGGTGGGCAATTCTCACCCGTCCTGCAATTCCAACACCGAGACGTTCGCTCTGTCCACCTGCCTCTTGAAACTGGATTTCACAATCTTGCGATTGCTGCATCTAAGCAACGATATCCAAGACAAGCCAGAAAAACAGGTCTTGGGCTCCTCGGGGCTGGGCAAATGATGTTTCTCAAGATCATGGCCATGGTCGATGAAACTTCAAACACCAAGGATCTCGAATCGTTTTTGGACGCATTGAATAACAAAGTGGACATATCTACCGACATCACAGTACTAGACGGCATGGTTGCTGACTCTCTTGAAGCAGCAAGCCCATACGAAAACGTACATTCCAAACTCCTCATTGATGCAACAACACTTGCTGCAGCCGACCCGAGAAGTTCAAACCAACCTCTCGAAGGCTCGTTTACCGAAGAATCACCCGCTTGGAGACAAGGCTTAGAAGAGCCCCCGTCGTTCTCGAATATAGAATCGGTTCAAGCATTGCCCGAAGTGGTTCAAGCCCGTATGCTTCGAGGAAGCATGCTTGTCGTCACCACAAATATCGAAGGAACGCCCTCACCTGGATCGGGATCAAGCGCTTCAAACGATGATGCTGAAGGTCAACGACGAAAGAAGGTTGAGCAATTGAAAAATTTAATCTGGCAATTGGAAGATTCGGAAAACCTGCGGTGGTTATTCATCACCAATGATGATGTCGAGTTGGATGGACCAAAGGCCCGAAGACGCTTACTATGGCAGTTGACATCAAGGTTTGATGTGGGCAGGGGATTGTCATTTGATACATCCCGCCAACGTCTCTGCTGGGATGCAACTACGCCAATTCCGTCTTCTGCATTCGGAGTTCGCAGATGGCCTGCAATCACGATGCATTCACCCCAAACATTGGCAAAAGTCGCTCAGCATCCGGAGTTGGATTCATATGTCTGGCCCCCACACCTATCTTTCGGGAGTCACGGTTAATGGATGCTAAGCAGATTTTTTCGTTCATCAAAATAGAACACACGCTCTTTTCCCTCCCGTTCGTATTGATGGGATATTTCATTGCCCTTGAGCAATTCAATATCCCTCCAAGTATAGATCTGCTCTGGATTCTTCTTGCAGCTGTCGGGGCAAGAGGACTAGCCATGGCACTGAATCGTATTATTGACCGTGACATTGATGCGGCAAATCCTCGAACTGAAAACCGCCATCTTGCCTCAGGTGAGATGAGCCTTCAAACGGCATGGACGCTTTGCGCCGTGTTCTTGGCCATGCTACTCATCGGTGCTGGCCTTCTCAACCCTGTTGCACTCATGATGTCTTGGCTACCTGTTCTCGTCTTCGTCATCTATCCTTACATGAAGAGATACACTTGGCTGTGCCACCTTTGGCTTGGCCTGTGTTTGGGCCTAGCCCCTGCGGGAGCCTGGGTTGCTATAGCAGCAGACATACACGGCTGGGCTGCCATTACAGGTATGTTTGACTACAACACTGAATTCTTGTGGGCTTCAACCATCCTTCCAATCTCTCTTGGAGTTACTTTGTGGATTACTGCATTTGACATCAATTACGCCCGAATGGATGTCGAAAGTGACCGTGAGCAAGGGATTCACTCATTCCCATCTACTTTTGACGAAAAGGCAACAACACGGACAACCGTACAGTTGACGTTGGTTTGGTTTGCTTGCTTTGCCATCTCGGACCCCATGGATGGGATTTGGTTCCTTGCTGCTGCGGGAGGAATGGCGGTGATAAACATCTGGGTTGTTTTAGCAAAAGAGAAGTTCGAGGATTTCCAAACGGTCTTGTTCCGTGCCTCCATGTTGACAGGATGGGCGCTTCTCCTTGCGCTAATCATCGGCTTTATGCTTGAGCCTAGTGAAATCATGTTGGACTAAACGTTTCAAATTCGATAATAAGTCGATGACTATTACCACACGACACCTGTGGAAAGTTGATGTGCTTCAACGGCTCACCGTAAATCATGAACCCTCTTGTCAAATCACTGCTCGAATTCAATGAAGCCTTTGACATTCCAAAACTTGAATCTCCTGCTTTAGGCCCTGATGAGTTGATCGAACTTCGTATTAAACTCCTTGAAGAGGAAGTTCAAGAATACGCAGAAGCAGCGCGGTCAGGCGATTTGGTCGAAGTGCTTGATGCCTTGGCAGATATAGGATACATCCTTGCTGGAACCATCATCAATCACGGCATGCAGCATATTTACGACGATGCGTTTAATGAAGTACATCGCTCAAATATGGCGAAACTTGTGGATGGTAAAGTCTTGCGGAGAGAGGATGGCAAAGTCATGAAGCCAGAGGGCTGGCAACCCCCACAACTTGCTCAATTCCTTCCAATTGAAGATTAAGCACGGTCACATGGTTTCATGAGAGATGAGTCCCTCGTCGTGGTATGACGCGTCCGGTTGCTTTGATCACAGGTGGAGGCCGCGGCATTGGTGCAGCGATATCCGACCGACTTGCTGCAGATGGATACGACGTATTGTTGACATACAATCAATCATCAAAACCAGCGGAAATGATTGTTGATGCTATACGGGAACGAGGAGATGATGCCCTCGCAGTCAAGGTCGATTGTGCTGATTCCGGTGAAGTTGGCCTTCTTGGACAGCATCCGTGGATGGCTCGGAAAATTGAGGTTTTAGTGCTTAATCACGGCATCTACAACCGTATTGAAGGCCATCAAATGACCATGGACGACCTGGAAACCACTATGAAGACAAATTTCGAAGGAGCAGTCGCCGTATGGAAGGCGGTTCAGCCCCATTTATCCGATGAAGCTCGCATGGTTGTCGTTGGCTCACAACTCGCCATCAGAGGCTCGCCTCATGGTGCAGATTACTCAGCATCAAAAGCTGCTCTTTCCGCGTGGGCACGCTCATTAGCACAATCTGTAGGGCCGGAAGGAAAGAGAGTGAATATACTTGCACCTGGCTATGTTGATACCGACTTGTTGAGCGGTGATTCACCCGAAAAGCGATTGCAAAGAGAAGGTGAAGTTCCGTTGCAGCGGGTCGGGACTGCGGAAGATATGGCCTCAACTGTTTCATTTCTTGTAGGACCTGATTCATCGTACATCACTGGAGCTATTCTCCATGTTAACGGTGGACTTTATCTCCCCTAATCGGGTCATAAGAGGGATTGATATGGCTGAACAATGGGATGACGAGGGTGCTTTTGAGGAAGAGGCTGATCGTTCGGTTGGTGAAGTTGATCTGAACGAACGGAACCCTTTTGACCTTTCAAAAGCGCTTGAAGGAGCGGCTTTGGACGAATTGAACCCGTCGGTGAAGAAGTTTGAACTGCATGCGGAATTTACACCAGATGGAGACCAGCCAAAAGCAATTGAAAAATTGATTTCTCAATTGGAAAATGGTCAAGAACGATGCATCCTCCTGGGCGTAACAGGGAGCGGCAAAACCTTTGCAATGGCCCACGTGATTCAGAAGCTCAACATCCCTACCCTCATTATGAGCCATAACAAGACACTGGCTCGGCAACTCCACCAAGAGATGGTTGGTTATTTCCCAAAGAATGCCGTTGAGTATTTTGTATCTCACTACGACTACTACCAACCAGAAGCATATCTTGCAAAGCGTGACCTCTACATTGACAAAGAGCTGAGTATTAACGAACGCATTGAACAGGAACGTTTTGCCGCTGTGGCATCGTTAGTTACCCGCCCTGATTGCGTTGTCGTGTCCTCTGTTTCTTGCATTTACGGGCTAAACCCACCTGAAACATTCCTTGAATATCACGTCCGATGCGCTGTTGGACAAGTTATTGAGACCAGTGACTTGCTCAGAGAACTCATTGAGCTCCAATACCGGAGAACAACAACGGATCTCAATCGTGGCGAATGCAGAGTTCGGGGCGAAGTCATCGATGTATGGATGCCGAGTCGAGATGACCCACTCCGTATTGTGTTTGATTTTGATGGAATCAAGAGCATCCAAATTTGTGACCCCGTCACGTGGGATGTTCTTGATGAATTAGATGAAGCATGGATTCACCCAAAAGAATTCTTTATGACCAGTCCAGAGCGATTTGAAGCAGCTCTTGAATCCATAGAAACCGAGCTAAATGCCCGCAGTAAATTCTACGCTCGTGGTGGAAGGGAACTCGAACGCTACCGCATTGAACAACGCACCGAATACGACCTTGAAATGCTCCGAGAAATAGGGCACTGCCAAGCCATCGAAAATTATTCTTTGCACTTTGATGGCAGGGAACGTGGCCAACGACCCTATTGTTTGTTAGATTTCTTCGCTGCATGTGCGAACCAATTCCATGGGAATCCTGAAAAATTCTTAGTAATCATGGATGAATCCCACGTAAGCCTTCCCCAGGTTGGAGGAATGTATCATGGCGATCGTTCGAGAAAAGAGAGCCTCATAGAGCATGGATTCCGTTTACCAACTGCGGCAGATAATCGACCTCTCAAAATCCCTGAATTCCAAAGTCTCGTCCCTCAAATGGTATACGTCTCGGCCACTCCAGGAGAACGAGAGCTACGACACCTCTGTGAAATCACTGGCCAGCCCCTTCCAAAAGGGCTGGAGCACGCAGCCAGCCAGGGTGGAGCAGGGGCGGCGGATAGGGACAAAAAGCACCCAGAGGCTGAGTCCATGTACGATATGCTTCAATCCATACAAGGAATCGCTAAGATGGAATTACGACCAACGGGATTGCTAGATCCTGAAATTGAAGTACGCCCAACTGCAGGTCAAATAAATGACTTACTCACTGAAATCAATGCCCGTATTGAACAATCACAGCGGTGTCTTGTAACGGTTCTTACCATTAAATTTGCAGAGGAGGTCGCTGCCTACCTCAACCGCATGGGAGTGAAGGCACATCACTTGCATTCAGAAATTGATACGATTGAACGAACTGAGATTATCAGTGCTCTTCGCCACGGGCACATCGATGTCATTGTTGGAATTAACCTCCTTCGTGAAGGCTTGGACCTCCCAGAAGTAAGCCTTGTTGCTATCTTTGATGCTGACCGCCAAGGCTTCCTAAGAAACGAAAGAAGCTTACTTCAAACCATAGGGCGTGCCGCAAGAAACCAAGACGGGAAGGTATTGCTATACGCAGACGGATTTTCTCCGGCAATGGAAGCAGCCATCCGGCAAACCCTGGAACGACGTCAACGACAACATGCGAACAATTTGGCCCTAGGCATTACTCCGCGTACAATTGTCAAGGCCCTCCCTGTAATGGGTGATACAACGGATGGATTGATTGCTGGAACTACTACTGCAGGTGATGGCTCTCGCCGGCTCATCGCTAAGAAGGGTGGGCGCAAAGATGGAGATTGGGCACAACGATTGAACTTGGGAGCAGGTTCTTGGGCCGCTGCGAATGAATCCGATAACTCAACAATAGGAAAATCAAATTCTCAATTGGAAAATTCTAATAAACAGCCCTCATTGTCCGCTCTTTCCGAAAGTGAACGGTCTGAGCTGCTCAATGAACTACGGGCGGAAATGGAGACTGCAGCAAAGTCCCTGGATTTCGAACAGGCAGCCCGCTTACGAGACCGCATCTATGAGATTGAACACATGGCTGAATGATGGGTAAGTAGGGCGTGAACACCTTCATGAAGCGGAGCCGCGAGGTCTGGCCATGGCGATTGACCCAAAGGACTTCGACACCCCTGTTGTGGATTATGACTTTTCCAAGGCAACAACACCGCAGCAATTGATTCAGCAAATGGCCTCTGCAGGCGGATTCACGGCTACTAAATTCGCCACAGCAAGAGAAATCCTTTCTCAGATGAAAACTGATATTGACGCAGTGGATGCTGACCCGGAACGAGTGACAAACTGGCTCTCATTCCCTGCCTGTTTGTGTGCAACTGGAACACGAGGTTTCTTTGTTGAAGCAATTAAGAGAAAGATGTTCAACGTAGTCTCTACAACATGTGGAACCCTCGACCACGACATTGCAAGGGCCTACAAGCACTATTACCATGGGTCTTTTGACCTAGACGATGTAGAACTTGGTGAACACTCCCTCATGCGACTTGGAAACGTCATCGTCCCCAATGCATCCTACGGAGAGATCATTGAATCTGTAGTCATGCCCGTGCTTGAAGATATTTACAACGACCGTCTTGCATCCACTGGAAAAACTGGGGCTGACGCATGGTTAGGCTTCGGTTCAATCCACTTGGTATGGGAACTGGGTAAGCGCATTGGAACTCCTGACTCGCTAATCTATTGGGCTGCTAAGAACAACATTCCAGTTTGTATCCCAGGCATTACAGATGGCTCAATTGGAGCTCAATTGTTCATGTTCCGCCAAAAACATCGGGATTTTCACCTTGACACCCTTGCTGATGAACAAGTTATGAGCGACCTAACATGGGACGTAGAAGCATCAAACGCCCTCATGATAGGAGGAGGCATCTCAAAGCACCATGTCATTTGGTGGAACCAATACCGAGGTGGACTCGACAGTGCAGTATACATTACTACTGCCCCAGAACACGACGGAAGCCTCTCGGGTGCTCGCCTTAGGGAAGCCATCTCATGGGGAAAAATGCGCCCAGAGGCACCTCATATTTGTGTTGAAGGAGATGCAAGTCTACTCCTCCCGTTACTCGGTGCTGACCTCTTTAGCGAGGCATGAATAGAAAATTAACTCATCTTGTAGTGATGTGCAAGTTCGGCGACGATGAGCATGAGACTCTGCCGGAACGGGGTTCTTGGATTCCAACCCTCATTACTAATGCTTTCAAGTGATTCGTGGAGCCTGTCAAGAGAAGGTCGAGGAATCCGTTTTTGGGCGGTTTTGAGGTCTTCGACTTCAACTACAGGCCCCTCATCGGCTTGGAGATGGGAGAGATTGAATCGACCCTCACGCCCAGCAAGAGTTCTTGAAACTAGCATTTCAAATTCCAACCAAGTGGCTTCCATTGACCAATATCTTCGGCCACAAACATTCATTGAACCTCCGGAGGGAAATCCACCTTTTATTAGCCTTAGAAGACCTTCAGCAACATCATCACATGAACACCAATACGCTCCATCCAAGCCAATAATAGGAGTTTCGTCACGGTTTGCCATCTCCCACCATTGATGGAACATCTCTCCAACTTCAGTGGAAGCATCGGTTGTGAGGAGATCATGGATGTGAATTTGGAGATTCATTCCTTCTTCCAACTCGCCAGGAGGACTGAGATAAATTACAGGCGAGACTGTTTGTCCAAAAGAAGAGAGGTCATTTTGACGTTCTGTAACATGTACTGAAACAGACGCTGAGTCGCTAATTGACCCTATGGCCTCAGGAAAGTGTTCGAGAGCAGAAGCATGCTCTTTTTGAACACGTAAACGTTCAAATTGGGGGACTGAGAAGCGATGAAACTGTGGGATCCCTCGCTCCAAGAGGGTTCTAGCCAGTGGGTGAGATGCCGCATGGAGTGCTATTCTCCCCTCATCGCCCATGTAAATCCCAGATGATGCTCGTTCATGAAGGATTCCTCTCTCTCTGCTTATGCCTATATTACGATTTTTCAATTGGAATATACAAAAAAAAATTAATATTTCATATTCAAAACGATCACAACAGCCAAGAAAATTTGCAGGGTTTTCATCTTCGATAAAAATATCATCCATTAATGTTAGATTCAATAAGAAAACGAATCTTTTTTAATTTCTACTTACATGGGATTTTAATTGAAATGACGCGCGTTATGCGACACACGGAATTGAATTTAGTTCTATATTTCAATTGGTTGAATGCAGTATTATGCGACAAATGCAATTGGAAATGATATTTTTTTCGGGGAAGAGTATAATAGGCGTCGGGACTGAGCAATGGGTAAGCCGAACAAAATCGGCGTAGAGATGGGAAATATGAGAAATACAGAATTTGACATTCAGGAGTTACTCCAACGGGATGTCTATGTGAACGAAAAGAAAGTAGGTACGATCGTCGGTGAGCGCCACCATCCGAATGAAGCACGAGTTCAATCGATGCGCATTCAAGTGGCACCAGAAGTTGCGGACGAATACATGCGAAAACCAGCTGAACTTGCACCACTACCAAAGGAACTGGTCCACAGCATTCGTGGCGATGGTACAGTAAAGCTCTCAAAGTCAATGCGAGAGTTACAACGCCGATGGAGAAATACGGTTCGAATTGATGAGAAACTTTACGCACCTGACGAAATGTTAGATCGAGCCGTCTTGGACAACCAAGGAGAAGAGATTGGTGTTATCACCAGACTATTCCGAGTAAAGCGTACATACAAAGGCGTCATTGTCACAACAAGAATGCGCATCCAAAAGGAATTCGGCGTTGAATCCGAAATCCGCATTCCTATCACAGCATTAGCACGTACACGAGAACGTCTAGACGAAGTCGTTCTTTCTCGGACATTTGAGAAAGTGCTTCAGTTGCCGTCATTTGCCGCCATCAACCTGATGGAAGAAGAGTGAAAGCAGATTATTCCTGAAGTGAAGCCGGTTGAATCTTTAGCCGTCATGCTTATGACGGGGGGTCCGGTCGGCGGGATTACCATTGCGCGGGTGGCTTAGTCGGTTAGAGCACCCGGCTGATAACCGGGAGGTCGCAGGTTCAAGTCCTGCCTCGCGCACCAAACCATTCACAGACCTCGAGCACCAAAACTTTCACAGAGATATTTCTATTCCTTCACCCTCGCAAAGAACATGAAGGGTCAGCGTACAGCAGAACTTGAGGGGAACATATGGTCGTCGTATCCGGCAGTAATTCTGGCCCGCTTGCGAGCCAACTCGCTGAATCCCTTGGATGGGAGCACCACGTGTTAGAAACACGACGATTCCCTGATACTGAAGGGTACACTCGCATCCCCACCGAAACGATCGAAGCGGTTCGTAATGGACCCGTTGTCTTGGTTTCAAACACCTTCCCGGATTCTGGAATTGTTGAGACATTGCTGATGCTTGAGTCACTAAACGATGTACGTCGAGGCGAATTGCATAATTTACGGGAAATTGGCCCTCAGGCCCTACCTGAGGTAGGAAAAGGCATTATTTTGGCAATTCCTTATTTTGGCTATTCTCGACAAGACAAACGCTTCAAACCAGGCGAAGCAATTTCAGCTCGTGCCATCGCCCACCTACTTGCTACAAAGTGTGATGGAATGGTGGTCTTGGACATACATGCGCCCGAAGTATTGCAAGACCTCCCCGTGCCGATTTCATTTACCTCGGCTATGCCAGAACTTTCTGAGCGATTGCAAGGAACAGTTGCTCCAGACTTTATTCTCTCACCCGACAAGGGTGCGATAGACAGAGCAAGTCAAGTGGCTTCGTTAATCGGGTGTGAATTTTCTTACCTTGAGAAAACGAGGATCGATGCTCATACCATCGTGCACAAGGCAAAAGACCTCGATGTTGAGGGAAAGAAGGTTGCTATCGTGGATGATATGATCGCTACGGGGGGTACTATCTGTCGAGCTGCAGAAGCCTTGAGAAATCAAGGAGCCACCCAAGTTCACGCAGCATGTTCTCACGGATTATTCACCGGCGGGGCAATTGCCAGACTCTTGAGATACGTTGACGGAGTTCATGCGACAGGCTCCTTATCCAATGCCGTGGACTCGATTCCAGGTGGCCCGGCCTTGTCTCGGGGCGTCAAAGAAATATTGGACGAGTTGGGCCTCAAAGTATAACGAAACAGAGGACTGCTCGCTGATTTCCTCCAGCATTCATCAATTCAAAGGCCGGAGTCGTCTCCGTTGCGTTTATATCCGCGTGGTTCTGCGCATGGTTGCCCTTAACATGAGGAAGGAGATATTCCAATGAGTGTACACGTAGCATTTGAAACCCCAGAAGACGTTGCTGACAAGATTTACGAGATGATCCAATCGAACACGAATGGACGCCTCAAGAAAGGCAGTAACGAGGTCACGAAAGCCGCAGAGCGAGGTACCGCTCAATTCATCATTCTTGCAGAAGATGTGAACCCTCCAGAATTGTTGGCTCACCTTCCGTTGATTTGTGAAGAGAAGGGAATCCCGTACGGATACGTCCCAAGCCAAGAATTCTTGGCTAAGGAAGCCGGACTTGCAAACGGTGTCAAGGCTGCTTCCATCGCAGTGATGGAAATCAACAAAGGCGCCCAAGAAAAATTCAATGAAGTTGTAGAACTCATCAAAGGCCTCAAGGCTTGAGACATAATCGGAGATGAAGATTATGAGTGAAGAACTCGGTGGATGGCCAGCAGAAGTGGTCGAAATTGTAGGCCGAACCGGAATGACCGGAGAAGCCACCCAAGTCAAGGTGCGTGTTAACGACGCACCCAACCCAAGAGACGTGGGACGTATCATCAGCCGCAACGTGGTAGGACCTGTGCGAGTCGGTGACATTCTCATGCTCAAGGACACGGGACGAGAGGCCCGAAAGCTGAACGCACGGTGATGAACAATGCCAGATCGAAGAATTTGCAGTTTTTCCGGAGAGGAAATCGAACCTGGAACCGGCATGATGTTTGTACGCAAGGATGGAAGTATCCTTTGGTTCAAGAGCAGTAAAGCTCGCAAGAACCAACTCCAACTCAAGCGTAACTCCCGCAAAGTGAAGTGGACCCGTCATTACGTCAAAGGCGGAATCTAGTGAACCCCTTCTGGGAACACAACTTCTCACTTGCCCTACAGCAACGCCCTTAAACAGGTCACTTTTGGGTAGGTTTGGTGAACACCATGCAAACTACCTATGTGATGATTAAACCCGACGGCGTACAACGTGGACTTGTCGGAGAAATACTTGGACGATTTGAACGAAAAGGACTGAAACTCGTCGGTATGAAATCGATGGTCCCAACTGAAGAAATCGCCCGAACTCATTACGAT
>CASIBY010000010.1 GCA_949373095.1 Candidatus Poseidoniaceae archaeon
GGTCATCAGCATTTGGTAAAGTGTCCGAGGGTCATCCCCTTCTGGCACCTTCCATTGTCGGTCGTTCGGCTGTCGGTCCCATGCGAGTTGAGAAGGTTCCATGCGTCCCCACTGAACAATTAAGCATTTGAAGACTACGCCTGCATTTCATCAAGAACGCCGATGACGTTGTTTTTCCAATCGGTTCCATTGTTGCGGTTTGCCAGCGGACTTGCAGGACTCGGATGCCAGCATGTTGTAATGGTGATTTCCCGTCCCGAAGAGGTTATTGCTGGACCTGATTTTCCCGCATCAAACGCCTTTCTTGCTCGCTTTTCAGCATATTTGCCAACTCCTATGATCCGAGTTATCCCCATCGCTTCAACAACTTCTCGGAGGTGTTCGTCACAGGCTTTCAATACCGGCTCAATCACTGTTGCGGGAATGTTGTCTGGGGTAATATTCTGCCCACGCTCGCCGAGGAGGAGTAAAGGGCAATGATTGACTACGAAGATATTGGCAAAGGTTCGCTCAGCAGAACCATAATGTTCTTTCATTAAGTTCCAAAGCCGAGTGCCTGATACTTCTTGCCGCTCAAGTTTCATTCCAACAATCGGTCGTTTTGGGTGAGCATTATCTGGTGTTTCCAGTGAACATGCTTCAATGTTCAAGAAATCAACCGCAACACCCGTTGCTCCAAACGGAACGCCAGTTTGAGCCATTCCCCAAGGTCCGGGGTTCATCCCAAGCAGTAACGTTGTGGCTCCCAATCCTCCCCACATTGACAAATATTGCTCGTGATGGGGCCAAGCATAATTCAAGGGGTTTGTTGCATGGGCTACCTTTGCCGTCGCTTCGATCTTTGCAATCGCTTCATCACAATGCTTGGATAGGCTTAGAGCAGCCTTTTTCAACAGGTCAACTGTTGTCATGGTCAACCCCCAACAAGATGATTAGGCCATCATTCGTCTTTACGACGTGATGCGAATACACCTGCAGCAATTGCAGCCATAGTACCAATGGTTCCGAGCGCTGGAAGACCTTCCCCATCTTCTGAGTCCACATTTGGAACTGGTAGGATTACAGTTGATGCAGATGCGGCATTGCTCGGTTGTTGTCCATCAGTTGCTGTGACGGAGCATACGACATCATCACCGACTGCAAATCCTCCGGTCAATGAATCCGATCCGGTAAGAATGATGTTACCATTGACAGACCAAGTTACGGTTGCCGTTGTGATGTCACCATCCAAGTCGATGACGGTGTATGCGCAAGTCAGAGTGTCGTCAGCTGTCGTCAAAACCGGTGATATGGATACACCCGAAACACTTGGTGCAGTATTTGGTATCACGGTGTTGTTACCACCAGTGTTGTTGCCGCCAGTGTTGTTGCCGCCGGTGTTGTTGCCGCCGGTGTTGTTGCCGCCAGTGTTGTTGCCGCCGGTGTTGTTGCCGCCGGTGTTGTTGCCGCCGGTGTTGTTGCCGCCGGTGTTGTTGCCGCCAGTGTTGTTTCCGCCGGTGTTGTTGCCGCCGTGTTGTTGCCGCCAGTGTTGTTTCCGCCGGTGTTGTTGCCGCCGGTGTTGTTGCCGCCAGTGTTGTTGCCGCCGGTGTTGTTGCCGCCGGTGTTGTTGCCGCCAGTGTTGTTTCCGCCGGTGTTGTTGCCCCGTGTTGTTCCGCCGGTGTTGTTGCCGCCGGTGTTGTTGCCGCCGGTGTTGTTGCCGCCGGTGTTGTTGCCGCCGGTGTTGTTGCCGCCAGTGTTGTTTCCGCCGGTGTTGTTGCCGCCAGTGTTATTCGTATTTGTATTCCCAATAAAGGTAAACTGATATGACAAACTTGAATCGGTTGAGTTTGGACATTGATTTCCCCAAGAATTGTTAGAACCACAGTTCAAAACAGTGGCCTCTAGGTCAATATCAACCATAGTCCCGTTGGTCAAGTTAGGGCTGAAATACAACTGCCAATTCATTGTAATTGAGTTATTAAGTCCGCTTGAGTTGTTTCCACCAATCACGTACCACCAGGAATTGCTGAGTCCAGAAACTTGCGAATTACTTGTAGTTGCATTAATTCCTGGATAATTGATAGCGTCATTGCAAGTATTGACCAAATTCACAGTCACATAGTAGGATTGGCTCATGGTCAAGTTATGAAGGATGAGACAATGTGCATCGTTTACTGTGTTGTTGCCTCCGTTATTTCCACCGCCACCGCTGTTGTTGGCGTAGACCATGATTCCACCATAGTTGCTGGCAGCGAAGGTGCCGTTGGTATACAGTTCAGCGTCGAAGGTGTAATTTCCTGCGCTAAGCCCGCCGATAGACCAGTTCCAGTGCGAATAGTTGTTCATACCTGTCCACGAATGGTTTCCAGAGAAAACAGTGTAATTGTTGGCATCGTAGATCCAATAGTTAAGCAACATGTTGGTATTGTAAATCTCACAATTCACATACACTGAGGTCATGAAGGATTGATTCTCCATTACCATGGATGGGACATTTGCACTGATAAAGGTGTAGTTGAGGTCGTATCCGCATCCGGTATTGCCGGTATTTCCTCCGCCACCGCTGTTGTTGGCGTAGACCATGATTCCATCTGAATCGCTGTCAACATATGTTCCATTGACGTAGAGTTCAGTATGGAGCGTGTAGTTTCCTACGCTAAGACCTCCCACAGACCAGTTGAAGTTTGAGTTGTTGCTTGTGCTGCCTGTCCACGACTGGTTTCCAGAGTAAACAGTGTAATTGTATGCATCGTAGATCCAGTAGACGAGCAACATGTTTGAATTGTAAATTTCGCAATTCACGTAAATCGAGGTCATGAAGGATTGATTCTCCATAATCATGGATGGCGAATATGCGTATACAGATGCGTAACTAGGATTGTATCCACACGGCGAGGTTTGGTTGCCGCTGTTGTTTCCACCGCCACCGCTGCTGTTGGTGTAAACCACGATTCCACGGGAGCTGCTGTCATGATAGCTACCGCCCACATAGAGTTGGGCATGGAAGGTGTAGTTTCCTATTGAAAGTCCAGGTACAGACCAATTGAAATTCGAGTAGTTGTTCATACTGGTCCACGATTGATTGCCGGAGTAAACAGTATAGTTGCTGCTGTCGTAGATCCAATAGGCAAGGTCCATACTTGAATTGTACACCTCACAATTCACATAGATTGTGGTTGAGAATGATTGGTTTTCCATAACCATGTAGGGTGAGTATGTGGATACAGATGTATAGTTGACGTCGTATCCGCAGCCAGTGCTAGTGTTGGTGTTGTTTCCGCCGGTGTTGTTTCCTCCAGAGTTGTTGCCGTCAGAATTGTTGCCGCCGGTGTTGTTTCCACCGGTATTACCACTGCTCGAATTTCCACCAGCGAAGAATGCACAGTCGTGGTTTCCATCGTTGTCAGCGTCATAGATGTTTGTTGATGAATTGGTGTCACTGACTTCCAGTGAGTCGTTCAGGCCGTCTCCATCATCGTCAATATCAGATTCGTCGTTAATACCATCGCCATCAAAATCGTACGGTGAGCTATCGTTTGTATCGGGGATACAATCGTTATCGTCATCGGAATCAAGGCTGTCTACAACGCCATCTCCGTCGTTGTCATTGCTGCCATTGTAACTTTGATTGTACAGCATGGATTGTTGCTGGGAATCGGTGAGTACGCCAACCGAACGGGCACCGGACTCGAGTACTGGACCTTGCCATGTATCTGTGGATGATTCTTGAGGGACGACTGCAAGACCTGCGGACAAGGCTTGTACCACAAATAAGAATACAAAAATGACAACGGATTTCTTGTGCATAACACTTGTCAGAGGCTTCTCACTTTTGTAAATTACCGTACTTTAGGTTCGGGTTCCAAATGAAATGTATTTATGCAAGATGGGTTGTTAGTTATTCAAGATAAATAACTATCTGAAAAACACGCTATATGATTCATTCCATTGAACACCTGAATCAATAAACCATTCTGCAGGACTGTGGTAAGGTGATGTCGTATCGCCCCTCCTCATCGCACGAGCCCGCTTTGAGATCAAATTCCAGGCTGTTTTAGCACCTATTCCCGGGATTGAACACAATTGTTTTTCCGTTATTACGGCAGGGTCAAGGCTGAGTTCAACTCCAGTAATCGATCTTGCGCCATGGCCAGTTATGACTACATCTGATTGGGTCTCCAGTGGAATTTTGTACTCTGCTCCAATAAGAATGGGGTACGCTCCAATTTGTCTACCAAATGTGATTCCAGGTTTGCCGTGAACGGTGGCAGAGGTATGGGTTTCCGTTTCGTGAACGGGTAAGCGGGTTCTGCCGTCATGAGTTTCCCAGTGAACGTCTCGAAGGATGCTTCCAAGAGGAAACAACTCTTTCAGCAGTGGTTTGTCAATGGTATCTCTGCATGTTTCCTTGAACCGATTGAATGCTTGGTGTGGGATTTCCTGAAATCCTTCCCCCTCTACTTGCCGAATATTGATTCGGCGCAGCATAAGCCCTTCTTCACGGATTTCTTGAAGTAGGGATAGATTCATGTCGTAGGTTTGCTCGGTTTCACCGTTCAGTCCTGCGATAAAATTCAATCCAGGGAGAAGTTTTGGTAATCCTCGCTCTCCTCGTTCCCTACCGTACTTGTTGATGAGACGGATGGCCGATTTCAATTGAGCAGGGTCACAGTTGAGCCAATTAGCCTCATGGACGCTTGGGTCCGCTGATTCCAGGCCAAACGAGAGGACTGCCCCGTCTGAAAGGGTTTCAACCAAGGTTTTGGTGATGGCTTCGGATTCCTCAATGTTTTCAGCAATTATAGAAGGATTCCCATTATCGGTGTGAAGGATTCCCAACCGTTCATCTTCTCTAAGACCATGGAGTAATGTTGCAATAGGTTCTGGGTTTGGGATTGGATATTCAAGTTCCTGAACACCTTCCGCCATGTAGGTATAGGTGTCGGTCATTCCTCCGAGGCGAACATGGTGGACACCAGCATCATGAGCACGGCGAACTTCCTCGATAATATCATCTGGAGAACGCCATATAGGGACGCCCTTCTTTGGTTCAATACAGAATTTACAGCCACGTTTGTAGCGAACACACCCTTGGTAAACTTCAACTTCATAGGTGAGAGGGCCAGGGCGCTCTTCAGTTCCTAAATCGGGATGATGAATGACTGCTTTGCTACTCGCTCCAGCTTGCGCCCATGCGGTCCACTGCTCTCCCGTTCTTCGCGCATGTTTCCATTCTCCGCTTCTGAGAAACCCATCAAGTGTAGCGTCTGTGTCTTGGACGGCCAGGAAGAGGTTGGGTCGTAGAGGAGTCCAACCCTGCTGCCGCCACCCTCGAATAGCCCACCCTCCAAACAACCCGGGAATACCTCCAGGGATCATTCGGATGAGTTGTTGTGTCTCATTGAGAGAAATCGGTGTTCCTCTCAAATATCGCCCTGGTACGACTGCACCGGCAATACATGCGACACCATCTACATCCTTCATCCACTTCTGGACTGCATCACTATCTTTTTTGAGCCACTGTCGCCACTGGTCCACAGTCATGTAAGTGTAGGGGACGCCTCGTTGTTCTAGGACGCCACAAAGATAGCGAATGTGGAATCCAACATAAGGTGGAACTCCAAATGCTGCCGGCTCATCTTCGTAGCCGTCAAGGACAAGCCATCCTGGCGAATCGTGACTATCCATGGTTGAGGTGGGAAGTAGACTGGCCTTCAATCCTTCTTAGGTCGAGAGCGTCGCTTTCGCTTCTTTCCGCTTTCTTCCTCTTCACGCATGGCTTGGAGTTCACGAGATGACTTTCCTCCATCATTGCTGCCGGATTTGGGTCCTTGTCCGCCTTTCCCGCCTGTGCTGCCTTTGGCTTTGGCGATGTCAACCTTGATCTTTCGATTTTCAAGTTCCATTCCATTCAACGCCTTGACAACTGCTTCTCCCTTGTCCATTTCCTTGATGAACGCAAAGCCAAATCCTTTGGATTTGCCCGCTGGGTCAGTAGCCATGACGACTTCATTGACCGTTGCATGAGCAGCAACCAACGTGGTAAGTTGCTCTTGAGTTGCCGAAAATGGAAGGTTTCCAATGTAGAGTTTGAGTCCTTCAGGGTCTCTTCGTCCGCCTTTCTTCTTCTTTTTGTCATCGCTATCTGCGTCACGAACACCAATACGTCGTCCATTGATCCGATGTCCATCGAGTGCTGCTGCGGCTGCATCGGCCATGGCCTTGCTGCCGTACGTGACAAATCCAAATCCACGGTTTGCACCAGCATCATCAACCAACACGATACAGTCGGTCATCTCGCCGTGTTTTGTGAAGAGTTCCCGCAGTTGTTCGGTTCCAACTTCACGAGGAAGTCCACCCACAAATAGACGAGTTCCCGGTGCTGCTTTTTGTCGGCCACCACGGCCTCCACCCATGCCTTCGAAACGGAAGTATGTGCGCTCTCGTCCATCCTCACGGACATCGGCTGCAATGAATGTGGCTCGGCCAGCAGGTCCACGTGCAAACATGGCTTCTGCTTCTGGTCCCCAGCGCTTTCCAGAGTTGTTCATGGAACTTGCTCCTTGTTCAAGTTCTGCCCATCCAGCACCGTAGTTATCAGCAAGTGCTCTGTAAGATTTTGCGCCACAGGTGGGGCAAAGCATGTTCCAGTCTCCGTCTTGATGGAGAGTCAACGTGTCGCCGCATGGCGGGCAAATTGCATGAAGAACACCGCAGTCATTTCGTTCACGGAAATCCAAACGGACAACTGGAGTGACTTCCTTGACAAGTGCGCGGCATACATCTCTTCGGCGCAGAGCATCTGATGTTTGATGCATGAATCGGTCCACGAGCCCAGTTACGTAGAACTGCCCGTAGAGGTGTTGAGGTTGAATGGAGCCTTGTTGGCCCTCGATGACGTGAATCATTGCTTCTCCGTTCTTTTCGTTAAGCTTGGTGACTTCACAAAGGACGGTGTCGCCAATCTTTGGCTGAATAACCCTTTTGCTGGCCCCAACGGAGATCATTCCGTCATCAATATGGACGGAACCAATCACGGTTGCGATAATGTTTCCTTCGTGAAGGGTTGTACCTTCACCGGTGGTATGTTGACCTTCTTGGCCAATGATGCTTCCTGGGGTGACGAGGCTCGCCGTCATGTATATCATTCCTTTAGCAGACATGGCCCTAGTTGGGTCGCACGCCGTTTCGCTAATTGAGGGCGGGGACTCCCTCCTTTTCAACCCCCCTTACGGTCCTACTTGTCTTCTTCAGTGGGCAATCGGGCATCTCCTCGTTGATGGATTCGCCAACAGAGGACCTCAGTGTCACTTGAGCGCTTTGTATGGTGTCCGTAGAGAGCAGGCAATCTGAACGTGGTTGCAATTACGTGTTCATACTTCCATCCAGCGTCACGAACCATGCCTCCAATGTGCTTGGAACTACGACTATGCAGAAGATGAATTGCTGCACATTGAGTGCTCAAGGCAGCCTCAATAAACGGACGGTCAGCCTTCGCCATTTGAACGCCCCAAGGCGGATTCATAACAATGAGGTCGGTCTCAGGAATCGCCCAATCATCGGTCCCTATTCGTGTTGGATGAATCGTCCAAGATGCATCGTCGGACGTTGATTCCAGATTCGTTCGCAAAACTTCGAGCGCATCTTCGTCGCACTCAACAAAGTGAACGTGTTTCGCACCCAAGAGAAGGCATGCGATTCCCAATACGCCGTTGCCGGCACCAAGGTCAAGGACGGTTTTCCCATCGATTTCATCGAGTTGGTCAACGGCTAACATCCAATACGAGGCAAGGTCCCCTTCCGTAGCGTACTGTTCAAGTTGTACATCTAAACAGGGATGAGGCTGAAGTTTTGACAACTTGATGGCCAAGTGTTTGGGGCGCATCCGCCTCACCAGCGAGGTTGCTGCTGATACTGGTTATTTTGCTGCTGTGCTTGCATTTGCAAACGCATAGCGTGAATTTGTTGTGCTTCGACACGAAGTCGCTGGAGCAAAGGCTCACCGGGCTGTTGGTTGCCACAAAATCGGCAGAATCGGGTCCCATCAGCATGTTGTTGCCCACAATTGATACAGAATCCCATGTCGTAACCCAACCTTTCCTCTTGTCTCTTAGATTTTAACCTTATCAGCCCATGGCGGTCATTTCCAGCAAGATGGGCCATGTCTCAAGTCCTTCTGCAAGAGCACGCTCGCTCAGATCTTCCCATCGGTAGTCGTCCATGAAGGACGAAGGTTCAGCACCTGCTTCAATCAATTCCTGGAAAAATGCACGCAGTTCAATCTCTAAATCTGATTGGGAATTTACTTCAGGTTCCGGCTCCGGAAGTTCTACTTGTTTAACAGGTGGGAGTTTCTCAGTTGCCTCCTCCATTGAATGCATAGGGGTCGGAAGCCCCGTTGATGTGGTTTCCATTGCAGGACTTGGTGCGGAACTCGGTGGGAGGGGTACTGAGGGGGCAGGTTCTGCCTTTGGAGTTTCGATTTCAACAGGTGCATCCTGAACCACATCTTCGGGCTCGGATTCAACCGCAGGCTCCGGTTCAGGTTCCACAGGAGGTGCCGGTTCTGGCACAGGCTCAGGCTTTGGTTTTTCGAGCCTTCCCACGCCGAGCACTTCTGCTTGTTGCCTCGCCATTTCAGCTGCAGCACGTCGCGGCAAACTCACAAAGCATTTCCCGGGGAGTGAATCCGGTGGGAATGGGAGAAAATAATGTTCCAATGGGGGCAATGAAGGATGCCTGAAGTACAACGTCTTGATGGTCTCAAAAGGTCGTTGTGTCGGCAGTCCTACTGAAAACGGAACAGACGAAATTTGAATGGAACCTCGTAACCACCCTTCATTGGTGACCAAATGTTGCATCCATAATCCGAGGTCAGCCGTTGCCAGGTCGACGAATTGGAACGATGCCGCCCGCGTGTCAAATCCTTGTTCTTCGAGGAGTGGTGCTTCTGCCCGAGGGCGGTGGAACGAGGCCATGACCGGTTGGCCGTGGTCGACCATATCACCATGGAGTTCCATCATTTTGCGCTCTTTACGAGGGCACAGGAGCATGATGCAGATGCGTGCGGCGTTGACGTCCCAGATTTCGCCCCATCGCTTGCCTGCTTCTTGGGTAAGTTGGCCGATGGTCGTGTCAGGAATCATTGCGGTAATACCCATGCTCGCACCGAATGAAAGGGAGCGGTTCCACCCTTTAGCCATGCGGGTTAACTGCTACCGTTTCCCAACAAATGCATGGTATATGCGAGCTCTGCAAGATAAACCACGCCTCCTGCAGCCCCACGAATGGTATTGTGGGAATAAGCTTCAAACGTCACAGTACGGGAGTCCAAGCACTCGATTGAAGCAACGACAATGGCCATCCCCGTCTTGAGATTCTTTGCAGGGTTGGGTGCATCTTCGAACGCCATCCCGTCCCCGAAAAGGTGGCTCTTCACATCAAGATTGGATTGTATCATCATCGGCGAAAATGGTGCGCTTGGAAGTTGCTTATTCGCGTTCAAAGTGTTCCAATCATCAAGACATTGTTGGACTTCTTCAGCTGTTATGTCGGCATCAAATTGAGCCGTAACTGCAACGAAGTGCCCATCCTTGCGATCCACTCGTTTGCACACAATGTCCGCCGTTCCGGTCCAATCGAGTATTCTCCGAAACTCTGCTTCGGTTTTCTCAGCCTCTCCGGGGATTTCATGGTCTAAAGGCTCTGAATTCCCTTCACGGTGGTCAAGTAGACGGTATCCTCCACCTGAAAGTGCTTGTTCGGTCCGTACCGAAAGAGAACGCAGTCCAAATGATCGGTGAAGAGGCGTGAGGGGCATGATGATGGGTCAGCAGCGTGCAATTTGTGGCACATGCCAGGGGATAACCGATCGCTCCAAGTTGCGTCATTGCAGATCTCGGATTGATCTCAGGAATGACCAGAGGGACGCCATCGGCTTGGCGGTAAGAGCTCGCGTTGGAAAACACCGTGATCCCTGACTGGGCCCACATCGGCTCAACATGCAGCGGCATGTTCTGAAGGAAGGGCGGAAAAGGCCACTCGGACTCCTGCATCGTAGAGCTTCTTCAGGCAAGTCTCCGTCATTATGGACGTCCTCAATCTTCAGCGGCCCAAACGGCGGCCTCATTCCTCATCCAGTCTCCACGGGATGCTGTCCAGACATCTCGCCTTGCCGCTCACTCCTTACCAGCGATCGCACTCAATTCAAACCACGGGTGTTGATGGAGACGCTGCTGTAACCGTTGAGCGACCAAGCCGCTAGCGCCCAAAACCACGGTTTTGAGACGGTCCATGGACCCGCCGAGACGGTGTTGGTCTTTGAGGACTTGGCTTGGTTCACATTAAGGGTTCAGGGAAGATGCGACGAGTGATCAATTTCCTAAGAATCTTCCAACCATCAGCGGTTGAGCCAAGTTTTGCTTCGCCAATTCGAGCAGAATATGAAATCGGCCTGTATCGGAATGAAATTCCTTGATGAATCATGGACGCAAACATTTCGGCCTCAATCTCAAACGAGACGCTATTAAGCATCAAACGGTCTATCGCACTACGAGAAAACGCCCAATATCCCGAACAAACATCGTTGGTCGTAACCCCATAAAGAGCGGTAGCAAACCATGTCAAGAGATGGTTTCCTACGAAATTAAATCGTGTCATGGCGTCGGGAGATATTGTACCGCTGAGCCGATCTCCGACGACCACATCGGCATTGTCAAGGCCTTTGAGCAAATCTAACATTTCTGAAGGCCGGTAGGTGCCGTCAGCGTCCAACATGACCACTACGTCAGCCCCCATCGCTATCGTTTCTCGAAATCCATGACGGATGGCTGTGCCTTTCCCACTCTCATCCTGCTCCATAAAAAGGACATCAAATTGTTCTGCTACACTGCTTGTTCCATCGGTGCTGTGACCGTCCATGACCAATACCGCAGTTTCGAACCCTTGTGCGTATAATTCCTGTATGGGAAGTCGCTCAAGTACCCATTCAAGGCCCAATGCTTCATTGAGCACCGGCAGGAGCACAACAAGGCGTTTCATGGGAGGGGCTGGTTGGTTCCCTCTCATTGTACTTCCTCTTTTGCAATGTTCCATTCAAACCAGTGGAAACGCACCCCTGTGGAGTCGATCATAACATTATCTCGGCCTGAAAGCCCAAGGGGATTAATCCAGAACGAAGGGTCATCATTTCCCCATTCAATGTTGAGTTTTTGGATGGACTGATTCTCCTCAAGGTCCATGCAATAGCGGTTATATCCGGCTTCTTCGTATAACCGCAAAACAGATTTCAGTCCAGAATCGCTTTTGATAATCATTTTGTCCGGCCTCCCAATGGATTCGTAGACGATACAAAGTTCAGCAAAATCTCCGGTTGGTGGAGTTATTGAAATCGGACTTGACGTACCTTCCTCAAGGAAAGGTCGACTGTCACCGAGCCCCAAAGGGTCACGGAAACGGTGTTCTCGCCACGGGTCAAGACGAGAGATACAGTTCTGACAGTCGTCTAATTCAATGGCCCTAAGTTCAGTAATCTCACTATCACCTTCAGGGTTGAATGACCAAATAACAGCGCCTTTATGTTGTGTTAGTGGCGACCAAAGCGTCGATGCCGCCAGGGTCCATTGCATCGTCCCTAGAGGAGATGTGATTGCATATCTCATGTTATGTTTGAGGAAATATGAGGTATTGTCCATGAAGATGGCACGAGTTGCATTGCTTTGCTCAGTGCCCACTAGGTGAACCAGTCCAAGTGTGGGAATACTGGTGGGGTCAAGTTGGGTCGGCGCATTCCAAACGTAACCCCAATGCATGTTTTCCGTGTATATTGCTCCTGCTTCAAGACCTTTTAACTCGTCCCGAATCATGAGGTCGCCAGGTGTTACCGAAAACAGTTCATTGTGTTCTGATAGTTCAAATGCGACGCTTTGTGCAAAAATAGTCCCGAGTAGGAGTATGCCCATCAAGGATGCTGAAAGGGGCGCTGGCATGGATTTGAACACTGGTTTTGGATGTTCAGGTAGTTCAATCAGTTGAGTCGTTGGGGACCACCACAACACTACTACTACGGCCAAGGGGACGTGAAACGCGTGAAGTGCCATTGAATACAAGGTATACGATAGCAACGAAAGAATCGGAATGTGCTGCAACCCTTCAACCAGATGAACCACGCTCAACAGCCAGAGACTAGCAAACCAAGTGATGGCGATTCTCCCTTCAAGCGTGTTTCGTAGTGACCATCCGGCAAATAAAGCCACAATTAGCAGGAATCCATTGTACACCAGCATTGGCTTACCACCTTGCCACCCGTATTCTGAAAACACGGCTTCATCAAATAATCGGGGAGCAATCACAAGAAGTGCAATTGCAAATCCTACCGTGATGAAGGCCGATGCCAGGATAGCAAACTTCCTCATCAGTTCTTGATGGTCCTCGTCATCCAGTTGGATTCCATGCAATACATGACAGAGCATGAGGGCGGCCAGATAAATCGCTCCAGTGGGGTGAATCAATCCAACGCAAATGAGCGCTATCATCAATCCCAACGTGTGATGACGTTGACGTTGTTGCGTTGGACGAAGCAAAACCAGGACGCCTACAATTAATCCGAGTTGACTTGCAACGCTTGGATATCCCGAGTCAAATGTTTTTGCGAATAGCCCAAGGCCCAGGCCAACTCCAAACATTCCATACGCACCAGCACCATGGCGGTCAAATGCTCCCATCAAACCGATGAGGAGGACAAATAGACTGTAATGCCCAAGATGGAACACTGCTGTGGCTGCGTCGGTTGATGTTGTCACAGAAATCCATGCTGCAAGAGAAGGAAATGCAGGCGGATAGGTCCAGAATCCATCGTTGGTTCCAGGCAGGCTGAGATTCCCTTCCAATGCCACCTGTTGGGTGAGCATTGCGAATCCGATCCAGTCCACGCCGAAAGGCAGACGTTGAATCAACGGAGGAAGCAGCGCCGTACTCGCCATGGCGAGAGAAATGATGTAGAGTGGTAGTTTCCTGCTTCTTCGGAATTCCAGTTGAATCTCGGCTTCTTTGCTGAGCAATGGGTCGTTTTCCTGGCTGACTTCCCCGTGCATCGCTGCTTCCAACATCTGCCATCGAGTTCGTTTTGCAAGAACATCATGGCGTTTTGTCAATATGCTCCAAGCCAAGGCATTTACGCCGATTAGAGCCAACAACATGGCTAGGGGTGACCAAACCTCGGCTAACAAGAGCAAGCCCGAGATTCCGAATACGAGAAGAAGGCCTAGGGCTGGAGAGAGGAGAGCCTTTCGAAAGCGATCACTGCTCCCGTCAAGCACCGTAGAAAGCGCCCATCCCGGAAGGAGAGATGGTGCGAGTACCACAACAATGCTTCCAAGCATGGCCCCCCCACTGTCAACTTATGCTTTGATGGTTCGCCGAAGGCTCAAGTAGAATCGCCGTTTCTCAAACAACATGGTCACGGCCGAGTTTGCTTTTCACCCGACGGTCTTGTTCGATCAAGCCTACTGGGTTCATGATTTCACTCGGGTGAACAAAAATGGATGGAATCAGCCCTATGTTTACTCGGTGGGCCGTTACAATGAGCACCGCCCGCAGATGTACACGACAGAATTATTTGAGGGTATTAGAGACATACATGTTGGACTAGACCTCGGCGGTCCAGCGGGCACTCCTGTCCACGCCTTCGCTGACGGTGTCATCTATGACTTCGGCGTAAATGATGAGGACGGATCATACGGCCCAACCTTGATCACTGAACACCACCTTTCACTTCCATTGACCCCTGGTGGTCCAATAACCGGCGCTCCAGTTACCTTTTGGGTTCTTTATGGCCACTTGAGTTCGAAAAGTATTGAACCCTTAAAAAAAGGACAATCCTTTGTCCGTGGTGAACAACTCGCAACTCTTGGTGTTGAAGAAGAGAACGGGGGTTGGCCACCTCATGTCCATGTCCAGATGAGCCTTGAGGCTCCGAGAGATTGTGACTTGCCTGGTGTTGTTGAGTCAAGCCAACAGAAAACGGCGCTGGAATTGTACCCAGACCCTCGCCTCATTTGTGGTCCACTTTACTGAACGGATTGCAGGTGATTTTTGAGAGATACAATAGGTGCGATCGCTTCAGGGTCTTTTCCATGAAGCAAGGCCAGTGTCACCGATAGCCAATCCATGATGATGCAGTGGTAAAGCAAAGCCTCCAACAATGATTCACCTTCCCCGACCAGGTTCCATGCAAGTTCGGTTGGTGAATGTGCAACCATCCAGTTCAATCGTTGCTGAACCCGAGGGTGCATTTCCGCCCATGTGAGGAACAAAAGAACGTGATCAGCATTTGTGGAATCACCGTGTTCCCCAACACCGCCCCATGCTACGCTTTCATTATGGTTCATCTCGGGGAGAACTCCTACTCGCATGAATCTCGCAGCATTTTCGTTAATCTGATTTTTGAAGCGGTTGAGGGCGGGTGTCAACTCAGTCGGCCCAACTACCGAAAGAGGATGGTCCATCATGGTGGATGCGAGCAATGCAATGTCTCCTTCGGGGTCTCGCAACACATCAAACTGCTCGTTAATTTGAGTCAGCCGTTGAAGCATGGCTTGCCGTTGTTCAGGGCTTTGCTTAGGGAGTATGTCAAGAGCTTCCATGCACGCTAATTGGCGGCTGAAAATATGGCCAAATGCACTTCTTGGAGGTTGGCCCCCGATGCTTGGAATTAAATGGCAGTGTGGAGAAGTTTCTGCTAGTCCAGCAAGTATTCCTCCAGTGGCGATAACGATGACAGTTGCCTCCTTTTTCAACGCAAATTCAACCGCTTGAACGGTTTCTTCGGTATTTCCACTGTGGCTAGTTGCTAAAACGAGCCATGATGCATCAAACCAGGACGGGAGTGTGTAGTCACGTTGAACAATTATCGGGCGGTTTCCGTGGTGGGATGCAAGGGTCGAGAGGAATTCACCTCCGGCTGCACTTCCACCCATCCCGAGGCATAAAACGCCGGTCCATGGGACCGGACGGAGTTCGTCTAGCCACTCAAATTGCTCGTTATTCACTGCTGTAAATCCACCTCGGAGGTCGTCCACGAATGACTGAAGGTAACCACACATATTACCTACATCAAGTTGCTCTGCAAGGTCAACCAAGTTCTTTTCTTGGGTGGGATGCTCATCCATCTGTTTTGCCCCCGCCATCTGCCTCTAGTTGCGCTGCGTCTAGTCCCATGTGGTGAAGGGCTAGCCACTCTCCATCAAGTCGGATAAGAATGCCTTTTCTTCCAGGCGTGTGGTCAAACGGAAGCCGTACGGATTGCATGGTCCAAGCTACAGGGTCCAAGAATTCTCCAACTGACGCATCTTCATTGATGAACTCAACGGTAATGAATTCATGACGTTGTGCAACGACACGAGCGCTTTCGAGGTCTCTCCAAGATGCTCCTGTGCGTTCCTGTCGGTCTACACGTTCCATGAGTGCCCCCTCTTTTGTCCACGACGAAGGTCTCCACATCTTGTCACGCCAAATGACAACGTCTCCGATTTCATATCCGGGCTTCCGGTAGAGTAGTGTCAATCGAGTTACGTCTACTCCGTCCTTTCGACCCACAGTAGAATTAGTTTCAACAATCATTCCTCCGTATTCGGTAACCATGTGCCTGCCCCATGTCCTTGCTAGGCCTTTGCTGCCGAGAACAACATCGAATCCTCCGGTAACGGGTCCTTCGCTTGTGATGAAGAACATTGGGTCATCTGAAAGTCTTTCCAAAACATCATCCAAAGTCCCTCGCAAACTTGTAAGCTCTTTGTCCGTGAGTCGTCGACCACTTGAGCGAAGTTGTACGGTCGCTTCGAAGTAATTCCCAGCCCTACGGGTACAGGTGAGACAAACGCCGTTGGCCATACGAGCCCGCATGGTGTGCTCTTCTTTGAAAATTAAATTATCAATAGACCCTTCAACCTGAACGTGCAAGAGCGTATGCCGGTCAGAAACCGTTACTGTTTCCATTCCAAGGTTAATGTCCTCAGCCTCGGGGTGGATTTTCAAATGGCGCTGAAGGAGTTCATTCCATACTTCATCGTCGGTGATGTTCTCCCATTTACCTTGGATTTCTACAATGCCACATCGTGCGCATCGGACCCAGGGTATGTTCTGTGGGACTTTTGCAAGTTGGGTTCGCGCCCGCAGACATGGTTCACACATCCGGTCACCAAATAGGGGCGGTTCTGCCCCACAGACCAAACAAAATTCACCTCCAAGTCGACTGGTCATCTCTCTCCCTCGTTCCTCGGTTTGCCCTTTGCCCTTTCAAATTGTGGCCCAAATTTTAGCCGAGGCATTAAATTTCAGTCCTCAACAACTTCTTCGGATGCTGCTTTGACTGCTGCTTCAAGTGCGTCCATACGTTCAGAGAGATGACGGCTGCGTTGAACTACGGTGTAAGTCCACAAACCTACCGCGATAATCATTCCGAAATATGCGACTGCGAGATAGGTCATTCCTTCCATATTATTTTCCTCCATCCAATTGTATTTGAAGTGCTTCAATACGTTGTTCAAACGAAGTTATTCGCATTGAGGTGAGCATATGGCCGAAGATGAGTAGGGTGAATGAAAGGGTTCCAAACAGCAAGATGAGGCCCATGTCGGCATTGAGTGAACCTCCATCATCAGTTCCGATCACAGGTCCAGGGTGTCGGATGGACCATATTCGAGTGGCAACATAAGTGAACGGTACTAAGATGAATCCATAGAGTCCGAATGCAGCAAATGTGTCTCTAGTTTCAACGCCATCGGGTTGACTGCTTCTTCCTAACACAAGATAGATGGCGAGAAGTGTAAGCAGCCCAAAGGTGTTCAGTCGTACGTCACTCCAATCCCAAGGAGTTCCCCATTCTGCCGCCCCCCAAACGCAACCTGACCATACGGTCATCAGGCCGGTGGCTAATCCAGCTTCGCTTCCTGCGATGTGAATCCTCCACATCAATTCTGACCGTTTGAACATCCATCCCACTGAACCCACAAAGAGGGCACCAAAGGCGATAAATGCAGCCCATGCTGATGGGACGTGCCAGTAAAAAATCCGCTGTGCGGCAGGTGACTCAAAGGCCTTGATAGAAACGCTTGGAGCCCATAAAAAGGCAAGCATCATAGTTGTAGCAATGCCGAGGAACCCGAAGAGAAGGAGAACCTCTCCTACCTTCATCTTCATGATATAACGGGAATGGCCGCCCTTCTTGAAGGTGGTTGTGTTAACGGGTCAACAGGTCCAATAACAATGCATATGGCAAAATGAGAACAGGGGTGAGCAAACCAATGAATACTGCCTGGGGGCGAGCAAGGCGTTCTGTACTTAGTTGGGCGAATCGGAGCAGGTGAGCGACACATCCCGTCAATATGGCCCCAATCACCATTGTATCCAGTTCAATGCTGCCTGTGTGGGCAATACTTGACAGGAGGGTAATACTCCCGCCAAGGATGAAAGGCAACATTCCCGAGTGAGGAGTTCCAGAACTAACACAGTACCACCAGGATGCAGCTCGCTCCTCCCGGCACATGGCAACCATAGCATCACCACACAATCCAGCGGCTAAGGCAGGGGCCAAAATAAAACCAAGTTGCTGCATTTCGGTGAGGTTGCCGCTTAGTTCCCCCAAGGAAAGAAGAATTCCCAGAGTCAGCAAAGCCGCCATTGCATTTTGGTTCAACCAGGCTAGAGTTCGCCATTGCATGTTCCAGCCGAATTGACCGGGTGAGGTTTGTGATTGCTGGGGCTGTGGTCGTTTGGGAGAGGTTTTGATTTGATGGTTCTCCACTTGAACGGTAGAGGTGGTTCCATCAGGGAGATGATGACGGACCGTGGCCAAGGATTTGATGCGTTCATCATGCGTACTGATGAGGAGACCATGTCCAAGATGATGTAACTCAGCGATCCATTCGCACAAGGCGTCCATAGAGTCGTCGTCCAGTCCTGAATCGGGTTCATCCATGAGGATAAGACAGGGTTCGGCACTTGCAAAAGCAGGTAGGAGTGCTGAAAGAACAGCGACCTTTCTCGCCTGACCTTGGGATAAGTTGGAGACATTATCGTTTGCACGATGGGTGAGGGAAAAGGCCTCAAGGAAGTGCGTGGAGTCAATTTTGGAGCCAGTCATCCCCATGGCGATATCGAGGTGTTCTTGAACCCGCTCACAACCGAGCAAACCGTTTTTTTGAAGGACAAGTGTGACATTTAATGCCGAGGTTTTCCGACGACCCTCATGGTCGACGACGAGACTTTCACCGTGAGAAATGTACCCCTTTTCAAGAGGGAGAAGTCTCGCTACAGCCTCGATGAGGGTAGATTTACCTGAGCCGTTTGGCCCTTCCAAGACCATGATATCGCCCTGGTTCAACTTAAGATGGTGATTGGATAAAACAACACCCATGCCCCGACGAACTTCGATACCGACCGCTTCAAGGAGGGTCTTCGCCATGGTTCTTGCACTTGGGTGTTAAGGATGAACCCTCCTATTCGCTTAGAATCATGCATCAACTCCAAAGAGGACCACCTCAAGGGGTAGACATGGCCTTTGCCGTGAGCATCTTCAGCCCTGCGGAGTTATCCGTTTTGGTTTTGTGGATGTTGGTAATTACGATTCCGATCATATATGCGTTTAGGACGGATACTTCGTTGGCGATGGGAATCACAGTGAGCGTTCTCCTTGGTTCGGTGGTTCAGGTATTATGGTCTCTACTCGCTTCATGGGAGGTGGTTTATTTTTGGGTCTGGTCTGATTTTGTACTCGTTCCTGCACGAACAACCGGAACTCCAAACTTCTGGCACACTTTAGTTTCCGCAGGATTTCTTCATAGCCAAGGCGACCTCACACACGTTCTCGGCAATGTCATTATTCTTGCTTTGGTTGGAGTTCCTCTCGAGCAACGTCTAGGAAGAGGCCGATTTGCCTGTGTTTACCTCGTTGGCCTCCTCGGAGGCTCGCTGTGCTGGACGGTGTTTAATGCAGGTTCAACCACCATGGCACTCGGTGCATCAGGGGCCGCCTTTGGCCTCCTAGGGGCTTACCTTTCAGGTTGGCCAAAGGATGAGATTCCATTCCCTCTCCTTTTGATTCGGCCTTGGCCCGTTGTTTTTATCGCATTACTATACTTTGGAATGGAACTCATCCGCGCACTTTCAACAATGAATTCAGGGCAATCCAGCGGCATTGCACACATGGCACACATTGGCGGCTTTGTTGCCGCTTATGCCTGTTTGCCGTTGATTGCCCGAGGAGGTCCAGTTGAACTTGGTGTGATTGACGGGGGTCCAAGCGGGCAAGATGCAGTTTCGGCTCGGCTTCGTAAAATGAAATCCACTATGGTCTCTCTTGACAATCTCACAGACCCGTGGACTGAACGAGGAATCGCCATTCCAAAACACCTGCGGGAGCCTTTCAAGAATTTACTTCAGGCGGGAGATGAACCCGAAACACGGATGGCTTGGATGGAGCACATTGCTGATGCGGGTTCATGTCCAACATGCAAGGGGCCGCTCGGATTAGTAGAACGACAATCAGGCCCCCGATTGCAATGTTCAACATCAAGTTCACATTTTGAATGGCCTTCCTCCTGAATGTTAGATTTCGTCCCTTTTTGGACTACCGTTCCGGTGGCTTGATACCACAACATCAAAGCCCCAAAAGTGGATAGACTCAAAGGGGGGGTTGTTATGCAAGAAATAGTGAGGCGAATGGAGAGAACATCTTCGGCAACAAATTCGCACCGCAGAGCCGCATATTTGTTTGCGCTCATCGTCTTGATTGCTGATGTTAGCGGGATGGCCCTTGCTCAAGAAACTACGGTGGATGAAGAGCTTGGTTTTACGGACCCGATATTGATTGATTCCCTTCCTCCATTGATGTGCGACGAAGAACTTTGCTTGCGTCCAACTCGCATGATTGACAGAGGTGACCGTGCATCATCAGAAGACTCGATGTGGTGGCTTGCCTACGGTCCCGATTTGGATTGGAACGGAATGGACGACCGTCTACAGCGTGTCATTAGCGGTCAAGAGTCCATCTCTCCAACGTCCATCATCGGTGATGATGGGAGAAAGACTGTGGCCATTGTCGTTGATTATGCATGGAGGCCACAAGCCGAGGAACTTGAGGATTTAGAACAAGTTCTAGAGAGTCATGGCTGGGTCGGAGAAGACCAAGGTGCTTGGTATCAGGTCTTGGATTCCCTCGACGCGGTGGTTCTGGACAAGGTTCCTGTGAGTGCACTCATGGATATCTATCATCTTGAAGGGGTTGTCGTCATCGAAATGCAAAACGTGATGGTCCCCTTCAATGGAGTGGCATCCAAGGCAGCAAAGTCGATGCCTTCGGACACCTATACCAACTCGACATATACGCGTGGCTATAACGGCGAGGGAGTCGTTGTGGCGGTCTTGGATACCGGCGTAGATAACGAACATCGTGCTCTCAACGATTTTGATGATTTGAGTGATGAACCTGATGCTGATGCCACCAGTTATGATGATCAAAAATGGGTCGCTGGATTCGATGCGACATCTGCAAGTTCAAACACCGATGGGACGGATGACCCAGATGACGGGCAAGGCCACGGCACTCACGTCGCAGCAACAGCGATTGGGACAGGGGGTTCAAATCGCGAGCATACCGGAACCGGAATGGGAGCCTATCTTGTTGATATCAAGGTCCTTACTGATTCCGGAGGCACAAACTCACAAGCATCCATTAGCGGAATGCAGTGGATGATCAATAACAAAGACACAGACTGGGGCATCAATGAATCCCGAGGAATCGATGTAGCATCAATGTCCTTTGGCTCCGTATCGTCTCCTTTGAATCCTGACGACGACGGTGATAATGGCTCAGGGGCTGAGGCTCGTCTCGTTAATACTGCAACTACGAACGGAATCGCATGCATCGTAGCCATGGGGAATGACGGAAATCAACGGGTACCATCTCCAGCCAGTGCTGATGGGGCGATTTCAATAGGTTCCGTAGATGACCGGAATACAGTCAACAGAACGGATGATGAACTCGCAGATTACAGTAATTATGGTCCTCGTTTGGATGATGGAGACGATGATGATTGGGATGAATTAAAACCTGACGTCACGGCCTTTGGCAGCAATATTATTTCGGCCACAGCAGCAGTAGGGGCGAGTATTCCCGGCCAACCTGAAAGGCCACTTGCAGCTAACGAATATGACTCAAAGAGCGGAACCAGTATGGCTACGCCAGTGGTTTCCGGAATCGTTGCAGCAATGATCCAAGCAGATGAAGATCTCACCCCCGAGAAAATTAAAGACATTCTACGAAATTCATCCGAGTCAAGGAGTGAGTCCGGTGAACCAATTGCATCTGAGCCATCTGTTTCAGACCGTTGGAATGACAAGTGGGGCTTTGGACTTGTTGATGCTGCTTGCGCCCTTGACTTTGTTTTGGGTGCCGATGAATGTGGAGGAGATGTGGTAGATGTGAATACGATTGTTGACATGGGTATCAATTTCACAGGCCCTGCATTAGGGACGAAATTATCCGGACTTGTTGAATTTACAGGCATGGTTGAAGGAACTGAGGCAGAGCGCATTGAGTTCAAAATTGATCGTGGTGATTGGACATTTGGAACTGATGTCGCTAATGAAGATGGAAAAAGCGTAAACTGGTACTTCAATTGGGACTCAACCGCTTCTGATGATGGACAAGTGGACATTAAGATCCGTGCACTCAATGCCTCTGGTCTCAAAAGCAACATCTCCATGCGTTCGTATATTGTAGATAATATCCCTCCATCCCCGGACTTCTCCTTCACGGGAGCAGTAGAGATTTTTGACGATGGCCTTCAGGTGAATTCTGCTTTGCAAGGTTCAATTCTTGAAATTCGTTTCGAAATCCGCAACAGCGGAGATTTGGATGCAAACGACATTTATGTCCGATTGGATGGACCAGGAGAAGACTCGGCCACATACCCTTCTGATGGTTACATCACCAGCCTTGCCAAAGGGGAATCGGCTCAGGCCACCCTGTATTGGTGGGCAACTGAAGCGGGCTCCCATGATGTCAGTGTCTTAATTGACCCATCCGATGCACAGAACGATCCCAAACCCGAAGACAACACCTACACGTTTCCCTTCCAAGTCGATGAACGACCGGTTGAACCTATGCTTCGCTTTTTACCTGGTTCAGCGCGGTTAAAACCGGTAATTCCTACCCCTGATGCTCCTTTTGAGATCAATATCAGAGTGGATAACCTTGGCGAAACACAAGCAACCAACCTCAAAGTAAGTCTTGCGAAGCAAGATTATGAAACCGGATTCTATGGTGACTTTACTGATGATGTGACCTTGAACCTTGTACCGGGTTCGGAGACAGGTTCCGGAAATATCATTGCCCGATTTGCCGATATGGTCTCCGAGCCAGGAGTGGTTTCATACCGAGCAACCCTCACGGGTTCAGGAGTTGAATTTGAGCATAGTAAACTGTTTTTCAACGTCACGGTTGGCTACTTCAATTTGGGGTCGAAATCTACGCTTTCATTAGCTACAAAAGAAACACCACTTGAATTCGTGGGACTCCCTGACGGAGGATTGCTCTTTACAACTCGGGACGGAGAACTTCATGTCCGTACAATCTCTTCATCCCTTGCAATGCCTGGCGATATTCTGCTGGAAAACGATTGGGGTGGAGAGTTAGCCGTTTACCAACGGGAAGATGGTTTGGTCCAGGCGGCATGGAGTCGTCGTAGCATCAATGCAGAAGGTTACACTCTGACAGATATTGCCATGACGTCAATATCTGCGGCTGGAAAAACAACTGCTAAGCACTACCACATGCAACCATTGAAACTCACAGAAGGTACCTACCATGGCTTTACGTTTGATGAATATGATGGGGCGATGGTTCTCGCAGGATATCATCGTGACCTTTCAACAGGTGGTTCATGGCAGGACATTACATCGATTTTTGTAATCTCATCATCTACTCCAGACCGAGGACCTTCATGGGGTAACGCAGTTACGGTTCTTGCTAATGTGGACATCAGTAATGCTGATTCAAGTTCACTTGGCGTGGCTTTAGGTAACGAATACCTTCACATTCTTTACCATGAATACAGAGAGGATGTCACCGGCATAAAACGAGCCGGATTGATGTATACCCATGGCGAATTTACAGAATCTTCGTGGACGTTCCAATCTTCCGTCGGGGACAATGTGGGGGAGGCTGCGTTAGAAGTCATTGTCGTTGATGGAGAAGACAGATTGGTTGGGGCATGGATTGAGGGCATGGGGAGAACAACCACAGTAGTCACTGCAGTGACTGATTCGGTATGGTCGATCAGTGAACCCAACCACCTTCTCTCACCTGGTGCAACATCAATTCATCTTCAAGTGCGCTCTGAAGGGGTGTACCTTTACCATGACGAAATCAATTATTTAGGTCCAGTTGTACGTTGGGGTCTCATGGCTGATAAAGACGGACAAGCCGTAAAGGGCCTATCGAATCTGCTCATCGACGGTATTCTGTTCGGCATAAGTTCCATGGAGGAGGACACGCTTGTGTGTTCGAGTTCCACAAACGGAGTGTTCGCACTCCACAAGCAAGCGTCTCTTGCTGGGAATCAGGATTCGATTAAATCAAGTTCAATACTCGATTTACTTCTTGGGCCACTTCCTGGAACGGATGCAACAAAACGGCTCATTCTAGCAGGGGCAATCCTCACCATCAGCCTCTTCCTGGTTGGAGTTATTGTTGCCGTGAGACGCTCTCATTCAAGAGATGACGATGGCATACTTGTGTCGGATGGTTATCAAGACGGCATTGAGATTATGATTCAGCCTGAACAAGATGATGGGCCCCTCCTATCGGTAGATGGGGATGATTCAGTTCTTGTTGCAAGCAATTCAATGAGTGTGGTCATGGAAGATGAACTCGTCATTGAAGACCCAACGCTCTCTCAAGAATTGGAACGTAAAGTGCAAGACGGTGAAGGGAATGCTCGTCTCCAACGCCGCATGGTGAGGAAGCAACAGCGAGAAGTGAGCGAAATGGTTGCAACCATGCCTCTTCCAGGCCAACTTCCACCGTTGCCATTGCCAGGCGAATTACCTCTTCCAGGTCAACTACCACCGTTGCCCTTACCTGGCGAACTACCGCTTGCAGGTCAACTTCCACCGATGCCCTTGCCCGGTGAACTCCCCCTTCCTGGTATTATGCCCCTACCTGAAATAAAGCGGGATGCACAATGTCCAGAATGTAATGCGGCGTTTACCGTCAAAGATTTGACGTTGAAGCGAATTAAGTGTCCGATTTGCTCGACCGCATTTGACCTATGAGGAATATCAATGTGCGGCATCTTTGGATATATTGGCCATCAACGTTCTCTACCTATCTTGGTTGAGGGATTGAGGCGCTTAGAGTATCGCGGGTACGATTCTACTGGAGTGGGGCTCCACGATGGAGAATCCATCAGCGTTCACAAGACCGTTGGAAAGGTCGTTAATTTGAAACAGGTATTGCCCGATGTAGCAAATGCAACGATGGGCATTGCTCACACACGCTGGGCAACTCACGGTGGTGTGACTCAAGAAAACACACATCCGCATGCATCCTATGATGGTAAGGTTCTCCTCGTACACAACGGCATCATTGAAAATTATCGTCCGCTACGAGCGAAACTTATTGCCAAGGGAATTGAGCTCCAAAGCGAAACGGATTCAGAGGTTCTTGCCCATATGATCGGGCTTGAATTGGAAGCCGGCGCATCCCCCCAAGATTCAGTCCGGAAAATGCTCAAGCGAGTCCGAGGCACTTGGGGTATTTGTGTCATGTTCCATGACCATGATTTCTTGGTCTGTGCACGTAATGGGTCCCCTCTCATCATCGGCCAGGGAAACGGTGAGATGTTTGTTTCTAGTGACCCTCATCCACTGACCTCGCACACTCAACATGTAGTTTACCTTGAGGATGGAGACATGGCAACTATCACAAGAGATTCTATCAAAGTCGCTTCAAAACAGGGTCGTTCCATTCAAGCGAATGTTCAGACACTTGAAGATTCATGGGCTGAATCAGAGCTTGGCGATGCTCCTCATTACATGTACAAGGAGATTTACGAACAGCCCGATGCGCTCCGGCATTGCATTACAGGCAGGGTCGACCGAGAGATGGGTACTGGAAGGCTGGGTGGGATGCGTTTGGCTCACTCAACTCTTGTCCAAGCACCTCACGTCCGCTTGCTTGGATGTGGAACCGCTGCCTTTGCTGCTGAGATCGGCCAAATGCTCATAGAGAAAATGGCTCGTATCCCAGCCGTAACTCACATCGCAAGCGAATACAGGAATAACGATCCTATCATCAATACAAAAGCGATTTATCTAGCCGTTACTCAATCAGGAGAGACGGCAGATACGATTTCCGCAATCAAAGAGGTTCAATTGAAGGGAGGTCAGGTCTTTGGGGTAGTCAATGTCGTAGGTTCGACAATTGCTCGCCTGTGCGGTCAAGGCGTTTACATTCATTCAGGGCCAGAACAATCTGTAGCCTCAACAAAGGCCTTCACAAATATGGTTGGCGCATTGACCATATTTGCTATGCAACTTGGACGCAGCCGCAACATGTCCAAAGAACAAGGTCGTGAATTGATTCAACAACTTCAGCAGGCCCCGCATCTTATGGAAGCCTATTTCGAAGATGTCGGCCCAATTGATGAGGCCGTAGACCTTCTCGCTAATGCAAAGTCCGTGTTGTACTTGGGCCGTGGCCTCTCGGCTCCAGTGGCCAAAGAAGGTGCATTGAAACTGATGGAGCTTGCCTATATTCCATGCCTTGCATATCCTGCGGGTGAAATGAAACATGGACCAATGGCTCTCCTTGAAGACGGAAGTCCGGTTGTTGTTGTCGCTCCAAGCGACCATTTGAAGGAAAAAACCTTGCTTGCAATCCATGAATGCAAGGCACGAGGTGCAAAGATAATCCTGATTCATGAAAAAGGCGACGCAATTGCTGAGGAAGGCGATATTTCGATCGCAATACCAAAGATTCATCCTTGGTTGACCCCGCTACTTACGGTACTTCCTCTTCAATTAATGGCATACAGAACCGCTGTACGTCTTGGCAGGGATGTTGACCGACCTAGAAACCTGGCCAAGTCGGTTACTGTTGAATGAACTTCACAAGATTGTGAATCGCTGTTCCTCTTCTTTCCAGTTGAACGGTTTGTAACCCAGCAAGTGGTTGGTGTGACGCATTTTGACAACTCCAATTTTCCGCGTGACATCGTCTCCATGACGCTCCATGACCAAGTGGACTACTCCATCTGAAAGATAATCTTCTACTCCGTATTCACCAAATTGCTTGTGATCTTCTCCAGTCATTTCACAGATGAAGAATGAGGTCAGTCCTAAACGACGAGTTGCTTCAAAGAGGCGGAAGATTTCATCACGTGGGTTTTCCATTTTGGTTAGGGTGAAAAAGGCTCCAAGGGAGTCGAAAACAAGAAGTTCAAATCCAATTGATTCTCGGTACGAGGTCAGTTGCTTGATAAGCTGGCCCATCCAATCAACACGGTTGCTCATTCCTTGTTCGTCAAGTTTGACGCGAAGGTCAGCGAGGTCAATAATTGCGATTCGATTTCGAACACGGGGGTCATCCACGTTCATTCCCATGTTTGCCATGTGAGATCGTAGCGATTCTTTCCCTTGTTCAAGTGTCACATAGATTCCACTTGTTTCACCGTAGAGAACAGCGTTGTAAAGCATGGAAAACGTTAGGCTGGATTTCATTGCACCCGATGCGCCTGCGACGATGCAAATGTGCCCCTGTGGGATGCCGCCTTGCATTTTTTCGTCCAGACCTTCGATATGTGTTGGGATTCGTTCCATTGCACTCATATGGCTCACTCACGCGGCGGTACACCTTCCAATTCTTCAACCTCTCCCTTGAGATTCATGAATCGCAACTTCCAAAGTGCACCGCTCCTTGGACAAAGTGTGAAGGTTTGGTTGGCATCGAATTCAGAGCGCCGAAAGGTGATGTTGGAGCAGTTATTCCCGGAGATTCATCAGTTCGGAGTGCCCGGTGTTGATGAAACTCCACCGACCGGTAGTGTTGACCATCAGGTATTGACGATATGCAAACGAAAAGCCGAAGCGATATCCGACTTCACTGGCGCTCAGGTGACCATCGTCTCAGATACCATGATCAGTGACCCTGACGATCATTCGCTGAGCATGGGGAAGCCAAGTGACGCAGCGGAAGCCGCTATGATGCTTCACCGACTCTCCGGGCGCCGTCACCAGGTGTGGAGCGCTACTGGGATTCATTTCATGGGGAAGTGGACGTTTTTCTGTGAGTTCGCCCTTGTTGAATTTCCAAACTTCAGTGATGAGGTTTTGATGGATTTGATTCAGTCAAACTCATGGAAAGGAAAGGCAGGAGGATACGATCTTCACGGGGCGATGGGTGAACATGCTCGTTTAGTAGACGGTAGCGAAGCGGTGGTGTTAGGGCTTGCCCAATCGGCAATGGATATGCTCGAACAACTGTCCAGTATAAGTTGATTTCACATCAACGGCGTAAGCCCAAGCTCATGCCTTTCCATGTCAACAACAACATTGATTCCAGGTATCATGAGTAACTTATCTTCTTGGTCAAGGGAGAAGATGTTGACTCCAGCCTCATCTCCCATGTGCTTCAATTCTCTTCTGCAGGCCATTTGATGGCTATCCATATGGACCAAGGGGCGTAAGTCCACGATGACCGTATCGCCTTGAAGGACTCGTTGGAGTATTTGCTGGGTATGAATGCGTTTCATGGCATCTGGTGCGACATATCTCAGGGCCTTAGATGGAAGTGCTTGTGGGCGGCCAGTATGAACTCCAAGGTCATGGAACGGTTCTCCGTCGGGTGTCACGGGACCAGTCCAGTTCAATGGAGGCTGAAGCCGTTCAAGAGTTGGCTGTAGAGTGGTTTGGTTGTTACTGGCCAACACAGGAGCTGGTTCAGCCGATTCAAGCGTGGTTTGTTCAACATGAACAGGGGTTGGAGCCGGTGTAAGGGACGCCGTTGGAGTGGCCTCTCGGCTTGTACTCCCTTCGGGGTCAGGTAATCCAAAGAATTGCCACAGGTTCGCCATACTATTTCCTCAGAAGTCGAGATCGTCCAACAACGATTGTAACTCTGTTGAAGCAGGTGCTGGTGCAGGGTTAGAAACTATGGGTTGTTGAACCGGTGCTGGTGCAGTATTTGCTGCCAGCCATTGTTCTCCGTAGTAACTCCACTGCTCCATTGTCCATCCTTCGGGAAGTCCGGTTGCTGGAATTGGAGGGCCGGTGTTGACCGGTTCTGGAGCTTGATAGATTGGCTCTGCAACAGCAGCAGCGGGCTGCGGTGCGTACGAAGTTGGCTGCGGTGCGGCTTCTACCGGGGCTGCAGCGACAGGCGCTGTTTCGAACGGTTGTTCAAAGGCTGAGAATCCCTTGAGATCGTCACTGGGTCGCTTTCTTGTAAACAACAGGAAAGCAAAAAGTCCGACAATCACGATTCCCAATATGAATATGACATATGTCATTGTCGTCCCTACTGTGTCTGAAATACTCTCAAACAACCCTTCGGAAGGGGCTTGTGATACCACGAATGAAAGTTCAGTTGTCTGGAACTCACCATCATCGTCCGTTACGGTCAGTTTGACGGTCCACGTTCCCGCAGGGAGGTCTTCGATGGTCCATGTTCCACCTAGGTGGTCAACGTCTCCAACCTTACTACCATCCAAATCAGTGTCTAGGAAAGAAGCATCCCACTGGTAAATGAGAGTCGTTTTATCACCTGCGGTCTCAATAGATTGAGTTCCGTCCAAGGTCAGGTTATCTCCTTCCATGAGGTTGTCAGCAATGGAGCCGAGGATGATGACTGCTGTTGGTGGCAGATTGAGTACGCTGACATTCATCGATTGAGTTGCTGTAGCTCCATCGTTATCTGTGACAGTGACAGTGATCCAACGGACACCTGTTGTTGACCATGACTTGGAAATTGATGCTCCCGTAAGTTCACAATCGTTATCTTTAGTTCCGTCATTATCCAAGTCAGCCATGGCGTCAAAGTCCCAGCAAATCTCCAACGTGTCAATGTCAGAGGCCGTATCACTCGCAACGACTTCTAAAGAGAGGTTATCCTCTTCAAACACTGGAGTATTTCCCGGCAATCCTGTGACGCTGGGAGCGACGTTGTAAATCAGGACCTCGCCAGTTTGAGTTGCCGATGTTGCTCCGTCGCTGTCAATAGCTCGGACGTTCAACGTATGAATTCCGGATGTTGTCCATGCAACGGCCTCAGACGAGGAGATTCCAATGCTGGTGATGGTCCAGTTTTCATCGGCAAGAGAGGGGAGCCACTCTACAATGAGCGTGCCTTGGTCATTACTCGTATCGTCGGCTACGACTCGGAGCAAGGCGATTTCGTCTTCGTCGAGGTGCCAAGTACCATTTGCGTCCTGCAACAGTTGTTCTCCACCGGTCCATAATTCAGGGAAGCCAATTGTTGGGGGGATGTTCAACACATCCAATAGGCTAGTGACCGTTGTTGTAGCGCCATCATCATCAGTTGCAATGGCTGTAATATTCATGGGTCCTTCACTTGTGGGAATGAACGTGCATGTGGGCTGAGTCAACCCTTCAGTACATTCCAATCCCGGCCATGAAATGGTCACCTGCTGCCCGGTTGGGGATGATGTATCAATATCTTGGATGTCAATTGCGCTAATGGTAAGAGATTGTTCCACTGGAACAGTCGCATCATGGGAAAGGTTGAATTTAGGTGCACGGTTTAATACGACAACATCAATCTGAAGTTCATCAATGTCCAATTCTCCGTCGGTGACGATGACCGTAACAGACCATGTGCCACTGTTCGACCAGTTCCAATGAGTGATGCAATCTGGTGCTTCAATAACATCAATGAGTCCAACACGAGACTCGATCTCAAAGACACAATCCACTTTGCCTCCATCTTCATCGTAACTACCTGTGGCGTTGATGGTGACGTTTTCAAAGGTGTAATTTCCCTCACTTGCCTCAAGAAGAGCGGTTGGGGCGCGACCAATGAAAATTCCAATGGTTGCATCATTGTTCGTCTTGTTGGTATCGGCCGTTATGTTCATGTCTGGGTCAACAGTGAATTTGAGATTCTTAACTCCCACTGCTAGTTCCTCAGGGACTGCCCAGTTGACGATGACTCGCTCTTCTGAATACGGTCCAATGGCTGTTAATGGTTCTCGGTATGTTACTCCATCAGGTGTCTCAATTTCCATGTAGGTTGTTGGGGAGGTGAGCACACCTCGATTTTGAGCGGGTAATGAAAACATCATCATGTCTCCGGGAAGAGCATTGTATCCAATCGATGCTCCAAGGGTTGAGGTTACGCCGTTTCGCGTACGTTCTACGATGACCGATGAAGATTGAGCAATGAGGTCAATTCCTACAACGCTGAGGTCTTGTACAACAGTAGCGGCTCCGACGACTTTTGCAGCCGGGTCGTAAACAACAACTCCGTTGCTAGTATGGTCGTCACTACTTGGCGTCATATCGGTTTTATTGGATACATTTAGAGAGATTTGGGCTACTCCATTCTGGTCAGTCGTTGGGTTAAGGATCGTTTCAGCGATTTCATATCGCAATTGCAGGTTCGTATTCGCTATCGGATTCGGTGGTGAGCCTGCAACGTTGTAATCAACGGTAATGGTTTCAGTGGAGTCCGGAAGGGTTGCAGAGTAGGCCGTTGCTACATTGAGGTTGGTGTTTCGCCCGCCCGGCGAAGAGGCTGGAATGACACTGTTTGAATCACTTGGGTTGTACGTTTTCAAAATCCAATCAATGGTAAATCCAGCTGGATTGATGATTCGGTTCCAGGCGCTTCCTCGGGCATCAGGGCAGTACCAGTTGAATCCGGTATTGACTCCCGATTCATTCCATTCTGAGATTTTGTAGGAATTGTCGCAGCCCAAATATTGCGGTGTGTCTCCATCTTCACTGGGGGCTTCGTTCTTGATGACCTGCCATGAATAGTTTTCGGGTCCACCTCCATCAAATTCCGACGGGTCAAAATAATCAGACGTGCCTGTTACCACTGTGTCTGCGCGGAAGGGCATGTACCACTGGTCGCCGTTTCGAAGTGGGAAATCATGGGTTTCTTTGGCTGGCGTATAACTGTTATCAAAGTTGATATCAGCCAATGTGAAGCTCAAAAACCCGAGGTTAAAAGGAGCAAATGTAACATCCAAATTGAAATTGGATTCCCTCGTCGCCAGGTCTCTTGCTCGGATGATGTCGGTTCCATCGTAATCAATTTCCAACCGTCCACTCGTTCCTTCAAGATTCGCCCCATTACTACCGGAACTAAACGAGCCGTCAATGGTGATTTCGTACACCAGTACAGACTTGCCGTTTTCGTCGGTTTCATAGAGGATGTCAGTGACCGTGTTGACCGTATCTCCTGTCAGTGTGTTGAGGGATGCAGAGACATTGGCTTGGGCGATCAGTTGTGCGACGTCAAATTTCGTCTCATACACCCACTTATCACCAATTCTGTAGTTGGGGACATCAACTAAGGAGAGGTTTCCAGTCGAACTGTTATCGGGAGTGTTATCTTCAGAGAGGATGGTTGCAGGGCCGACCTGGTTTAGCATCGGAGTGAGAAGAAACAAAACGGCGACGAAGACTGCCTTCCATGTATCTCGGTTCATACATCGTCGTGGGTGTTCTCATACTTTAGGAAGTGTCCCCGGCCGCTTCACGGGTTATGTGATTCCAGCCACTGTTGGCCGTAGTAAGACCATTGTTCGGCAGTCCACCCTTCTGGTAGTCCAGTATCTGGTATTGGAGGCCCGTTTCCTTCAACATCAGAAGAGGTGTGCACTCCAATGGTCTTCGGCGCATTTTCTAGGGCTACTTGGAATAGATATTCTGGTGGGGGGGAATTTGGACGCTTTTCAGCAAGTGCATCCTCGCGAGACTCACTATCCTCAACCATCAGGCTCTGAGAAACATCGCCCCACATGTCTTCCTCCTTGGATTTTGATTTCCGTCGTGAGAACATCAACAAAAGACCAAGGAGCAACACAAGCAATCCTCCTTGCATCAGGGGATTTGCTTCTTCGCCAGCCAACGAAGCACCGATATTTTCCAATGCAGTGCGGTCAGCTGGAGCTACTGCGAACGTGATGACTTTGGTTCCTGGTCGTTGTGGATCTTCATCCCAGGCCATCACTTTGATGGATTGACTTCCTGCTTTACGGAAGGTGTAGGTGACGGTCTTACCGATGACGTCAGCGTCATTGTCCGGAATACCATCTTCATTACTATCAAATTCAATATCGATGTCCCAGACGATGGTTAATCCTTCCAAATCATTGAGGGCATCAATGGTTGATTGGGCATCAAGTGTACACGGTTCATAGGCTACACAGGCAAAGGTTGCGGTACGAATGAGAGGTGGTGTATTCAATACCTCAACAGTTAGAACTTCACTCGTATGCGCTCCATCGTTATCAGTCACGTGGTACACCAACTTATGCGTTCCACTTCGGTTCCAAGAAATGGTGAGATTATCACCAATGACGTCGCAATCGTCGTCAGCGCTGCCGATATCATTGGAGTCCATGCTCGGGTCAATGTCCCAACAACGAATCAGTGTTTCTTGGTCGGAAATTGAATCGGAAGAACTTCCTGAGACGCTGATACTTTGGCCTTCAGCAATGGGTAAAATCTGGTTCAGAGGTTCTATGGTCGGCGCTATATTCGCCACACTAATCCACCGTTCTTCAACACCACTTGATTCACCTTCGGAGTCGGTAATCTCAAGCCGCATTTTGTGCAATCCTGCGTCGTACCAGATCATGTCAAATTCTGATGTGCGTCCGTCAAATGTGCGTATGAGTGAGGGTTGGCCATCATCGGGCCACCATGTGTGAGTGAGTCCATCAATGTCGTCAATTGAGTCTTGTGCTTGCCCTTTTACAAGAACCGGTTGGTCTTCGGTAACGTGCCACGTATTTTGGGCATCCATGAGAATCGGCCCGTTCTGGTCTACCAGTTGTATGTTCACGCTATGTGGCTTGATGTTGGTAAAGCGAATGTCGATCATCGCCGTAGCCATAGTGCTGTCGTCATCCAAACCCACAGCCGTGAACGTAGTCCAACCTTCTTTGTTTGATGTGGTCGTACAGATTCGTGTATAGTATCCTTCCTTACAGTTTGCACCTGGCCAATAGATATCAACCACGCCAGGCCATACGTCTTCTGAATCCGAATCGTTTGCATAGGCATAGAGTGTAATCGGATACTCTACCATTGCCTCAGTTCGTGCACTCCTGACTTCTAGCAACGGTGCACGGTTGAGAACATCAACTACAACGGTGAGGTTGACTTCATCTCGTTCTTCATCAATAACGGTGAGTTCAATTGGATAAGAGCCGTCATCAATCCACGAATAGTTGAGTATACAATCTGGCGAAACCACCTTCTGAGTCGACCAAGTACGGGTTCCATCGTCATATGGAACAACAAATTTGCAGGATACATTGCCTCCGTCTTCATCGAAACTTTCTGATGCGTCTACGAGGATGTATTCGTTGGTAAGCCCTGATGAGCCGTTTACAACGGGAGTGGGAACGCGTCCAACAAAGAGGTCAATTATGGCCAGATTATTGGAAGGATTTGCATCGGCAGTATTGATTCCGTCAGGGTCGGCTTCCCACATCAAACTCTGCGTACCGATGTCGGCAGTAATGGGTACAGTCCAATTGAGAGCCACCTTGTGTACCTCATAGGTGTCAAGGGCTGGAAGAGGTACTTTGTTGGTGAGGCCGCCGGGTAAGGTGATGACTGCTTCAGTTGCAGTTGATGCGGTAATTCCCCGATTGTTAAACGAGACTTCAATTTCCAAATCATCCCCTGGAAGGACATTGTAACCTGATAGGGCGTTAAGCGGAGTAATCACACCGCTTCGATTTCTAAGAATTTGTGCAGCTTCAGCGTCAGCGAAAACATCCAGTCCTACCAGATATTGGTCCAGCGTGACGGTGCTCGCCCCTACATAAGAACCCGATTTTGCAACTAAGCCGTGGCTTGCATAGTCAGTTTGGCTGTCTGATGAATCAAGGGCATCTCCAATGTCAATCGTCGTCCATGCGCTTCCATTTGCACCGGTTGTCAGGGATTTGACAATTCCTTCGTGTTCATGGTGGAGTTCAAGATTCACTCCTGAAGGATTTGTGAAACAACTTGAAGATGCATTGACCCAAACCTGCATTGGTGTGTTAAGAGCAGTAATACTTCGCTCAGGATTGACCTCTAGGCACGAGTCTCTTGAGCCCGGATTTGAATAAGGGTCTACTCCTGATGCACCTACAGGGTCGTACCGCTTGAGTCGGAAGTCAATGGTGAGTCCGATGTCATCCTCGGTGTGCAGCCATGCATAGTTACCAACTTCAGGACAATACCATCGGTAACCTTCTGAATCCCCATCGCTGTTATAGGACACCATCTCATACGAACCATTGCAACCTCCGTAGTCGGTTGATTGACCGAAGGAATTGGTTGGCCTACCCACATCGGATACGACCCATGTGGTCGTATTGGTTTCAGTAACTGGGGGCGGGAAGGGCGTGATGTAATCGCTCTGACCCGACCATTGGACATACGAAGTCGTCATCGTCGTCCAACGTTCGTTGGCTCGTAGCGGAAAATCATAGTTCTCGTTCACGGGAGAATACGACGTAGAGATCGTAATGTCTCCAAGGATTTGCTCCAAGAAAGAGATACCACTCGGGACGAAGCGTATGTACATGTCCAGGTCGCTTCGGATCGAAGATAAGTCGCTGACGCGCAGGTACTCGGTTTGAGTGTATTCGATGTAGACGTTTCCGGAGAACCCTTCCAAGGAAACACCAGATTTATCGAAATTTGCACTTGAGCGCAGGGTATAGGCAAGAACGGACATGTTGTCGACATTTTGCATTGAAATTGCAGTTACTTCAGAAGTTGTGTCGCCCTGAATTTCACCAACGGTTGCGTCAACCCCCGTATCGGTGACAAGAATTGTTGGGTCAAACGTCCCAGAGTATATCCAGCGGTCACCGATTCTCCATGTTGGGACATCAGAGACGCCGGGGTCGAACCCGCCTGAATGCAGTGCCTGTGGCTTGATTCTTCCAGCACGGGATGCTCTAGTGGAATCAACATGGCAAGAAGCAATGCGGCCATCAAGCCGGGCACAAAGACGGACCGTCCACTGCTTCCCATGCTGGACGCAGGAGAGAAAGAGACCATCAACGCTTCTCTTGAGAAGCGTCTAACAGTTATTCAACTCAGAGAAGGTCAGCGAGTTCGTCCTTGATGATTTCAACAGCTTCAAGAATCTCGTCTTTATGACGGGCGCCGGTGATCACCATCTTACCTGATCCGAAGATGAGGCAGACGACCTTAGGATCATCAAGTCGGTAGATGAGTCCGGGGAATTGCTCTGGTTCGTACTCCACTTTGTCAAAGGGCAGGTGGAAGGTCAAATGGTTGAGGTTGAGTTTGCGAGGAACTCCTGCTTGTGGCTCGCCTGTGAACTTGTCAACACCGTCGTAATCTTCGGGGTAGTGGAGTGCATAGGTAGCAACCATGTTCTGGACTTCGATGGAGACGTCCTTGAGGTCCCAGGTTTCAATTCCAGCAGCACGCAAGTCCTTGATCATTCGGTCAATACCTGTGTGGATATTGTCTTCGTTCTTTCCACCAGTGCAGACAGCACGGCCGGAGCGGAACATTAGGATTGCAAGTTTTGGCTCAGTAACTCGGTAAACGACACCAGGAAATTGTTCGGGTTCGTACTCGCAGTTGAGTTGAATGGCGATGTCAGGAAGGTCAAGTTCTTCAGCAACACGGGTGCTTGCAACTACGTTTACGACAGTTAGGCGTTCTTCATCGGTGGTCATATATAACCCCAATGACCTTTAGTATATAAAAGGAATTTCGGCCCCCCACGATTCTATACGGGTGTTGACAAGGTCCTTAGTCACTCCAAAAAGTCTCTTTAGGTCCCGCAATGAGGGTTGCGCCAGGATTTCCAAGGCGTGAGATAAGCGTCCGACCGCCCGCAAGCTCAATCGCTTCACTTGTTTCCTTGGGCTGGCGTGTTAATGCAACCATACACCCCCCGCCTCCAGAACCGGTTAGTTTCGCTCCCAGTGCCGTAGGTAAGGCTGCAGAAATTAGTGTTTCAAGCTCTTCCGAGGAGACGCCTAAATTTCGTAAAATCAAATGATTTTCACTCATTGCGTGACCAACAGCATCGTAATTTCCATCTTGTAGTGCTTTCAATCCACGCCGAGATATGCTCCCGATGGCTCGTATCTCGTTGATTCGCTCCGGATTGGCTTCTAGAGCAGCAGCGACTAGGGCAACTTGGTGAGAAGTCGGTGCGTGAACACCCGTGTTCCCCAATACGAGGTAAACGTCATCTTGTGGTGGGGTCAATGTATGAATCTCCCAAGTACGCCTTCCTTCTGGTGTGTCAAGTTGTCGAGTAAATACCCACTGGCATCCATCTTCTTTCTTATCGGAGAGGACAACAATCCCTCCCAGAGTGCTGGTTGATGTATCCATTGGGGATGCCCGGCCAGATTGGGCAGTTGCCTCAGCCAGGTGGGCGAGATGGCTCATTTCATCACTATCTAGGCTGTTTTCAGAATTCATTCGACTTGCATCCAAAGCAGCACACAAAGCAACACTGAGAGCAGCACTTGAGCCAAGTCCAGAGGCACGTGGAATATCGCCAGTTACATGAACTGAGAGTGGCTTTGGTTCGCTTGTGTTGGTCCACAGAGCATGGACGAGATGATGGATATGGGGGTGGCGCTTTGCGATAAGTGAACTGCCGTCAATACTCCATGATTTCGCAGGAGTGATGCGTACCTGGAGGCGCTGTTCAAGGGCGACTGCGACTGCTGGTTCACCGTAGACAACAGCATGTTCTCCGAAGAGAATACATTTCGCTGGAGCACTCGCCGTCGCAGCGTCTCCGTCAAGGCCCATGGTCGCTAGAAGCGGTCGGCCTTCATATTCCTTCTCACAACCACGAGTCATCTCGTTGATTTTTGACGGTGGTTTCAAAGTGCGTCTCCCTCTCGGAGACCTGCCCGAGCATGTCTTTGGCGGTGAATAGCATGGAACATCCCCTGTTTTTGGACTATGGACCCATTCCTGGATGGGTGATTTTATTCATGCTCTTCGGTGTATCAGGAGGGTTTTTCCTCTATCAAGTTCAGAAAGCCTCACGATTAGTTCTCAAAGGGAAACCGGAAAACCGATTCGATAATTGGGGTACCCGAATTAAGGAGGTGGCCACAGGCTGGCTTGGGCAAAAGAAAGTTCTGAAGGACCGTGTTGCTGGAGGCATTCACGTCCTCATGTTTTGGGGTTTCCTGATGCTTTCAACAGACATGTTTGATCTAGCAACAGGCAATCAATTCTCTCAAAAGGTACTTCCTGAACTGCTTCGGGGCCCGTGGAATCTCGTGGTGGAAACTGGTTATACCATCGCTTTCATTGGCTGCGTGGCTGCCTTGGTAAGGAGGGTCGCTTTTACTCCTGAGAAACTCAAGGGCAAGTCGCAGCTTGAAGGCAATGCCATCCTGCTCCTCATCATGACCATCACAACCACTTCGTTTGTGGTTGAGGCTGGTGAATCGACCATCTCCAAAACATGGGAACCGCTTGGATGGTGGGTTGCTACAACCATAGTGCCGAGTGCCAGCATGGTCATTGCAGCCTATTGGGCTCATATGGTCGCCATCTGTGTATTCCTGTTTTTGATTCCACTCTCGAAGCACATGCATTTGGTCATGGCCTTCCCGAATGTATTCTTCCATGATTTGAGACCTATGGCTACCATGGAACCTCTCGCTCGGGGCGAAGATGGCAAGGCCGTTATGCTCGATGACCTTGATTTGGAATCTTTTGGTGCTGTGAATTACACCGACTTTACATGGCGTGACCTCATTGATGGATGGGCATGTACTTCATGCGCCCGTTGTCAAGATGTTTGTCCAGCGTATGCGAGCGGAAAGGCTCTCAATCCAATGGAAATCATTCACGACGTTCGCAACTATGCTAACGACCACTCTGGAACCCTTCTAGCCGGGGAGACTCCAGCAGAAGACATCATCTCTCGTTTTGGAGAAGACGCTATCTGGGCTTGTACAACCTGCCATGCATGTGTTGAAGCATGTCCCATTTACATTGACCATGTGCCCAAACTTACCGATGCTCGCCGTCACTTGATGATGGAGCGAATGGAATTTGACGAAAAGGTCGAAGACACCGTCATGCCCTTGATGGCGACCATTGAAAACTTGGAATCCGACTCAAACCCATACGGACTCCCATCTCACGAAAGAGGAGACTGGGCTGAAGGATTGGATGTTAAAGTTGCAGAACCAGCCGAATATATCTACTTCGCAGGATGTGCGGCATCCTTTGACGAACGTAACAAGAAAGTCGCTCGTGATACTATCAGCATCATGAAGAAAGCAGGTCTAGATGTTGGAATTCTCGGTATGCAAGAAGGATGTAGCGGAGATGCAGCACGCCGTGCTGGAAACGAATACCTCTTCCAAATGCTGGCGGAAACGAATCTTGCAACCTTTGAGGAAATCGGCGTGAAGAAGGTTGTAGCCTCATGCCCACACTGTTTCCACACGCTCGGAAAAGAGTACAAGGATTACGGAGGAGAAGACATTGAAGTCATGCACCACTCACAACTCATCAATCATCTGCAAAAAGAAGGAAAACTTCCAGAACCAACGCATGATGGAACCGTGACATACCATGATCCGTGTTATCTTGGCCGCATTGGTGGCGAATTAGATGCTCCTCGTGACGCCATTGGCGGAGTTGATGTCGAGGCTGAACGCCATGGACGAGATTCGTTCTGCTGTGGCGCAGGTGGTGCTCAAATGTGGATGGAAGAGCATGTTGATGACGGGTACGACCGTGTTAACATCATCCGTTCAAAGGAACTCGCCGCCACAGGAGCTGAAACCGTTGCAGTAGGATGTCCGTTCTGCTCAACCATGGTTACTGACGGCCTCAATGCCATCGGTTCGGAAATGGAAGTCAAGGACGTTGCTGAATTGGTTTGGGAACAAATCAAGGCAAACGACGCTAGGATCGAGGCGAAGAAGGCAGAAACCGCTCGAAGCGTGAGTGTGAGTTGCCTTGAGTGGCCTATCACGAGAAGAATTGCTTCAGTGGTACGACGAGCATCAACGGGCTCTACCTTGGCGTAGAAACACGACGACCCTTGGGCCATTTTGCTGAGCGAAATATCTGCTTACAGCAGACCCAAGTGAGCCGAGGCGATTGTGTATACTGGCGATCGAATGGTCGAAGCCTTCCCAACGATACAGTCCATGGCGGAATCTCCACTGTTGACAGGGTGCTCAAGGCGTGGGAGGGCGCAGGGATATTACAGCAGAGCGCGCCGGCTTCACGCACTGAGTCAATTAGTTATGCGGCCCTCATCAAAAGAAGGCTTTGACGGTTCACTTCCATCATCTCATGATGCCCTTTTGTCGCTTCCTGGAATCGGTCCTTATACAGCCGCAGCGGTCTCCAGCATCGCCTTTGGTCAAGCCTCTGCCTGTGTTGACGGTAACATTAGGCGGGTGATGGCAAGGCAACATCGGATGACTGAACCTTCGAATAAGGAGGTTCAATCATGGGCTGACGAACAATTGGTTCGGCAACGTCCCGGTGACTGGAATCAAGCCTTAATGGAACTCGGAGCAACCATCTGTACGCCCAAAAAACCTCAATGTCACTTGTGCCCAGTCAAATCCTCATGTCTGGGAAGAGAAACGGCAACGAACTATCCAAAGGCAAAGAAGACCAAAGTCAAAGAAATCACACTTTGGACATGCGTTGAATTTGACGATGCGGGCAATCCTGTCATACATCAGCGAAAACAAAATGGACTATTTGGAGGATTATGGGGACCTCAACTCTATGAAGGAAAAAAACCTGATAAAACTGGAGATTACGTTTTTGTTGGCATCGTTTCGCACAAATTAAGCCATAGAGCAATGACTGTCCACGTATTTGTATCAACTCAACAGAGTCGGAAGCGAGGACGCAATCCATCAGACCTCGCCCTGTCTGTACTTGATAAGAAAATCATAGGACTTATCAGAGAATCAAGTGACGGCTACATTCCTGATGCGAAGAGTTGATATTGCCTCTCTCGTGGTTGTAGTTATGGAATGGGCCACTCTTGCAACATTGCTCACTCTTCTCGCTCTCGGGATGGCCGTTCCAGGGCCAAACAATACTGCCTGTGCTGCGCATGCATCAGTTCACGGGCGGCGCGCAAATATTCCGTTGATTATCGGACTTGGAATTGGTTTCTTTGGTGTGAACATTATCTGTGGGCTAGCAGTCAATGCGTTTGATGCAGACAGTTTTATCGGAAAATTTCTTCATTACCTCGGGTCATTATTGATGATACTTCTCGGACTTGCACTCATCTTTATTGGAACTTCAAAGCGTACAGTGAATGTTACTACTTCAATTCCCAGATTGGGATTGAAGACAGGCATAGTCATGCAAATTGTCAATACAAAGCAATGGATGGTTATTTTTTCATTGATAACGGTCATGCTAACATCCTTTGAATCCGAACCGGGAGGAATTCCTGGCGGAGTTCCCGGCACATTCTTCATAGCGACCGTCAATACTTCCTTCGGGTTTCTATCAATGGGAGTTTGGACGAATGTCGGTGATCGTGTTCAGCAACGAATATCAAATCCGAAATTTGCACGGATTGTCATTTTGGCTTTGGGAGTTCTGTTGTTGATTCTAAGCACGTTATTGTTACTCAGATATCATTTTGCTTGATTTCATCAGAACTGGTTTCAGAACCTGTCAGTTGTTGTTTTTGTGCTCCGGCCAGATCGATTCCGAAGGATGCTAACGCCATCATGAGTCCACCTACGACCAAGTATTCTGCAGGTCCAGCAAAATTAATTCCAAATTGAGCCTTGTTAAGAAATTCTTCCGTGGTTAATCCCTCGGTGTCAAAGGTACTCACGGCGTACTGGAAGGACACGATCAATACTACGAGTGATATGAGGGATGTTGCAATACCGGTTTTCCTTAGCCTTGAACCAGGACTTGTTGATGAATCAAGTGCAATGTGTCCCAATGTTGCCCACACGATGCCGCCTCCAAAGGCGACCATTGAAGCATAGATGTGAGGGTCAATATGGTCGTACATGTCATAATATGCTACCAAGATGACATGGAACCCAACTATGATGCCCAAAAGACACGATGAATTCCACAGGCGGTGATTCTTTGGAGTTAATCCATGGTAAAGATGCCAGGCAAACATCATCTGCAAGAGGCCAGTAAGGACAAGTCCAGAGGTGAAAACAGTTCGCTGGAGCCCTGGATAGTCCGCTTCCGAGATGAAGATTGGAAACGTCCTGGCTCCGTTCCCAAAATGAATGGCCATCGCTGTAATCACAGTCATTGTTGGGACCAACCAACTCAAGACGGCAAGGAGGTTTCCTTGCTTATGGGTCAAAGGTAAACGTCGACCGTATCTTTGATGCACGTGTCAAAACCCTCCCATGTCATGCCAAGGACTCGTTCAGCCTTTTCACTTGAATAATTTGTATCTCCCTTTCCTAGAGATTTTACCACTGCTCGGGTTAAATAGCGTTGTTTTCCGAACAATCCTCCGACCCAATCCTGGAACACTGCTAAGGGTAGCAGAACGTTGGGCAAAGCAAGTTTGGGTGATTTTGAATCAGGATATAATTCCCGAATCTTTCGGCAGATGGTTGACAGAGTCAGGTTGGTGTGCGGGGCCAGAATGAACCTCCCCTCAGCTTCGTCAACCTCAAATGCACGTCGATGCGCCCGGGCTACATCACGAACATGCACGACCGACATTGGGAACTTTGGAGCAACAGGGAATACTCCTTTCAGAGCGTCTTGGAAAAAATCTACGCTCGGTGTGGGGCGAACGAAACCGCCTCCAAGTACTGCGGTTGGGTTGATGATGCGGACGTCCAATTCAAGTTGTGCCGCAAGTTCCCACGCCAAGTGCTCAGCTTGGGTTTTTGCGGTGGTATAAGGTAGATTTGTGTCGGTCTGCCAGTTAGATTCGTCTTTCAGTTGACCTTTCGGTTCGGTTCCAACTGCTGCTGTGCTTGAAGTGTAGATGACTCTCGGGATTTGGGCGTTTGCAGCAGCATGAAACAGATGCATAGTGCCTTTGTTTGCGGTATCAAGGATGGTTTGACTATCGCCTTGAGTGCTATAAATAGTTGCAGTGTGAAACAGACCATCACAGCCAGTCAAGTGTTCTGTCCAGCCATCAGCATCCAAAACATCTCCTTCAACAAGTTCCAATCGGTCTTCCACCCCCAAATCCTTGGCATGCTGCAACACATGGTCCACTTTTGACGGGTCAGTGAGTGAACGAACCGAACCTTTGACGCTGTAGCCATGTTCAAGCAGGTCCCGAACAATATGATTTCCAATGTGACCGTTTACTCCAGTCACGAAAATACGCTGAGAAGAAGCACCCTCCATACACTCACCCAGCCACGGGTCTCGTATGAACCTTCAAGTGTGTCTGCATACACCGCCACATGAGACCCATGCCCATTCGCGTTCACGACACGAAGCGACGAGAAAAGGTGGACTTTACGACCCTTGAACCGGGTAAGGTTTCGATGTATGTTTGTGGAGTGACTGTTTACGACCGTTGTCACCTCGGCCATGCAAGATGTTACCTCGCTTTTGATTTAATTCACCGGTGGCTTGAGGCAAGTGGATTTGACGTTGATTATGTGCAGAATTTCACCGATATTGACGATAAAATCATTGCCCGAGCCAATGAATTGGACGGGGACTGGAAGACATTGGTTGACCAAAATATTGAGGCCTACTACGAAGACATGGATGCACTCAATATTCTCAGGGCAGATACATATCCTCGTTGTACAGATTACGTCGACCAAATGATCTCGATTACGGAGGACCTCATCAACAAGAAACACGCCTATGTTACGGATGATGGCGTCTATTTCCATGTTGATTCAGCCCCGGAAAAGTATGGCGTACTCACCGGCCAGTCCATTGATGCGGTTCGCTCAGGTGCGGGTGGTAGAGTTGATGGAACTGCTTCTACCAAACGGGACCACAAGGATTTCGCTTTGTGGAAAGCAGCTAAACCAAACGAACCCACATGGGAATCTCCTTGGGGACCAGGTCGGCCAGGATGGCATATCGAATGTACTGCTATGTCTCTAGACCACTTTGACAAAGAATTCGATATTCACGGGGGAGGTCACGACCTGCGGTTCCCCCATCATGAAGCAGAAATTTTCCAAGGAGAATGCCACACCGGTCATTCTCCTGTTGTTCATCATTGGATTCATAACGGATTTGTGAACATTGATGGAGAAAAGATGAGTAAATCCCTCGGGAATTTCTGGACCATCCGTGACATTCTCCAGCATGTTGACGCAATGGTTCTACGTTTCGCCCTCATTAACGCACATTATCGTTCACCGATTGACATGAATGATACCATACTCAAAGACGCAGACCGTAATTACAACCGGGTTTTAGAATCGTATGTTTCTGCTTTGAAGGCCTGCCTAGATGATTCCCCTGTGAGCCTTCCTAAGGCAGATTTGACCTCTGAGCAACCCCTCCCTAAGACACTCGGCTTACTCGAAAAGATGGGTGAAGGTTTCGCCCGGGCGATGGATGATGATTTCAACTCCAGAGAGGCCGTTGCCAAAGTTCTCGGCATGGCCCGTGAAATCGGGAAAATGCTGCAATCAGGGCTTGATGACACCGATAAGAATGCATTTGGTAATTACGCTGTTCAACTTCTTGAAGAGACTGCAGGAAAAGTGCTTGGAGTTCTACCAAGCCGTGAGATGGCGCTTGCAGAACCCGAGGATGATCCACGACGAGTAGAGATCGCTGATGAAGTGGAAGCATTACTCTTGCAACGAAGCGAAGCAAGAACCAACAAAGACTGGCCCCGTGCAGATGCAATTCGAGACCAACTCAATGAACTCGGCGTCGTTGTCGTAGATAGTTCAGAAGGTCCTACTTGGGACCTTGCCTGATCACTCTTCTTCCTTTGGAGGCTCCATCGGAGGCATGGATGGGACGAAGGCAACATCTTGCAATACTTCTGCATTTCCTTCCTCCCACATCTTCTCAATTCGAACCTCTGCTGCTAAAGCGTCTTCGCCTCCTCGTGAAACGAAGAACAAAGCTACCAGCATGACTACCACGAGGCCTAGGAACAACAACAAGGCTTTGTCTTTGGTTTCTTCTTCGCTTGATTGTTGGTCATCTAGTGGATTATTGGGGATGTCGGTTCCGTCACTATCAGTTCCGTCGCTATCAGTTCCGTCGCTATCAGTTCCGTCGCTATCAGTTCCGTCACTATCAGTTCCTCCGTTGTCGGTTCCTCCGTTATCGGTTCCTCCGATTATCGGTTCCTCCAGTATTACAGGGCGGATTAGTTCCATCATCACAAGGCACGACGGTTGGTCCTTCAATGTCTTCAAAGTCAGTGACGAGCAGGTAAATTCTCTGCACGATCGTAATAGCGGTCATACAAGAGTGACATGCTGATTTGTGCGTTAGCGTTTCCAGAGCCGTTTATGACGTTGAAGTAGCGCTCATCACCGTAGGTGTACCAAGGGTCAAGTCCAACGTTTGTCATGCCGGAAGTGACGCTGCTAAAGTCAGAGGCATCACCAAAGGCTGCGGCCATTTCGTCGGGGTCAAATCGCATGGCCATGGTGAGGTTCTCAGTGATGCTCGCCCATGTTTGAGCACCCTCAGGTGCAGCGAGGTAGGTGATGTCCAGAGGATTTTCCGAAGGCTCCGGCAGGTTCGTGGTCGGTTCCCTTTGAGCGCGGTCATCAGGTCGGTATCCCCGTAGATAGCCAGTCCACGTCGACGATTGAAAGGCGAATGTCAGGGTCAACAGCGTTGATGAGATTGCGGTAGGGGTTGGTGTGGATGTTGTCGACGACGACCAGGTCAGCAGCAGTTCCTTGGCTGACGATCGTGCCGACTTCGTTCTGCCAGTTTGTGGCCAGTGCGGCACCGGATGTGACCATCTCGACCATTTCATAATCGGTGAAGATATCTCCGAGCATTTCATCGTCCCACAAATCGGCGACTTTGAGTTCATGAAGCGGCGACTTTGAGCCCGAGGGTGCCCAGTCGGGTGCAAGGGTGATGTGTACTCCTGCTGCCTTTGCTGCTGCGACATCTGCTGTATTTCCGTACAGCAACAGATTGGATAGAGGCGACCAAACCAAGGTCGAGCCTGCAGCGGCCATCTGTGTGAATTCATTTTGTCCAAGCGCTACGCCGTGAATGAGAACAAGTTCACCAACCAGCAAATTATTCTGTACGAGGATGTCAAACTCGGCCCGACTGCGTTCGTCAACGCCTTCAGCGATGTGGACAAACCAAGCATCCAATTCTTTGCTGGCATTTCCGTTCTTGATGTGATTTCCAACGTAATCCGATGTGAGTTCAGTGACCTTGGTATGGATTTCATCTCTTTGGAAATTGTAGTCCTCAATGTTACGGGCTAAGATGGTCCCGTAGCTGTCACTGGGGTTCATTGGGCTGCCTTGGGCAGCGGTAGTCCCGCCGACGATCGACTTCATTTCGATGTATTTCATGGCCTCCGATTCCATGTTCCAATACGGTCCAGAATGAACCAACATCTTGGGCTTAGTTACTTGTTCGCTGTAATCAGGGTGGTTTTTCCACTCGTAGCGGTTGTTGTAGCCACCCCATTCGTTTTGGCTGTTTTGTGAAAGGTGGGTGTCCATGTCCCAAAGTGGGGCTTGATTGTAGTGCAAGTGATTGTGGAGGTCGATCAAACCGGGGTAAATCGTTCCGTCAGTTTCGATCACAGGAACGTTGGAGAGTTGAATGTTTGAGGGAGCGGTGTCTCCCCAAACCGCCTCAATCATTCCGTCTTGAACAAGGATGTGCCCTTCGTTGATGACATGTGCTTCGCCCGTCATTGGAACGACCCTTCCCTTGAGGATGTATGCACCCTCATGGCTGTTATCGCTAAGGCCGTAGCAACGAACCATATTTTGAGCGACGATATAGGTTGCTGAACCATCCCATCCTGGTGTGGGTGGGCTGATACCTTGGTGACGGTACCGGAGAGGTCCTTTACATGTACGAAGTGTCCCACCATGAGTCTTCGGCAGGATATGAGAGCGAGTCGATGAGGTTGCCATTGGCGTCAGAGATGCTGGCGGAGTCCGGGTCGAAAGTAATCCAGCTCGATTCGGGAACTGTCTCGGAAAATCACGATGTGATCCATCAGCCTCAATCGTTGTGTTCCAAGCCAAGGCGGCATGGGGCAGACCCTGCCTCTGGCGAATCGTCAAGAAGCCAGTTTGAGACGTCAACCGGCTCCGAGCCGCTGTTCCAGAGTTCGATGAACTGGTCGGACGAAGAGCCGGTGTAGCCGTCGTTGTTCCAATCCGTACCGTTGTAGTCTTCGGAAGACGCCGAAACGAGGATTTCACTGATTCGGATATCACTGGAGTCTCGCCCTAGCTGCTGGGCATGATTTCAGTGTCTTCTTGCATCGTAGATTGCAGGCCCCACGCGTGGACATCAGGAACAAGGCTGACATGAAGGATCGCGAGTGTTGGGCCGTTTCGCATGAATCGGCGGGAGAACGATTCAGCACATCAAGCAATCCCTTGTTGTCTTTGAGAGCAGGACATGAGTTCAAAAGGTCCCAATGCTCGCCAATGCTATGGCCACCCTGGACTTGACCGAACCTATATTTGCTGAAACCATTGAAAACAACGAGCATCGTTATTTTGGATTTTTGGGCCGAATGGTGTGGCCCGTGCAAGGCTTACGGTCCTGTTTATGAGCGAGTTTCGGAAAAATATCCGGATGTTGTATTTGGGAAAATTGACACTGAAGACCAACAAGAACTTGCAGGGATGTTCGGGATTCGTTCGATTCCAACCACCATCGTTTTCAAGGAGGGAATCGGTGTATTCATGCAACCTGGAGCACTTCCCGAGGAGGCACTTCAAGACCTCGTTGAAAAAATCAAGGAAATCGACATGGACGAAGTGCGAGCTGAAATGGCCGAAAAAGAAGCCAATGAATCCTAAGGCCCAAGCATCCGATTGGTTCAAGAAACGCCGCCTCACCGGATACCATATGGACGTCAAGCCTTGGCTCGTGATGCTGCTCTTTACCACGAGCATGCTCGCTGGATGTTTCGGAGAGCAAAAAATTGATGACGGAGGCATAGAAACCCCCTATGACGTCTACCCTGACCCTTGGGACAGAACCAACCTTTCCTACGATGACAGCGATATTTTCTCCCGTGTTTCCATGAACGGTTCACATGGAATTGGTGCGGTACAATCCGTGTATGTTGAAGTCCCAAGCATCACTGCGGCAGACGGCGGTTCGGGACTCACCGGTGGAGCACAAGTCCACCTCGGCCTCTGGCTACCAGTGATTGAGGGATGCGATTACGAGAGCGAAAGTTTGGACGAATCCTGTCTTGTTCCAGTCATTGCCGAAATCGGTCCGTATTATGACGATGGAGATGTTGACGCCTTGACTCCAGCTGACCGCCTCGGAAAGATGTTGATTGAAAATTATGTTCCGCATGGTTTTGGCGTCGCCCAAGTTTCAGTGTTCGGGACGGGAGAATCAAATCATTGTATGGACCTCATGGGGACCGACGAACAACGAGGTATTGATGCTGCAGTGACCTGGTTAGGGACGCAAGCATGGTCAAACGGCAAAGTCGGTCTCATCGGTAAATCCTATGACGGGTCAACACCCTGGCAGGCTGCTACCTTCGGCAATCCCCACTTGGCTACCATCGTCCCAATGTCCGGTCTCATCGGAGTTCATGAGTTGATGTGGCGAAACGGAAGCATGGAAGCAAGAGGTATGATCATGCATAACGGTGTTTACGGTTCATTTGGAATTGATGGAGACGCTGAAGACCCGGAAAATCTTTGCGAGGGTTACCTCGAAGGATACGCTAACGGACCAGCAGCCTACCTTTCAGGAGGAATGGTAGATTATGCCGGCAATACCTACTGGACCGAACGCTCTTTCTTGGACCGTGTGGTTGAAAATTACAACGGTTCGGTCTACATCATTCAAGGCATGCAGGATTGGAACGTCGACCCGCACATGGCCTTTCCAACGCATCAAATTGTCGAAGATGCAGGCATCGAAATTAAAACACTAGCAGGTCAATGGGCGCATGATTACCCGGACCGAAGCACAGGTCACAGCACGCTCCCGTCCGGCAAGGGCTTGGAAGCTTACCCCTACACGCTTAGATGGGACTGGGCGGATGAGATGTTGTACTGGTTCGACTGGTACCTCAAAGGAGAAGGGCGAGCCCCTGAACTTGGAGTTGAAATGCAAGACAATCGTGGAGGATGGCGATTTGAGTCCACATATCCTGCAGAGGATACCTTCTATCTCGAAGTTGGTGCGGCTGACATGAGCCCGTCCAGCGCTTCAATGGTCACGGGCACTGAAACCATCACGCTCACGTATGGGCCGTTTGACTCGGATGTTTACATTGCAGGAATGCCTACCTTCCATATCCCCATCACCCCCCACACGGCCAACGGAGCTCACGCATTCTTGGAAATGACCGATGGGTCAGGGTTGCGACTTGGCCATGCTGTTATGGATTTCCGATTCGCAGACGGAGGGCGCGACGGAGGTGTCGCTCTCGTTGCGTTCAGCACCGTTCTTGGAAAGATGGAATTCATGCCCATGGATGTCTTCATTGAAGAGGGTGAGACCATCACCATCACCATGACACAAACCGGAGAAGATTACGTACCATCACCAGCCGCTCTTGGGGGATATTCAGTCAATTGGGCTGGTGCGAGCATGACGCTCCCGATCGTCAATCGTACTTGCGCTGACTTGTTCCAAGCTCCAATTCACGGCTACGGCGAAGACGGGTCGCGTGTCTGTTGAAGGTTCACTTTGACTCCAAGAAGCGAAGTTCAGCCGCATCCCCTTGCGTCATCCTCTTAAGCCCTTGACAAACGATGGGTCGTATGGTTTTGAGCGCTCTTCCAGGTGTAAGCGAACGAATGGCTAAGAAAATGACGGAGCATTTCGGCTCTGAAGAAGCCGTAGTATCGACTCTGGAATCCGGTGATGTAGGCCGATTGGCAGAGGTGGAAGGCCTCTCAGTGAAGCGAGCGCTTTCTCTTGCACGAAGTTTTGCTGGCGATGCCGGCCAGTTCTTAGCGACCAAGGAAGCAGTTCGTCTCCATCAACAACTCATGGGCTCATCTCCAATCCTTCGCCTGCATGTGCGGCATCTCGGGAACGCATGAGCCTCCTCACGCCCATCGCCCAACCCGAGCGCCGTCAGAGAATACGTCCGAGCAGCCATGAAACTTCCCGAGCGAATGGCTGGCTCAACCAGCAGCAGGCATGGTCATCGTTGACACGTCTCCGAGACGTCAGTGAGCGCTATGAGCGCGTGGTAGTAAGCCACGAGCCCATGGACGAACTGAAGAAATATTGCCGTGTTCTCCAGCCCGGTGAAAACGAGACATGGAAAGACTATACACTGTATTCAAGACCGTAACCTGGGTCGGGAAAGGGGCGCCTATGGATGACCCCTGACGGATGGCTCGTACTCGGACAACTCGACCAGAACCATCTCTATCTGGTTCCAGAACGAACCATTGACTGGTTCAACACCAATCGCAAGACCCTCAACACGCTTTGCACGTTGATCGATGAATTCAAGCAAGGCGATTATGGCCAGCAACCATGCTCTTTTTGAGTTAGCAAAGAGCCTCGATGAACTTAGTGAGTTGCCACAAGCGCTTGATGCCCTAGGAGATGGCTCTAAAATTGAAGAAGTTGAACGCATCAAAGACAATTTGTGGAAGGAAGCAAAACGACTTGAGACTGAAGTGAATAATGAGGTCGAGCAAGCGATGAATGATGCCAAAATGGCTCTTTCGGGTGCAGAATTACTGGAAGCGTTGGCGGATGGTGCTGCATTTCAAAGGAAACTCAAAGACGCTACAGGTCACGTCATCCAAGAGGCTATGCAACGAGCTCGCGACCATCTTGCAGCGTTCTTAGAACCTGCTGGAATTCGATGCCCATATGAACTCTTCACGAAAACTTGGCCTGCAAAGATTGACCGCCAGACCATCGACGGTATTGACGGAACGCTTGAATCCAAACTCAAGGCGCAGCAAACAGAGCATCTCGTCACATTAGCACAGCAGCTTGGTCCAATGAAGACCCGCTGTGAACGAGCAGTGCAACGAATGATTGAATGTGACCAATGGCTCTCAGTTGCAAGATGGGCGCATCAGGATGCCTGCGTAATGCCGGAACTCGTTGACCATGGGATTTGGCTAGAAGAAGGCCGTCATATTCTTCTTGGGGTCAAACCTGATCCGGTCACATATGGACTAGGAAACGCAGCTGAAAAGGGTGATAGGCAGACGTTGGCCTTGTTAACGGGGGCTAATTCTGGAGGCAAAACGACCTTGCTTGAATGTCTTGCTTATGCATCGATTTTAGCCCACATGGGTCTGCCAGTCCCTGCGAAGAAAGCCCGAATTGGCAAGGTAGATGCGCTTCATATTCTTGCTAAAGCCGGGGGCACACAGAGTGCTGGAGCATTGGAGCAGACACTGATTGAACTTGCCTCCGTTGTGAGCAACGAAATGCCGAAACTTATCCTAGCCGATGAACTTGAAGCCATTACAGAGCCAGGCGCAGGAGCCCGAATCATCGGAGGTATGCTTCTTGCAGCAGCATCACAACCAGACACAACAATGATGCTCGTAACTCACCTTGCTCCAGCCATTCTAGAGGCCACAGGCAGGAAGGATTTGCGAGTTGACGGTATTGAAGCACGAGGCCTTGATGAAGATTTGGAATTGGTTGTTGACAGAACTCCACGGAGAAATTACTTGGCTCGCTCTACTCCAGAATTAATCCTACGGCGACTTGAAAGGAAAACATCAGGGGCCATACAGAATTTGTTTGTATCAATTCTCGCTGGCTTTGAAGATGAATAAAAAAGCAATTCAGGGCCCTTTCGGCACCCCTATGTTCAAAAGAGAGAAGTTTTCATAACCCTTGTCATGCAAATAAGTGACGATGGAAATTTTATGTGGAACGGAACAGAATGGATACCAAACCCAGACGCGGCCAATGTTACTCCGGAACACAAGGAAGTTGATGAAGTTCCAATGGTGGAATCAGTCCCTGCAGCCGTAACACCAGAACCCATGGCGTCCCAAGAACCCGTTGCAATGACTCAATCTCCAATGGCCATGGAGCCAATGACAACAATGCCTGGTGCAATTGTTGTCGGCCCTATTCAAGGTGCTCCAACTGGTGCCTCAGCCATCAATATGGCCGCAGCACTTTCAGTTTTCAAATACGGTATTTTGAGCATCCTCGGTATGTTTCTTTCTGTGATTATTCTTGGAATCGTATGGGGAGGAGCACTAGCCTTTGCAGATGCGGGAGATGATGGTGGCGGCGTTATTGCACTCATCAGCATGTTCGGTGCCATTCTCATCACTGTCATTGGCTACGGCCAGATGATCATTTATCCAGTCGGCGTAGCCTTGAAAGATGGACGCAGCGATTCCGTTTCGTTTGGTTATGTAGATTCATGGAAGACATCAATTGCAGGATTTATCGAATCCGTTGGAGTTACTGCTGGAATGGCTCTCATTATCGGTATCGGAGTCTATATTGAAAGTATAGAATTAATTGGGGTTGGTGGATTTGCATTCGGTATATTCCTGGTCGGTTACGTCCCCTATATGGTACGCAAGGCTGCAGAAATTATGAACTGATACAGTTCTCAATTAGGCATTTCCAACTCTACTGCAAAGAGGGGGTCCGGGTCGGTAGAATCGTGATATGCAACAACTACCCCGCCATCGTTGAGGATTCCGAGTGATGCAAAGTCAAAACGAATGTCATTACCCGCTCCTGAGGTGGAATCAAGGTCTCCAAGTCCTACGTAAGTGAGCGTATCAGGGCTCATGTCCTCACTGTATCCTCTGACATGGTAGACAGTATCAACATCCGGTCCTTCGGTAGATTGGTAGCGAACATTAAGGATGAATAGGTCCAGTTCGCCGTTTGCTTGGAATTCCCATTCTTCAATTTGCGAGGCAGTATCGCCGAGGGTGTAGGTGTAATTGGTCCAAGAAACAGCGCCGTCTGTAGACATGTAATGCGTAAATGTGGTTCCCGAGTTCGAAACGCAATGCAGCGCACCTGCACGGTCAATTTGACAGTATTCCGATGGGAATTGGACTTCGAGTTCGTTCCAAGAAAGGGTCGTGTCCATGTAAGCAGCGTTACCATTGCTGTAGTATGATGGGAAAAGAAGTCCACCACTTGGGACGGGGAATGCTCGCATTTCTTTGTGCGGCTTGTTGACATCCCAGTATGCAGGGAGGTCGGCGGCTGTAAAGTCAAGGTCAAGATCAATCGGGGGGTCGCCTCCACTTCGGTCGGGGAATTGGAATGGATAGTAGTTCAACCCGTCTACACTGATTTGGCCGCCTGCATTTTGTGTTTGATGCCAGAAGTTTGAGACTACGATACTTGCCCAATCTCCGCTTCCAAGAGACGAGCTGATCGGTCCAACGACCTCAACTTGCCACGAGCGGTCGTAGAACGGTTCTGTGATTCGGTTGTAACACCATGTCCATTCGCCTTCGGATTCATCGTAAAGCAATGCATAAAATTTGTCAAGTTTCAAATCGCCACCGACATAAGGGAACCATGACATGGAAATGATGTCTCCATTTGTTGCCTGAACGATACTACCTTCGCCTAATCCCTCATTACCAGGATTTGTAGGCACAAATGTTCGGCACTGCGTATCAGGTAATGCGCCAGGAATGTATGTGTCCCACGCATGGCCGCGGTCGTCCGAGTATACCGGATATTCTCCACCGATATTCATGATCTGTCCTTCAATTGACGTGGCGAGATAGTGTTCACAGCAGTTCCCGCCATAAGTTGCATCAAAAACAGCCCAAGTCGTGTTGGTGGATAGGTTGGTTCGGAGGTCTATGGTGACGAATTTTGCTTCCAAATCATGCGATTGTGAGTCAATTCGTTCATAGGATTCCCAAATCGAGGTGATCTCTTCATCCTCAACCGTTCCTGCTCCATCGCCAAAACAACCTGCGAGCAGCATGGAACATACCAATGCCAAACTCAACAATGCCCGTTGCATGAACCTCCGTCCATGCGGCGTGATTTGAAGGCGTCGCTTTGCAGATACTGCTTAAAATGACGACAATTCCTTCCGCAGTCGGACCAACCCCTCGGCAGTAAACGAGCCCATCCAAGTCAATGCTTCACCGTCGATGCACAAAACCCACGGGCGTTTTGCACCCAGTGATTCCATGGCTTGTGCAATTTCTTCACCTTCTTCAATTGCAAATTCGTGGGGTTCGCTTGAGAGGAGGATTCCTTCCACTCCGTGTGCGATGAGGGTTTCTGCGTCAACCACCGGATAGCCGGTACCTGAGGCTTCAAATTCAGGGACATCGAATCCTAGGGCCTCTATCATTCCGGCAGCATAGGTTCCAGTTTGTGCAGCCATTAGGGGTTCATGCCAGATCATAGGAGCGACTTTTCCTCGTGAGCCGGCTTGGTTAACATCACTAAGGGCGGCTTCTATACGCTGGGCGAGTTCCTCTCCTCGTGCTTCACAGCCGATGCATGATGCGAGTTCTCGCAACATTGCAGGTACGTCACTCGGATGTTTCACCTCACAGACAAAGGTTGGAATTCCTTGCTCTACACACCAATCATAAACTGCTTTGGGGTTTTCATCACGGTCCATTACGACCAATGTTGGCTGTGCTGCCTTGATTTTGGACAGCGTAGGGGTTTTGGTTCCTCCAACAATCAAAACATCGTTGACCATCGGTGAGGGATGAATGCACCACGGTGTTCTTCCAACAATAGATGAAGGATCAAGACCGAGGTCAAACAGGGTAAGGGTTAGGCTTGGAACGAGCGATACGACTCGAATGTACATCCCTCAAACAACGGTAAAGTAGACCAGAGTCCCATCCACTTCGAAATGTTCTGCTCCAGCGGGAGGTGCCGCACCTTCTTGGTGAAATATACAGGCAGATGTACGGGTCTCAGTTGCTACCCATTCTTCATCAGCAGCCATCATGCTAGGGGCGTTTTCCATCCACACTTCTAGTTCAATCGTTGCTTCAAGAGCGAGGTCAAGGGTCTTACGACGGGCCTGTACGCGACGAGTAATGTCACGAGCCATACCCTTGGAGAGGAGTTCAGGAGTGTCGTTCATGTCCAAGACAAGACTCACATGCGACGTCGTATCTCCATGTGTTACTTCAACAGTCTGGGCAGCGAATCCTTCTCGTTCCACTCGCTTCACTTCAATATCTGAACGTTCTATGAGGATGTCCATGATGGTCGCAGTTCCCGCATCGATCTGGGCAAGAAGACCCACAGGGTCCTCGGTTGATTTGATGGCGTTTGCGACATCGTTTACGTTTGCACGTGCTTTTGGTGCAAGTGCTCTAAAATTGGGAGCGAGTTCAATACGTTGGAATCGGTCAAGGTCGTTCTCAACCTGAATGATTTCAACATTCAGTTCCTCAGCAAGTAGATCATGGAATGCCGATAGGTCTGGCCCAGCGACAATGAATCCTTTAGAACAAGGCAGCCGTTGCCGACGGTTATTGTCAATTCGGACCCTTCTGCCTGCCTCTGCGAGTTCCCGAACCAAATCCATTGAGGCTTCAAGAGCTGGGTCATGTGGGGGTAGAGTTGCTGTGGCTTTGGCAGCAACTTCGTCCCACTCGTCAGCAGTAGCACCTTCAATCGTCCCAGGTATTCCTAGCGGCCAGTCGGATTGGTGAACGGCTAAACCGGTGAGATTCCGGTGAATGGTGTCGACCATGAATGGAGACACAGGAGCAATCAGTCGGCAGAGAGTGGTGAGCACTTCGTGGAGCGTATGCTGACAAGCCAACTTATCTCCGCTCTCTGCTTCGTCCCAAAGACGGCGACGGCTTCTACGAACGTACCAGTTTGAGAGGTCGTTGACGACGAAATCTTCCAAGTCCCGACATGCTTTGTGGAATTGCCAGTTCACAAAACTCTCGTGATATCCAGTGGCGACGGTGTTCAGGCGGGATAGAATCCATCTGTCCAACTCAGGACGTTGGTCCGGTTCGCTGCTGGATGATTCGGGGTCAAACCCGTCCAGTGCGGCATAATCAGCGTGGAATTTGTACACGTTCCATAGGGTGAGAAACATCTTAGCATATGTTTCACGAACTCCATTTGAATCAAACTTTAGTGGATTCCAAGGAGCACCCGCAGTGACCATGTACCAGCGAGTAGCGTCTGCTCCTTCACGGTTGAAATGGTCCCATGGGTCAACAATATTCCCTCTGGACTTGGACATTTTCTTCCCTTCTGCGTCGAGAATCAGTCCGAGTGATAGGCATCGCTTGTACGCCTTACTGTCAAACACAGTTGTTGAAACGGCAAGTAGGGTGTAAAACCATCCCCGTGTTTGGTCAACACCTTCGCAGATGTAGTCCACTGGGAAGGAGGCATCAAATTGTTCTCCTCCGTCAAATGGGTGGTGCCATTGAGCAAAGGATGCACATCCGGAGTCAAACCAGCAGTCCATGACAAAGGGTTCTCTGTGCATAGGTTGCCCGTCATCGGAGAGAAGTGTGAATCCATCAACAATCGGTCGGTGGAGGTCCACATCATCGGGGCATTCAGGGTTTTCAAAGCCTGCTGCTACAGCATTGGCGACTTCTTCTTGTAGTTCAGAAATCGAACCGATGCATTTCATCTGACCGTCTTCGGTTCGCCATACGGGAAGCGGAGTTCCCCAGTAACGCTCACGGGAAATCGCCCAATCTTTGACGTTTCGTAGCCATTCACCGAACCGGCCTTCGCCGACCCAATCGGGTGCCCATTCGACTTCGTCGTTGAACTCAAGCAGGCGTTCTTTGACTGCCGTCATTCGCACAAACCATGAATCCATGGCGTAGTAGAGCAAGGGGTGGTCGGTCCTCCAGCAGTGAGGATAATCGTGAGCGTATTCTTTTTCACGGTAGAGCAATCCACTTTGTGGACCTTTTCCGTTTGACCCGCCAGATGCGCTGAGAAGGGCGATGATGGTTGCGTCACAGTCTTTGACATAGGTTCCATCAAGTTCGGGGTGAGTTCCTTCAAGGAAACTGCCATCCATTCCAACGGTGTGATGGGCAGGAAGTCCGGCTTCCATTCCAAGGTTGTAATCGTCTTCACCGTACATGACTGCAGTATGGACGACACCAGTTCCATCAGTGGTTGTGACCCAATCGGCTTCAAGAACCGTCCAAGCCGTCGTAGAACCCATTCTCGGTACTGCGTCTGGGAACAACGGTTCGTAGGAACGGCCAACTAAACTGCTACCGGGGAATTCCTCAATGACCTCAACATGATGCCGCAACACTTCTTTCATGAGGTCCTTTGCAAGAATGAGTTCTTCTCCAACATCAGCACCTCCTGCTCCGGCCCATGATTCTCCCGCTGCTTCTTTGACTCTGCAGCGAACATATGTCACTTCAGGTCCAACGGCCAATCCAACATTCCCTGGTAGAGTCCATGGAGTTGTGGTCCATGCCAGGATGGAAGCGTCTTCGTCTGTTAATTTGAATTTCACATAAACCGACGGTTCTTCGACTTCTTTGTATCCCAAAGCAACTTCGTGACTGGAGTACGATGTGCCGGTTTGAGGGCAATATGGAAGAACCTTGTGACCCCTGTAGAGGTATCCTTTGTCGAACATTTGTTTGAGGGCCCACCAACACGACTCAACGTAATTGTTGTCAAGCGTGACATATGGGTTATCCAAGTCCACCCAGTAGGCCATTCGCTCGGTCATTTCTCTCCAAGAAGCCTCGTAGGTCCAAACCGATTCTCGGCAGGCCTGATTAAAGGCGTCCATTCCAAATTGTTCGATGGATTCATTGCTCATCAGGTCAAGGCGTTTCTGGACTTCGATTTCCACAGGAAGGCCGTGAGTATCCCATCCACCTTTCCTTTCAACTCTGAACCCTTCCATTGTTTTCCAACGGCAAACAAGATCTTTGTATGTTCGGGCAACAACGTGATGGATACCTGGTTTTCCGTTTGCAGTCGGGGGTCCTTCCAGGAATATGAACGGGGCTCCGTCCTTACGATTCTGGATAGAGGATACGAATGCATTCTCTGATTTCCATTGCTCCAACAGTTCGGTTTCCAAGCGAACTGCATCCAGTTCACCTGCTGAGGAGGGTTGAGCCATGCTCCTTCCACCCGCGAACTTGTTTTCAACCTCACTCCCGAAATGGCTCGTATGATGCGAGTCTTTGGAGTAACCCGAGAAAAGGACGCATTGTTCGTTAATTCGCCCGGAAAGTAAATTTTTGGAGGCGTATGTTTCAAGTCCTTGAATGCATACCGAAAGGCATGGCGGATAGGTCTACGAGGGGTCAAGCGCTGATTCTTGTCACGTTGCTTTTGTTCAGTAGCTGGGCTTCCACGCTGGATTGGAGTCCTGAACCCGGTGATGAGGCTGCCCTAGACGAAGTCAATCCAAGTCACGTGGGAGCCGGTGAAAGTACTGATTTGACAATTTCCTCTACTATGAATTCCAACTTAAAATTGGATTTGCCCACAGATGAACCCTTGACGGGTGCAGAATTAAATTTCAAGCCGAAAGTTCTACCCACACAATCCGGTTTCGTTTGGGACGATGCATCCGATTGGACACACTCTGATGCTCTTGTCAACGGAACCTCTGTGTCTGGGGGCCGACTGACTGCCTCTTCCACCGGAAGCCTTTGGGATTTCAACACGAATTCCCAAGGGTGGACATTTTCAAACAACTTGGCTACAAGAGTAACCACTCCTGCCTGTGGATTCAACGGGTCCACCGGAGGTTCAGTTCGAACCTATGGTGGTTCAACCTATGCAACCTCGCCTACAATCAATCTCGCAGGTGGTGCTAACATTCCATTCCATGCTTGGGTTCACGAAGGTCGGAGTGGTTGTGGTGAAACGCCGGATACCAACGAGAACTTACAATTTCAATACAAAGCATCAACGGGTGGATGGACCACGTTCCAAACATTCAGCGGAGGAGCCCCTTCGACGTCTAACCTACAGTACATGACGATACTTCCAGCGGCGGCCCTCCATGTTAGTTCACAGTTTAGAATTCATCAAACTATGGGTAGTGGAGGAAGTGGAACATGTTGTGACTTCTGGTTTGTAGACGACGTCCATATCGCAACTCCTCCAGAATCCAACTGGACCAGCCCCTCTCTAGGTCATGCAAACAGCGTAACTCAGTCCTTGGCCGACGATACATATCCACCACTATACATCGATGCAATAATCCCAACTGGCGCTTATCTCAACTGGTCCATACTTGATAGTTCAGGCCAACTTGTCCCTGGAATGGAGGGCACAAATCAAGCAACGATTCCGGTTGACCTTCTCGATCATAATGAAATCGATGAATTCCGGCTTCATCTTGAGTTCAAGGGCTCCTCAGCCGGAATACCTGCGGTTCTATCCATTACAGGTGACGGTGCCCGTGTGGAATCCTTCCAAGAATCTCCGAGCGAGAAGGGCTGGGATCTAAATGGCTCTTCATTTGTTTATGATGCACCCTCAAATCCAACAGCCACTGGGTGTGGCGTTGATGATTCGCTTGCGGAAATTGAATCATTCGCCAAATATCCGGTTTTCAATTTGAGCCAATCCTTCCAAGGGACCATGATATTGAAATGCAATCCACTCGGAATGACCGTCCGTGCACAATGGTCTATCATGGACAATAACGGTATGACGGTGGCCCTAGGTTCCTCTCAACTCGCCCCGACGAACCGAGCATCAAGTGCATATTCCTCCTTCAACATCTTCTCAACACAACTCAATACAACAGTTCCGAAAGATTACACGCTCGAAACCGTGTATCAACTTCTACGTCCATCAGCGACTTCGTATGTAGCAGTGGCTTGGTCAAATACCTCCTTTTCCACAGTGAACTGGAGTGGGACTGGCACAAGCCCACTCAATGCACCAAATGCATGCATATCTGATGTTAGTAAGTCCTCGGTTGATGTGTTCTCAAACCAAGACACTTATTTGCGCAAGGAACAAGCAGATTTGGTTGTGTTTGGGGCTTGTTATCCTAGCGATACCTTTCCATCCACTCGGGCTTCATGGGAACTTGTAGGTCCTAGCGGTGTAGTGTTGCATTCAGGTCAAATTTCCCGTAACTCAGCGAATCTTGTTGTGAGTCGTGCTATCAATGGTCTCTCCCTTGTTAATGCAGTTCCAGGCATAAATACCGTCAATGTCCAGTTAGAAGCTCTTGACCCTTCCACTTCTCAATGGTTTACGCTCGATACGAGCACGGTCGAAATTATGGTTGATTTTAAGCTCGACGAAACAGTTTATGGTGGTGCATTTGATTCCTTGACCTCACCTTGGTTCCTCGGAAGTTCAACGCTTTACGATATTGTAATCGATGCAACCGCAACCAACGCGCAATTCGAAATACGGCATCATCCTTTGCAGCCTTGGACCGTTATAACACTCCCACACAATCCAACATTGGATGGAGAGTCCGTTGGAATTCAGATGCGTGTTTCCGCCCTTCCTCCCGCAGACGGGAACATGAGCAATTTTTCATATTGGTACATTGAAGAAACTGAAGTTGGTCTTTACGGAGGTCAGGTTCCTTCTCAAGCAGGTTTGGATGTCAATCTAGATGGTCGTTTTGAATGGGGAAGAGATGAACCTCGTATCGGAAGTTGGGGCTGGCAAGACCGGTTCGGAAATGCGGATGAGCAGGTAGAAGTAACCCTCGTCACAGGGTCTCCAAGTGTGGTTAAGGCCTTGGTGCCTTCAGAAGATTTGACATCCTTTGGTTTTAGTTATCTTATTGAAAATGGACAAATCAACGATGTTGCTCTCTTTGTTCAAAACACACCGATTGCCAATTATTCATCTTCAAACTCCGCAGATACATTTGTGCTGACGCCGCTTGAATTCACAAACCTGGTGGCGGAACTGAGTAATGTTGGAACTACGATTTCGGTCGCAGGTACAGAATTCACTGAGGTTCGAATTGAACTGACTGGTCAAGGAACAGCCACCCTTGGAGGATTACGAGCCTCATACAACGCTTCTCACAACTTCGTTGCTGAAGCCGACTCGGCCTTTGTCATGAATCTCAATCAGGTGCGAACATCGATTCCAGACATTGGAGGAATTCAATCTGTTCCATTGCCGTTCTTCTCTACCGTGCGTGGAGGGCTTACCGTCGAAGTTGTCCAATTGGATACTTCTACCACTGCTGTTCTACAAAGTGGTGGGATGAAAGATGCTGAATCCGTTCTAACACCGAGCCAAAAGTGGCAGACCATCACCACAGAGTATGATGTCTTTGGAAGTTCAATCGCTCAACACCGTCTTGATGTTTTCAGTTTGACTCACCATGCTGTTTGGCTCTTCCCTGCGGCGGGGGGTGCTCCGGTTGGACTCCTTGATTCATCGTTGGTTGAAGTTCATCCAACAATGCCCATTGAATCAATTGTTGATGGCACAACGGTCACTACGAACATCACGTTCCGATTGCGACCGATGTGGGACGATGAAATGCTATTGACGGCGACATCACGTTTAGTACTCCAAAACGGTGTAATCGGGATTCCATATTCCAACACTTGGGGAGATTTCAGCACACAAGGTTATGAAAACGATCTTGAGATTAAATCTGTTGAATTCTCAAATCAATTTGGACTTTTTGCTCCAAACCGACAATATTTGAAAGGCGGCGAACAAATGAACATCTCTGTAAATATTGGATTTGAAGGACGTTCCACCAACGAATCTTTTCAAGACGGAGATGCAAGATTGACGCTTTACCGAGATGGTAACGAACTTTTCAATACGACTTCAATTGATGATGACTATTGGAATACAACCCTCAATATTCCCTTCACATATGCTGATGTCACTTGGTCGGTTGGATTTGAATCCCTCAACGGCTCGACTATCCTTGAACCGATTGAAGTATCCCGTACGTTCACCGTAGATTCGGTCAAACCACGCGTGATGTCTTCATCGGTTGAACGCTTTGACCACCGAACTCCGAGCCCAACGCAGGTCCTACAAGTTACAATCACTGACCAACCTGTACTGCCGACCAATGTGAACGCCATGGTTTGGAAAGAATGGGTTGATGATTCAAATCTCAACGGATGGCCAGACGAAGGAGAATACAACTCCCAGTCAATGCTTCTGCCAAGTGATTTGACCGGCCTAACCGGTGTTTACACGCTGATGCTGGACGACACCGCAGCAAGTTTAGGACAGAAAGTTGCTGTTTATGTTGAAGGAACCGATCCTTCAGGCTATTCCATTCTTGATGGAGGTTCATCGGATGAGGGTCAACAACTCTTCGTCTACCAACTCGCTGTAGACGGAGCACCGTCGCTTGATGCCGATGCATTCTCATGGCAGGGTGGAAGAAAAGCATGGTTGCATCCTGCTCAACCCTATGAATTGAACATCAAAATCTCCGAACCAAACGGCGGTTCTGACCTTGCAACGGTTGAAGTTAAACTTGCCCACAATCAGGGCAGTGACCCCATGTCTGTTGTTTGGGATTTCAATACCGGCAGTTGTACCACAGAGTCCATTCATATCATTATTTCAGATTGTGAGATGTTGGGTGCCGACGGTCTAGCAAATCCGTTTGAAAAGGATATGGTGTTGAACATTGAAATGCAGTTTGGCTGGAATACACCCAACCTTGGTGATAACCGTCGTGAACCTTCAATCCGAGTTGTTGACCGAGCAGGACAAGAATCTGTGAAAACATTCCCCGAACACCGCTGGCGTTTCTCAGCTGGTTTGGGCGTCCCAGACGAAACTGTCAATCTCTTCCTTACTTCGGGCTCCTTCCTCGGTGATGGTGCTCGTGTGACACCATTAACCCAAATGGAAATCTCTGGAGCGGTTGAATTCGTAGAGACTCATACAATTCCAGAATTCGACTGTGATGTTGAAGTTCTCTTTGCGGGTCAAACTGTTCGAGCTACTGCAATCGATGGTATTTGGTCGGTTGAATTACAGGCGCCTGTAGTTTCAGGCTCGTTCTCACTCACGTGGGATGTCGCCTGCCTAGAAGGACAAGGCATGGATCTTACCGATAAGGAAAATTCAGTTCGCTGGATTCGTGTTGACGGAACCGGGCCAGAACCGATAGAAGTTCTCTCACCCCGGCCCATGGCCATCCTTGGAGGGGAAGACCACGAAGTCCGTGTCGTCCTCGAAGAATTGGGTGGGCTAGACGTCCAATCGTTGGAATTGGTCTGGCGTGTTGAAGACTTCCTTACTGGCGATATCCTTCGCTCAGGGCGCGTTCCGATGAGTCTTCTCGGAGACGAAATTGACGGAAATTATTTGGAAGTCTATGCCAACATGGACCTCACAGAAATCACCGACGAGATGATGCTGGACCGCATGATTGTGTCCATTCGGATCGACGGCCGCGACCTCGCTGGAAATGATGTTCTCAGCATTGGTGGCGAACCATCAGGCCTGATGATATCTACATGGAACATGGAATGGCTCCAGCCGAAATTCGAACTTTCTCCATCCGCAGTATCCTACTCTCGTCTTTTGATTGATGTCGGTGAAACGACTTCAGTTCAGCTTGAGGTGGAAAACACTGGCTCACTTGCTGGCTCAATTGAAGTCATCTTTGAATCCGTTGAGTTTGATGGAACTCGTGAACTTATTCAACGAACTTCCGTAACCGCAGAAGCGGGCAGTATTGGTCTTGTGACCTTGGACTGGGGCCCATCAAGACCAGGTGTTCAATGGGTCGTTGCTACGCTTGAAAATGGCGCAACTAGCAGTGGTCCTACCGTGGATGTGCGTGCTGCGGAAGAACCATCCTTCGGAGAGAAGGTCTTTGGAGATGTGAACCCGATTATTGGAACCATTACAGGACTTCTATTCTTCTCCATCATCATAACTCTCTTGGTCATGATGAAACGCATGACTGCAAATCAAGGTTCAAAGATATCGTATGATTGGGATGAATATTCCTCGGAACTCGAGGATGATGAAGGCGATGATTACGAGGACGATGACGACGATGACGACGATGACGATACAGATGCTGGTGCGACTCAACAATCCGGTGAGAATCTTGAAACCGATTGGGTCAAAGGCGCTGATGGTTTTTGGTGGTATCACGATAAAGCAACGAATGAATGGTGGTACAAAGACGCCGATGGCGAAATTGTCAAGCATCCTTGATTTAGACTGAGGTGAATGTATGAGCATCATCGCACTTTTGCAAATGGATGCTACCGTAGGCGATTTGAACGGCAACGCTACTCGTCTTTCGATGCTTGTTAAGCAAGCATATGACGAAGGAGCAACCATTGGTGTTTCTACCGAATTAGCCGTATCTGGTTATCCCCCTCGTGACCTTTTGCTCGAGCAGGATTTTGTACAGCGTTCTTTAGATGTAGCACTCAACATCGGAGTCCCAATTCCTCTCCTGGTCGGCACCCCCATTCCTCCTCATGATGACCGGTCTTTACCTACCAATGGCGTCATTCGGTGCGGACCAGATGTGGCTTCCATAACTACCGATAAGAGTTCAAGAATTGTTGCTCAAAAACAACTTCTTCCCACCTATGATGTTTTTGATGAGGCTCGGTATTTTGCAGCTGAAAACCGGTCGGGACTCGCACGCTCCATCGGAGGGATGACGCTCGGTGTTACGGTATGTGAAGACGCCTGGCAGTCTGCTGGAAAAACACCGTCTGCATATGAGCAGGACCCCATTGAACACATTGCAGAATGGTGTCGTCAAGGCGTTGACATCAATGCAACGGTAAACCTTTCTGCATCACCGTTTCATAGTGAGAAATTCAGCACCCGATTGGAGGTTGCTCGTCATGCAGCCTCTGTTCTCAATCATCCATTTTTGTTAGCGAACCAAGTTGGTGGTAATGATGACCTTCTGTTTGATGGAAGAAGTATGGTAGCCTGGCCTGATGGCCGTGCAGTTGTAGCTCCATCGTGGCGAGAAGGCGTGCTGCTCATTGATCTCAATAACCCGCAAGAGTGCAGTTGGGTTCCAAGTTCAGCCGAGGATGCACTTTCCATTGGACAAAGCGAATTGGTCGTGCTGGAAGCAAACGACACCGACATCCCCGGAGAACACGCTATTGAAGATATCACGGACGCCGTAGTCACTGGACTGGCTGACTATTGTCGGAAGTCTGGTATTACCTCAATTATTCTTGGCCTTTCAGGTGGAATCGATTCTGCTGTCGCTGCCTGTGTTGCAGTTGAAGCCCTTGGTCCTTCAAACGTAACGGGGTTGGCCATGCCGAGCCGGCATTCTTCACAGCATTCCATTGACGATGCGGAGTACACTGCAACCTCACTCGGAATGCATCATCGGGTTCACTCCATCGACGGCATGCATCAAGCAACCGAGCATGAATTTGGAACGGTATTAGTTGACGGTCATGCAGTAGCAGGAGAGAATCTTCAGGCACGCTTGCGTGCTCTCCTCGTGATGGGATACGCCAATGCGCAATCCAGCATGGCCATCACCACGGGAAATAAATCCGAAATTGCTCAAGGGTATTGCACACTCTATGGTGATATGGCTGGAGGATATGCTCCGTTAGGTGACGTTTACAAAATGGAGGTTTACGCAATGGCCGAACTGTTTAATCGTAGGGCTATGGACGTGGGAAATGCTCCTCCTGTGAACGAATCAACACTCACGAAACCTCCGTCTGCTGAACTCGCACCGGACCAAATTGACGAGGATACATTACCGCCATATGCTCTTTTGGACGAACTTCTCAAAGCTCATATTGAATTTGGAATGAATGCAGAACAGATGGTAGAGCACGGTTACGAAGCCGCCATGGTCGCTGATGTTTTATCACGGCTGGAGCGAAACGAACACAAGCGTTGGCAAATGGCTCCAGCGCCCCGTGTGACTTCACGTGCTTTTGGACAAGGATGGCGCAGACCCCTGGCATCTCGGCACGATTGGAGAGACTCCTTGTAGCGTCGGTGGAGTCAAGAAGCCAAAACATGACGGCATGGTATGGCCGGGCCGATTCACAACATTGCGGGATACCGCTTTGTGAATCTTGATGACCGAGATGAATTGCAAACCTACTATCGTAGCGTTTGTGAAGACCTAGGATTGAAAGGGACCATCCTTCTTGCACCAGAGGGGATAAATTTCTTTCTCGCAGGAACAGAACGTTCAGCGGAGGCCTTCGTGAATCATCTTGAACGTGATGTTCGCTTCAAAGAGATTCCACTCAAACGTTCGTTTACGGACTATCAGCCCTTCAATCGGATGAATGTGCGGAAAAAGACTGAGATAATCTCGGTAGGAATTGAAGATATCAAACCTTCCGAATCCACAGGGGACGAAATTCTACCAGAGGAATTCAAAGCGATATTAGATAATGGTACTCCGGTTCACGTACTAGATACTCGGAACGATTACGAATTACGCGTTGGGACTTTTGAACAATCCATTGACCTTGACATTCGTACCTTTCGGGCCTTTCCCGAAGCAATTTCCAAACTCCCAGAGTCAATGAAGAACGAAGAAATCGTTATGTTTTGCACGGGAGGTATCCGTTGTGAGAAAGCCAGCGCCATTATGATCGATGCAGGTTTTACCAATGTAAGGCAACTCAAAGGCGGTGTTCTCGGTTACTTTGAGGCCGTTGGCGGAGCTCACTGGAACGGTGATTGTTTTGTTTTTGACCAGCGTGTGGCTGTCAATCCTAAACTTGAGGAAACGGAAGTTGTGATATGTTTTGCATGTCGGGAGCCTCTGTCCTCCGATGAACAAGCCTCTGAGGACTACAACATCGGCGAATCTTGCCCTTATTGCATCGGACGTAACCCCGACGTTACTGCAGATTAAGCACTACCCAATCGTCCGAGATTTCTCCATGGCTGAAACGATGCCATTCATGGCCGGATACGCCGTCATGTGCGATGAAGAATGCTTGTGTTTCTGTCAGGAATAGCGGTCCATATGTCCCACCGAGTGATGAATTTGAAACACCCGGCCAAGGATTGTACTGCATGACCATTTCATTTCCGTCCGTCGACCAAAGGGATACGCCGTGCGTAGTTAATTCATCTTGACCTGACGAAAGAACCAACCATTCTCCGTTGAGAGGTACTACATCAACAAGGACGGATGAACTCACACCAGGTGTCATATCGTTAATGAGCGAGGTTCCATTCACCGTTCCGTCAGTCACGCAGAGCTCTGTTCCCTGTGCGCCCATGAAGCAATCAAACATCATACGGTCTTCCGAAACAAAGCCTCCAACATTCCCTCCCGGGGCTAATATTGTTGTCGATAATTGATAGGTTTCACCACTGCTCAAGTTGGTTGCCCACAGTGTTGCATCGGTTCCTGAAAGTAAGGCGTCAAAGACCAATCTATTGTTCAGCAAATGGATCCCAAGGTCTTCACCGATGTGTGAATCTCCCGAAGAGGGGGCAAGATTGGTCAACCACTGAGATGTTCCGTTATCCATCAAATGAACAACCTGACGAACGGTTCCTCGGTGACCAACTGCAAACAAGTCATGTCCTTGACTTACCCATGTTGAAAAAAGCGTGCCTCCCGAAGGGCTGACGTTCCATGCAAGTATTTGTCCTGCTGCGTTGATCCGATAGGGTTCATCGTCTCCACCGGCATCCTCTGCATTAAACCACAAATTATCTCCGTCTCCGTGAAGCATGTTGCTCCCAAGGGCAGAGAGCGCAGATAATCCACTTGTAACTGCTGATGAAACGGTGGCATCCCAAGATGGATGAAGAGCGATGGGAATCAATTCAGACCCATCTGACCAAAGAAGACCGCCACTTGTTGAGCGGAGTACCATTCCGTCCATCCAAGGTATGGGTTGATTCAATGTGGCGTCCCCTAATGCGAAGGTGCCAGTTTGTGTTCCATTGGTGACCCAAATTTGTCGGCCATTTAGGCCATCATCAGCGTCGAATATGAGTACTCCCTGATGTGATTGTTCGATGTAAGTGAATCCAATATCTCTCCCGGGCAAACTTTCTCCGCTGGGGTTGATGTCTGCTAGCAATTCTGTGTTGTCTGAAGTTCCACCATTCATGTATAACTCACAGCCGTTCACCCCATCCGTAGCGGCAAAGATAAATCGGTGCGAGTTCGGAAGAAAGCCTGCATTTTCACAGCCAGCTAGTGAGGCTATCCGAGCACCTCCGAAATATGTCAGTGATTCTTTCAGAGATCAACGCTGCAAAGCAAAACTTCAGCGATGCACGAAGTTCCTCATTTCCAAGAAGTCCGTCGTTCGCAACATCGTCACCTCGTCCATCATCAACTCCAAACAACAGGATGAATCCTTCGGCGCACAGATACGGAGGCGCATCATGCCGCTCAACTAGGGCAGAGGTGCCGTTTACGCCAGAAATACCTTCAATTCCTTGCTGACCGTTCATCCCAGGTAGTCCATTAGTTCCGTTACAAATAACATGGCGGCTTACGACTTCTTCTTCGTCAAGAACACCACTGAAATCTTCATCAATTCCAGTGGATGATCGTGAGCCCCACCTTGCAGAGGACATTCACTCGGCTCCAGGAGCAAGTTGAGCGGTATTCGACGATTGAGGGCGCTAGCGGATGCCTCCGTTCAATCCCTGGGAGTCCAGACGACCCGGAACTCCCTTGAAGACCGTTGCATACGACGGCGGAAGTAGAAACTCTCATCCAAGTCCAAGGCCTCGTTTCCGTTGAGGTCAACTCCTGCTTGGAGCTCAGTTCCGCCATCATAGCATACATCTCCGTCATTCGACCTCAAGGCTCTGCACCAACATCGTTCCTCAGAAGTACCCGTTCAGTGCGTCGACCTTGCGAGAGTAAGTAATTGGTTGTATCCTGCAAGCCCTAAGGCGGACATGATCAGAAAAATATGAAGTACAGTCCACATTTTGTTCTTGGAATCTTGTTCGTTTTCATGATGCCCATCGTGTTGATCTTGTTCTTGATTTCGTGCTCCATGACGTTCTCTTGACCTTGAGATTCCATGGGATGGCTATTGCATTCATCCGATTCAAGGTTATTCCCGTTCATCATTTAGCGAAGCATATCTTTGCAATGAAGGGGTGAATTGATGAAGCATCGTGTCTTGGAGGGATTATGGACATCCCAAAGCGGTTGCTTGGTCAACTGAACGGTGACGAAGGGCCAACTCGGCAAAAAGCGGCTCGACTGGTTCTTGACCTCGCTGAAACCGCTAAAGCCGATGGATTTGTTGAAGCAGTACACGCCCACGTTTCAGGCGTTTCAGTGATCACTGGAGGGCACGGCCTTCGTCAATTTCTGGCTGACCTTTCAGCGAGCAGCGACGGCAAGGTCTCGATTCCAACTACGCTCAATTCAGCAGGCTGCGACCATGAAAAGATGGACGAAATGGACATAGCATGGCCAAATTTCCTCGAACAGCAGTTTGAAATCATTCAAGCGTACGAAGAACTTGGAATTCAAGCCACCCTTTCCTGCACGCCATACGACCGCGGAATCGATGACGGCTCGGGCATTGCTTCTTGGGCGGAATCCAATGCCGTGTGCTTTTCAAACACATGGACGTCGCTCTTGACCAACCGTGAATCCGGTCTTTCTGCCCTTGGCTACTGCGTTGACCGGCTACGCTCCCCGCTGGGGCCTGCATTTGCCCGAACACCGAATGCCGAACATGCTGGTTCATGTTGAGGCGAACCCTGTCGGATTTGTCCGACTGGTCCGTGCTTGGCGATTGGATCGGAAAGCAAGTGCGACCGGAGTGGGACATGCCCTTTGGACCAATGCCTCTTGATCACGCGGCTGACCCTCCTTCATCAGTTTCGCCTCCAAGAAAGCCTTGACTGCTGCTGCAGCAAATTACGGCTGTGCCCTTCTTTGGGCCGATGGCCACTCTGCTGAACCTCCATTGACTCGGACAGAAGACGGGTGGGCTCCACCTGAGGCAGGATGGCAGGGGGAGGTTGACCTTCACAGAAGACGACCTCGCAAAGAGGTACGAAGAATTGGCTCCGACCGGCCAGGTGGATCTGGTCGTGGTTGGCTGCCCGCAAGCCAGCCTTGAGAAATCCGAACCACGGCTTCCGCGGTGCGCTCACACATGGAAATGGGTAAACGCATCCCTGACCACCGACTATGGGTGTTTACATCTGGAGAAAATTATGAACTCGCACGAGCAGACGGCTCGTTGGATTTACTCGAAGATGCTGGAGCCCTTATCCTCAAGGATACGTGTCCCGAAGTAACACCTTACAATCGGAGCAAATACAACCACCTTCTTACAAATTCACTGAAGGCTGAACATTACTTGACAAGCGGGCTAAATCGCTTACCTACCAGTGTTATGCCCATCCAAGGATGTGTTTTACACGCCTTTGACCCAACGCTAAGTGCAGGGGAACGCCCAACGCTTCAAGCCAAAGCCCAGCCTCAACACGCCAGTAACAAAACCCATCAAACCGGTGAAGCTCGTCTTTTTGGGGAAGGTTTGAATTCTCAGGATGATTTTGTAGTCACTGGACCTGCAATGGTAAGTGATGTACCCATAACCTACCTCGGTTATGTCAATCGAGATACGGGTGTAATTGAGGAAACTGGCCACCCGTTGGACGGCCAAGCGATTGAAGACACGGTTTTGATTTATCCAAAGGGTTCAGGGTCAACAGTCGCCCCGTATGTGTTGATGGGTCTTCTTTACACTGATAAGGGACCTAAAGGAATTGTCAATCGGGATGTATGTGCATTGACACTCCCAGCATGTTCCTTGTTGAACCTGCCTTACGGTCATGGATTTGATGAGGACCCATGCTTGGCCATCAACAATGGCGACTTAGTAGAACTACGTAGAAGCGGCTCAACCGTGACTCTAACCGTTCTTGAGCGAACAAAGGTGGACTCATGACCAAACGCATCCTTGTGACCGGTGCTGCTGGTTTCATTGGGTCTTCATTGTGCGAGCGATTGGTTGGTGACGGGCATCGTGTTGTGGGCGTTGACAACTTGTTTCGTGGTCGTCTAGAACATCTTAGCGCTCTTGAGCAGGTTGAAGAGTTTCATTTCATTGAAGGGGACACTCGTGAAAAATCTGTCTTGGATGCATGCGGGGCCATCTATGGTGGTTTTGACCTTGTTCATCATCTTGCAGCAATCAACGGAACTCGTTGGTTTCATGAGGCAGCAAGAGACGTCATCGATGTCAACATAAATACAACACTTGCAACGCTTGCTGCCGCTGAACGTTGGGATGCTAGGTATGTCTTCGCATCTTCACCAGAAGCCTTTGGAGAGGAGGAACTTATGCCTCTAAAAGAGAGTTCAGCAAGTTCTTTTCCTTCCGCTCATCAACATCAGCGTCATTCCTACGGCGGGAGCAAATATCTTGGGGAAGTTGCTTTGCAACATGCCGTGGCTTCGGGTCTTGATGCTCGTATCGTTCGTCCTTTCAACGCCTATGGTCCAAGGTTGCTTGGAGACGCTTATGGCCAAGTGATCGGAATGATGTTTCAAGCTGTAGCATCCAAGCAATCCATTCAGGTTCATGGTGACGGTTCTCAGACCCGATGTTTTACTCACATTGATGACGTTGTTGACGGCTTCGTACTGGCGGGGACATTGGATGATGACCTTGTCGAAAACAAACCTCTGGCGGGTTGTTCATTCAACATCGGAAGTTCAGAGGAAGTCAGCATTTTAGAACTGGCCGATTTCATCAAGACTGCCGTTAATGACCTGGATTTGAGTATCATCAATACTGAAGGCTATCACGGTGATTCAAAGCGACGTGTTCCCGATTGCACATCTGCGGAACATTTGCTCGGTTGGCAATGTGCGACTTCATTAGAAGCAGGATTGAAACGAGTTTGGCTAGAACTAAATGTTCAGCCATAATGCTTGGTGACTCGCTTTTTCCATCCGCTTGGTGCTGGTGTCATATCGTCCCTTCCATGCTGGCAGAGTACTGCTAAACCACCAGCGGGGATGGTTGTTGAAGAAAACCAAACCGCTTTGACTCGCATGACTGCGATTCTTGCAACAGCCCCAGGGAGTTCATGTTCCTCGACATATTCAGCCTCGATGGCCGCAATACCTTCAGATAACAAAAGGGGTTGCGAATCTACGGTTTGCAGACCGTCAATGAGCATTCCTTCATCCTCGCCTTTTGGGAGTGGAGTGGCAGTTTCGTCAACCAGTTCCACACCTCGTTGTGTGGCCGGCATTAGGTTGAGTAGAATTCGGCCGGTAGAGCGCATGTTTGTCAGTGTGTCACGATGACGTCCGTCTTTGTGTACTGAAAAGGATGCTGTGAGATAAGGCGGTGCGGTTGAAACAGCCATCACAGATGAAAGAGGTGCAAAATTACGCTTCCCTTCAGAGTCTAAGGTTCCAGCAACTACAACGGGGCGGGGTGAAAGGACATTGTTCAACCAAGTGCTCCGTTCTACGTGGGTCATTTCATCAACATCAAGACGATTGAGGGGTTGAGCGTGGTTAGTGTTTTCCTCAAACCATCGGTCCAGCGTGCCGTCTGCAATTTCCTCAATAGCGTGCTGATTGAATTCGACATATGCTTCCCATCTCGAGATTGCCTCGACCTCTCCACGTTCTCTCTTTCGAGCGATTGAGGCCTTAGCATAGCTGTTGCAACGTTCTAAAAATGCTGTGACAATCGTTTGTTCATCCATCTAATTCGCCTCTTGTTTGGTATCGTATTCTGCCCGAGTCATCAGAAAAGAAGCTGGGTTTCCCACCCAGACTTCACCTGCTGGAAGGTCTTTGGTGAGGACCGATCCAGCACCGAGAACGCTTCCTTTGCCAACATTACATCCAGCAATGACCGTGACATTTCCTCCAAGAACTGCACCTTGTGCAATGTTGATTGGTGCCCATTTGTTTAAGTCTCCAGAAGGTGGAAACCGGTCGTTGAGGAGGGTGGCATTTGGGCCAATGAATACATCATCTTGTAATACGGAGCGGTCTGCAATGTAGGCAGAACCTTGAATTTTACAATTTTGACCGAGGCTCACATGCTGTCCGACATGGGCCAATGCGCCAATTGAGGTGTTCATCCCCACCGTTGTCCCCTTGCCGATGTGACATGGCCACCAAGCTACGGCTCCGCCTCCAAGGGCGATGCGTTCTCCGGTGAGGGGGTGTTGTGTCACTGAATCACCTCAATCGTTGAGGGATAACTCACGCATGAGCATGTCAACGTGCCCTTTGGCTTTTACATTGTATCTGCACCATGCTAAGGCTCCATCTGTGTTAATGACAAATGTTGACCGAGCGCAACCCATGTATTCCTTTCCGTAATTTTTCTTGAGGCGCCATGTGCCAAATGCATGGTGAAGGGATAGGTCTTCGTCCACGAGAAGAGGGAAATTGAGTTCTTGTTTCTCGATGAATCTACCGTGAGATGCTGATGAATCCTTTGAAACCCCAAGGACAACGTATCCCTCTGTTACAAAACGAGCCATGTTATCACGGAAATCACAAGCCTGCGTGGTGCATCCTGGAGTGGAATCTTTTGGGTAAAAATAGAGAATAACTTGTTTTCCCTGTGCGGAGTAGTCGCTCAACTGGTGCATGGTGCCGTCTTGATCTATGACGCTAAAGTCTGGGGATTGGTCTCCAGGGGACAGGGATACGGTGTCGCTCATGATGAAAGGGAGATGGCCATCCTCCTAAACCCATTGCATCTCGTTTTGTCCTTTGGATTAGGCGAGGTGAGGCTTAGTGGTCACTTTTACCAGATATGCAGAGTGAATAAAAAGTCAGCCACTGTGAATAAAAAAGCGGTTTAGGACCGATTCTTTCAATAACCGGCGGGCCGCAGGAATAGCCATGGTCGGCTCACGTATGTCTCGTAAGTCGCGCCGTTATTTCAAGAAAATTCAGCGTGCGTCAACCAAGTTCATGCTGCAGGAAGTGGCCAGTGCTATACAAACCGAGCTGGATAAACGTCATCTTTCCTACGATGAGGCGCTCATGCTTGGTAATCTCATTCAAAACAGGGCTGACCAAGTCTCTGGAGACGGTATTGTCTACGCCATATCTGACCGAGATGCCTACAGGCGAACACTGGAACTGTATCTCAGAGACGCACTTCTTACCCGAACAGAGCAATTGCTTTTGTGGGAAGAAAGACGCAGATTGGGGATCAGTGAAGATGAGCACCAGCACCTTTTGAATCAACTTTTAGCCCAATGGAAGCGCCAAGGCAAGAATGTAACCATTGACCGATTTAACAAACCAAGCGGGGGTACTGGCAATGTCTAATCGTCTTTCTCCACTTTTCTTAGTCGGGCTGCTTCTATTCACGAGCATTGCTCCGCTTACTATGGCGGAAGACGGTGCGCGCACGTCTCCAGATTTCGTCATAACCTCATTTTCTTTGGATGATGCCGGTTCTATTATAGACGGCGGCTCTGTTGTCGCTGAGGCAGCAACACACATCGTTCGAATCCAAGTTCAAAACATCGGCCTGATTGCCGGGCAGGCATCGCTCGTACTTTACCACCAAGGGACATCTACTTCCGGTGAAACAGTTGTGGACAGCACCGACCTCGGCGTCATCAACAGTGGCTCAAGCAGCAACGTCATTGTGTTTGCATGGGCTGCGACACTTGGCCCCGATCAAATCCTTAAGGCAAGCGTCACCTCTTCTACAGATATTAACACCGCAAATAACGATGAACAATTGCTTATTGACGTGACGACAGCACAGGCAGCATCTGTTCCAAGCATCATCGATATACCTGAGCCTGCTGTTGGTCAAACCAGCGTGGTTTGGTCAAAATCAATCCATGATTTCAACATCAATGTCCGAAATGATGGTGTAAAGAATTTCTCAGCATCCTATAATCTTGTATTCACAGACGCCAACGATCCTGCGATTACCTTCACCGAGACCTCCACTACCATCCCAATCATTCGGCCAGGTTCCTTGTACAATGGCGGAGCCACTCCCTCAATTGTTTCAATGAATTTTGATGCGACCGCACTCACCGGTGAATGGGCAGTCATTGGTACAATGACGGCAACAGGAGTCGGTTGGAGCCAACCCGTCCAATTCATTGACTTTACAGTTGTATTTTCAAACTACAATGCTGAAATCACTACTGCCCAAGACCGAAGCGTTGAGCCCGGTCAAGGGACAACTCTCACTTATCTTGTCAAGAACACCGGCCTTCTAAGCGACGACTTCTCAATCGGTTTGACTTCAGTAAGTGGATGGGTGGATGCAACATCAACTCCGGCCAGCACCGCTACGATCTCCCCGGGAGTTACAACGTCCGTGCTCGTACAAGTTGACGTTCCAGGTACAGCACTTCGTACGGATTCGGAACTTGTCACCCTTACGCTGACCTCATCGGGAAGTAGTTTCGTCTATACCGTGCAAACTACCGTCCTAGCGGGAGAATCATATGATGTCACAGTAACTCTGCCTGTTGCAACCGAGATGCTTGTCCCCGGTGTGAAATCACCAATTCTCGTTGATGTGACAAACGATGGTAACTCTCCAAGTTCGTTTTCGTTAACGGCAGGTTTAACGACAAATGCAGTAGGTTGGGACTTGGAATTCGCCTATCCAATCACGGGTGTACTCGCTGCGGGAGAAACCGTTAGTGTATCCCTCGGAGTGACGCCACCGACTATCAAGAATCCACTTGTTACTTCAGAGCACAATCGTGCTGGAGATTCCATGGGTGTTTACGTGCAAGCTCAATCAACGTTAGGTGGACTCCCCGGCATGGACTCAATTCCAGTCGAAATACTACCGGTCATCATTGTTGATCCTGGTCTCCCATCTGAACCCATCGACATGACAGTTGAACAAGTCCTTGCCGCACGTGCAGGCACTGGGTTAGAAGAGATTCTAGATCTTGAGGTAGAGGTACGTCACAACCTTGTCAGTGATTTGACCGAAGAGGTGGATGCTACCCTTTCTCTTGGGACTTCAGTGTTTACCTCGGATTCATCTGGTGGCTTTGATGAAGCCTCACGATGGGCAATCGGCCTAACGCCTACTTCGTTCCCTACCATGTCACTTGGCGATACTGAGTTATCTAAACTAACCATTCAAGGGCCAGCCGATGACTATCCGGTGTCTGGTCAACTCAAGGTTCCCATTACCGCCACTCCTACTTTGGGAGCCGTCCATCAGGGTTCAAACGTTATTCCCTCCGCAACTACGCAAATTCTCACCCTCAATGTCCCTCCTGTGCTTGGCGCTGAAGGGTATTCTGGAGGTCCGTTGGACGCTGTTGTTGGAGAAATGACTCAGTTCAATCTCAGCCTTGCTAATTCAGGGAACAACATGACCTCATATCGTTTGGTGATGGAAAATTCATTACCCGAAAATTGGGTTGCTTCTTTTTCAAACACGACGGCACTCGTATCAACGACACTTCTTCAAGTGCCTGCAAATGTAGCAGATCACCCCACAGTGGGTGACCTTCATATCAGCGATTATATCGTTGTTGTAACGACTGACCCTCTTGCTCCTGCCCAAAGTATTGAGAACCTAAGGATCCGGGTAGAAGAAGTCGGAACTCAGACAATTATTACCCATTATGATTTGCCGATTCTGGTTGGCGAAAAGGTCAATGCAGCTCTTAGCCCGCCGTCTCAAGAGGTCAACCTCACTGCTGGCGAGTCGCTCTCGACACGAATTACAGTGAACAATGTTGGAAACACTCCTGCGGACTTCACGGTTTGGATTGATGATGTTGACGCTGGAGAAATCACCTACACCATGGAAACACCGGCCACCCTTTCAATCGGAGCTGGCTATGCTGAAACCATCAAAATCCGACTGACTCCGTCTGACGATGCACGTGCGGATGAGGACTACAAAGCCATAGTCTGGGTCTCAAATCCTGAATCTGGCCTCTTGGTGTCTGCTGAAGTTATTGGAAATATGACTGAAAGCCACGGCATGGTCATTAGCACTGTAGAAAGCATAGGTGTAATCCCTGGTACTGTGGAAACAGTTGATTTCAGCATCACCAATAACGGTAACCTGGAAGAAGATGTAATCGTGGAAACAAAGGTCAACGGAGATTGGGTCGTCACCGACGCAAACTTCTCTTTGAATCTTGATATTGATGAACTTTATTCGGGCACAGTCGATATCTCAGTACCCTCTGTTGGAGGCGATGACAACTTACAGAATGGTTCGCTTTACCCAGTAACAATTCGTGTTTTGAAACCTGTCACCTACGAAGAACTAGGCACTCATACCTTCAATTTGGTCGTCGCTCCGCTGTTTATGGTGGAAGCAAATGACTGGCCTACTGAGATGTATTATCACGCAACATGGACACGTACTTGGGATGTTGAGTTGACAAATACCGGAAACAGTGATGTCAAAGTCAATGTGACATATGTGCTCCTTAAAGGAGGCCTTGCAACGCCCACAACGGACTGGGTCATTGTGAGCCCAGCACCTGAAACGCTAAATCTCGAGCAAGGACGTACGACCACTTTCACCTTTTCAGTTCAATCTACAAAGGCCGACCCAGACCTCACTCTCGCAGCAAATCTGGCCGTGAAGCTTACTCCAACGGATGCTGCCGTAGAAGGAAGTGCAGAGTTCTTTACTAACCTCAAGATGGATCGATTCTTTGAGGTATCTGATACGAAGGTCGACCCGACCGGTGGAACGAGCATCACCTATCCAATTCAATATTCACACATTCCAAACGGCCCCGGTACGCCGGTGGCTTACGAAGTTGAGTTGTGTAAATCAGAGCGTTTACTCGACTTTGCATCCTTGGGACAGAATGCGACCATGCACCCTTGGTCGTTTGCTATTGTCGTCGGAGAGACTGAATATCCTCTAGATTTGACACAAGAATGTGGCTTGGGTTCGCTCGGAGTAGACTCCCGAATCTCTTTGCCAACACGAAGTGCCTATGTCACCACTGAACCCATTTATCTCAAGGTCACCCCGCCCAAGGTGGACATTCTACCTGGTGACGGATGGGATTTAAGCATGCGATTGTACCACCCTGATGAGAATGTTGGATACACCGTCTCTGAGAAAGCAACATTTACTTACGAACTCGCAGTATATCGCAGACCCCGCAATCCTCGCACTACGGGCCTAACTGCCGATGTACTCTACGAGGGCGAAGAGGCCACAGTACTCAGTCTACCGTCAAGAACAAGGGCACGGCAATCGCCCTCGGCGTATCGGTACAGTTGGACTGTGGCTCCGGATATTGACGATCCTCACGGCCCCAGAAAGGTATGGAGACGGCAGTATGATTCCAGTACTTACCGCTGGTCAATCCAGTCGACCTCGAATGGACCATCATGCCCGCTACCATCGAATGGTGGGAAGTGCGCTCGCAGGCTGATTGCAATATCTCCCTCGACCTCCATCTACGCCGGAGACAACAACCTTGAATCCAACGACCAAGAATTGGTCGTAAGCAAGACGATCCAATCCGCCTCGCCCAGGCCTATCCATTGCCTTTCGTAGCATGTATCGTTGCAGCTCTCGTATCCTTTGCCTTTACCCGCCTTGCTACGCAGTCTGAAAAGTGGCAGTTGGGCGGAGTATATGCCGGCGTCCTGAGTTTCGGATTTGCATTCCATCTTGGATTCGGCTACGAAGTCCAAGGGGTCCCCGTATGGGGTCCAGCAATTTTGATTCTCTGTGCATTGTGGATATGGCGAATGACTTGGAAGAGCAGCGAAGAATTCCGCCTCATCCATGAAGACTATCAACGAGCCCGAAAGGGTATTTCAACGATTTATTCAGACCACTTTGAAGCACTTTCAGACGGTCGCCGTCAATTGACAATTATTCTCTCAATTCCAGTACTTGGAATGTTGGCTATCGTCCTCGGCCTCCCCCCACAACTCTCGGCTGAACACTCAGAACCTCGTTGTCATGGGGTCATACTTCCTCGTCATCATGATCGGAGTATGGTACTTCCTCAAGCGTTCAGACAAGATGTACGGCAACCTCTACGGTCGATTAACCGACGCAGAAATCAAGAGTATTCGCATTGAACGGGATCTCGGCGACCCGGCACGTTTGCTCAACGATCTGGCAGACGATGGACTGGACCTGACTTCGTTGCTCGGACCTGCTTCTAGTGACAACTGGCAACGAAGCCATGCGCTGGAGACGCTGAGGCCCCTGAAGCCGATGGATGATGGCTCCCTGGACCCTTGAGACGGAGGTGGAAACCGATGTCTGAGGATGCTGAGATGGATTTCGAAGAGTCCTCACCAGAGGATCTCGCCTCACGAGAAGCGGGCATTCTAGAAGCGTCACAAACGTTAGAACGAATTGCTCGAAAGGCAGCTCGCCGAAACAATGCCTCGTTGACAGAATCTGAACTTGACCTTGGAGAAGCGAAGGTATACCTCGGCATGCACAACCTTTCGCGAGCCAAGAAAAACATCAAGCATGCTGAATCCATTCTCGAATCTCTAGAAGAGGATGTCTTGCATCTTCGCCGAAGCATTGCGATGCTTCACAGGCTTTTGGTACACAAGCGCATCAGCCTTGACGAGGCGGAACACATCCTCTTCAAACTACGAGAATCCACAGCGGCTGCCGAAGTAGGTGACATCAGGGCGGCAACGGAGGAAGTAGAATACCTCCTCGAAGACCTCATTGGAGGCAATTCCTCGACGCTTAACCCCTTCCTGTTCCGTCACTTCTGGATGGGTGTGGATACACGATGGCCAGCAGGCGGTGACGCGGGTGTCCTTCTTGTTCGGATCATCAACGACGGTCCGATTCCAATGCCTATGCTACGCCTCAAGCCACCGGTGCCAGAGGGTTGGACTGCATTCCCTCCGAACGTTGACCTACCAATTATTGCACCCGGCGGGAACATCCCGTTGCGATTTGAGATCAAACCGGATTACCGGATGACCTCCGAAGACGTCCCCCTCACCCGGAAACTCTCGGTAGCCACCTCTTATGAGATGCGCTCCGGAGAGATTACCATCACCATGCGTGCACAAAATCGTTCAATGGAACCCCTCTCAGAGATTCTTCTTTCCCCATGGCTTCCAGCAGGTTTTACTGCTGAAGAACTTCCATTTATTCGTAATCTCGCTCCAGACGAAGTGGCCATCATACGCATGCCACTTCGAATTAACCTCGGTCAAGGAGGCTCTTCTTGACCCATCACATTCCACTCGCAGAGACGAGTGAACAAAACAAAAATGGTGAAAAATATGAAAAACGAAAAAACGAACGAAAACCGCGATGAACTTGCGGCTATTGGTATTGGTGCAATGATTGTCTTCATTGCTCTGATTCTTGTAGCTGCAGTTGCTGCTGCTGTCATTATTCAGACGGCTGAAAAATTGCAGCAAAACGCACAGAGCACTGGTGAGGACACAACAGACATGATGGCAGGTAAAATCTTCCTCAATTCCGTTGTCCTTACCAACACTGGAAACAGTCTGTACGTGACCTTTGAACTAGCACCTGGATCTGATACCTTGCTTGCTACTGCGATTGAATACAACCTTATTTGCGAAGGAACTGGTGCAGCAAACGGATTGTCTCAATTCGGAAACCTTGGTACAGTGGCAGGGATCACTTCAACTGTGGCATCGCAACTTGGGACAGCAGGTGCAGCAGCAAACATCGCCCCAGGAGCCACCTACACGGTATCGTTAACTCCAACAGGTAACTGTGCACCAGGTGCACTTCAAACTGACACGCTTGTAATTCAAGCAGGCGCAGGAGGATTTACTTATGAGGTCTTAAAGTACGGAGCAACAACCAACGCAGGAGATGTGGTCGTATGAAGTCCGATATTCAATCCCAATCCAACATGGAAGATGACAAGTATGCTGCAATCGGTATCGGTGCAATGATTGTGTTTATCGCACTCATTCTCGTTGCCGCAGTCGCAGCAGCAGTTATCATTCAAACAGCCGAGAAACTTCAGCAAAATGCTCAGGCTACTGGTGAAGACACAGCTGATTCAATGAATGGAAAACTTATGATCAGCCAAATCTACGCCGGAACAACTGCAGCCACTGATTACGAAGTTTATGCACGTTTGTCACCTGGTAGTGATGGTATTGCGGCAACTACAATCTTCTTCCAACTTATTTGCCCTGCAAGCACAACTCCTATTGAGGGTGGTGGCGTAGGTGTACCTTTGGTCGTTGATGAAATGGACCAAAGCAATGCGGCCATTGCCACCATTCTACCTGGGATGCCAGTTATGATCACTATACCTGGTGGTGGCTGTGACCCTACTCAAGCAAACAACCTTGGCCAAGATGTGCAACTTTACTTGCACGTTGGTGGCGGTGGTACGACATTTGAGACAATGCAGATTCCCGCTACTGTGAATCAAGGAACTCCACTGATCTGATGCTTGGTTCGAGTTTACTCGAACCAACATGGAGGAATTAAAATGGCATGGCCATTTAGTGGAAACTCTGGAGGAAATCGGAACCCAGAGCAGAATCTAAGCGAAGAACGCCTGAAGATTTTGGCCAATGTGGCCATTGAACAGGTACCATTCCCAGAACAGGGAATACTGAGCGAAGAGGACGCATGGACGATTTCCCCCGGACCAACAAGAGCTCGGATTAACAGTCAGCAAAGCGTACCTAACGTGGCAGCGACACTCGCACCTCAAAGTGCGCCAGTGAACCTACCACCGGCTACCGTTGATACATCTGGCCTTGAGCGACTCATCAGCAGTCGTCTCGATATGGTTGAAGATGTGTTACGGATGGTTGAGGGGCGATTAGAGGACGGCGCTTTACCCCAAGCGACTAGCGAAACTGAATCTTCGTCAGAACACGAGGATGTTGAAGGCGACGATGAAGTTTCATCAGGCGACCGGATCATCACCGCCAGTGGGGAAGTTGTTGAAATCAGCGGGCAATCTCGCATGATGGAAAACGATGAAGCGCCGTTGGTTGAATTGTATGAGGCCCAAGCTCTGGCAGCAAACCCGTTTTTGAACGCTCCCGCATCGACCTCTACAGGCTCTGCGAACCAAATTGGAGCACCGACTGTTTCAGCATTATTGCTTGACCATATGTCTGGCATGGCAGCTGTGAGTTTTACTCAAAAAGCAATCGAATCAGGAATGTTGACCGGAGCCGAAGGCATCAGTGTCATGGCTATTGTCCAACTTGCAGAGCCTGGAGACCCAGAAACAGCATTGGAAGACCACTTGCCTCACCGTGAGTTGTTGACCTTCTCTGCCTTGGTCTCATCATGGCGGCAAATGGAATCGTTACGTGGAGGAGAATGAATGGGCGCTTCGGTTGGAATAGGAGGTTTGATTGTAGGCATTTCGATGCTTGTCGTCTTTTCGATGGCATATCAATCAATTTCATCTCAAATTGATTCTGGTCTTGACCGACTGGATGATGCGGATGAACCCATTCCAACCTTTACAATTGACGATGCGATATTGTTTGATGGTGCAGTGGTAGACTATACCATTGCGATCGCCGGAAGTGGATATACAGATGGCACACTAGCCTCTTCTACTGGAGGCGGTGGTTTTGCTGGTGAATATACAGTGGATGGAACTGGAGCAATAATCGACGTGGTAATCACCAGCCACGGCGATTATTCTTCTGCACCAACCCTTACCATCACTTGCACAACTGCTTGTGCCGGGAACTCAGGTACTGGGAGCGTCACTCCAACATTAGGCAACGCAATGTATGCTAACTTCACAAATGCGGGTTCAGCAACGATTGATTTTGATGACATGTGGTTGTTCACGAATGGATTGAATCCCATACCGTTTGATACGGCCTACACCTCGGCGATCTCATCTACAAACTGGTTCACAGGAGAAACTCTGTTTCTTCAATGGATTGACCCTATCCTTGACCCTGACCTTGACCGCATTTCGATGACGGTTGGTCCAACGACCATAGGTCATAATTTGGCATGAGTTGATATTATGGCGGACGGCGGAGCATCATCTTTCATCATGTTGGTTACAGCATTGCTGATCTCTGGCAGCGTGAGTACCATACTCATCAGTGAATGGAATAAGGTTGCACGGGTTGCGGAGAGTGATGAACGTAAATCATATGGTTCTCTTGGCGTGTCGGTAGATTTCGCAGGAGACCCCATGATGGTTGGATTTGAAGATCCCGCAGTGGGTGACGATGAATTGACTGTCTATGTCATTAATTCGGGAATTCATGAGATGAGCACCACTTTTGAGCTCCTCATCAATGGCGTTGCTCCGGCAACAATGACAACATCAATTTCTCCATCTGGAACAGATTGGTTGCCTGGTTATCTTCTTGAAATTACAGCCTCCGACAATACCCTTACCTATACAGATGGTGATGATGCATCATTATTCTTTGTAGGTATCTCAGAACCCATACAAGGATATCAGCATTCAGCAACAATGAACAAGGAGGTCAGATTGAATGAAATTTGATGAGAATCCATTTATGATTGCCCACAAGCCTGTTGAAGACGGCTTCCCCTTTGATGTTGAAACTGATTCACTCGGGGACTCGATGGGTCTCCGAATGCCGAATCGTTCGCTCTATGTTTTGCAAGGAAAGGTCGGAGCAGGTAAATCCCTGATATCTCAGCGCCTTGTTCATGGGATGATTCAGAACGGGGTCAAGGTTCTCGTCGTTACGACCGAACTCACGACTCGTGGCTGGATTGAACAAATGGAAAGTGTAGGCTACGGCATTACCGATGCAATTCGGGAAGGCCGCTTGATGGTCATCAGTCGGTTTGGGACCATCGCAGAATCAAGAGCTGATGTAACCCTACAAGATGTGCTAGCAAGTCCAGCAGTCCCCTCAGCAGACGTCATACTCTTTGATTCTGGAAGTTCGCTTATGCCCGACAATCTTAGATGATAATGGCCGTTTCCAATTAATGCAACAAATGCGCAAGGTCGCCTCTCGAAGGGCGCTCCTTCATGCTCTGCTTGGACCCGGACGAAATGGACGGCAAACTGCTCCACACCTTGCGGGCATCGGCCGAGGTTGTTCTTAGACTTGGAAAACGCACTAATCGGTGGCGAAATCAAGCGAAATATCGTTGTCACACGGTTCCTACGCGCAGCAGGGCCCATCCAATCGAGTATTGGATGGCGTGTTGAGCCAGGAATGGGTTTTATCGTCGACATCACGGCGGTCAGTTGAGGAGGTGGATGAATTATGAGCAGACGAGCCCCGATTTGCTAAAGGAGATCTCAATGGTGTCATGGCTGCTTATCCTCACGTAGCCGACTGGGTACGTGACTTTGAGCAACGCTACGGTACTCGACCTATCTACTATGGTCCATTGGACCGGGGTGCGATGAAAACCCGCCCTCTCAACTCTGATTTACGTGACAAAGGAACCTATCTTCGTTCATATCTACGAACCTCCGGCAGATGACGATGGAGGTGGTACGATTCTTTGGTTTGGTTTGGAACCCCAATTGACGGAAGAAGAGGAGAATATCCGTCGGGAACTTGTTGAAACACTCCTGCAAGAAGCTCCCTACGGCCCCGTCGTTTACCACCGATGCAGAATTTGAAAACATCTTGGGTCAAATGATTGACAGATACACCATCCTTGATACAGAGGCCAACAACCTCGTCCGTCGGCAGGGCCGGCTTTGGGAAATGATCGGCATGGATGACAAGCGTCTGACCGTGAGTGAAAAGCAGCGGGAACGACTAACCTATGTCGTCATCCGCGACCTGATCCGAAACGGCCCGCTTGAACCTCTGCTCTCTGATGAGATGCTGGAAGACATACACTCGGTCGGATTGAAGCACATTCACATGGATCACAAGGTCTTCGGAATGGTCACTTCCAACATTCAGATTCCGTGAACGATCACTCCTCTCTCGCTATCTCCGTGCTATGTCGGAGCGTATTGGGCGCCCTGTGTCTGACAACAAACCAATTATTGACGGTGTTCTTCTTGATGGGTCACGTATCAACATCATTTTCTCCGACGACGTATCTATGCTTGGTCCGTCGTTCACCATCCGTAAATTCGCAGAAGAAACCATCTCGATTACTCAACTCATTCAGTGGGGTACGATGTCTTCTCAAGTCGCAGCCTACATCTGGATTTGCCTTGAATACGGTATGTCAGTTTTGGTTTCTGGAGAGACTGCATCTGGTAAAACCACAACGTTGAATGCTATTCTTCCCTTTATTGACCACAACGTCAAAATTTACACTGCAGAAGATACTCCTGAAGTTAAAGTTCGGCACAAGATTTGGCAGCGTCTCGTCACCCGTGATGCTAAAAATGAAGAATCTCGTGTTGAGATGTTCGACCTGCTCAAGGCGGCATTGCGAAGCCGTCCTCGATACATCATCATCGGTGAGATTCGTGGTGTAGAGGGTGCTACTGCTTTCCAAGCCATGCAGACCGGCCACCCGGTCATCGCTACCTTCCACGCATCCTCAATCGTCAAGATGATTCAGCGGTTTACCGGCGACCCGATCAACGTTCCCATTCGGTTCTTTGACAATCTTAACTTTGCGATCTTCCAAGAAGTGGTTGAGGCCCCAGGCGGCGGTATCGCCCGTCGTATCACCGGAATTGACGAAGTCATTGGTTACAACAAACACAGTGACGGTGTGCTGACCCGTGGTATGTTCGAATGGGACCCTGTCAAAGATAAACACTATTTCCGTGGTATGTTCCAATCACATTTGCTTGAGAACAAGATCGCTGCAATGGCTGGTTTTGCGAACAAGCGAGATATCTACGATGAGATGCTTCGTAGGGCCGATGCCATTCAGCGAATGGTTGACCGTGGCTTGACTCATTATGACGACGTGTTTGACCTCCTTGGGCTCTACTATTCCAACGGCTGGGACCATTTCAGCCGAGCTATTGACACATGGGTCGGCGTCAACCAGAAATGAGGAGATGATGAGACATGGAGCGCATGCCGATCTGGCACATTGCACTGCGTCGTCTTGAGATGCCGATGGGGCGTTTCCTGAGCCGTCTACGTCCTCCCGGTAGCTGATTTTCACCTTCATCTTCTCGATTGTTCTTGTAGTTGCTCACCGGAGGCCTCAGGGGAGGGGCGCACTTTTCTCAGGAGTTACAGGAATTCTCCTCGTCATCCTCCTCACTGACAATGGCCTCACTTGCTGCCATTGGCTTCCCCATCCTCGAGGTCCAGCGTTCAGCCAGCCTCATTGAAGCAGAAATGCACATGTTCATCACGCGCATGGGTATCCTGTCAATTGGGGAGGTAGGAGCTCAGTCAATCTTTGACATTCTCAAACAGATGCGCGATTATGGAGAACTCGCTGCCGAAGTCCAGCGAATTGAGACCTTGGTTGGCAAATGGCACACCTCGCTGCCAGAGGCAGCCCGGATCGTTGCACAGCAGAGTCCGAGCCCCCTTTGGTCCGATTTCCTGAGTCGAATGGCGTTTTCCATTGAAGCAGGTCAACCCATTGATCAATTCATGCGTTCCGAGCAGGAAACGATTGCTGAACAATACAATACGCTTTATGATACACGATTGGAGTCAGTTGACACTCTCAAAGAGATCTACGTGTCATTGGTGACTGCTGGGCTGTTTGGACTTGTAATTGCTGGAATCCATTTGGTTCTTTTTCAAGTTGGAAGCGACACAGATACACCCATTGAAGTTGCAGGCCGCCTCCGTTTCCTTCTTCTTGCGTCGTTAATGTTTGCATTCATTCAGTTGGGTGCAGTGTTTGCATTTCGGGCAACCATTCCAAAGGACCTCACCTTTGCTCGGGATGAAATGGATACTCCGTTCAGAATCAATTTTAGACGCTCCTTATTGGTCGCAAGTGTAGTTGCCTTGGTACTGGTCACGACGAGTGTATTCACACTCATTTGGGTCTTTGAGGAATTAACATCCCAATGGGACAAATATGGTCTCCTCTTCATTGCAATCCCCCTCTCTCCTCTACTTATCCCATCAATGATGATTCGTAGAGAAGAAAAACAAATCCAACGTAGAGATCAAACCTATCCGGACTTCATACGGGCCCTTGGTGGTACGGCACAAGCCCGTTCGTCGGAACCTTCTGCAACCATCAAAGCACTGCGAGGAATAGATTTCGGAATGCTAGACAATTCGATTGACCGATTGGAAAAGCGTCTGTCCACCCGAATTGATTCAGACCGTGCTTGGGATTATTTCACTGCAGATACCAATTCAGCAGTCATCTCACGATATACTCGGATTTACATTGAAGGCTCACAATCATCAGGTCAACCCGCTGCCACCGCTGAAATGGTATCACGGTCCGTTGGAAATCTCCTTTCGTTAAGAAACAGAAGAGCATTATCTGCAAATACGATGTGGGGTGTTGCTCTTGGACTTCTGATTTCAAGCGTAGCCGCTCTCAATGTAACTACTGCGATTGTCCTACAACTTGGAGAATCGATCGCGGGAGTCGCAGGTGGGCTCACCGATACCGATGTGAGTTCGCTCTCTAATTTTGGAGCAGGAGTCGCATTGCCGGTTATGGAGGATGCATCATCTGTAGATGACAACATCAGGATGTTCAAAATCATAATTTCATTGTTAATTTTAATGCAAGTGGTCGCCGTTTCATCGATCGCTACACGACTTCGTGGTGGTACTCGCTCAAGTGCAGTGGGGCAAATGATTCTCCTTACATGGATTTCTGGGCTTGCCTCATTATTGACTGCCGTTATGTTGGAAAGTGCTTCAGGCGTCTTTGGGTCCTGATAAATCTGAGGAATGTTCATACCCTTCGTTTTGGGTGGAATGGATATGCAACCACCCATACCCCCTGCAATGAATCCCGCTGCTTCACCATACCAACCACCTGCCAATATGGCGAAAGGTTCCATGTATTCTTTTCAAAAATGGTTGATGATCGGTCTGATTGTTCTCGTTGTATCCGGCATGTTTGGTGAGTTCCCCTTGTCGTCTTCATCCCCGAATCCCACTGATTATGATTTGTTAGAGGAAAAAGGATTGGATGACTATTCCGATGCCGTTGACAGTTTTGAAGGACAAGTAGCCCTATTCTCCGCAATGAGTACAATTCTTCAAACCACGGCCCTTGCTCTTGTTGCCTATGCATTCATTCGTGAAGCTCACGAAGAAGAGGGAATGCATGTCGCTATGAGAATAACAATGGTTCTCGCAGCAGTGATTCTGGTCACGAGCATCGTTGGTCGTAACATCTCCTTGTTCTGATTCTATCGTCGGGATTCTTCCCGAATTCGTTTCTTGGTAGCAGACCAAGAGCAAATGGGGCACTTCGTTAGGTCATGGAAACGAGCAGGACAAAATTCACGGCCAAAGAAAATGATTTGCAGGTGCAAGTCATTCCACTTCTCTCTGGGAAATACGGCCTTGAGGTCACGCTCCGTCTTCGTAACGTTGCTTCCATCTGACAGACCCCATCTTGCTGCTAACCTGTGAATGTGTGTGTCCACAGGGAAGGCTGGAACGCCAAATGCCTGTGACATTACCACACTTGCTGTTTTATGGCCGACTCCGGGAAGGGCTTCCAGTTCCTCAAACGAATTAGGGACTGAACCGTCATGAAGTTGGTTCAACATCTCTGAAAGCCTACGGATGTTCTTCGCTTTGGTAGGGGCTAGGCCAACTTGTCGGATGTCGTTGAGAATGACATCGACTGAAAGATTCGCCATGTCTCCTGGATTGTTAGCTTTGGCAAATAAGGCCGGTGTGACTTCGTTAACCTTGAGGTCCGTAGTTTGAGCACTCATCAAAACTGCGACAAGCAACTCAAAGGAATTGTTGTGGTCCAGGGGAATGGGGATGACTGGGTAGAGTGATTCCAACTGTTCGGTAATTCGTTCTGCCTTTTCTGAACGCTTCACGGGGGTATTCTCCTGTTCACTCAGTATTCCTTATGTCGTATTCTTCACCAGTTTTCCAACCGAAGAAGAGTCCCAGAAACACGGATGTTAAGGGAATAACGTTGCAAATAAGGGATTCCAATGGTTCAGTCGTAGGTTTCCCTGCAATGTACCAAATAATGAATCCTAGAATGAGACCAGGAATGACCATCATGCTTCCCATGATGATGGTACGGAGGGTGCGCATAACACTCCCAAGCAGAGGTCTGTCATGAAGGTGTGCTTAGACCTAGGTTCAATTCATTCGTGCAGCGAGGGCTTCACCGGAAAGGGAGTTGAGGACATCTCCTTCTTCCAACCATCCTTTTCGAGCGGTCATGAGTCCATAGGTAATGTCGCTAAGTCCTCGTATTGAATGGGCGTCGGGATTGATTACCACTGGGACACCGAGCCCTTTTGCATGTTTGCACAAGCGCCAATCCAAATCCAAACGGTACGGGCTTGCATTGAGTTCTACTGCTTTCAGGCGTCCATCTTGATTGTGTTCGGCCATGTGTTCCAACACAGCGAACAAGTCCACTTCATACCCTTCCCTGCCCTGTAGGATGCGTCCAGTAGGATGGCCGAGTACAGTTGTGGCGGGATGGTCAATGACTTTGAGCAGTTCCTCAGTATTTTCAACCTCGTCTCTGGAACGCCATTTTGTCATGGCGTGCACGCTTGCAACAACATAATCCAATTCATTGAGCACTTCGTCAGGATGGTCTAAGGTACCTCCAGCAAGTATGTCAGACTCCACTCCGTGGAACAAACGGAAGTCAACACCATCCTCTGCCCATTGCTGGTTGTAGGCTTTGATGGTTCGTCCTTGTTTGAGGAGGTCATCAGAACTCGCACCGTTCGCAATTTTGAGCGAAGGGGAATGGTCTGCAATACCCAGCCATGACCAGTTCATCTTCCGCGCTGTATCGGCCATTTGCTCAAGACTTGCCTCACCGTCTGAAAGTGTCGTGTGATTGTGAAGTGCTCCCCGGATGCTGTTCATTTCCAATAATTGGGGAAGGCTTCCCGAAGATGCAGCCTCTACTTCACCCATGTCTTCTCGCAATTCAGGAGTAACATAATCCATCTCAAGGTGGGCGTAGATCTCCTGTTCACTCAAGGCTTGTAGTGAATGTACTGCCGCTTCCATTCCTTTGAGATCGCCAGCTTTCGCTTCAGGAATGAGTCCAAATTCATTCAATCTAAGGCCACGGTCAATGGCTCGTTGACGCATGGCAATGTTATGCTCCTTGCTACCGGTAAAGTACGCCAGTGTAAACGGTTCAACGTGAGGAGGTACGAGGCGAACTTGGGCATCAATGGTTCCACCAGCCTCAAGTTGCTCGTAATCATCTCCTCCAATAGCGTCCAACACATTCGGGTCAATATGGCCCACTGCAAATGTATCATCAAAAACAGTTGTGTCAAGAATCAGGCTTATTTTAGAGTCACCTGCACCTTTCACATCAGCAATACCCTGTAGCGATAGAATGTTTTCAGCAACGGTCTCATGATTGGCTTGGTCAACTGATACGACCAAATCTAAATCTCCGATTGTATCTTTTCGCCTCCGAGCACTACCTGCAAGCGTTGCACGATTGACCCCGGTGATTCCTGCAATCTTTCTCTGAAACGCTTCTCCATATCGCAAGCCGATATCCAGGCGCCTACGTTCTCTAAACCGTGCAAGGAGTTCGATTCCATCAAGCATCCGCTGTTGAGATTTTGCACCAAATCCTTTCATGGGAGCAATACGATTCTCTTCTGCTGCTTGCTTGAGGCTGGCCACAGAATCAACTCCGAGTTCGTCATGCATCAGTTTGATTCGTTTTGGGCCGAGGCCTGGTATTCCGAGCATCTCAATCATCCCAGCAGGAGTGGACACGTGCTTATCGACCCAATCTTCAGGCCATTCGCCTTCTAGTACTGCTTGGGATAAGGCGCTTCCAAGACCTTTGCCGATTCCCTTCATTTCAAACAGCTGTCCCGAGGCAACAAGCTCACCAAAATCCTGGGTGATGGTCCCTAGCATTCGGCTTGCATTCTGGTAGGACCGAACTCGGAATACATTGGCACCTTGCAATTCAAGCAATACCGCCATCTGGTGCAAGACCTTTGCAACTTGGTTTCTAGAGAAGTGAGGTTGGGTTGGCCGAGGTTTTGGAAGTGTGAAGGAGCCGACTGCCATGTGTTGAAACAAACGATGACCCTAAACAAAGGTTCGCAACCTTCGCCCCCACCTTCAAGAGGGTCCTTCCCTTGGACAATGCATGGTGGATGTCGTGTTCTTGGAACACTTGGCCGAAGGTTTGTGTGGTGTGTCTGCCATCTTGTTCACTTTCATCGCTACGCTTTCTCGGTCGGAAAAGGCGGAGGAGATTGCTCAAAACATCATTTTCTTTACGCTCATTTTGGCTGCAGGGATCCTATGGTGGTTGTCCTATGCAGGAGGCGTCTTATGGGGCTCAAACTACCTTCCAAAGCCGCTTGCATTATTTTGTGTCATTCTGGCGGTTTCAGCACGGATGAACATCAAAGGAGAAAACCTGTCCTTTGGGGCAAACCCTCACAGTATTGGGCGAGATGCTGAAGAGTAATCAGATGATTTCACCGGGAGGGTTGTCATCTCCACCACTCAAGGCTTCTTTGGCCATTTTCTGGTCAATGAAGGTCCGCATGTATTCTGGCAATTCTCCGTTGACGAAGATGACATCATTCACGTGGTCCAATTTTTTTAACGAGTAATAAATTTGCATAGCAGTCATTGGTGTAGATGAGCAGCCGTTACAGCCACCATCTAGCGAGAGCATAATGTTCCCATCAGTTGTGTCAATCACATTGACCACACCATCGTGCTCATCAAGGATTTCTTGGACTGGACCAATCTCAGCCAAAATCTCTTCTGCACTGATGGTCATGTGTTATCCCAAACATCTCTCCTCTTTGAACGATTGCCTGTTTCTACAACGGTGTTGAAGGAACACAAGCATGTATTCTACCGGCTAGATGTGAAAGCCTCCTAAACCAGCACAGTGGCTTTTTTTTGAAGGGAACCACTTATGAGGGGTTCTAAAGTGGCGAGGCTCACAGGTGTTCTTATGATGGAAAACATACCAATGATTGCTGCAGTTGCAGGTCTTGCCGGACTTGTCGTTGCGTTTGTGCTGTACCAACAAGTCAACAAAGTAAAGATTGACAACGAAAAAGTAGCCAACATTACTCGTGAAATTCAAGACGGTGCTATGGCGTTTTTGTTTGCTGAATACCGAGTTCTTGCCGTTTTCGTAGTTGTCGTTGGTCTGGCGCTTACCCAGCTTAACGACATGGATACGGCCATTGCCTTCTTCGCAGGTGCTCTTGCCTCCGTTGTTGCAGGATTCTCAGGAATGCGTGCGGCGACATCGGCGAACGGCCGAACCACAATGGCTGCCAAGAACGATGGAAAAGCCGGAGCACTCGCAGTTTCCTATAACGGTGGAGCTGTCATGGGCCTTTCCGTTGGGGGACTCGGGCTTCTGGGAATCTCTCTTGTAGCATACTGGCTTGGAGCAGGCGATGCAAACCCAGACCTTTCTGCTGCTGCAGGATTTGGTATGGGTGCGTCATCCATTGCCCTGTTCGCTCGTGTCGGTGGTGGAATCTACACCAAGGCTGCTGACGTAGGTGCTGACCTCGTCGGTAAAGTTGAAGCAGGAATTCCAGAAGACGACCCTCGTAATCCTGGAGTCATCGCAGACAACGTTGGCGACAACGTTGGTGACGTTGCCGGAATGGGTGCGGATATCTTTGAATCCTTTGTGGGTTCAATCATTGCAGCAATGATCATCGCTAGTTCAGATGGCTTTGGTGGAGATGGATTTACCGGGGCTTCCGACTACATTATGATGCCAATCATGCTTGGCCTGATTGGATATCTTGCTTCAATCGTTGGCGTATTCTCGATGTTCATCCTCAAGAACGGCAAGGATGCCGCTGCTGCGCTTCGCAACACGACATTCATCGCAGCCCTTCTGTTCTGGATTGGCGGATACCTTTCGCTTAAGGATGGTTCAGTCGCTGGATTTGAATATTCTGGACTGGGCTTGATCGATGTGATTCCCGGTGTCATGCACTCCGTTGTTTTGGGTAGCGTGGTTGGTATTGCAATCGGCCTCATCACCGAATACTACACTGGAATTGAGCCAGTCTTTGGAATTAAAACAAAGGCTATTCCTCACATTGGTGAAATGTCCAAGACAGGGCCAGCCACAAACGCTATTGCTGGACTGTCTGTTGGAATGATGTCAACTTTCATCCCTATCCTACTCATTGCCGGAGGAATTCTCGGCGCCAACTACTTTGGCGATGCTGAGTACGGTCTTTACTGCATTGCAATGGCTGCAATGGGTATGCTTGCTACAGTCGGTGTTACCATGACTGTCGATGCTTACGGACCTGTCGCCGATAACGCAGGTGGGATTGCAGAGATGAGTGGACTTGGTTCTGATGTTCGGGCAATTACCGATGAACTTGATTCAATTGGAAACACAACAGCCGCAGTCGGCAAAGGATTCGCAATTGGTTCTGCTGCTTTGACTGCACTCGCATTGTTTGCTGCTTACACTGCAGCAGTAGGCACAGAAAATCTTGACCTAACACTCACCAACCCAATGGTCGTTATTGGCCTACTCGTTGGTGGCGGTCTACCGTTCGTTGTTGCAGCTATGACCATGACTTCAGTCGGTAAGGCTGCAGGTGACATGGTTGTTGAGATCCGACGCCAATTCGCTATCATGCGAGAAAGCCTATCAAAGGATTCTTCGTTTGAAGGCAACATTGAAGATGCTACCACATGGCCTGAGAAGGTTACAGTAGGCGACATTACTTATCCGGATTCACAAACTTGTGTTGACATCTCAACCAAGGCTGCTCTCCGAGAAATGGTAGGACCCGGTGTAGTAGCAATACTCGCTCCAGTACTCGTCGGTTTGCTCCTTGGTCCAAATGCACTTGGTGGCCTTCTTGCAGGTTCTCTTGTTACAGGCGTTCTCATGGCTCTGTTCATGGCAAACGCAGGTGGAGCATGGGACAACGCCAAGAAAGCCATCGAACAAGGTCACATTGAAGGTGCTAAGAAAGGCGATGCTGCTCACGAAGCAGCCGTTATTGGTGACACCATTGGAGACCCGTTCAAGGACACCTCCGGACCTTCGCTGAACATCCTCATCAAATTGATGTCCATTGTGGCCGTCGTTTTGGCGGGCACTGGGCAACTTTGAGGCCTTTCAAGCGTTACACTCTTGAACAAGGCCCTGTTGGGAACTTCATGGGTCAATTTCTCCAAGGGGCAACTATGACGTTGCTGTTGCTTTGCACCAGTGTTCTTGCCGGATGCATTGAGGGTCCAACTGTCAACTCAGGAATCGGTGACACCACGGAAGAAGAGCTCGCTCTTCCGGATTGGGATATCGGTGACCAGTGGCTCTATACCTTCGTAACTCCTCAATTTGGAGAAGATAGCGCTCGATTAGTTGTTGCTGAAAAAGACAATGAATCAGGTAACTACCGTTTGGGCATCTCATCAAAAGAGGAGGCACAACGTCACGCTGTCATTAATCACAATCCATTCCTCGGCCGTGTTACCATGGACGGTCTTTCTGTCTATGAGGAAGGCGACCCTCAACCTGTTTTCAACTTCCCTTGGAACGTTGGGGATTCTTGGGGCTTTACACTATTTGGCCAGGAATGGACGGCCGAAACGGATTCCATCTACAACGGAGTTGTTGAGGTAAGGGCATCATCCGATGACGGGCACACTTTGACCTATTCGTTCAGTGGGCGAGACGGTTTCATCGATTCATTAGTTTGGTCCGACGATCAGGGCGTGGAGCAACTCCGAATGGAATTGACACAAACCAAAACCGATTATGAGGGAGACGTCTACTTTTATCGTGCCCGTGATTTGCTGGACTCTGTTTATGAGAATAACGAGAACGATATTTCAGATTCCTTCCTTGACAGTGGGCACCCAGATGGAACCGATTGGGACGTCCTTGTTTGGTACATCGACCTTGATATCTCGGGAGGCGGCTCAGGAACGCTATCTTTGAAAGACCACCAAGGTGCTTCTCCACTCACTCGTGCCTGGGGTTCAGGAGCAAGTGAAAAGGGCTCTATCGGAACAATTCCATCTATATCAGGAGATTATTCGCTTACCGTTACGCTACGTGGAGGAGATTCATCACTCCACTTCAAGGTCGCTGGCGGTATCTTCTCGCAGTGGACATTGTGAGGGACACTCATGCCCACGCTCATCATGATGCATGGCATGACAGGCGACGCTTCGATGATGCGCCCCTTTGCGGAAAAAATACTTCCAGAAGGTTGGACCTTATTGGTCCCACAAGCACGCTACAAACATCCTTCCCGCGGGTTCACATGGTGGAGATATGAGAATTTTGATGCAGATGTTACTCGTCGCATGAATCTATCACGAAAGGAACTCATCGATGTTGATGCTAGTCTTTCACAACTTGAACACCTTATTGGAACAGAAGCACCCCTCGGTCCGTTGGTTATAGGTGGCTTTTCCCAAGGAGGAGCCATGGCTCAAGAACTTCTCCATTTGCCGATAGCAGACCGCATACAGGGTTTAGTTTGCATCGGGACACGATTGGTTAGGCCAATGGAACTCAGATTAAGACTCCCCGAATTAGATTCCAAGCGACTTTTTTGGATGCACGGAGAAAAGGATATCAGAGTTCCAATTGAAGACGGATGGGCTGTTGCTCACCAGTTTGAATCTGCAGACTGGGCCGTTGAACTAATTGAGCACAAGAAGGGCCATATGATCCCAATTGAGCATCACGATGCCCTCAAAGAATGGCTTGAGACCTTCATTTGAGGTATCGATTGGTTTCGTCAAAGCCACCAATGAAAAGTGGTTCATCTTCCCTTATATCAAATACAACAGGGACAGTACGATGACCTGTTGCAGCAACAATCTGCTTCCGCAAGCCATTGTGCTCGTCAAAATTATACTCCGTAAAACTCAACGAGCGACCATCTAAGAGGCGCTTTAGTGCTTTACAATATCCACAGAAGTTCCCAGTGTAAACGAGGAAGTCTGTGTCTGCTCCTTCAGCGTGCTCTACGATCAGTTCTGCTGCCATGTTGGTTTGTCCGCTGGCGTATGCTTTAATCCTCTCCCGAGGGTGCCCATTGTTCAGATGATATTTCCGAGTTGAATTCACCACTCGCATCAAGGCACAATGCAGTCCATGCATCAAGGTCAGGGACGTTTGAGTTCTTGAAGGATTCCAGCGTAACCGAAGAATGAATGAAAGCATGGGCCAAATGCTTGTTAATGTCGCTCTTAGAGGCAAGACCAACACGAATAAGGATGACTTGCATTCCTTTAAGTGCAGCACTCCGGGCTAATACTTCAACAATGAGTTGCCCCATTCCGTGAATCGAATTGATGCTCACACCCATCGTGGAATTCCAGGATTCAGCATGAGCTTTCCAACGTCGCCCCTCCAGAGTGCTCGTGTCGCCCAAAACTACCATTCTTTGCAATCCATTAGCCGTTGCAGTTGCAAGAGATTCATGCATAATTTGGACGTTGTCTTCTAACGCTGAAATTCCATTCAAACCGTTCTTATTTGTTGCAAGTAGAAGGGTATCACAACCATTTACTGTTGAATGGAAGGTAACTCCTTCAATTCCGATAAGTCTTGGGTCGTCAGGGCTTATGCCCACACACCAAACGTTGCCCATGAGCATCGGATGAGGGTGAAGGACATGTGTCTTCCCGTCTCAGTGTCTTGGTTGAAACTACTCCTTCCATATACCACGGCGTGTAGTGTTGTGCATGGCTCATCTGGTCTTTGTCTTGGCATCAACCGGCAACAACAGAATTCTTGCTCAGAGCGTTAGCGAACATGCCCAAGAAGTTGGCCACACCGTGGACATCTTGTCGTTAAATGATTACGAGTTCCCCCTCTATTCTACCGAAATGGAACAACAAACAGATGTTTTACCCGGGCTAAGTGACTTGACAGGGCGTTTGAACGCAGGTGATGCATGGATGGTTTTTGCACCGGAATACAATGGCTCTTACCCTCCAATTCTCAATAACGTAATAGCATGGTTGAGTCGACAGAGCGATGACTTTCGTCGCTTATTCCGAGACCGCACAGTTGCACTGGCCACACACTCCGGAGGTGGAGGCGCCAATGTCATCATGGCAATGCGAATGCAATTCTCTTACTTAGGATGCAATGTCATCGGTCGTTCTCTCATGGCCAACAGTAAGAAACCAGCCAACCCCGAAACTGTCAACGCTATTGTTAACAGCATGACGCTGAAGTGATATCATGAATCGAACTCTTGCAAGCATAGTGCCCACCCATACCGTCCTTGAAGGGGGCGGATTCAAGGTAAGAAGGCCAGCAGCCATGGGTCGATTGATGAGCCCGTTTCTTCTTCTAGATGAGATGGGTCCGGTAGATTACGCTCCAGGTGACGCAGTTGGTGCTCCATCTCACCCGCACAGGGGTTTTGAAACAGTGACTTATCTCCTCGACGGAGGCATGCGCCACGAGGATTCAGCAGGAAACAGTGGAGACCTCAACCCGGGTGATGTCCAATGGATGACGGCAGGCCGAGGTGTGATTCACTCGGAGATGCCGCAAGATTACATGATGGAACATGGAGGAAGAATGCACGGGTTCCAAATTTGGGTTAATTTACCGGCTAAAGATAAGATGATGCAACCGCGGTATCAAGACATCCCATCAAAGGATATTCCAGAGGCCACAAACGAAGATGGTACCGTTTGGGCTAAGATTGTCGCTGGAGAAGCGCTTGGAACGAATGCGGTCATTGATACTGTCATACCTATTACTTACATCCACATGAAAATGAAAGCTGGAGCATCTTACATTCACCATTGCGACCCTGACCACAACATCATGGTCTATGCTTTTGGAGGTTCTGTTGACATTGAAGGACGTTCTCTTCATGATGGTGGGCTTGGATTGCTTGAGAAAGGTGATGAGTTGTCGCTAACAGCTGAAGATGATGGTGCGGAATTCTTGATTTTGGGCGGCCCCGAACTTGGAGAGCCGATTTCACGATACGGCCCATTCGTCATGAATACCAGAGAAGAAATCTATCAAGCCATTGAAGATTTTAACAATGGCACCCTCGCTTGAAATGAAATAAAGCGACTGCTGCGCTCTATTGTTGATGGGGATGCTCGTGCCGGGATTCGAACCCGGGTCGGCGGGATGAAAACCCACTATGATGGACCTGGCTACACCACACGAGCGCCATTTGCGTCCACCGACCACCTCTTCATAACCGTTCCCGTTGCGATGTATGCTTGGGATGAAGATTCATTGTGAGGGTGCGGTGGCATCTGAATCAAGGCCAGACCACCACTGCCACGCATACCAAGTCAGTGCTAAACCTGCCAAAAGGATGATTGCAAGCAGTATTTCGTTGTCAAGAAACCAGTTCATGACGTCCAATGCTTGGCTTCCATAGATACCAATTAGAACCGCTTCGAGGCCAAATCGGAGTCCCCTTCCCATGAAACCAGCTGCAAGAAACGGTTTACGCTCCATATGGCCCATTCCAGCCATCCATCCGAGGACTTTGTATGGGATTGGAGAAAAGGCTGCAATGAAGATTCCCCAAGAACCGTAGCGTTGTGTTAATTGTTCTAATTTTGATAGATGTCGTTCTTGGCCAAAACGAATCATGAGTGGAGTTCCCCATTTTCTCCCAATGAAATATCCAACGAGGGAACCTAAAACCGAACTGATCGTAACAACCAGCCAAAGCCAAACAATCAGCGGCGTGTCTCCCATGGCATTCACGAGCATAGGCAGGTAGAGTAAATCTGGAGGTACCGGTTGGATGATGGCTTCTGTAAATGAAACAACACCTAGGGTAGCTGGTCCAAAGATTTCGAACACCTCAAGTGTCTGTTCTTTCCAACCCATGATGTTCGGAGTTAGGTTTCTTTGATGAAGATAGGGGTGAACGGTGTCTTCATCATGGTGATTCTCGTGACCGATACATGAACCGGGTGCTTGACACTGCAGCATTGCTTCACTGGCCGGTTCCTGAGTTGAACGGTGGGATTTGTGCATTTTCTCAACTTGATGAACTTGCATCCGTTAGCGAAACCCGCTCTTTGCTTTTGGAATCGGCTCCGATTGAATGGAGAGCAGTTCCGATTCAATGGCTTGAGGATGCAAAAGCAGTTGCATCAGCAAGCGGAGATCTACCACGACTTTCCGATGTTGACTTGGATGTTCTCGCCCTTGCAGTAGGTCTATCTGTTGAACTTGTGACCGATGATTACCGGCTTCAAAACGCATTCAAGCACCACGGTGGCCAAGTGCGTTCAGTGAACACAAAAGGAGCTAAGCAAGTCTGGAAGTGGGAGTTGAGGTGCACTGGTTGCAGAGCGACATTCCCAGTTCCCAAAGATGCCAAGCGAGCAAAACGGGGTGCTGTTGGTGAATGCGAACGGTGTGGGTCTCCAACGGAAATTAAGCGAATGAAGAAGCGGTGAAGAAATTCACTCGTTGTCTTCAAGGGCTTCAAGAGCAGTGACTTTCTTTTCAAGGTCTTCTATCGCCATGCCCGCAGGGTCAATTCCAACTGCTTTGGCTCGGTCCATCAACACTTGTTCTGGTGTTCGGCCACCGGCTTCAAGATCTGTAACCGTCTTGACTGGGTCGCCAATTTGAGTAGTTTCAGCCAATCCTTTTTGGAATTCACCTTTCGACCGGCCTAGTGCATTTGCTACTTCTGGAAGGCGTTGTGCTCCAAACAAAAGGAAAAACAAGCCCAGAAGGATGACGAGTTCAAGAGGTCCTGGTGTGAAGGCCATGTTGCTTCCTCATGCTGACGGAGTTGCTCCCCGTTGTTGAAGGCTTTCCTTCAAATATCACTTGCGAGGACTTATCCGCCGCTAACTGGGGGTAAGAGAGCGACTTCACAACCGTTGCTCAGGACTGTGTTTACATCACATCGTTCGCCGTTGATGGCAACGGTAAGACCAAATGAAATCCATTCGGACAATCCTACTTGTTCAATCAGTTCCCTGACAGTCGTAGTCCCTGGGAGTTCGTAAGTGTGTTCTCTTCCACCTAGCCGTTCAGAGAGTGGCCCGAATGCAAGCACGCTCACCGTAATATGTTGCGTAGAACCAGTCATGTTCCTGCGTGTGGGCAGGACTTTATCAACGCAGTTCTCTTTCGTGTGGCTATGACCCACGCTCTTGAGGCCACTGCGCTGTGGAAACTCTACCAAGCCGGCGAATCTACAGTCCAAGCGGTGCGTGGGGTAGAGTTGGCGGTTCGCAATGGAGACATGGTCGCTGTAATGGGCCCCTCGGGCTGTGGAAAAACGACACTTCTCAACATTCTCTCTGGGATTGATGAGCCCTCCTCAGGGAACGTGTCGGTTAATGGTTCTCCGCTTTACGGGATCAGTGACAATGCCCGTACAGATTTACGTGCTGAACATTTCGGGTTTATCTTTCAAGATTTTAACCTCCTTCCTGTTCTTTCGGCCGTTGAAAATGTTGAACTCCCTCTGCTTCTCTTGGGTCAGCAACCTTCGGATGCGAGAACAGAGGCCTTAGAGGCGCTCAATCGAGTTGGCCTTTCAGACCGAGCAGAACACAGACCTGCAGAACTTTCAGGAGGGCAACAGCAACGAGTAGCCGTTGCACGTGCAATCGTTCACAAACCCTCTATCATCCTCTGTGATGAACCTACTGGGAACTTGGATACATCCACTTCAAATGAGGTTATGGGGCTACTAAAAACCATGAATAAGGAACTTAACACGACGTTTCTTATCGTGACTCACGACAGAGAAATTGCAAAACAATGTGAACGAATCATCACGATGAGTGACGGATTGGTTGTCAAAGATCAGCGTAAACCCGGTGGCGAGGAGGAATAATCCTGCTTCTTTCAGCCTTGCTCCTCATCGTGTTGGTCACAACATTGAGTGTTGGAGCATTGCTTGCGGCGGGACGAACATCGTCCATGCCTCATCTTTCAAAACTAATTTTGGTTTTTGGACCATCAGTTGATGCATTCTTACTTCTGTGGTTTCTCCTCTGGTTGGGACTATCAGATGTCAATGCCTTCATGGGAGGTTTGCTGGCGGGAATCATTTCACTCACCTTGCTCCAACCGCTCTTGATTCCTCAACGTCTCGTTGTCTGGCGTCTTGCCTGGGAAAACATCCGTCGGCGACGAAGGCAATCGGTTTTGATGGTTGCAGGACTTGTTATTGCCTCGTCGATTATTACCTCTTCTTTGGTGGTTGGAGATTCCTTGGATGCGACGGTAGGCTACGAGGTTGAAGCAGCTTGGGGGGAAACCGATGTACTTCTTTCTGGTCTCAATCCTCAAACAGGTGTCCCGGTTCTTTTTGATGAACAGACCGCAGAGATTGCTTGGAGTAGCATGGAAAATGATGTTTCGCTTAACCCACTGCTGAAAGGTCGGCAATATGGTTGGGCTACCTCAGTGAGCTTGAGTGGTTCTGACGGCGTCTCAGAACCTTCAGTCTCTTGGTTTGCTCGTAATTCTACGGTTGATGCTATCGGGGTTTGGTCACCACTTGGAGGAGATGAAGGCCTACGCTTTTCGGAACTTGCCTCAGCAAATGATGGAGCGACCTTGCCCCAAATCGCTATCAATTCAGCGGCAAGTGAAGAACTTGGTCTAAATGTTGGAGATCGTACAGATATGGGCTGGTACATCACCGATGAAGACCAACAACGTGTTCGCCGTGTCCAAGAGGTTTCCATTACTGCTATTGTAGCAAATGAGGGGCAGGGTGCGATGGCTGGTTCACAATCACCTGCCGTGTTCACTGACCTCGGCACTGCTCAATCTTTGGCTGAACTTGGGAACTCCATAAGTCGCCTTTCAATTGCCCTTGATGATGAATTAAGCGATGACGATGTGGAGGACGTAAGTGCACAGATTCGCGAGCATCTTGACGCAGCATTTACTGCATCTGATACAGGACTCAACATTTCGCGAGATACAACGACAGGTGCCGTGACGATATCATCAACCTCGAACTTGGGAAGGGTCAACGGAGACGATGTTCGGGGGCTGAGGGAAAATCAAACGTCTCTTTACCCCAATGGAGTCATGATGGAGGTTTTACAGGCTCCACTTATCGATGCCGTCGTCGACGGTGAACCGCTGCTTACACTTGCAGATAGCGATGTTACGTTACTCAAGGACAGTTCAACTGCCCTTTGGCACTCCAGTCCTTCGGGAGCAGGGTTCCAACTCTACTCCACGAATGAGGCATGGATTTGGCAGGTTGATAGCGGTGATACTCTCAACGACATTGCCTTCTCTGAGGAAGGCACATCTGCTTCCTTAGCCCATAGTGACGGGATTGTTCTTGCCGATGAATTTGAAGTTGATGAGACTTCAGTGGCTACCTACGATACGGAATATCCCGTTGAGGCTGTAGCACACGGGTCGGACAGATGGTGGGCTGTTGAGGCGGGTGAAGAAACTCTAAGGATTCACGTTTTATCAAAAAATTACAACCAAACGCAGATGCACAATCTCAGCATTAACCCTCCGTCTACCGTCCTCTCTTACGACCTTGCAGTTGGCGACAATGTCCACTTGCGTATCGAAGGCCTTCTATCTACCTCGTATTATATCAGCAATGGACTGGAGGATTTGTCGTTCGTACCCTCCGACGCTTCATCGTGGGCGGGGGATGAGTCTGGCGAAGTTTTCGACCTTCATCTTCAATGCAACGGAGTCGCATGGTCTTTGGTGAATAATCAAAGCGCTTGGTGTACACAGGAACATGGATTGTTGAGATGGAATACCTCCTCAGGAGATGTTGAATCAGTACGATTGCCCGTTATGTCTGATGCACCCGGGTTTGGTCGGTTTCCTCAGATGTTCCTTGCATTTGGAGGAGAAAATTCCACGGTTGATGTGGCCCTCGGCCACGTTGCAGTATCCAATCGTCTTCAAGGTCTTCCGCTAGAGGACACCAATCTAACCGTTTCAGTGAAAGGAGTAATTCCGTATGCTTATGGTAATGATACCGCAATATTCCTGCAAAATGATGGCGTTTATACATCGCTTCCCGGCTTTGAACAACTGACTGACCTTGAGGCCGTTGTTCTTGGATTAATTCATCTTGAGGACGCAGAACAATTGTCACTTGCCGATGATGACGAGCGTTCATTATTGCTCCTTTCTGGTGGACCATTTGCTGGTAACGATTCCGATTCTGCTGTTGAGAACCTTACTGTCTGGTTTGACGAGCAGAGTACAATCGACGATGTATTTCTCGGAGTAAGGGCAGTTAAGGTTGAGGCGGCCCGACAAGCAGCGGAATCCTCCGGCTTGCTTTCTGCTATGTTCCTCGTTTTTGGTACGTTTACGATTGCAGCGGGAGTGTTGCTTGTGCTCACGATTATCATGCTACTTGCCGATGTTCGAAGAAGTGAATTAGCGATTGCACGAGCTTTAGGTCTACGTTCAAGCGATGCCCGGGCTTTCTTCGTACAGGAGGGGCTGGTCCTCTCCGTCATAGCAGGTGGTCTTGGCTCACTACTCGGATTGGGTTTAGCATGGGTCATCTCCGTTGGCTTTTCCTCAATATTTGCCTCGGTAGGGGCCCAATCCTTCCGTTTTGATTGGACATTAGATTCGTTTTTATCCGGTTGGATTTGGGGTTCTCTCCTCGCTATTGGGCTTCTGTGGGCTACAGCATTCTGGAATGCCCAATTGAACATCGTGAAGGCACTTCGGGGTGGACGTCTCGTTCTTTCAAAGGGAGTCCCGTGGGGTGTCTTTCTAATCCAAATTATTGGCTTAGGGGGCCTTGTGTTGTGTCTTGGAGGTCTCTTTGTAATTGGTACTTCAAGTGGGCTATCTTACGCTGCATACGTCCTCAGTGGGGTGTTTGCAATGCTTCTTTTTGTTCCTCTTTTCACATGGGAGCTTCCAGTATGGCTCTCATCTCGGCCGAGGTGGGCGCGTTGGAGTCGGCATGGTCCAAGAAATACCCTTGGAGCTCTCGGTAGTTTGTGGCTGATTTGGACGTTACTTTTGGGCCCAATTGATCCGATTCGTTCCTCGATGAAAGCAGATGAACTCACCTTCATTGTTCTCGGTCTCCTTCAGGTATTCTCAGGGGTCATGGTTCTTACCAGCATTGCGCCACTGGCGGTTAAGCGGATCACTAAATCAAAAATTATTACTCGCAAATTTGGCGTGGTGGGCCCGGTCTCATTGGCGCACCCCCTTGCTCATCCTGTCCGAACCGCAGTCGTTATGGGTATGTTTTCAATAACCATGTTTTCAGTAGTTGTGCTGTCAGGATACACGGCACAATTTGACACCTATTCCTCATCCTTTGTTGAAGATGCAGAAGGAGAATTTGAACTGCTTCTCACCTCATCACGTTCTCGGCCCATTGAATTGGACAGCGACCCTTCGTTATGGGGAATTGAACACGAAGCGATGAGTAATATTGATGCTGTTGGGCGTATTCACCGTGCACCAGTCCATCTTGAAGATGCTTCTGGCGAACGGATGCCGTATTTGCTCAGAGGTTTCGATGAGGGTTTTTCTTCTCACGGTGGACTGCCCCTCTACACTTGGGATGAAGGGTTAGGGGAGACGGAGAAGGAGGCATGGAACTCAATCGAGGAGTTCGAGGATATCGTATTCCTTGATGCCTCTTTTGGTCTTGAATCAACGGCGGATGGGACAACAATTGTTCCATTGCAATTTGCCATTGGGGATTCAATTTCCCTTGTTGATTTTTCTAATCCTAAAAACACGAGAACTGTGCGAGTTGGAGGCTTTCTTCAGCAATCATCATACATCTTTTCACCGGGTGTTTGGATGAATGGAGAAATCGTTGAGGAACAGTTTGGTGGTGAAGTCACCCGAATGTACGTGAGTGTTTCTGATTCCGCCCAACCCTTCAACCAATCCGCCTCTACTGATGCGGTCTCGGCCCAAGGCAAATCAGAGCAAGTCCGTCAAGCAGCCATGGAACTTGACTCAGTCCTTGCACAATCATTGGCTGAACAGAGCGTTTCTGTTCAAACCGTTTCCGAAGAAGTCATGGTGATACAATCTCTTGTTCTTGCAATCCTATCACTTTTCCAGGGTTATTTGGCGCTCGGGCTCATTGTTGGAGTTGCTGGAATCGCAGTTGTTACAGTGCGGAACGTGAGTGAACGGAGAACTACCATCGGTATGTTGAGAGCTATCGGGTTTCGACAAAGCCATGTTTTGGCTATTTTCATCATTGAAGTTTCATGGATTGCAGCCTTGGGAATGCTGAACGGCCTCTTGATTGGTTATGGGTTCCACCTTGTCCTTTACAAAGCGATATGGGAGGCTGAAGGGGCAGCGTTTGTGTTCCCCTGGGCATCGACCATAATGTTATTTATTTGCGGTTGGTTTATCGCTTTGTTGGCTACCTACGGGCCTACGAAACGAGCATCAAAGATCCCACCATCTGCGGCTCTGAGGAATATGTAACTTATTTGAGTAAACTCTCCCGGCTGGAAAATTACAAAATTTACGCACTACTTTCATCGTGATGTGGGCTACTGCGCTCCACTTTACACCCGGAATCCACTCAAATATCGCATTATTTCCTATCCGCATCTTCGCGTTAGTATAAATACGACAGATGGCGTGGGAAGGGATACCGAACCTTCGGGGGTATTGACATGAAGAATATGACACCTATGATTCTCGGATTGCTAATGTTAACCAGTTTTTTTGCTGGCATTGACTTTACCGAGCTGGAAGAAACCGTAGTGATTGAGGACGCAGGAGCACGCGCAGGCGCTGACCCATCCGTCCTTGCCATTACGTCACCTAAAGAAACAGTTTGCGACGCCAATGGGTGCCGTAACGAACTAAAAGTCGGTGAAGTCACCAACTTTGAAGCATATATCCAAAATCTCGGTGATGCTTCGGTCGACGAGCTAAGTTACACGGTTACCGTGTACCTCACTGATTCCTCAGGTGCAGTCGGCATGATTGCAAAGGATGCCACTGGAAATGATTTGCAGTGGGAAAACCTTGATGCTATTTGTGACGATGGTACCGTTTGTGATTTTGATTCGTCTGTTACACCTCACCCATTTTCCGCTAACTCTTTTCTCGGGGCTGGAAAATATACTCTACAGTATTCTGGACAAGATATTGCATGGACTCCTACTCAAGGACTTTACATCGTTGAAATTTCAGTAGATTCCCCAACCGATTCTGACATTGCAAACAATGCAAAGCAAGTTGAAGTTCGTGTTACTGACTGGTTTGACATTAAGGTGGACTTGGAATGGAGCGACGGATCGACTTCCATCACAGGCTCGGACGCTAAGACTTTCGACCTTACCGTCACGGCGGACGGCTCAGATACATTCTCCCCTCGAAATGTTGAGATTCGTCTTGCACTTACCGGTGTCGTCCAAGCAGCAACAGGTGGCGCCAACAATGATGACCTCACATTGAACAGTGGAATTTCCACATTCATGGCTGGAGTCTCAACGCCAAACACACTGACCTTCCAAAACGAAACCGATCTCAATGATACGACATCCGCTACCCGAACCATCTTGGACTACCAGTCCCCGTGGACCTATAGCGGACTCGTTACTCCAGATTCCACGCAACCAGAAAGTAAGTTCGTGTTGGAAGCATCCGTTGTTTCCTATGTATTGTACGGCCAGTTAGCAGATTGCGTTCAATCCTTCGATGACGATGGAAACGTGACTACATACCTCCATTCCTGTGAAGTCACTCAAACAGGAGACGACCGCCCAGCAACAGACTCCTCTGAAATCGGTGGCGCTGTAAATAATTACCACGACATCCGTATATCTCGTATGGGTGTTTACCAAGGATACAATTCTGACGGAACCGGTCAATCATCCAGCTTTGTTGAAGACTCTGGTGGAGAAGACCTCAATGTTGGGGCATCCCGAGTCTACGCAGAAGTACAACACCGTGGTTCTAGCCCTACCGTTGGATACGATTGGAATGTCAGTTACACCGTCTCTCTAGGAACAACTGTTGTTGACACAGGTATCTTGTCCAGTTGCATGGAAGGGACAGAAGTAGCTTACGAATATCAACCTCTCGGTGGTCCTGGCCTCGAAATCGGAAGCGTATGTGTTCTGGTTAGCCTTGAACCTGGTGAATATACCTTTGAATTTGAATTGGTTATGGCTAACAAGTCTACTTCAATTGACGCAACAGGGGCAACTGACATGCGTTTGAGCAACAATGACCGAACAATGGTTTCTAATGTAGTCAACAATCTCCCTCTCATCACTTCGTTTGAATTGGTCAATCAGGGAGACCTTGTCGTCGGACAGGAAGATATGTTGCAATTTGCCGTAACAGCCTTCGATGTCGATGACCCATCGGGCGAAGGACTGAACTTTGCTTACAACATACCTGGAGGCACAATTCCTGGATGTGGTGGTACACAATCCACCGGTGGTACCGTGTGCACATCGTTGGTTCTTGCGGAATACGTTACCATCTTCCCAGTCACCGTAGTTGTTACAGATAACCACGGCGGAGAAGTTAGCCAAGAAATGATCTTGAGCATCTGGAACACTGCAGTTGGATCTGATACAACAGATTCTGGTATCGGAGTGACATATCCGATTCAATACTTCTTGCAAAGTAACTTCACAATCTCCGCAAATGATGTAACAGATTCCGTTGAATTGGAGAATTACAACGATGTGGAATTGGATGGCTTTGCTGGTAAATACGATGCAGTCGCAGTTGTTGACTACCAACCTTCAACCACCTTTACTACGGGTGATATTTTGACTCAATCGCTCTCAGTGTCCGTTGACAAGTCCCTAGAAGCTACCAGTCTTTGGTACATTGACGGAAGCGGCAAGTGGATTGTCTTTGATGATTCCTCTGAAGACAGCACTGAAGACGCTACTAAGGCCATCTTCAGTTACGACATTCCTGCAAACAACCCAGTGATTCCTACCGGAAAATTGGTGCTGATGGGTGGAGAACTTGTTGGTGGAGAAATCCCTAATGCAGCAATTAGCAACTTTGCGATTAACGCTCTGAAAGGAGGGGCAATCGGAATGAGTTGGGATATTGAGAACCTACCGCTACGCACAGGAGACAGTGTCCGCCTCATCGTCACCGATGGCGCTACTGAAGTGGTCAACCAGACCGTTCCTGATGAAGACCGTACCTTCACCCTACCTGGGCCATCTACTACTCACGACACTACCTACACCGCCACCGTGGCTGTTTGCAACCTTGAGGGCTGCTCAACACCAGGTATCGGTAACGCAACGGCTGACAAGAAGGTTGCAGGAGATGTTGCAGCCACCAGCCTTACTGTAGAAGAAGACGGCGAGAACTGGATCGTTAAGTGGAATGTTGAAGGCGACTCCTCCGATGTCGCAATGTGGCATGTGTGCTACCAGCGAGCTGAATCTTTCGATGCAGCTAACATGCCAACCAATTGCCCAGACATGGTTCAGGTTGATGCCGGCAACACCGTTACCATCGCTCAGCCAACCGCAGCAGGTTCGTTTACCTACTACTTCACAGCAGTTCCAATGGATGCTCTGGAGAACATGAATTCCGCAGCATCGATGAACAGTATCGACTACTATCGTCAAGCAGACAATACCAATGCAGACGGTAACGGTACCATCGGCGACGATGCTGACTCCACAAGTGGTGACATCCCTGTAGCTGCATGGGGCGCAATCGTTGGAGTTATTATCATTGCATTCGTCGTTGGAGCCTTCATCCTCACTCGAGGAGATGGCGAAGGCGGAGACGGTGCCGAAGACGGAAAAGACTGGGATTACTGATCTTAGCACAAGCTGAACCTACAGCACCCTCCAACCTCGCAAAGCGGGGATGGACAACGCTGGGAGGGCCGCCTCGGCGGCCCTTCTGGCCTTTTTTAAATCTTTAAATTTTGATACATCAGATTATTGCGTCTATTTGGCCAAGGCGAAAGAAACACATTCAAACGTTCTTATTGGCTGGGCATTGAAGCAATATTTCTACGGAATTAACAGATGTAGGTTTGTGTTATTTTCCGCCGTAATTTAGGTAATTTTGTGAATCAGCGCCAACGGGCATATCATGGGCTTAAGGGCCTATTCAATTTCATTTTCAAACGTTATGTACCCCAACTCCTATAAGGGGTGTAAATCGTGGGACGCACTGCATACAGTCCGTATGAGGTGAATGACCTATGTTGGGAAACAAGAAAAACCAGAATAAGACCGTCTTCGGCGGAATTGGAATTGCACTGCTATTGTGCGCTTTGATGGCACTCATGCCAATGAGTGGATACATGAGCAACGACAGTGCAGATGTTGAGTTTGTTGAATCAAGCACAACTGGAGAGGAAGATTTCTTCCGCCTCCCCGATAAAATCGAAGAGATCAACTACGAATATGACCCATCGCTTGAACTACAAGGGATGAGAGACGAGAAAACCAAAGCCTACCTTACTGAGGACGGTAACATTGCACAATTGATTGCCACAGAGCCAGTGCACTACCGTAGCAGTGACAACACCTGGGAAAACATTGATGTTAACATCAAGGCTATGCCAGAAGGCTGGAGTGTTACCGAGAACACCTTTGTGACTCATTTTGGACCTGAAGCCGGCAGCGGTATCATGGTTCAAGTTAACCAGGGCGTCGATCCCGTAATTTCAGGATTGAATCCAATGCTGGTGACTCTTGATGAGACAGGAACTGCTCCGGAACCTTACTTCTCCGCTCCAAGTACGAGCGCAATTGAAGTTGGTGGAAACGTCATCCGATACCCTCTAGCTGAAGGATTTGACTTGGATTACACTGTTGACTCAACGCAAGTCAAGCAGAACCTCGTCGTCCGAGAAGCACCAGTACTCCAAGAAAACGCAGTTTGGTTTGGCCTTTCTGAAGGCCTACGCATTCCTGCTGGTTACGCCATCTACTCGGGCGAAACCCAGTTGGGTGAAGATGTGTTCCAGACCAGCGAAGCACTTCACATCCGCAACATCGAAACCGGAGAAGTTCTCTTGGAACTTCCTACTCCTGTTATCATTGATGCGAGCGGCGGAGACCCATACATCGGGACTTTCTTCGTTCAAGTCTATGGCCCCGATGTCATCCTCACAACTGTTGTTGAGACCTCATGGCTTCTTTCCGAAGACCGAGTTTACCCCGTTGGAATTGATCCAACGCTCAAGGTAAATACTAACGCTGGTGGATACTGTTACGTCTACTATGGGAATTGCTACAGCAACACACTGCGATACTTGTACAAAAGTTATAGCACCATTTACTATCTCCCATGGCACAAGGTTTCCTTTACTTCAAGCAACGCCCTTCCTAGCGGCGCTGCAATTCAGAGCATTCAGTGGAAGGAACATATTTCCTCCTACAGCTATGCCTCTGCGAACGCTAACGTCAACATCAAGATCATGCAGTCATGTGGGACAGATGTTCGATACAACTGGCAAATCACTTCACGAACTTGCAGCTCAAGCGCTATCACTCCGGGTTATTTAACGCAAAACTATGGTGGGACTCCAGCACTTTCAGTCATGTCCTCAATCTGGAACACTCCAGCAGTCGGGACCATCAAGGTTGGTGGAACTGGATGGAAGACCGGTACACTTTGTAACTCTGCTACCGCTTGTTCTTCAACATCCGGTGGAATTGGATTGATTAACTCGGCTCTTGGAAACGCTGGAACCTCAAGCGGAACCATTGGAGTTGGTGAACAGTACACAGGTTCCCGAATCTTGCGATACGGATACTCTAGCGGCTCGAACGTTTACCATCTTTCAATCGTCTACACCGGCGGTACAGATGCGGATGCCCCAACCTCCGATTATGTGCCTTACACAGGAATTGATTCATACCTTGAAGGAGAAAGAACATTCTTCATCTCATTGACAGATATGTCTGGAATTGATACCACATCAGCCAACGCTCCTAAATTGTACTACTCAACAGACGGAGGAACCTCATGGGCTTCAACATCCTATGGACTCGGTTCTAACAGCCAATTTGATGCAGGTGAACTTGTTTCGATCGGTACTTGCAGTTCTACAACAACAGATTGCCGTTTCAAGGCCCGAACTCCTGATGTGGAGTTTGGGGATGACTTCCGTTACTACTGGAAGTATCAAGACTTGAACACCGGAAGCAACGGAGCTAACGTTGGATATGAGCCTGCAAGAACAGGAACTCAACAAACGCCTACTCCTTACCAGTTCGACGTCGTCGACCCAGCAAATGCACCAACTACTTCGAAGAAGATGACAGTTCTAACAACTGATGTAACTGCTTATAGTTCCTACAACGCTGGTGGAAACTTTGACCGCCAGCTAACGTATTTCTCAGCGAATGACGAGTATTACTTTGAATTTGATACTTCGTCCTGTGGTACGGGTTCCTCGTCCTGTTTCTACACAGGAACAAGTACGACCTACGGAAACTGGCTCGCTCGATGGAGCGATAAGCCAGCCTACGGGTACTGGGGAATGAACTCCTACACCAACAAGGGTGACCAAAACCTATGGAACAACAACGGTAATGGATACCTTCAGGTTGGTGCAACGCACGGACCTGGAATGAACCTAGTTATGCATTACGACAGTGCAGCCAACGCATGGGCAACTGTAGGTATTGGTACAGAGACTGGAATTGAAGCACCGTTGTCCGGTGGTTCATCAGCCACACTCTCCTACTCCTACGGTTCCTACACCAAGGCGTACAAGTTTGCAATCCCTGGCGACATCACCGGTGACTTTGGATTGTTCAATTTCAACAGCACTGCGAGTACATCCACCGCTAACAGAATGTGTGTTACAACAAACGGATGGTACTACTTCTACCGAGCTACCAACAGCTACGACCGATGTACCCCTGCTTACTACATGATCTACGGTAACAAGAACTCGTACCGCTGGAGCGGTTTCGCAATGGGTAGCAGTTACTATGGACGACAGGCTAGCACAGGCGATATCACCTACAAGGTTGGTAACGTCGCTCCTACGCCAGACATCTTCAAGCCTACCTTTATTCACAGCGCAATGTCTGATTCTCACTCGAAGATCCGTACAGTCTCTGTAGGTATCCTTGATGAGGGCGACCCAGCTAGTGGAGTAAATACCAGTACCTCTGCAGGTGTTGGGCCAACGCTCTACCATCGGATTACTCCTGATGGTGGCTCGGCAGGCACCTGGACTTCAACGGTCATGGACCATGAAGCAGGTAACAGTCGCGCAGACTGCTCACTGAAGTCATGCACATGGACTGCTGACATTGAAGATTTGGAAGTCAACGATTCGGTTGAGTACAAATTCACAGCCCGTGACGTTTCAACAGTATCCGCTGGAATCAATATTAACAATTCCTCAATTTACACATTTGAGCGAGGCGATCCAAGCAAGGTTTTCGCTGTTGAATGGCATGACATGAGCTACTACACCTACGGTTACGATTGTACCGTTCAGGCACTCTTCTATGACGTCACCAACGAGATTGAATTCAAGTACGATTCAGGATGTTCCGCTAACTACGAATCTTGGGAAATTGGATACATGGATCAAACCCGAAACAAGGGCGACAGTATCTCGAACAAGGGCGGCAGTTACAACAATCAAGGCTACACGCCAACAACCAGTAACTTCCGTATCCACACAAGTGCTACTTCTGACAGTTGGGAAACCTTCGATAAGGGACTTGTAGAATTGGCTAACGCTAACACTGCAATCAGTGGCTCATCCAATGGACGACCATACGCATACTACTGCTGGTATTACTTTACCAGCTACCGCAATCAGTGCTCTGCTAACATCGACATTCCTGCTGGATTCGAGTTCGATTACTTCGGAACAACTTACGACGGTGACGACAGCAATGACCGTGTGCAAATCAACCGACAAGGGTCAATGTTCTTCCTTGACAACGGTAACACCAACACACAGCAGACACTCTGGACATGGCATCAGCCAGAACTACCCTACAAGGGAAGCACAAATGCACGTCCTGGTTTGATTGCACCATTCAACACTGTTTACAACAACTACTACTGCTTCGTGACGACCAACCAAGATTGTTCAACATACTACCGTGTTATGCCTTACGAAGGCAAGGGTACTGACGTCTCTGCTGACATTACAACGGACCCCAAGTGGGATCTCACTGACAGCCCAATCCGAATTAATCCTTCCAACAAGTACCTCGTGGTCAGCTCAGATTTGACCATTGAGCCAGGTGTGGAAATTCAGATTGCAGCAGGTAAGGGTATTTCCTTTGACGGCGCATGTACCAATTTCTTCGCCAATGGAAGTGCAACCGCTCCTATCAACTTCACTGGAATGAACGGTGCAGATTGGCTCGGAATGGCGTTCACAAACGATTGTACCACCAATAAGGGAACTGATGACCGTCACAGGTTCAAGAATGTGAACTTCAACAACACAACCGACTCTGTCTTCCGATCTGGAAGTCGCCATGATGGAACTGGACCTTCGTGTGGGTCTGCTACTGCAGACTGTAACACTGGAAACTTCACAATGACAGATGTGGCCTTTGAAAACGTAGGATCTGTCTTCACTCATGGAAGTGGACAAGGTACATCCGTGTCGATGACTGATTTCACCGTAAGCGGTGTTACAGGTTCATGTTTCGACTTTGCTGAAAACACAGTAGCGAAATTGATGGATGGAACAGTAACCAACTGTAACACTGCCGGTACTTCTACCGCTGGTGCAATTATGAGCGTTCCAGGTTCTACTTCAGGTCTCCTTCATTTGGAGAACATGGACTTTACCAACTCGTACGTGAACTTCATTGATGTTGATCTGCAAGACCTTTTCCTAAGTAACGTTACAGTCACTTCCCCGGCAACAACGGGAGCGACTGCTGGTAGTGCAATCACTTCTGATGCGGGGTTGAACAGTGATGTCTACCTCTACAACGTGGAGTTCTCTGGACAAGCATACGCCACCGCAACAATTGCTGCAATGGAATCGATCCACATTGAAGGCCTAGATCTAATGACTACCTCCTTGGATGTTATTCCAGGTGGTCCGCAACAGTCCGGTGCCGGACCTTCGAGTACAAGCATGAAGATGATGGATATCAACAGCGGTGACCTCACAATGAAGAGGGTCCACCCAGGTGTCTTTGATGAGATTACTGCTAAAGCAGTGACGCTCACTGGAAACTACATCACTTCAGAAGTATTAACAATGACCGACTTTGACGCTGATTCCTTCACCGTTACAGGCTGTGGATGGAAAATTGACATGGTTGAACCAACTCTTAACCGTGTCAAGAGTTCTGCCTCATGTGCTACTTCCAAGAACACAATGTCGGTGAGCGGTGCAACCTTCACTCACGGTTCATCAACGGAACACGTGATTGACGGTCGTAACTCCCACATCACAGTGGGAGAGTCCTCGATATCGAGTACAAGTGCATCGTCCTCTGGACCATATGTGGCTAAGGCTCGTTCTGGAACTAACATTGTTTTGATTGCGAGTGATTTGAACGGGAACGATTGTTCAGGCGCTAATGGTAACACAGGAAGCTGTTCAATTGATGTTTCATCATCTACCACAGATCCATCGATGGTTTACTTTGGTGGGCTTGCTTCAATTCGTGTGTTCCGATTGGACGCATCGAATAACCCAGCATACAAATCTAACCACGTTGTGACAACTTCCTTAGTTGATGCTAACTTGAATGAAATGTTCCAAGTCGGATCTCACAGGACCAGCGCAATAACAAGTGATTTGGGTAATACCAGCGTTTGGGTTGTCGTCGGAGATAGTGATACCAACACCTATGAAGACCACATCATCCGTGCATTCGGATCTGCTGGTCAGAATGAGACTTATCCGGATAATTTCCCAGACACGAGTCTTGCAAGTGATTGGTACCCTAGCGCAGGGTTCACCCTTGCGACTCACATGGACCTACAATTGGAGCCTGCTCCAATTACGTTCAACGATCCAGCCACTGACTGTAATGCTATGCGAAACAATGTCAATCTGTCTGGAGCATACACACCATCCACTGATACCTTTGCTTGGGACGACACCAAGATTACAATCTCTGAAAATATCATGATTGATGGATGTCACCTCCGAATGGATGGTGGTGTTCTTCGTGTTCAAAGCACTTCTACCAACGCACCAGTGATCACCATCAAAAGTGGAGGCTCAATTACCGTTACAAATGACGGTACAAAAGCCACTCCAGGTATCATTCGTGCAGTGTCTCCTACAAACGGTTTGAACATTAACATCCAAGATGGATCTCTTGTTCTTGACAACGGTGTTCTACAAGACGTCGCCTGTGATGCAATCACAATGGGATGTTTGGTAATTGGAAATGGAGCTACACTTCAAATGATGGACAGCGGTACTATTTACGGCTCTTCTGCAACATCTGATGAAATGGCTACCGTGAAAGTTGACGGTGGAACAGTCGACATTGACAGTTCCTCAATTATCAACAAAGGACAAACTGGAACAGCTCTATGGGTTGAAAACTCCGATAGCACAATTAAAGATATAACTGTGAAAAACGCAGCTGTTGGAATTCAATCATACAATGGAGCACCTCAAGTTGATGGCTTTATCGCTAACGGTAACACAGTCGGTGTTAGCGCTTACGGCGGAATGTCTCTACCTACCATTTACCGCAGCACAATCCTTTCTGGATTATCTGCAGGATGGGTTACCCATCCTATTGATTTGACCTCTTACCTTGGAACTGGTAACTATCTTCAAGTTGGAGCTAACTCGATTTATGGCGGTGGAAACGCTCACCCAGTGTACAACTCCGCTTATTCTAAGGATTACTTTATCACAGACCGAATGAACATTGAGTTCACTGATGACAATGGTAATACATGGAACATCACGGATGGAACTCAGAAAGGATACTATCCTTACTCCAGTAGCGACCCCGCTATCAGCAGCAATTCTGATGTGGGAAGCTACAGTGGTGGTGTTGGTGGTGCTCCTTCATGGCACTGCAACTACTACGGATACGACTACGGTCCTAACTACCAGAGTCAAGATGGATATTATTACTACATGCATCGGTATTGGATGGGTCAGACAAGTGGTTACAACTCTTACCAACAACCCGACGCATTTGGATTCCGTTGGGAAAGCATCGAAGATGTATCTCCAACTGGCTACTACCAATCACGCTACCCGTACAAGTACTGGGGAGATTATTCCCCTGCTTCCCAATTCCAAGGTGTTTACTCTCCTCCTGAAGGAAGTAACGGACAAAGTGGATGGGTCGGAGCCGGAAACCCACCAAGCTATGCAGTAGGTGGTTATCCTAACAACTACGGTGTTTGCTCAGATTACGTGTACACACCATACGTTAACGCAGGACAAGGTGCTCGAGTCACCTGGCCAATAGTTGACATATCTGGTGCAGAGGCCAATGGAGGAAACATCTCCAAGGTTACACTATGGATCGATGTTCTTCACAAGGGTGCTGACAACTACCAAGACCGATATGACTTCGTCGCTCGTTCAGGTAATAACCCAGCATCTCTTGGCGAATACGTTCGTGAAGCTGGAACCGCTGCGTTTGAGAACGGAACGATTGTTGGATCTGATGTCGGAATTGAAATTGGTGGCGCTTACGCTGCTGGTGGATTTGAAAACATTGAGATCACAGCACCAGCAACAGCTGGTGTCTATGTTACCGGTTCTACCGCCGCTACATCCGCGAACATTAACGTGACCGGTGGAGATTATGCAGTACTTACTGGAACCAGAGCATCAGGCCGATTTGATTTAACAGATGTAAACTTTGAAAACCAGAATATTGCTGGAATTTACTATCTAAAGGATTTGAACACAGACTTCTCGGGAACCATCACTGGTGCTCAAGGAGCTGCGATAAAATACGGACTGGACACAACCCGTGATGTTTCACTTTCTGGATTATCTATCAAAAACAATGGCGTTGGAATTGAATCCATGGGTTCATCCAACTTTGTACTGAAGGATGTTGAGTTGAACAACACCAAAGATGTGGTCATTAGTGGTTCATCAACTATGGACTTCATCGAGGGTGATATCAACCCTGAAACAGTTGAGGTTAATGGAACTGGTTTATTCTCACGAATGCGTGAGGTTGACATCACAGTAACCGCAGATGTTACTTCTGGAAGTACAACCACTACCGAAGATGTTTCTGGAACCAATGTTGTTCTGAAGGATGCCGATGGCGTTGTCACAGGAATGGCTGAAACTGATACCAATGGTGTTGCATCGGATTTGACCTTTGTAACTCAAACTGTTGATGCTGGGACCTGTTCGACAGTGTGCAATCTAAGTTTATCTGGATACACAGCAGTAACTGTAGCAACAATTGACTACTTTTACACGAGTTCCAGTGATAACGCGGACTTCCGCTATGCCTTTGAGCCTATGACCTTGACGAACACTCCAGGAAACACAGACTCAATTGATCTCGTTGAAACGTTTGATTCACGCATCTGTTACCGATATTCCAGTGTATCTTACGTCCAGCAGAACGCTTGTACGACTCTGGGTACCGGAAGCACACGTACATACAGTAACGGTCTTGTGGAATACGGATATTACTACGCAATGTCTGGAAGCGACATTGCAGGCGACACGGTCATGTTTGATACACCATTCCTCTATCTTGATGGTGGTACACACAACTGGAACGGAACTACTATCATCTCAACCTCTTCATACACCTTTGACAACGCAAATCGATTCTACCCACGTTACAACCAAGAGGTCAACCTTTGGATGCACAATACCAACATTACCGCTACGGCAGTAAGTGATGAGGGTGAAATGCAAGGGTTCCAACTTGGATATCAATACTACAGTATGAATCTTGACATGGACCAAAGTAGCATCTCTGGACTTGCTAGTATCTGGGGTTCAATCGGATATGGCAGTTACAACGAACACGAATTGGATTACTTCAACATCGCTAACAGCACGTTTACTCACTTTAAGGGGTACACAGCGCTGAACAGTGCGATTCAGAACACTGATATCTGTATTCAATTGAACGGTGGAGAAGAAAGCCTCATCTACAACAATACCTTCTATGACTGTGGTGCTGGAGTCCAACTAGAACGCTCTCCATACTATTACTCACACACCGCAAGTGAACTTGGAGCAGATAACGTTACCATCGATAGCAACAAGTTCTACGACGGTGGAGAAATAGCTGATGTTTGGATCTATTCCAACAGTCAGGCTGACGGAACCATCATCACGAACAATGAGTTTAATCCCGATGGTGGAAGTGCGATTGCGGTCTACAGTGGAAAGGTCACTGACCTCTTGATTCAAGACAATACAATTGTTGGCGGTACGGATGCTATCAGCATTAGCTCCGCTAGCAACTTTACCGTCCACAACAACACAATTGGCGGTGTCAGCGATTCAAGTTCCACAGGTATCCAAGTGTTCAAGAGTACTGGTGACGTTACCAACAACACACTCGAAGACGCTGATGGCGGAATTTACCTCAGTGAGATGAAGTCCCCACCTGCACCTACGAACTCCTTGTGTTCAATCAGCTCCAATGGATATCGTTCTTCTGACAGTTGCACGTTTACCCTTGCATCTGGAAAATCCGCTGACGTCAATCTAGGAACAGACAGCTGGGGATACGAGATCAGTATCACCATTGACAAGCCAGACGGTTCAACTGATACCTGGGGTACATACTCCTTCACCAGTAACTCCGAGTATCTGCCTTTGAAGTCCTACACCGATGCTGGGTCCTACACACTTACTGTGCGAGACTCCTACGGTGACGGTGGTGCAACAATCAATGTCTTGGAATCCTCCGGCGGTTCAACAGGATACGCTGGCCCTGACATTAGTGGAAACACCATTGGGCTCTCCGCAGGCCGTCTATCTCCTAACGCAGTTGGAATCACAGCGCTAAGTTGTGATGGAGTCACTATCCTTTCTGGAACGAACACCATCACACTTGGAGACAATGCAATGGTCATCGAAGACTGTGACCTCAGCGATGAAGGTTCAACTCTTATCGGAAGCGGATACTCCTCCACTGGCGGTATGATTGCAGATGATACGAACCGATTCCTGAACCTTGATGGAACCACAATCTATGGATACGCAGTTGGCCTTACCAAGGAAAACGGCGACCTCAGCATGATTGGTGGAACCGATATCTCTGGAACAGACTACGGTGTTCATGTGGAATCCACATCAGTTACTGCAATCAATGCAGCCGTTGATGGTGGTTCTACTGGAACAGGTCTCTATGTTGTAGACAGCAGCGATGTTTGGGTTTACCCAATGGACGCATCTGGCCTTATCGGTTTACACATCGATAACACACCGTTCCGCTGGGACGGTGGTACTTCGGATGCTACAACAGCTATCTACGTTGAAGATTCAATCGGAAGCGTCGAGAACCTAACTTGGTCTGCATCAACCACGCAAATCAACGCCGGACCTCGCTCCCACGTGACTTCAATCGGTAACACTCTGCTGAGCAGTGCAATTACCATTGATTCAACTTCAGTGATTGACGAAGCCAACCTCTTGTCTATTGAAACGACTCACCTCGGTGACCTTCCACAAGACGAAGTTGCACTTCTCGTTACATCAACCGACGACGAGCGTGCTTCCTATGTCTCGACATCCTTCCAACCTGAAACTATGTCAGTGGACGGAAGCAATGAGGATTGGGTCGGCGGAAACGCACTCAACCCATCTGGCTACGCAATGCCTGGTAATATGAGCGGAGACGGAACCGATGATTTCTTGGTAACCTATGTTGAAGGTGACAGCCTATACATGGGTATGACCGGATCTGACTTGACTTCCTCTGACGTACTGATTTACATCAGCGTTGACGGAAGTGGATCTGATGTTGGATACAACGGACTTGGTGGAGCTCACAACCTCCCATTCAGCGCTAACTATGTGCTATGGGCAGACAGTGATTCCTCTTACGACCTCTACAGTTACGGTTTCCTCGGTTGGTCTAGCTCTGCTTTGAGCACAGCCAACATTGATGCAGACTTCTCCACTTCACTTGGTGAAATCTCCATCCCATGGAGCCGAATCGGTGGAATGCCTAGCCAAATCGACATCGTCGCAATTGTTCAAGAAGAAACTACTGCTGATATCACCATCGTTCACCCGCTCCAAACTCTGGACGAGACCGCAACGCTTCAGAACTTGACCAAGTTCATGACCGTTGAATTGGACCATGGCGATTTGATGACTGGGACTCTGAACGATGAAGTCTTGGTGTACCGCTCCTACAAGGGTGTTGCAACTGCTAGTCCAGCTAAGAACTACGACATCATGCTGAAGACACCTGCTGAATGTGCATACGACTGGGCAACCATCGAAGATGTTTCATTGGCTACCAACGTGGCCTTTGACGACAGTTACACTGCTGGAACTGGAGACACAACAGATGTTCGTGCAACCGTTGACATCCTACGTGCATGCCCTGTTATTGATACTGAAGCAACAACTTCTCCATCAGATGGTCTATCTTCGTTTGACAAGGACGAAGACACTTCAGCATTCACATTCAGTCTCACAAACCTTGTGGACGATGTTCAAGATGCTGAAATTGACCTTGACTGGGTCGTTACCGAAGGAACCCTTGTGGCCTTTGACAACGTCCTCATCGATTGGGCTCAGAACGGCCAAGATGTTACCATCACGCCGCTCGCTGACCAATTCGGAACAGTTGTCTTCTCCTTTGAAGTGACAGACAGCAACGGTCTAAGTGACAGCCACAACATCACCTACACGGTGAACAACTTGAACGACAAGCCAGTTATCTGTAACAATGAGCGAGTCGCAACAGACTGTATGCCGATCATCTCCGAAGATGGTTCGTTCAACAACATCCTGCCTGAAGGGTTCGGAATACACACCAAGTTCCTAGGTGACGTATCCAACGCTACACGCTCCTACATCCGGGACATGGCCAACGAGCAATCGCCAAGCCGTCAAACCTACACATGGGGCGCAAGCATACCTTCAACCTGTGAAGCATTCACAGTTGATGTTGTTAGCAACGAGTTGACCATTACCGAGAACACAGCAAACGAAAAGGGTGGCACATGTATGGTCACACTCGCTCTATCTGATGATGGAGCAGAGAACGTCGATGCAGACACCTTTGATGTTGCCTTCTCAGTATCACCAGTCAACGATGCACCTGTGATCCGTAACTGGGATGCTGCTAACGGTACTACGATTGTCAACAAGGCAAACCTACCTATCAACCAGGCTTGGAAGCTTGTCATGACAGAAGACGATACCAACGAAGACAACCTTACGTTTGACCTCTCAGCTGTTAAGGCCGATGTTGACCACGATATGGATGACCTTCTTTGGACCGTTGAATCTACTGACCAATGCACATACTCGAACTACTTCACAACCACAATCATCGGAGACGACCTCGTCTTTGACCTGATTGAAGATGCTGCAACGGATGTTCCTAACGAAGAGCGAGACTACCTCAACAACGGTGGTATTCACCAAATCCCACCGACTGGCAGTTCATACTGTGAGATTACTCTGGTTCTACGTGACACACCAACTGCACCTATCGTTGATGGCGAATACAACACACATATCCCCAACTACGATGTTACTCTGATGCCAATTGCGGCTTACGAGCAAGGTGTTGCAACCAAGACCATCGGTGTGAAGGTTACTAACGTCCCTGAGCAAGTCCCAGACTATGCCTTTGATGGTGTGACTGGATTCAGCTTCAATGGAGTTACCAACGTCATGACAGGAACCTACATCCCAGTCACCGTCACCATCGACGGCGCTGGCGACCCAGGACCATACCGCTACGACCACATGCTTGCTGTGACCTACCACTCGGACGGACACACAGACATTGAGCAAACTCGTTACTACGATGTCCCTGACTACAACTCTGCTGTGAAACTCACTGAGGACGTATACGTCACCAGAGATACCACACATGTTTGGGTAGAAATGGATGTACTAACCTGTTTGGACAACCCATGTGACTTGACGAAATCGACAACAGAACGATTCATCGCTGATGACCCAGCATCACACTACCGTGTGATCAACGGTGTTCAATCCGATGAGCAATGGTCCGCTCCTGGCCGATATGGACAAGATGCAACAGCATCCTCTATCCGTCGTCCACTGCTTGAAGACGGCAACTGGTGTAACAACGTCATGACCTCGCTTCCAACAGCAGACCCATGCAACGCAGCTGACCAAGACACAGCAGACAGTACGTTCCTATCAACCGCACAAGACATCCCAACAGTTGTCGACACGGTTGGTGCAAGCGCAGTTCCATCCTTTGCCCCAAGCATCATCGCTGTGGCTATGGCTGGTCTCTTCGTGAGCGTCCTCTCTTTCTCCAGCCGCCGTGCTGAAGATGAAGAAGAAGTTGTGGAATGTATCAAGGACGATGAAACTGCAGTCAGCCCTGTGATCGCTACCATTCTCATGGTTGCTATCACTGTGGTTCTCTCCGGTGTCATCTATGTTTGGGCATCTTCGCTCGCTGAAACCGACGTCAAAGGCGTTCCTCGTATCACCTTCCAGATGGAAGATGTGAACGGTGTTGACGCTGACGAAGGCCACTGGAGAATCTCTGTTATGAACGCACAAACAGCACTTGCAACACAAGCAGTTGAAGTCCGTGTGATCTATCAGAATTCTACTGGCGGTCAGAGTGTGATTTCAGTTAATCTTGCTGAAAGCGCTGGTGTATACGGATTCAATCCGGCCAATAGTGACTCGTTTGTAACGTTCGTAGATTCTGTTGACAGAGACGGTAATCGGTCAATCTCGACCTTTAACTCTGGAGATACAATCTTTGTTCGCACACATGCACCTGACGGTACACCACTCACCGGTGTTACGATCACCATCACCTATGCTCCGCCTAACGGCAATGGTGCAGAATTGACAAAGTGGTCGAACCTGGCTTTCAACAAGAAGGCTTGAAGTCCCAGTTGAGTTGTTAAGACAATACTTCACCTGCAAGCAGGTGTCTGCAGCCGCAAGGCTGTATCCCAGCGGGGAGCCCCTGATAGGGCTCCCTGCCTTGGGCCTCCTCGATGCAAAAGCGAACCCTTTCAAACTGGAGTTCCTTGGTGTGGACATGGTTCAAGAGAATGGAGACGTCAAACCAGGAATCGTGGTCTTTGATTGCGATGGTGTGCTTGTTGATGCTGTGAGCTCATGGAGAACACTTCACGATGCATTTGGTACAGACAACGAATTGAATCTTAATCGGTTTATTCGTGGTGAACTCAGCGATGTTGAGTTCATGCGGTCTGACATCCAAATGTGGAAGAAGGTGCAAGATCCTATTCACAGAGACGAGTTGTTTCGTGCCTATGCAGGTGTGAAACTTATGCCTGGCGCACGTGAAGTTGTTGAGAAACTCTTGGCTGATGGTATATTTGTTGCCATTGTCAGTGCAGGCGTCGATATCTTTGTGAGTTCCATCGCTGGTATTCTCAAAGTAGATGATTGGATAGCGAACGGATTCGTCTTTGACGATGAGGGCTTTCTCACAGATGAAGGGGTTTGCCGGCTTCACGCTACCGGGAAGGACGAAGTCATACAACGATTGCTTGACATGAACGGGTTCAAACCTGAGCAATGTGTTTCGGTTGGAGACTCGGAAATGGACCTCTCAATGCAAGTGGAAGGTAGTCGGTTCATTGGGTTTAATCCCACTCGAGAATCCTCACATGCTGCATTCAAAAATGCTGAGGTACCTGTAGTGATCACTAAGGATCTAAGGGATATCCTACCCCATTTGGGTATGTCGTAATTTCATTAAGCAAATGGAATTGATATTGATTTGTGACTCTTCAGGTTAATGATTGTCAACATACACGGCTTTGGTTGGAATCCTAGCATACGCTGGTAAGATGTTTGGTCTTGCCATGTACTTGAGCAAACCAGTGTAGTCCCTCGGAAGTCCACGCATTCGTGACCATGAACGTGACCAGTAACAAAGATGTCCGGAACTTCTCGAATAACCAACCCGTCTTCAGGTTCAGGAGATAATGGTGTTTTTCCACCCCACTGGGGGGCTAAATGGCGACGACGCAACATTTCTCGCATTGCCTCGACAGGGTCGGCATATGTCACAGTTCTAAGGCCAGCTACGAAATCATCGATTGACTTACCGTGGTAAGATAGCAACCGTACATCATGGAGTGAAAAGTCGCATGGATTTCCAACAAAGGTGGTTGTGTTGTAATCTTGCTGAATATCTTTCTCAAATGTTGGTTGTGGTTCAGCAGGTCTTACAGCGTCATGATTTCCAGGAAGCATAACACACTCGACCCAGTCAGGAAGTAATTCTAACAGCCTTGCGAATTCCGTATATTGAGCAAATAGGTCCGGGATGGCAAGTTCTTTGTCTTGTCCCGGATATATTCCAACCCCATCAACACAGTCTCCTGATAGGATGAGGTACTTGATCGTCTTTGCAAGCGGGTCTGAATGGAACCACCGAACCATCTTATGCCACTGTGCTTCAAGGAAGGTCTTCGAACCTACGTGGATATCGGAGAGAAATGCAACACTGACTCCTTGTTCAGCACTTACCTTTTGGTGTTGTGACTGCAGTGGGAAATGAAGGTCATCTACGTAAAATAAATCCCCGGTTTGACTGAAGGTTCCTGACACTCCAAGAACATCATCCGGCATTAATCCGGCTTCGAGAATCGCTTCGTGGGCTCTGTCCCTATCCTCTCCTTTCCGCTTTGTTAGGAGGCATGTCATCTCCCCAGTCTCATCTTCAAGCCCCCAAATGAGGTGTCCATTCTTCGTATACCTCGGTTCGTTGACTAGGCCAATTGCTGCAGCCTTGTTCTCATGGCCTTGGTAGCGGCTTATTTCTGCAAGTAATCGTGCAATTTCTTGATGTTTACGTGGGAGATTTGAATTTTGAATGATGAGCTTTCGAATACTTTTCAATCGGTCATTGAAGCACGCCGTAATATCCGACATTTTACCTTCTGTCACAGAGTTCCCTGTGATGTCAAAATGGACGGTGATGTCAGAACTGACATCATTAGCATGAGTAGAAAAATCGGATTGATTCCAATCTGGTAGATTGTTCCGGAATTTGATGTCCAGTGGTTTAGGCTCTTCGATCGGGGCAACGGTTCTAGCGAGGTCTGTTGGCGTCTGGTTAACTACCTGGGTTGACCTTGATTGTGGTGGTTGTACCAAGACAGCAGCAGGTGTTGGCTGATTTGAAGTGGGGGTTGAGTTACCAATTGTGCTGCCGACATGGTCAATCATGGCTGTTAACATGGAATCATTTAGGACGGTTGAAGAATAATTCAATGGTCCAGCAGCTGCAATCACTTCCATTGGATTATCAAGTGCCATGATTTGGTTCTTAATGGATGTCATTGCCAACAATTTGTGCTGTTTGAGCAGGGCAGCGATTTCGGCCCATCCCTCACCCATGTTTGCTCTTGTACGACGACGCTTCAAAAGGTGTGTGATGAAGAATGATGAAGATCGAGTGGAAACTCATTCCTCTTCGGACCATTCGACTTCTGAACCCATTTCCTTGTCGGTGGTTTTTTCTTCTTCTGACCATGCATCATCCTGCCATGGAGCGGTTTCCCGAGCTGCAGCATCTCTGCGTTCAAGTTCCTCAAGGCGTTCTTCTTCCTTCTTCATGGCCTCTTCAATTGCAATAATCTCTTTGGCTTCTGCTTCTTTGGCTTGTACCATTGCTTCGTCCCAACAATGAATTGCTGTTTGTAAGGCAAATTGAACAAATCCGGATTTGTTTTCGGCTCGTGTTCCTCCGATTTGAGTGTGCAAAGCATTGGCCCAGGTTCGTGATGCGATTCCAACATACACCGTTCCAACTGGCTTTGCTGAACCATCGTTATTTGGCCCTGCAATTCCTGTGATAGCAATGGCGATGGATGCATCTGCGCGTTTCCGAGCACCCTGAGCCATCTGGATCGCTACTCGTGCCGATACCGCTCCTTTACTGTTGAGACTTCTTCTTCGACGCCGAGTTCACTGACTTTCGCGTCATTGGCGTAGGTTACCCACGATTTCTTGAACCACTCGCTTGCTCCAGCGATATCAGTCAGCGTACTCGCCAACAAACCACCCGTGCACGACTCAGCTACGGTGATGGTGTGACTGCCTTCTTTGAGTCGTCGTACAAGGCGTGCAGCCGACGTTCGGATATTGTCATCCATTGATTCCCCCTCAGCGCCGAACGGTTTTGAGGTTAACCCTTTGAACGGACTCTTGAAAAAGGAAGTCCAACAGGACCCCATGGGTCTGTGGTCTAGTGGCTATGACACCTCCCTTACACGGAGTTGATCGAGGGTTCGAGTCCCTCCAGTCCCACTACCACAAATATTGCGTTATCTCGTTAGTGTTTTGAGCGATAACTTTCGTAATGCCGGATTGCTGTTGAAGTACTCCAGCATCCGTGTTTTCATCAACGAGAAGAAGGTGTACCGCTCTCATCCAAAGTCCTTCTTCAGGTGTAGAACCTCTGTGGTCAACGGCTACGAGGACATCCTCCAATTCACTGAACATCAATGCACCCGTTGCTTGATGCAGTTCCTCAACCTTCACGATGAGCCAGCGTTTTCCCTGAAGAGCGTCTCGTGGAGAGTCTCCAAGGTCTGCAAAATGAATCACTTCCAAAATTTCACATCCGATATCGTAACAGGGCAATTGCCCCGCCCATTCCATTCAATTGGCCACCATCATCATGGTCTGTTGAGCACTGAACCAGTGTTCCACCGAGACGTTTGAGTTGTGAGGCCCATTGTTCCCAACTTTTGCCATTGATTTTGGCCGATTCATCTCGTAACAGGTCTGCTGAAATTAAAAGTGTGTCAATTGCCCCTTCATTCATGGCTTTTATCAAATCAATACTGCCGTAAGCAACCGCTCCATTGGTTGAAATTCGTTTCCAAGCTTCCTCGAGAAGTGTGATTTCTTTCACCATTTGGTGCTCGGAGAGCAGTGACCCTGCAAGACCTTCCCGCAATACTTCATTGGCGGCACTTCGTCCTCCCATGCTGGTTGCAATCGATACCATGGTACGTTTGTGTCCTGCTGCTTTGAGGTCTGCCAGCATTCGGTCACGATTGTGTCCTGGTCCACAAATCACCAACGGCAAATCTTCGTTCAATTGTTGGGTCAATCCACTTACTACTGTCGCACGAAACTGTTGAGCAATGCCTTCATTTTGTCGTAAGTCGCCTCGCTTTCCACCACCCCGCATAGTCCAAGTAGCGCTTTCCCGTAGTCCTCGTCCAGTGACGAAGTACAGAATCATTTCATCACCTTCAACAACCAGCAATGCCACTTGGCCTCGTTTGGATGCAGATACGGCTTCAGAGAGTAACTCACCGTCCATTGAACTGAATCCTTTCGTTGCATGGAGGACAATGTCATCCCTGATTTCAACCAAGTGTGTGTGGTGGAGTCCGATATCAAGAGGGGCTTGTTCAATGATTCCGTGGACTCGCAGTGTGTCTGAAAAGGTTTGATGTTCTACAGTTTGTACCTGGAGTTGAATCCACATTTTCTTCCGCTCTGATTGTTTGGAGCGACCACCTTCTTCCCCACCTGTTGTTTGGTCTCTGCGTTCTCCAAGCATTGCGAATGAATACCCGGGGCGAATTAATCGGGCCAGGACCCACATGTCATCAACCGACTCGACACGCAGTTTCCACTCGTGCTGATCCCGCTTGAGAATGTTCATTGCTTCACCCAAATACGCCCAGAAGGTTCCCGTTTTCATCCATGTCCATATCCAATGCTGCTGGACGCTTTGGTAGGCCAGGCATGGTCATCATGTTGCCAAGAACAGCGACAATAAATCCAGCACCTGCATTCAGTCGGAATTCTCCGATTGGAATGGTAAATCCAGTTGGGGCGCCGAGCAAACTCGCATCATGGGAAAACGAGTATTGCGTCTTTGCCATACAGACGGGCAAGTTTCCATACCCCCACGAACGAATGCGGTCAAGTTCACGCTTTGCTTTAGCCGTCATTGATATTCCATTGGCTTTGTACATGCGGGTTGCTATCGCAGTGGCTTTCTCCAAGACATCTACTTCAGGTTCAAACAATGGTACGAACGGTCGGCCGGAGGCAATGTGGTTTTGTACGGCCTTGACAACGGCTTGAGCGAGGTCTTTCCCACCTTCTCCACCGTTTGCATGCACCTCAGTAATACAAACAGAAGTTGCTCCACTCTCATGTGCTGCATCACGTATTGCGCTTATTTCTGCATCAGTGTCTGATGTGAATCTGTTTATTGAAACCACAACCGGTATGCCAAATGCAGCCATGTTCCGGATATGCCGGTCAAGATTGGTTCTGGCGCCTGAGACAGTCGCTTTGACGTTCTCTGCTTCTAGAGTCGCCTTATCGGGACGGATTCCTCCTCTATCGCCAAATGCTCCGCCATGAAGTTTCATCGAACGAACTGTAACGTTCATGACCACACAGTCGGGTGCCTTTCCAGAAGTTGCTGCTTTGATGTGCATGAATTTCTCTGCACCCATATCAGAGCCAAAACCTGCTTCTGTTACAACGAAATCTGCACTCGCAAGTGCCATTCGGTCCGCTATGATGCTGGAGTTTCCATGTGCAATGTTTGCAAAAGGACCTCCGTGAATAAATGCAGGGTTTCCTTCCAGTGTTTGGGCAAGATTGGGTAGGAATGCTTGTCGAAGCAAGAGAGCCATTGCACCAGCCCCACCAATCTCGTTGGCTTTGACTGGATTCCCATCAGTGGAGGTCCCCACAACGATTTCTCCAAGACGCTTTCTCAGGTCTCCATAGTCGCTGGCTAAGACTAGAATAGCCATGACTTCACTTGCAGCAGTGATGTCAAAACGGTCTTCTCTTACCAAACCGTTCGCTGGTCCACCAAGACCTACTGTCACTTGGCGTAGTGAGCGGTCGTTCATGTCAATGACACGGGGCCAAGAAATTCTGGAAGGGTCGAGTTTGGATTCATTTCCGTGCTTGATGTGATTGTCAATTAAGGCTGAAAGAAGATTATGTGCAGAGGTGACGGCGTGTAAATCTCCAGTGAGATGGAGGTTGATGTCCTCCATGGGGAGTACCTGAGCATGACCGCCCCCAGCAGCGCCTCCTTTGATTCCAAACACTGGACCCATGGATGGTTCTCGAATCACGCATGTAGCGGATTGTCCAATATGGCAGAGGGCTTGAGTGAGTCCAATCGTGGTCACGGTTTTTCCTTCTCCGAATGGGGTCGGATTTACAGATGTCACGAGAACTAAATTTCCTTGGGCCTTGTTAAATCGACTTTTTAGGGCGTCCCATGTGATTTTAGCCACACCTTGGCTCATGGGGAAAATCTCGTGAGAGGAGATACCTAATTTCCAAGCGATGGCTTCAATGGGCTCCATTTTTGCCGCTCGTGCAATCTCAAGGTCACTGGTCATGAACTCCTTTGCGTATCGTTGAGTCTTTGAAGCCGTCGCTTCATCTCATCGCTCAAGGGCGATTTTCCAGCCCAGTCAAGCCTGCGGATGGACTTCAATCGTCCTTCATTGCGCCCAAATATTCAGGCAGTTCAATGCCCGCCATCTTGGCGACGTCATGAACAGGAGGTAGGCTTTGCATCAAGGATGATACGAAGTTGGAGGTTGAGCCGCCACCTTCGCTATTGTTGCCTGAGTCCCAAACGGTGATCTTGTCAATCTTCAAGTTTGCAATTGCCTCAGTTTGGCGTGCGACCAAGCCTTCGACCTTCTCGACCATGAGTAAGGTTGCGGCTGCCTTTGCATCGCCGCCAGCACTCTTGACCAACTTTGCATATCCTTCTGCTTTCGCTTCAAGTACAGCTCGTTGTCCTTCTGCTTCAGCGTTGTATGCTGCGAGGGTTGCATCTGCAAGACCTCTTGCAATTCGGCGTTGCCGTTCAGCTTCGGCTTCAGCAGCAATCTCGATTTGTTGCTTGGAAACTTCTTCACGTGCGATTTCATTTGCACGAAGACGCTGTCCTTCAAATTCATATTGAGCCTTCTCAATTTCAATCTGAGCAATACGCTTTGCGACTTCTGAACGCTGGTAGGCTGTTGCTTCCCGCTCGGCAAGGTCTGCGTTGTATGATGCGATGTCAGCACGAGAAATGTTCTCTCCTTCGACCGCTTGTGCTTCTTGTTGTTGTACGAAAATACGTCGGTCGGATTCAGCGGACTTCTGACCCTTATCAGAGGCAGCTTCGTTCTTAGCGACTTCAATCTCACGCTCTCGGTCTGCGATCGCTTGTCCAACTGCACCTTGGCGAGTTGCGTTTGCACGATCAACATCTGCCGCAGCGATTGCCTCGGCTGCTGCCTTGGCACCGATGGACTTGATGTAGTCAGCCTCGTCAGTAATGTCGGTGATGTTGACGTTGATGAGGTAAAGTCCAATCTTGTGCAATTCTGTGTCCACGTTGTTAGCAACCAACGAAAGGAACGCTTCACGGTCCTGGTTGATTTCTTCAATGGTTAGTGATGCAACGGTTAGACGAAGTTGTCCAAAGATAATCTCCTTGGCCATGTCTTCAATTTGCGGTGGTTGTAGGTTAAGGAGACGTTCTGCTGCGTTTTGCATGATAGATGGTTCAGTAGAGATACCGATTGTAAATGTTGAAGGAACGTTGATACGAATGTTTTGTTGAGAAAGTGCGTGTTCCAAATTGATGTTGATGGTGAGGGGTTTCAAGTCAAGCATGGCATAATTTTGGATAAGCGGCCAAACAATTCGACCACCACCGTGGTAACATGCTGCGGCTCCTGATCCCTTGACGTTACCGTAAACGACCAGAATTTTATCCGAAGGTGCGAGTTTGTATCTGTTTGCTGCGATGTAAACGGTTGCAAGCAACACGAAAACAAAAAGTCCAGTTCCGATAAGTATCAATGATCCAACAATGTCTGCCATAATTATTCCTCTTCTTTTCTTGTGGTGGCTTTTCGGTCAAGGGGTGCTACGATGAGAATTTCTCCAATCGTGTCAACCACCTCAATCAATGAGCCGGTTTCAAGGGTTGCTGCTTCGACGTCTGAACGAGCAGACATGGTGCGCAGCGCACCCTGGAATTCAACTTGTACTTGCCCGGGTTTGTTCGGGTTAATGCGACGGTAAACGGTCCCTCTAGCGCCAAGGGCTTTGTTATGAACGACGGTTCCATCAGATTCTAAACTTTGCATGGCCTGGAATACTTTTGCAACCACGTACATTGAGGCTGTTCCAGCAGCGGTACCCGCTAATACGGCTAAAACCGCATTGGTATTTTCTCCAGACTGGGAAACTGCGAGTCCAAAAATCCCAAACATCATGACGAAACTCAGTAAACCTTGGAGGGTAAACATGTGGAATACGCCAGCGGCGTCCATTTCAAAGTCAAAGCCAGCGACTTCAAGCATTCCATCTGCGGCTCCCGTAAGCATCACGAGCATGAAGTAGAGTAGGAAAAGTATGGTCCCAATGATGGCGCATGCAGCGAAAAGAACATCAACGCCCGTGATGCCCTCAAGACCGAAAAAACCGAGAATTGAGTCTAGCATCGGTTCACCTTATTCTGTCGTGTCGGTGTTACGCTTTGATACTTTGCCCGCTTTAATTGCGGGACGGATGTAGAGGATGTAATAATGACCGTAAACGATTGGCCCGAGAGAAAAGCCAACTGCAAGGCCAATTCCCCATGCTGGTAGATTGAGTGCCCAGGCGATGGCGAGGACAATGAGCAGCGAAAGGAGAATTGAAGCCTTTTCTAGGACCATCGCATAGATGTTTGTACCTTCATTCACTTTGTCTTTCATTAGAAAGACGTCTCCGAGGCCGCTCATTTCATCCCCACAGTACGCTTGCCCAAGTTCGCTCACAAGCCCAGATGATGAATCCGACTGTTACCACCATTCCTATTGCGGATGAACGTTGTTGCTCTTGATTGGTCTCTACTACTTCGTAAGTACCCAAGTTATTCTTGATGATTTGAGTGTATGGGTTGGTAATATAACCACCCTCCATCTCGTTTTTCTTATCGATTTTGATGATTTGGTAGCCCGCAAGCAAAATGGTTCCTATGATGATGGCTGGTGCGGCTCCGAATATATCTCCGAGTGCTTCCTCAAATTGTTGGTAACTAGCCAAAGAGAGGTACATGCTGAGCAGTCCAAACATCATTTGTCCAAACTTGGATTGTTTATTTGCCTGCGAAATGAGGTTGTCCATGGTAGTTTTGAGCGAGGGCTCGTCTTTTAATCTTCTCCTGTATTCGCCGAACAAGAATTCCAATTACCAAATCGAGAAATAGCATGAATGAGTTGAAATGAGCGAAAGTAATCGGGGAATCATGGGCGAAATCCGGTATGGGATTGCGGGTTCGCCAATCAGGCACAGTTTGTCTCCTCTGTTGCTGTCATTAGTTTGCGACCATCTCCATTTGTCGGGGCGTTCTACAACGCTCAAGATAGAACTTGTGAACGTGCCTTCAATTTCCGACGCTTTGGCTTGGGGGTATGCAGGTTCAGTCCCCAATCCTCAAGAGTGGGACTTGACACAAGCCGTGTTTGGAACGTTTAGAACAACTGCCCTATTGGACAAAGCGGTTGCTGCAGCACGAGCAGTAAAAATTCCTGCAGCGGCTCTTGCCCCTAAAGGCGAAGTGTTTGTTGGAGCAGTTCCACCTAAGCATGCTCAAAACCTTCCAACCCGAATGTTTGAAAATGAGATTTGGATGAATCTGACCTCGCCACTCAAACACCAATTGGACTCTGAGGCTGTGATTTGTATTGACAGTTCACGGGAAATCAAGAGCATCAATACACTCCGGTGGGACGGAAAGGGCTGGTGGAGTGCTGGTTTTGACGGTCTTGGTATCTGCGGTGTTATGACGCATCATGGTTTCCATCCACGTGGAACTGTCCTCGGATTACTAGGTGGTGGAGGGGCTGCGCGTTCAACAGCTCTCGCTTGGTCCCAGAACGGTGGACTGATCCATCTTTTGGGGGGTAAACGTGAACTCGGAGACGGCCCATGGATTGATTCGTTAACATCTCAAGAACCTGACGTTGTTGTGAATTTTGAATCTGGAACGCCTGTTTTTGATGTCGATGTGGTCCTCCATGCCTCTTATTCCAATATGGAAGGTGCCTTGGACGAACGAGTGGATAGGATCATTGCTATGCCTTTGGACGGGCGTTGGTTACTCGTTGCTCAACACCTTGCTTGTTGGAAACACCTATGGGCACCTGAGCGAAAAGCCGACCTTCCTTCTCTTGAATTGTTGCTGAATCGATTGATTGTTGCTGAAACCGCTCTTAGTGAATATGCATAACAACGAAGCCTCTAAGGAGAGGGAACATAAGGAGACGACGTGAACATGATACCGATGATTCCTCAACGTTGGCTCGGGATAGTTTTGGCTATGCTGATGTTTGCAGCGCCTTGTTCGGCTCTTTTGACGGAGAACCCGAATTTTGAAGAGCGCCATGATGGAGTAGATTTTCCTGTTGGTTGGACTGAATTTCGCCTTGACGGAGTGTTTTCACCTGAAGTGAGAATGGTGTATCCGGCAATGAATGATGGTGAAGATAAGGACATGGCAGGTAACGGGCCATTTCCTTGGACGGTATTTATCGGAGATTCCGGAGAAAACTTAGAAGCATACACGCTTTTTGTTGAAGAATTAGCCAAGCGTGGTTTCATTGTTGTTGTGACACAACCGATGCAAGACGAGACCGATGTAGAAGAAACATTGAGTCTACTTACCGACATCACAGAGGTCATGGAATCTCAAAACCAAACCAATCTCCGTGTGATGGGGAGTGCAGGCAATATCGACGTAGACCATTGGGGTGTAGGTGGTCATGGGAAGGGTGCTGCGGCGGCTTACGTTGCGATTCCTTACTTCAATCTAAGTCAACGTGCAGATACTGTTCAACCTCCCAGAAGTTTGTTCGGCCTTGGTCTCGATTTGGATAGTTTCAATTCAAATAACGACTGGTTCAATCCTTCAAATTCGCCTGTGTTCCCTTCACCAAACACTGGATTCTTTATCACGGGAACTGTAGACGAAGTGGCTCCATCTACGGATACAATGGAGCGGCTTGAGCAAGCAGGAGGATACGGTTGGCACTGGATGCATCTTTTGGGTGCAAATCACTACCAGTTTCAAGATTCTCAATCATTCTTTGAAGGCGACGGTGACGCAACGATGAGCCAAAGTGCCCAAATTGAATTGAGTTCTCAACATGTTATCGCTTATCTTGATGCGATATTATACGGTGAAATTGACCGTTTTCGTGATGCCTTTAATCGTGCTGAAGGAGCACATATTGTGAGCGACCAAAATGCCTACATTGATGAAAACCTTGTTCAAAGTACCTTCCTTATTCTCAACAACACGACCTTTTCTCCTGATACCCAAAATGCATTGAATGCAACACAGACCTTTGTCATACAAACCAATTGGACGTTACGTGACGGGATGGAGTACACAGAACTGTCTGGGAATTATGATGTAAGTGTCGATTGCGGTTGGGTTGATGAATCATGGCCGGCGAACGGTTCAATTTCAGTCAACGGTACAGCCTCATGTGAATATCCTATGGCCCCCGTAGCTCCTGGGTCTCACAAGGCTTGGATGCGTATTTCGGTCGAAGGGGCCCCCTCTACGGTTCAATCCATGGTTGCAAGGACTAACACCCCAATGATTGTCACATCTCCCCCTCCAACGATTTACTTGCCTCAACATGGAAGTACAATTTTCAATGTTTCAGATGCAGCCACCGACCCTGACGGGACACTCGTCCGTGCGGTAGGTGCAACTCTGTTAGGCCCAAATGCTTCACACTTTGGTGCTGTATTAGGTGGAGACGGACTAACTCTAGAAATTAATCACGCAATAGAAGAAGAATGGCTCGGTGAATGTTCCCTTGAGTTGAAACTAAGAAGCGATGGAGGAGTTGTTGACGAACAGAACATCACGCTCCGTGTGTTCCTTTCCCCGGTTGACGACCCGGTGGTTAAGATTGGAACCGTTCCCCAACAGGTCCTGTTTGAAGACGGTTTTAATCTCAATTTTGATTTCAACGATGTAGTTCTCGACCCCGAAGGACAATCACTTCTCGTGTCGGTCAACGGTGGAAACTCAGGTGCGGAGGGTCCGGTCATGTTCTCGGTGCAAAACGGCATTCTCACATTAACACCCCTGCCCAACCAATACGGGGCAGTAGTTCTCGATGCTTTAGTGGGTGATGGAACGACACCAGGTATAGAGTTGGAGATTCCAGTTCTTGTGGAATCTATGGACGACCCAGTAACCATCAACGAATCTGCTTGGGCTAATATCACCATGGATGAAGATTCAACTCATATCCTCAACCTCACATTGATGGCCTACGATATTGATGGAGATGTCCTCTCTTGGTCTTCGTCTCATGATCATTCTGAATTGTCATTTCAACGGGTTTTGAATGAATTTTTGATTACACCGCAGCCAGATTTCAACGGTCAATTCGAAATGGTTTGGATTAATGTTTCTGATGGAACCACTTCCTACACTCATCCGTTAACAATCACAGTAATGCCGGTAGGGGATCTTCCATTTGCCTCGGTGACGAGCATACAACGTGTTGCTGATAGTAACACTGCGACCATGCAATGGAGTGTTTCAGATGTTGATGGAATACTCAATACCAATGCAACGGTATTCTTAGGCGAGCAAGAGGTTGATGTTAGCCATTCATGTTTGAATGAAGGGCCTTCTTCTGCTCAGTGCGTGACGCTTATCCCTATTTCATCTGATATTGACGCCATTGTTATGGTGAAACTCAAGGTTCATGATGACGAATTAGACCGTGACGTCGTTGCCTCGTACACACTGGATCTGACAACGTCCTCGCCCGATACGAACTCACAGGATGATGAATCTACAGGCTCCTCAATTAATTTACAAACTAGCCTGCTCACTACAGGAGTTCTTTTGGTCATATTGGGTGGTCTTCTCGTGTATGCTGTTCGTTCCCGGAGTGCAGGTGCTCCTCACCAAAGCGGAGTAGCCCCAACCGAGCCTGAAGTGGAAGTTGAGATACAGCCCGATGAAGAACCAAGTGGACTTCTTGCACGAGTCAATCGCCGCCGCTGAATCACAACGGAATGTTTCCATGTTTCTTTGGCGGTGACCATTCCCGCTTGGTTTTTAGAATATTCAAAGCCCTTATGAGCCGCAAGCGACTTTCTGAAGGTTCAATGACATCATCAAGCCATCCATTGCGAGCAGCGACATAGGGGTCGCCAAACTTTGCCTTGTATTCAGCAACGAGTCGGAGTCGTACGTTTTCTTTTTCATCATCCTCAACAGCTTGAATTTCTCTCCGGTGAATGATGTTCACCGCTCCTTCTGCCCCCATGACTGCCAGTTCAGCGGTTGGCCATGCAACATTGTAATCGCTCTGCAAATGCTTGCAGGACATTGCTAAGTAAGCTCCTCCGTAAGCCTTGCGGGTGACGAGAGTCAATTTTGGTACGGTTGCCTCTGCGTAGGCAAACAGCAACTTGGCTCCATGTCGGATGATTCCACCCCATTCTTGAACAACTCCTGGAAGGAATCCAGGTACGTCTTCAAAGGTGACAAGGGGGATGTTGAATGCGTCACACATGCGGATGAAACGAGCCGCCTTGATCGAGGCGTCAATATCAAGGCAACCGGCGAGTACTTTTGGCTGATTTCCTACAACTCCAACTGGCATTCCATTCAGGCGGGCAAATCCGATGATGATGTTATCTGCATATGCTGAAAAGAGTTCCATGAACATGCCGTCATCCACGACCTCTTCCACGACGGTGACCATGTCGTAGGGCTTGTTTGGATTATCGGGGACAACATCCTGCAATACCTCGTTTGAGCGTTCCATTGGATCTGCGGTTGGTACAAAGGGTGGATCAGCCATATTGTGGTCCGGAAGATAGGAGAGGAGCATGCATGCCAGGTCGCATGCGTCTTCCTCATCGTCAGCGATCAAGGATGCAATCCCTGAGCGGGATGCATGGAGGTTTGCACCACCCAATCCTGCTGCATCAATTTCACCGCTGATAACTTCTGGCGTTTCTAGTGGTGAGGAAAGGAACAGTTGGCCGTTTTCTTCCCCTAGGATTGTGAAGTCAGAAAGAGATGCTGCAAGTGCTGATGCACCTACTACCGGTCCCAGTACAATACTGATGGTCGGGATTCTTCCACTGCATTGAACCAGGCGGTCCAACAATTCGCCTGTTCCTGCAAGTGCATTGACGCCATCTTGGGCGCGTTGTCCACCTCCATCCCACATGGCGATGAGGGGAGCCTTTGCACGTTCGGCCATCTCAACGATTTTTGCAATTTTGAGGGCGTGCATCTCGCCCATGCTACCGCCGTGGACGCTGAAATCTTGGGCGAAGCAATAGATTCTGCGTCCGTCGATGGTGCCTTGTCCCGCAACAACTCCATCGCCGAGTGTTTTGTGGAGGAACATATTGTGGTCATCAGTGCGGTGGGTGACGAAAGCATCAATTTCAAGAAATGAACCTTCATCAAGCAGCATTCCAAGGCGGTCTCTTGCTGTGCCTCTTCCTGATGAGCGAATGGCTTCTTGACGCTTCAATCCCCCACCAAGGCGGGCAGCTTCTTGCTTTGCCTTGAGTTCTTCAAGCCGATGTGCTGAATCCCCCTGCATGAACCTTCCACTCCTTGTCGGTTTTTGATTGGTGCGCTCATTCAAACAGGTTATCTCGGTGTTCTCCACAGAGATTTTTGGCCAGGGTCTTTTTCAGTTCCAGTCCTTGAGACAAGCACCAGTGCGTTTTGACAGTAATCGCCTCAGGGGTAGAACTGATGCCGTGTCCGAGTATTCCCATGTCGATTTGCTTTCGTCCTTTTGAGTAGACATTCATGTCCACTGGGCCGTTAATGCATTGATTCACGACCACAACTGGAAGTTCTCGATTCATACATCGGGTCAATACGCGCCACAATTGTTTGTTCTCTGGGGCGTCTTTCTGTGGGTCCTCAATGGGAAGGTGTCCAAGTCCGGTTCCATGGATCACGACACCTTGTACTCCTGTGGCAATTACGGCTTCAATGTGCTCTGCGTGAAGCCACGGCCCAGCCATGAACTGTGCTATGCGCTGACCTTGCTCAAACTTGGTAGGGCGTTGAGTTTTTGGCCTACCCGGATTGTTTTCTTGCATCTTGAGGTAGTCCGGATTAAGTTTTGTTTCAATGCCCTCAGAGGTCATGGAGACATGAGCTAGAGGCTGTCCGTTGACTGCTTGGAAAGCGTCACGTCTCGATGAATGCATTTTTCGTACGGCAAACCCAGAATGAACAGCCATTGTCCCGTCGCTTTGAGAATCGTGCATGACTACTACGCATGCATCGCCAGCCTCGCCCGTAGGCTCGGGACCGTAGGCTGCCCAATGTACGGCAGCGAGCAGGTTTTCAGTTGCGTCCGATGACCCACGGTCGCTTGACCGCTGAGAGCCAACCATCGCTATTGGTCCGGGGGGGGTTTCTCCTTTCCCAGCAAAGGCAAACCCTACGGCAGAGGCTGTAATGTGCATGGTATCGGTTCCATGAGAGATGACAACACCACGGCATCCGTCAGCAAAGGCAGCTGCGCAAGCCTCTGAGATGAGGTTCCAGTGTTGTGGGCGTATGTCATCGCTGAACATGTTTCCAATCTTGAGGGCGTCAAGTTGTGCGATTGAAGCGAGTTCTGGGATTGCATCAAGAAGTTCCTCTGGCTCAAACCGAGCATCAACGGCACCTGTGGCATAATCCACCTTTGATGCAATGGTCCCACCTGTATGAATCAGTCGTACCTTGGGGAGGTCGGCTGAAGCCTCTGGGGAATTGAGGACCAAGGGTGATGCACTTTGTTCTACTGACACATTCTCCCAAGAGATGATGTTCTCTTGAGGATAGTTGACATTGTACCCGTTGTCAAGTTTGATTGAAATGTGGCGGGGTGCCGGTGAAGGTAAGACTAAACCCTCGTGAGTGGCTTCACCGTTAAGCGTCGTGACGGTAGCAATGATGCGTTCACCGGGTTTCGGGAGGCCTTCCATAGCCGATGGAGGTCAAGACGCCACATGAAGGGTTCGCTTCACTGAGATAGGTCTTTGATTTTCTCGACTAAATCCATTCGTCGCAGTCTCCAAATTCCAATGGGTGTCATGGCAATTGCAATGGCGACCACACCTCCCATGAGTTGGTATGCAACACTTGGAACAATTGTAACAGGGACATAGAACTGCCATGAAGAAAATGATGATGCTAAACCAACGGCTCCTCCATAGGCAAACATGACGCCGACAATTCCCCCAATAATTCCAATCAAGAGACTTTCAAACAGCAGCATCAGCCCTAGACTTTTAGTAGAAGCTCCAAGGACACGCAGAGTAGCCAATTCAAAGTCACGCTCTGCCACATTCATGATCATCGTATTGAACATGACAACGACAGTAAACATGAGTCCAAGATACATCATGGCGCCTAGGAATTTCGTTTGCTGTTCAAGCAAAGAGTTGATCCCATCCAGGAGGGTTTGACGCTCCACAAGTCCTGCAGATACTTCCCCGAGGTCTGAGTCTACTGAAACGCCCTCAGGGAGGCCGAGGTAAACTGAAGTTGCGTTTACTCCCAACATTGTGCTCAAGTCAGTGCGATGGAAGTACATGGTTCGGGCGAGTTCTCCCTTTGATTCTCCAACAATTTCAACCTCATGTTCTGCCCCGTTCATCAGAATCGTATGCCGCTCATCAACCGACCAACCAAGGAAGGCCATCGCTCCTTCATCCATCATGGCTTGAGTTATTTGGGCTCCTTGAGTTGGTGAATCGCCTTCAACAATCGGTATTATTCGCATGCCCGAGTCGAAGGAATCCACACCTACGAGATTGAACACACGTTCCAGACCATCACTATCTTCAACTGAACCAAGTGGTAATTCGATGAGAAGTTCATAAGTTGCCGAATTATTTTCCGCCCACTCAATTACGGGCTCCTCGCCATCAGGCATTATGTAGGCTTGAGCATCCCAAGTCTGGTCGTCTTCAAGACCTCCAACAAAGGTTTCTTGCAAGCCCGCCGTCATCATCTGGATTGAACCAAAAAGCATGAGGGATATCCCAACTGCGACAAATGTCATAGCAAGTCGAACCGGTTTTCTCACACTTGAGCGAATTGATAGGCCAAGGGTTGTGGGCATCCATGCCGTTAATTTACGGAGAATGTTTGACCCCACTCTCATCTCGCTTTGCCCGCTCAGCACCACTAAGGGGTCAAGACGACTTGCCTTCCAAGCAGGAAACGCTCCGGAAAGGAATACGACAAACATCGTGGGTCCAATAACAGAAGCATAGGTTGAGAAGGGAACGGTTCGCTCGATAATCGGGACTCCAACAAGGTTTTCGTAGAAATCAAGCATTCCATTCATCCCCGTAGGTCCCACCAAAGCCCCGAGCACGCATCCAACTGCGCCAATAGCCAATGGGGCCATGAGGTAACCAGTCATCAGTGATTTACGATTGACACCAAGAGTACGCAGCACGGCTATTTCTTTAGCTTGGCTTTGGACCAAGCGTTGCAAACTCAAAACGATGGTAATGGATGCAATCGTAGCGATCATCACCGTGAATGGTACAGTTGACTTCTTTGCTCCTTCCAAGTCCTGGCGCATGACTTCAACGGGTTCATTTTGACCGCGGTCTCGTACACGACCATCAAGGCCAGCATCTTCAAGCGATGCCGTAACCAGGGATTTGATGCTGTCAATTTCATCGCCTTCGTAAGTTTGAGTATCTGGTAAATCAAAGGACGGCGTACCCTCTACATCCAATACAATCGTATTGCTGGTGCCGACTTCATTACCAGTGAGGCGAGCCATGCCGGAGGGTGACACATAACCTACGACATATTCACCTGCATTGGGAGGGAACAGAGAGCCTTCAGGCGCCATGAGGACGTGAAGGGGGTGATATCCAATTCCAACCACCGTAAATTCGGCACTCGAGTTGCCCGCACCAATACTGACATTGTCTCCGATTTTAATCTTCAAAGCATCCGTGACGTGAGCATCGATGACGATTTCATCATCTGATACAGCAACCCTTCCATCGGAATATCCATCAGGCATCCAAACTCGGTCAGTATTGGCATCTGATGAAATGCCGTGCCAAAGTGAATTGATGATGTGATCTCCGGAACTGTTGCTGTGAAACATAGCTCCTTGGGCAATGGTTCTTCCTTCACATGAATCTAGTTCACTGACATCCGAACTGGAACTGTCCAAAGCGCTAATCAAACTGTCACAGAACTCATTGACTTCGTCAGGGGTCCAGGTTGCACTGCGATTGTCAATCCACAGGTCGCCAAGATTTGCTCCACCTTCATCGTCGGCTTGCATGGTTTCATACATTCCGTCAAGATTGTGAGAATATCCTCCGAACGTGATGCCCGCAAAAACCCCAACAAAGACCATCAAAATAACTGCAAAAAGACGTAGTTTCGTTCTCCATAGACTTCTTGCAAGTCGTTTGTTGAGTAGGGCTGACATGAGTTCACCTCACTCGCTTTCGGTACTGATAACCTGTTCATCAGAAATTATTTTTCCGCTGTCAATTCTGATGACACGCGTTGCAAATTTGATGAGTCCTTCATCGTGAGTAACGAGAACTGCGGTGATGTTTTCCATTTCACAGGCACTTACCAGTGCCTCCATGACTTTGTTTGACGTTTCGGTGTCGAGGTTGCCAGTCAGTTCATCGCCGAGAAGGAGTGTGGGGCGCTTTGCAATACTACGGGCAATAGCCACGCGTTGTTGTTGACCTCCGCTGATTTCACCAGGGAATCGGTTGACCTCGGCCTCAAGCCCAACCAACTTCAGTAAGTCTTTCGCTCGCTTAGGGTCCTTTTTTCCCGCAAGTTCTTGGATGAGGAGAATATTTTCAAGAACTGAGAGGTCTTGAAGGAGATTAAAGAATTGGAATACATATCCAATGTTCTCTCGTCGGAAGGATGTCATCTGTTCAGAGTTGTTCCGAGGAACTTCACTTCCTGAAAATGAATAGGTTCCCGAGGTTGGGCTATCCAAAGCTGAAAGGCAATTTAGCAATGTGGTTTTCCCTGAACCGGACGGGCCAAGAAGAATCACTCGTTCACCTTCTTCAATTTCAAAATTGACGCCATCAAGGGCTTTGACAACACCGGCAGGTGTTTCATAATGGCGCTCTAAGTTTTCCATCTTCAATAGTGGTTTGCTCATAGCTATCATTTCAGTGGAAGCATCCTTCTTTTTTAATCTAAATGGAAGGATGCCCACTAATGGTGCCGGGAGCGGGACTCGAACCCGCGACCTTCGGATGTCTCAGACACCACAAGGGGCTTGCACGTCATACGATTGCCTTGATGGCTGCCCTATGAGTCCGACGCGCTACCAACTACGCCACCCCGGCTTAACCTGCGCTGAGCCCTTCCCTCTTTGAAGAAATCGGAAGCCAATCTTCCCAATCGCCTTGAAAACGAGTCAATTTCTGATGCCGCCTTACCGTAGTGTTCTAACACCCCCTCGTCTCCCGACGGGTTATGGTGGACCTCCAAACAGCCATGGCTGCGGCCCAAGCCTCCGACCGTAGGTCCAGAGATGGACGAGGAGCCTCCGATGAGAAAAAGAAGCGGCGCTCTGGTTCGGATTTAGGTATTGAGCCCTTCGATCCGGTGAAATATGTGAGCAAAGAAAAGGCAGATACCTCCTCAATGTGGCTGGTGATTTTATTCGCTTTTACAGTGACTGCCCTGATGCGTTATACTCTCATGCCGTCCACTACCATGGACAAAACTGACATTCTCTACATGTTGCCTTTGGTCATGATCATTCTCATCCCGCAAATTCACCGTATTGTTATGCCCGAGCGATTTCAAGAGCACTACACGAAAGGAACTTGGTTTAGAGCTGCTTTTCTCTACACGTTCACCTTCCTTTCCCTGTCCTTCCTTCTTGTCAACCCTCCATTTGGAGATATTGTTGCTCCTCAAGTGTCCAACGATTGGGCAATTGCAGTCGACAATGGAGATAATTTTACGTTTGCAGATGGTAGTGGGAAAGACGGCCTTCTCGCCTGGCAACTGACCGAGGGCGAGTACCTTGATGGAAGTGTATGGTTGCTATTTGGTTTGGCTGATAACGTAGGAAATGAAGATGCTAATGTCACAGTGTCTCATCGTTTCCAAACAACCGATACTAACGTAGAAGCCAATACGACCTTTTGGGCTGAACACGGTGATGAAGTGGCGCAAATGGAAAAAGGGTCAACAACCGCAGTGCTCCAATCCTTCTTCAGCATGGTGACCAGGACCAAGCTTTTGCACTCAACATTGGTGAGTCATTGGCTGTTGGGGATCACTTGTTTACGGTTGAAATCACGGAACAAGGGGACCCTTGGGTTAACACCCGGGTTTACGAGTGGACGTTTTCCATTCTAGCACCCGATTCTTCAACTGAGTAAGTCGCTGTGTACCATCATGATTTGATTCAGGAGTGAATCAATACGCC
>CASIBY010000011.1 GCA_949373095.1 Candidatus Poseidoniaceae archaeon
TCGCCAATAAAATTGCCGACGGCCAGACGAAGGTTGGGATCATTGGTTTGGGATATGTTGGCCTACCAACAGCAATTGGTTTCCATGATGCAGGCTTTGAAGTATGGGGCGTCGATGTTTCACAGCGAACCGTCGACATGGTGCTGGCTGGAAAAAACCCCACTGGTGACCCTGACGTTGACGATATCGTGCCCTGCTCCCGGAACAGAACGATGGAACATCACCACTTCAACTGCTGAAGCCGTCCCGCACTGCGACGTCGTTTTGGTCACGGTTCCAACTCCCATCACCCACGATCTCAAACCCGATTTGTCGTACGTCGAAGCAGCCGGGCGCGCTGTGTTCGAGTCCAGTCAAAAAGGGCTCAAACACCATTGTAGTACTCGAATCAACGGTTTATCCTGGCGTCACCGCACAAACATGGTTGCCGATCATTGAGGAATTGGGTCTTGTCATTGGAGAAGACCTTGAAATTGCATATTGTCCTGAACGGTTCAATCCAGGCGATGCCGCACACGGCGTTCGTTCCGTCGCTCGCGTCATCGGCTGTTCAAACCCTGATGTTGGCGAGTCACTGGTTGCACTCTATCAGAAGTTGACTTCAGAAGACGTCCGCTATGTCGGCAAACTCGAAGTCGCCGAGGCTGCAAAGGTCATCGAAAACGTCCAACGGGACATCAACATCGCTCTTGTGAATGAACTTGCCCGCATTTTCCCCGCCCTCGATGTAGACGTCGAAGACGTACTTTCTGCAGCAGCTACCAAATGGAATTTTCACCGCTATACTCCAGGAGTTGGCGTCGGAGGGCACTGCATTCCCGTTGACCCGTATTACATGATTCAACGGGCAGCCGATGTAGGCGTTCCCGCAGGCTTGATTACCGCAGCACGAGCCGTCAATCGGTCCATGCCGAACCACGTTGCTCAAGTCCTGATTGACATCCTATGGAAAGCAGGGTTGTCTGCAGAGAGCACAAAAGTCCTGTTCCTCGGATGGTCGTACAAGGCCGAAGTGGGCGACCCGCGTGAAACGCCTGCTGAGCCGTTGGCTGAAGCACTTCAAAACCGAGGCATTCAGGTCGGCGTGTTTGACCCCCACCTCAGCGAGGAGAGCCTTCCCGATTCAGTCGAGTACATTGGAGATATCAACGATGCAAAAGGCTTCAATCTCGCTGTTCTTGTCACGGCCCACAAAGTGTGTGTTGAACTTGATTGGAGCGCTTTGGCTTCGAATATGAACACTGCAATCTTGTACGATGGAAGGCGCGTGCTTGACCTTGAAGCCGTTGGAGCACAAGGTTGGGAAGTTTACGCAGTAGGTCGCCCGCTACAGCCATAGGGTGCGCTATATCTGCCACTGCAAGAAGCGCAACCAAACGCCCCGGGTTAGATTAATGAATGGATTTGTTAGAGATGAGGGTCAAAAAGAGGTCCATTCTTACTGACATTTATCTTCATTTTCTCAACCTTTCCCGATTTATCCTCCTTCCGTTATATCATAAACATCGCAAAATTATCCGTATTTCTATGAAACGGCCTACAAGATTGAATTCTATTAAAAATATGTCCTCGCTTATACTGAAATATTCACAAAAAAACCGCATATCAATGGGAATTATTGTTTGATGAATTTAAAAGGGAAATTATCCAATTTGGGAAAGATTGGTATGTTTGTTCTTGATGAGGGCATCCAAAAAAAATCTACTATATGCGCTTGTTCGTGCGAATTACAACCCTCATAAAGGATTCAATGACCGCTTTCTTGATGCCATATTTGTAGAGGAATACGACCACCGAATCGCTAGATTCTTGATCATCAAAAGCCTACATCTTGGAGACTATGAACGAGCAAATATGTTGCTGAACCCCCTCCCGGTTGATCCTTGGACACAATATAATCATCTTAAACTAAAAAGAAGGGTGGCCGCAAAAATTTTCAGTAACTCAATATACAAATCACTATTTCGGAAAAGAGACACTTTACTCTCATCAAATTCACCACCTCATCACTTTCATATGACCTCGGATGAGAGCACAGACCTTTTTGTGATTGGCCAGTTGGAAGGTGAGATCCCCTCTTTCTACAATGAAGTTCTAGTATCTTATTCATATTATGACTCCAAAGGTGAGTTGATTGAAAGTTTTCCCAATGAGCCCAAAAAGGGCGTATCCAAATCAAAAACCATAGGATATTATTCCTATTTGCGAAACAGATGAAGATGGTTTTTTCTTTCTAATTACAACCCTCCCAGAAGGGTGTAAATATGTCCATCTCGAATTCAAGAATTGGAGGAATCCAGATGACCGTATAAACTCATATAGCGACAATGCTATACTCTTGATTTTTACTAAAGAGACATGTAGGGATGTTGCTGATGAATTCGCTTGAGCACTCTTCCAGGTGGTATGAAGGAGTAAATTGGGACAATTATAGGATAGAAGTCTATACAAAAATATCCCGTGTTTTGGCGAACAGATTGTCTATGGACACGGGCTCCCTCTGGCTTATGGATGCAGTAAGAGCAGAGCAAAGTCATTCAAATGAAAACCGTGGTTTACTTGGAAAAACTCGCTAAGGTTGCTACTGGAATGAGTATTACTCTATCAGTGGCCGGATAATCGCGATTCCATTTTTGACCGATTAAATGCATTGTTTGAATTAGAATCATACAGTAACCTGCCGTTGCTGCTCAACGAAATGATGAGTGTTGGAGTTCAGCATTCAACGCGTGAGAACGCCCAAAATATGTTGCAATATGCGAATAAATTGTTGCTTGAAAGTTCCAACAAGGATATTGACGTGTTGTTGATCAAGTCATCTCTTGAGCTAAAAATGGGAGACATTCAAAAATCATATAATACACTAGAGGGATATAACCATGAATCAAGGGTGAGGCGTAAGTTAGAAGTCATCTCTGAACAACTCGACCTTTTGAAAAATGAACCGAATTTCAATCATCCACAAATTAAGCCGTACAAACCAACATCTTCTATTGCTTATTTGCTACACAATAGTTTACCGTATCACAGCGGAGGTTACGCTTGTAGGAGTCATGGATTGCTCTCTAATCTAATTGTTCATGGCGTCGACATAAAGCCGTTAACCAGGCACTGTTACCCTTGGGATTTCAAAGGATTTGAAAATGCCAAAACCCTAGAAAGCGAATTTGTATCAGCGCGTTCAATACTATCGGAGCCAAAATACAGGTGAATCTCTCTCAAAAAATGGGTTGAAATCCTACTTGAATTATTATGTAAAGGCTGTGATGGAATTCTCTAATAAACACTCCATTGGACTCATTCACGCCGCGTCAAATTATCGTAATGGAGTGGCGGCGGTTTTTGCAGCGAGATCCCTAAATGTGCCATCAATTTATGAGGTCCGAGGTTTTTGGGAGATCACCCGAATTTCCAGGGAACCAGAGTGGAAACATTCCGAACATTTCCAATTGCAAGTTAAAATGGAAACACTGGCTTGCAAATATTCAGATCATGTCATCACTCTCAATGAAAGTATGAAGAATGAACTCGTTACAAGAGGCATTCAACCTGAAAAGATCACAATTATTCAAAATGGAGTTGATACTGAGGTGTTTTCACCGCTTGACCCCAACGAACGTCTTCTTGACTCCCTAAACTTACACAAGAAATTTTTGATTGGATATATCGGTTCAATTGTTGATTATGAAGGTCTTGATATTTTGCTAGAAGCAATGGGTCTTCTTAGAAATAAACACCCAAATATTCACGCTCTTATTGTTGGAGATGGTACGGAAATGGAAAATTTGATTTCAAGGGTTTCATATTTAAATCTTCAAGAGAGCGTTACTTTCACTGGGCGAGTGCCCCATGAATCGGTAAACGACTACTACTCAATTATCGATGTAATGGTTTTCCCCCGAAGAGGACTTCCTGTGACCGAACTTGTAACTCCTTTGAAGCCTTTTGAGGCGATGGCAATGGGCAAATGTGTGATTTGTTCTGACGTAAATGCACTTAAAGAATTCATCATAAATGGTAACAACGGGGTATTATTTGAGAAGGATAATGTTGTTGACCTCGCCGGAAAAATGGATGAAGTGATAAGATCTAATTCAGCGAAGAAAATCGGGATCGATGCAAGAGAATGGGTTTTGGAGCACAGGGATTGGTCAAAAATAAGTGGAGATCTGAAGCGGCTATATGAACGGATTATGTTGGCACACTAACAATAATCAATTACCAAATATTTTGATGAGAATTACATCTTCTGCTCATGCGCAGATTCAAAGAAGAGGTGACGCCACGAGGGGTTGAGGCGTGGACATGGTCGGGACCGAATGGATTGAAGCAGAAGTGCTCAAAGCAGTTCCAGACGCCGTTGTTGAAGTCATTGACTTGCACCGCTCAGGCGACCATTTCCACGTGCGCATCATATCCCCTTCGTTTGATGGAATGCGCCCGCTCCAACGGCAAAAGCAAGTTCTTGCCGTTATGAAAGAACATATCCCACATCCAATTCACGCACTTGACCTCAAGTGCATGACGCCAGCCCAAGCAGAAACTGCAGGGGATACAGCGTTTGACCCCCACGGTGGAGGCCAAGGGGTACACATACGACGCCTCCAAAACAACAAGGATTGAGAAATATGAACTGGACACCTGAAGAATTGCAAGCACTCGTCGATGAACATTCAATTGTATTGTTCATGAAAGGAAACCCAAATGAGCCACAATGCGGTTTTTCAAACCGTGCCGCACAAGTATTGCAGCAACTTGGCGAAGATTTCGCTTCACTCAACGTGCTTAGCAGTCCAGCTGCAATTCCATCCATCTGCGCCTGGTCAGACTTCCCAACCATGCCTCAAATCTTCGTTAACGGAGAACTTATTGGCGGGTCAGACATTGCTATGGAGATGCTTCAAGACGGCAGTCTTCGCCAAATGTATGACGAAGGCCGTTCAGCTTGAGTTCTAACGAACCCTTGCACTCTACAAAGATTCATCAGCGCTTGACGTGACCTTTACCCATGGTTCGGCCATCTCGTTGGAGCGAAGAGCGAAACGCTAATCGCGAACAAGCAAATTGGATTGTAGGCTGGTTGCGGCTAAACGGGCCAGCCTCGACACCGGAGATTATCACAGCACTCAATCAAGAAGGGCGCGAAGTGCGCGCTCACATTCTTCAGCGCGCTTTGCGCAAGTCACCCTTCATTCATCAGAAGGGTCGCACAGAAGGAGAAAAAGGTCAAGTTAGCGTTTGGGAGTGGAGGGTAGAGGATTGATACCCGCTCAGGAAAATATACGCAGGGCTTGAAAGCGACGAACGCCAGCAGTGAACATGGGCGCTCCAGCACCACCACGTCGCCCATCAAGTGGCCGTGATGCGGGATGGCTTGTTGGAGCCGACCTGGTTGCAGTTGCTCTTGCCTTCATCGGACAAATCGTCCTCACCCATGCTTTACTCGCTGAGCATTACGGCTGGATGGTCCTCGCCATTGACCTATTTGCATCGCTCTTCCTCGTCATCGATTTAGGCCTTCCAACCCTTCTTGCAAGAGACGGTAGCCGAGCCCCAGAATTGGTTTCATCTGCAATATGGCGAATCTATCGCTTACAATTGCTGGTAAGTATCCCATTTGTGTTCGTCGCTCTTGCCCTCCATCCGGAACGCTGGATTAATCTCACTCCGCCATCCTTAATACTGATATTTGCTGGACTCATTGCACTGGCTCACGTTGCTTCTTACGCCCCGAGAAGCGGGTTAAGAGTGCTAGGAGAGGCGCGCCTAGAAGCGGCTTCAAAAGTCGCAGAGCGTTTGGTAACCACAATTGGTTACGTGACCCTATTCTATCAGGGAAGTACCTCAGTCGTAGCATATACGGCTGTCTTCCTTGCAGGCGCAGTCGTTGGTTGGCTCCTTGCGCTGGCCTTGGTCATGTTACAGTCGCCGAGCAATTCGGAATCAAGGGATTGGACCCACCTTCACCCATCATGGGCTTCAAACAAGGCGCTCTTGTATGCAGCCTTACCGTTTGCAATTACTCTCGGAGTTCTTCCGTATGTTGTGCGAATTGAAAAATTTATGATCGCAGGAAGTCAAGGAAGTGAGGTGGCTGCCGTTTTCCACGTCGCACAATTGGCTTGGTTGGCTGGATTGGTAGTTCCCGCAGCGATGAGGGCAGCGTTACTTCCAGTACTCGGCGCATCAAGGGATGATGAGTTACGATATCATCAAGAAATGGAAAAAGCGGCTGACATGTCTTTTGGATTGCTGCCGTTTGGGCTCTTCGGTGGGGCGTTTTTAGTAGCTGTTTTTGCCCCGATAGCGTTTCCGTCAGAGTATCTGGATTCCACATATGGTGCATCGGCGGTCGACCTGTTCTATGTGCTGCTGTTTGGATGGGCAATGACGCTAATGGCTACACCAACATACACTGCTTTGATGGCCGGGGCGAACTCATGGCGTTTCACTCAATTTATCGTCGTAGTTCTGGCGGTTGCCGTTATTCTAGGGGCATTGTTCATTCTTGCCCTCCCATCAAATTCAACTCAACGGCTTTACGGCGCCGCCATCGCAAGCAGCATGACTGCTGCCTTCCTTCTTCTGTTTTCGTGGGCGATGAGTGGTTCGTTCAAGGAAGTGAATCAACGGCGAGACGATTGGCTACTGATGGTCCTGTGTACGACATTTGCCGTTGTAGGTTTTGTGACCCATACGTACTGGTGGGTCTTCGGTTTACCGTTGTTTATGTTCGTTCCACGAGGGTTGAAAGCAATTCGTTCCAAGCAAGCATGACCGTTTCGTTTGAAGCAAAGGCGAGTGTTTCCTGAACAGATGCTTCCTTGGTCCATCCCTCTCGAAGTGCAGCCTCAATACCGTCAGCAAGTGCCGAAGGGGTCGCCTCACACACCCACGCCTCGGGCAGATAGGTTGCGACTTCACCAACATCTACGCTGACAACAGGAGTTCCACAGAGCAGAGATTCTCTCGCAACTAAGGGGCCAGCCTCTCTTTTTGAAGTGATTAACGTAACATCAGCAACCATCATTCGGTCGTGAACGATGTTACGAGGTTGTTGTTTGAGATGCGTAACCCCAACGACCCATCCGCGATGTTCCATTTCCTCTCCGGTTTCTAAAGCGAGTAGGTGCTGTTTTTCAGGGCGGCGAGGGTCGGCTGGAAACAGAATATCCAACGCATCCTTTCGCCATCGACCTCGCCAGGAACGCAATTCTCGAGCCCAATCTCGCCCGATTTCAGTTGAACAAGGTACGGTCCGGAGTTCCCGTGGCGGTGATAAAAGACCGGCTGCAACATCATGCAGTCGCTCAGTAGCACATACGAGGGCATCACACCCAGCAACGGCACGCCGCACATGTTTTCCAATACTTTTGTCGTGCAAAGCAACATCAAAGTCGTAGCCATGAACCACGCCGGTCCAAGGAATATTCCAACGCTCAGCCAACCGCTCGGCGAGAACACCTGCGGGCCACAAGGTGTGACATACGATTGCGTCAGGTCGCCATTCACCCAAAAAGCGCTCGACACTCTTGGCTTTGCGCCCTAAATTCCAGCGAGTTAGTGACGGATAGGGATGGTTAGGCAAGGCAAAGAAGCGGGGAGCAAAAATTGCCTGTTCATTGCGTATCCAAGTACGTGGAGCCTTCGAGACTCCGGCAAGTGTTGAACGACGCGCTTCTGTGAATTTTGGCATCCACGGCAGCGGATTGATAACTCGGACTTCATGTCCGGCTTCTCGTAGCAACTTAACATGGTCTTCAACAAAGACACCCCTGCTCACATTTGTAGGCAAGGGGTAGAGCAAGGTCACGACAAGCAACTTGATGTTGACCCCTCCATCATTGCAATGCGTCATGGATGATGGCGAGGTTATCTGCCACGTTTGCTTTTTGATTAAAGAGGCCCGAGCCCACTACACAGTTGGTAACTCCCCATTCGCGGAGCATAGCGATGTTGTGTGCTTTCACGCCACCATCCACTTGAATTTGGACGGGGCGGCCTCCCGAAGCCACTTGCGCCTTGATGGCCTTTGACAGGGTACGAATTTTCTTTTCTACACTGGGAATGAACGACTGGCCCCCAAACCCTGGATTAACACTCATGACGAGTACCATGTCCAGTTCTTCAAGCACTTCCAGTGCTGCTTCGACAGGTGTTCCCGGATTGAGAACAACGCCTACAGTAGCGCCCGCTTCTCGGATTGCAGTAACGGCTCGGTGCAGGTGAGTGACGGCTTCAACATGGATGGAAAGATGATTGCACCCAGCATCGATGTATTGCTGATACGACTCTTCGGCGTTTTCAATCATCAAATGAGCGTCGAAAATGGCATCGGGTCCGACTGCCTTTCGAAGGGAGCGAATGACCGGTGGGCCGAAGGTGAGGTTGGGGACGAAATTCCCATCCATGACGTCAAGATGCAGCCAATTTAGGCCTGCATCAAGGGCTTCGGTACAATCTCCAGCAAGTGCGGATAAGTTAGCCGTGAGTACACTTGGTGCAATGATCATGGTATCCCTTAACGCAATCCAAGAGGCCGTGTCTCATGAGGCTTGCTCCCTTTCCGCCCATCTGGAACAGTCCAAAGACTCATAATGGGTCTTCTCAACGGCGTTTTGGTGAGTCAATGGGTGAAGTAAGGAACGTTACCGATAGCGAATATGATGCAGCAGTGAGCGACAGCGAATGGGTCATTGTTGACTTTTGGGCGCCTTGGTGCAGCCCATGTAAGGCCATTGCCCCCGTACTTCAGGCTGTATCCGAAGAGCGCGACATCCTCGTCGCTAAAGTAGACACAGATTCTAATTCCGCCACAGCAGGCCGTCTCGGAGTCCGAAGCATCCCTGCACTTTTCATGTACCGAAATGGAACCATTGTCGGTCAAAAAACCGGCGCTATGCCCAAGCCTGCTCTCCTCAAGTGGATTGACGAGCTTATGTCGGCTGACGACTTTTAATCAACCAAGTTTTGCTTTGCGGGCCGCTTTGTTTTCTCCCACATCACGGAGTAATCGTTCTTTGAGGGCATCGTGAAGCCACATGCCCTGTTCCAATTCAAGAAGCAATCCGTGCTGTAACAAATTCTCAGGGGGGGCGCCGTTCCATCCAGTGCTGTCTGCAAGTACTTCCCACTTGACCGGAGACTCGGCTACGGCAAGAGTGGACAACAACTCTAGCTCAGGCCCTGGTAGCCGTGCAAGAATCTCCTCGTCAAGGAACCGTAACCAATCGCGATGGGTTGGTTGGCCGTAAATTTCTAACAATTCAAGAGCCAGTGGGTGGCCTCCCGTAGCCGCATGAACTTCTGGAATCGGGGTGTTCTGTTCAACATCCAGTGCCGAAATCCATGCTTCAGTCGCTTCAAGAGAAAGACCAGAAAGCGGTAATTCACGAACATTATCGCGAATATGAACGTCTCTCCGGTCGTAAACATTCAGTGTAGTTCGTGAAATGAATACCATTCGTAGTGGTGCTTTCTGTGCGATTTGGAGCAACGCACCCAAGAGATGGCTTGCCTCCTTTGACACATGGTGAATATCGTCCAAAACGATGAGCCAGTAAGGTGGTGGCCCTCCAGCCCTGTCTTTGAACCGTTCACGAATTGTGCTCGCATCCGTCAAGTAGGCGAGCAGGCGGCGTCGCCATGCATCAACATCCATTTCCGCCCCGGGCGTAAGAGGTAATGTTTCGATGAGGCGATAAGGGTCGTGAGATTCGTCAATTCCAAAGCGATGAAGCAGACTTGTTGCAAGTCCTAAGGCTTGATCCCATGGTTGACAGGGGTACCAGCAAACAGAAAGATTCTGATGTTGTTCCATGTGCTGTTCAAGCCAATGTGCAACAAGGGTTGATTTCCCAATGCCCGCAATTCCATGGACGACCATACATGGCCTTCGGTCATCAAACCAAGTGTGTAGCAACTTCAACTCTTCATCTCGCCCGTAAACTGGCCGTGTCACAGGAGGAGCGGTCGCATAGGTCGCGTGAACTCCAACCAGCGGCATTAACCGCCCAGGTGCTGGGAAAACATCATCCTCAGCCCGACGAATGTTTCCAAAACGAATATCTCCGTAGGTTAGCACGCCTTCGTGTTGTGCGTGAAGGAGGATTTGAAGGAGCGTCAACTCAGTTTGGAGATGTGAGCCTGCCTCTTCTGCTTTGAGTTCTAAAAGTTCACCGTCAACATTGCGGATGAGTATTTTTGTTTGATTCAAGACGTTATGCCGTTGCTCACCAAGGGCTTTGCCGTCTTCGGTCAACTGCCAGGTTTTTTGTCTTCGCTCCACGCCTTGAATGGACCGAGTATGTTCCTCAACCATTCCATCTTTGAGTAAGTTTCGCATGGTTCTGCTCACGTTTGGAGGATGCTGTGCACATGCTTCAGCAATCCCTGGGCGCGTCATGGTTTGAGGGACAACGTATCGATCCGCCCAATCATAATGATTCAACAAATGCAAAAGTATTCGGTCTTGAGCGGCGACATTAACCTTGGGAATGTCTCCGCCCATGAATAAGGACAGGCGCCATCTTGTTCAAGACTTTGTGCGTTAGTTTGATGATGTTTTGTTTGAGCATTGAAACAATAAACCCTTTATGTTGAAATTATTCCCAAGAGTATGGCTCCCTACCGGACAGGCTCTTTCAAAAAGAAAAACCGTTCCGCATTTCTTTCTTTTCTCTTCATCGCCTCCTTGTTCCTTCCAATGGCTCTTGCAGCCGACTCGGATGGAGACGGCGTCCAAGACAGTTCGGATGATTGTCCATGGGCAGCAGGAACCTCTACGGTTGACAAGGACGGTTGCCCAGACCGTGACGGGGATGGAACTTCCGACTTTAATGACGGGTGGGCAATTGGAAACCCTAATTTTCAAAATGAATTTACAACCAGTTCCAGCAACGATTACTACGGCGTGGATTTTTCTCCAAATGGTGAATTTATCGTAACCGGTTCAGAGGATGATTTTGTCCGCATTTGGAATGCGAGTACTTGGACCAATGTTCGTTCTGTTAACACAGGAACGAACGTCAATGGTGTTGACTTTTCTCCGGACGGACAATATGTGGCAGCGGCTCTCGATGACGATACCATTGGTATTTACTATAGCAGTAATCTCACCTCCATTCATGGCGCCATCAGCGTAGATGTTGGCGGTTCAGACCAAGTCAATAGCGTGGAATTTTCACCTGACAGTTCAAGTGTAGCCGTTGCCATCGGCCGCTCAGGAAATAGCGGTACAAATGGAGAAGTTGCAGTCATCAATGTCATCACTGGGACTGAACTCTATGCTGTGAACCCTAACGGTGAAGATCGTTTCTACGACCTAGCGTGGTCCCCGGATGGAATGCATATGGCTCTTGCAGGAAACGGCGACATTTACATTGTCAATACCACAACAAGAGCGACCACTTGGACCATCACAAATCCACCGGAGGCAGTGAATGCCATTGCGTGGTCTCCAGATGGCAATTTTATCTCGATGTGTGGGGGCTGGGAAGGTCAATCTGCTAGCTTTGACATGTATCAATACGGCAGCGGTTCTTGGTCAAGAATTTGGGAAAAAACCATTTCAACATCGTGTGCTTCAACCACTTTTTCCAATGACGGATCTCAAGTTATTGCCGGCATGTATTGGTATCAAGCAGACGGTGCAACTGCGAGGGTATATCAGTCATACACTGGAAATCAAGTTGACTCCTTTAACGCCCCACGCCCAGGTGCATGCACCTCTGGCAACAACAACAATTGCGGTACGATTTACGGGGTAGCGTGGAGTCCTGATAGCACACACATCGTCACAGCGCACGGTAGAAATGACGAAGGCGTTTACTATTGGTTTGCTGACATTGATGCCGATAATGATGGATACAATACCACGGACCAAGGCGATGGCGTCGTTGATATCTTCCCCGAAGACGGCACTCAATGGGACGATACAGATGGCGACGGATTCGGCGATAATCCATCCCCTGCTAACGAACCTGATTCTTGCCCAATTATCCCAGGCACCTCAAACAAAGACCGCTTTGGCTGCCCAGATGGCGACGGTGATGGCTGGTCGGATGCCGGCGATTGGGCTCCAGCAGATGTCAAGCAGTGGGCTGATAGTGACAGTGACGGTTACGGCGACAATTACTACTTTGACCTCAATGAATACCAACTCCATCTCAATCAAACCGGAGATGCATTCCCGAATGAAGCTACACAGTGGAATGATACAGACGGAGATGGCTACGGAGACAATTACGAAAATGTTTCATGGGACATACTACGCCCTAGTTTCTGGCCTGGGCTCTTGCTTTCAAGCGCCAATCAACCGGATGCTTTCCCACTTGAGCGATCACAATATCTAGACAGCGATGGAGATTGGGTTGGAGACAATCCAAACAGCGACCGTCCAGACGGTTGCCCTTACACGTGGGGCGATTCGATTTACGACCGTCTTGGCTGTGTAGACACTGACGGAGATGGATATTCAGACCCTACGCCGGGATGGCCTGCTAAATCCGATTGCTATGGTGCAGATGCCTTCCCCAACGACATCACGCAGTGGTGCGACGAAGATAACGATGGATTTGGCAGCAATGCAACAGGAAACGATTCTGATGATTGCCCTTCAGACTCCGGCACCTCATCTGTCGACCGAAGAGGTTGTCCAGATAGAGATGGTGACGGTTATTCCAATGCAGGAGACCCGTTCCCAGACGACGCAACACAATGGGCAGATCGTGACGGAGACAATCGCGGTGACAACCCTAACGGAACCAATGCAGACGCTTTCCCAGACGACACCAGTCAATGGAAAGACAGCGACGGTGATGGTTACGGCGACAATCCCGGAGGAAACAATGGGGATGCATTCTGGGATGACAGCACCCAGTGGGCGGATGAAGACGGCGATGGTTATGGTGACAATGCTGACGGAACCTACGGTGATGTTTGCCCGTTAGAATACGGAGAATCCAACCTCGCCATAACTCGGGGTTGCCCCGATACTGACCTCGACGGCTACACAGACCCCGTTGACGCTTTCCCAGATGACCCGTTCCAGTGGGCTGACACCGACGGTGACGGCTACGGCGATAACGTCAAAGTACCCAGTGGCGATGACTGCGTAGATGTCGCAGGGACTTCGTTTGAGATGGCTCGTCAAGGTTGTCCTGACGCCGACGGTGATGGTTACGCCGATGTTGACGATGCATTCCCGAACGATGCGGACCAGTATCTTGACACCGACGGCGATGGTTACGGCGACAATTACTTCTTTGTCAATGAAACAGTTGCGGACAAAGATAACCCAGGAGCGTTCCTCATTATCCGAAATCAGAGCGGCGATGCATTCCCGAACATTGTAAGTCAATGGTCGGATGTTGATGGCGATGGATGGGGCGACAATCTCAGCAGTTTCAACAGAGTTGACAATTTCCCATACCAGTCCTCACAGTGGAACGATTTTGATGGTGATGGCTATGGAGATAACACATTTTACACTCCACTCTACAGCGATGAAAATGCAACCCCAGTCCCTGCATTCCAGCCCGATGAGTGCGCCAAGGAACCAGGAACATCAACCATCGATGTCTTTGGTTGCGTAGATTCTGATGGTGACGGAGTTTCAGATTTGAACGACCCATGTGTTTGGGACCCAGAAATCTTTGAAGGCGCTCGTAGTATCGTCACATGTGGCATTAAGAGCGATCCGAGCATCACCAATAACGGCGATGAGGACTCGGACACTCTCCTTTCTGGCAACTTGAATACTCTCACAATAATGGGTGGAGCGATCATCTTCCTCCTTGCGCTCATCTTCGTTGCTCAACTTGCAAAGACCGCAGGAAAGCGACGAGCCGTTCAACTAAAGCGGGATGAGCAGATGGTCCATGATGCGTTTGGTGAAGAAGAAGAACGCAAGCAAGCTTGGATTCAGCATTATCTTACTGAAGGGAACTATGCAGAAGCACGTGCATTGGGCTGGGAAGGAGATGAAATTCCAGAATGGAAACGCTATGAAATGCAGCAACAAGTAGCTCAAGAAGCAGCAATACCAACCATGCTAAGCCTTGACGATGTACTTTGAGTTACACATAGAATGTACCGCTGACCTTTCAAGGGATGAGCATCACTCATTTCGCATGGGCGAGAGGGCGACAGGCCGCGTATCTCTTTTGGTAGGGATTCTCCTTGCCTCCCTACTCGTTGGCTTTTCTTCAGCGGATCCTGCGGACCTCTCGCTTCAAGCAACGCTCAACGAACCCGAAGACCAGTCGTGGTACAGCCCAGAACAACTGCTTTCTGTATCAACAGCCTTTGTTAATTCAGGTCCTTCAGTTTCGTTTGATAATGACCCTTCATGTGATATTGTTCTGAATGTTTACTCGTCCACAGGAGAGCAAGTTCATGATGGCAGTGAAGATTGTAGAGGCCTTTCCCGAGGCATCGACCTTTTCGCTGGAGAAACCAAAACCATGAACACCTTGGAATGGGACATGAAAAATGAACTAAATCAATGGCTTCCAAGCGGTTTTTACACCGTAGAAGCATACCACCCTTCTACCGGATTAAATGATACGAAGAATGTTCGAATTCAAACACCTGTCATCCTTCCTAACGACCTTGTGTTTTCAGTTACCAAGAACCAACGTACCACCGACTCATCAGGTCCTTCGCTCATTTCAGTGAACCTCAACAATCCAACCTCAGACAGTATAGAGCTCTCATCCGTGGGTCCATGTTTCATTGAAGTTGAATTTGAAACCCTCCGCTCAATTGGAATGGAATGCTTCGCAGGGGTCAGCCTCATCATGCCTGGGGAACAGTTGTTTGTTGGCCACGTGCTGCTTGAGCCTCAAGTGGAAACCAATGTGACCCTTTCCATCCCAGGTAATGACTTCCAATATTCAACCTTAGTTTCAGGGAATGAAGTTCCTCTTCAGAGCGTAGAAGCGCTGCTCTCTATTGATCGTGCAGGCCGCACACTTAACGACTATTCCCGCGGAGAAATGCTCGCGATGACACTGGATATGACCAGCACAAACAGTGCTGACCAAACTCTGGAATTTACATCTACATGTAAGGCTGAAATGTGGATTGTTGATGACTTTGGAACAGTTGTCTTTGACAGTAGGATCGAAAACCCTTGTAGTGAAATTGATTTGGAGATGGAACTCGCATCAGAAAGCCCACTTAATTTCCCACTACCTCAATGGAGCTTCTTCAAATCAGACGGATGCCTTGTGTCTCCGGGTACCTTTACCGTGATTGTTGAAATGCCACAATTTGCGTTGAGTACGAGCACAATCATACACTACACGGACATGGTGGAGAATCCATGTACTCTTAACTCGGACTTGACACTCATCCCTATGATTACAGCGAACGACGAAACGTCGGTAGATTTTGCTGTGGGTGTGGAAAACGATAACGAAGAGATGTACTTGCGAATGGTCAACCCATGTACCTACACACTCACCTTCTACGACCAAAATCAAGCTCTCACCCATCAACTCCAAACCTTGTGTAACGATTATTCTGGCCGAAAAATTTTGTTGAATTCGGGCTCTGAAAACACACCGTTCCAAACGGTCCCTGTTGCTATGATTCAAGAGGGAATGCCCATTATCCCCGATGGAATTTATACTCTAGAAATCGCTATTGAGAGTTCCCCCCGCATTACACACACCGTCCAGTTTGAGTGGCCGATGACAGACGATTCATCGCAAACTCAAGAGGAAGTTGAATCCAGTGAAACCTTTGAATTAACGGGGACATGGAGCGGTATCCTTACCGAACAAGGGACCTGCTGGGTTTTGAACGCTAATGAGGAACAATACCTATTGTCTCACGCACGGGGATTAGCCTCATGGCAACCGACTTCTGAAGTTGAAGGAGTTTACGTTGTCTTCACTGAAACCTCTTCGCCATCATGTACGGGCTTCAATGCCCCATCAGTTGGAATTGTTGAGGTTGTGATGGAACAAACTCCTCAGTCCAACGTAGAAGAGGACTCAGAAGAAACAAACCTGATTGTCCCTATTTCTGAAACAACTCCTCCATCCGTTGTTACGGCTTTGAGCGTGGTTGCGACAACATCAATTCTTTCGTTGATTTTTATCGTGGCTGCTTCAAATGAAAGCCTACGAATTCCCTCAACTTTGGCTGGACTTTGGTTCCTCGGGCTGCTTGGAAAAACTCACGAAACTACTGATGGAAGATACCAACGAGGACGATTGATGGGTTACCTAACTGCAAACCCAGGGTGTCATTTCCGCGCACTCATGGCCGCTTTGGATATGAGCAACGGCCAAATCACTCACCATCTTCGAATTCTCGAAGCCGAAGAGAACGTTTGGAGGAAAAAAGATGGACGTCTTGTCCGATTCTATCCCTTCACCAATCAACTTCATCCGAACATGGTTGATGACGACCTCCCAGTCCCGCCTCTTTCCCCCGACCCCAACAGTCTCCAAGGAAAAATCCTGAGCCTCTTGGATGAAGACGGCCAGTTGGGTGGATTCCCAACGCAGGCGGAACTTGCAAAACGACTTGAGAAGAGTCAGCAGTTGATTTCTCACCATCTCCGCACATTGCAGAAATATGGCCTGGTTGAACGCCGTAAAATGGGTGTCAAAAATCGATACAAACTCACTCGTGAGGCAATTTTCCTGTTGGAAACCAATACGGATTTTTCCAAAGACTGAGTCAGTGTACCGGCTGTTTAGAGACTCAATTTGAACGCACCATTTTCGCTTGTCTAGAGCGGGGATTTGATAGCGTGAAGGCGGCTGGCCAAAATCGTCCAGTGGACGGTGAACACGAATGTCAAGTGAAATGCTTCCCGTGAACGAAGTCGCCTGGCAGAAAAAATGGGCTGATGAAAACCTGTTCAAGGCTAACCTTACGGGAGATAAACCCAAATTCTACTGTCTTGAAATGTACCCTTATCCTTCTGGGAAAATGCATATGGGGCATGTGCGAAATTACTCCATAGGTGATGCCGTTGCCCGTTACAAGCGAATGATGGGTTTTGAAGTACTCTATCCAATGGGTTTTGATTCCTTTGGGATGCCCGCAGAAAATGCAGCGATGTCTGAAGGAGGACACCCACATGACATCACGGAACGAAACATGGCTTCCATCACACAACAAATTAAGCGGATGGGATTCTCATACGATTGGAGTCGGACTTTGAAGAGCCACGATCCACGTTATTACAAGTGGAATCAATGGTTTTTCACAAAGTTCTTTGAAAGCGGACTAGCAAAGCGAGAATTTGCACCGGTCAACTGGTGCGAATCATGCAACACCGTACTTGCAAATGAACAAGTGAAAGCTGGACGATGCTGGCGATGCAATGGTCCTGTTGAGCAAAAAGGAATGAGTCAATGGTTCATTGATTTGCCGTACTACGCACAGGAATTACTCGATGGGCTGGAGTCAATTAAATTCCCAGAACATGTGAAATCGCTTCAACGGGATTGGTTGGGTCGTTCAGAAGGTGCAGACATCACGTTTCAAGTGGTTGATTCCGACCTGAGCTTTGAAGTGTTTACCACACGCCCTGACACTCTCTTTGGAGCGACATTCGTCACCCTTGCACCCGAACACCCACTCTCGCACCAGCTTGTAGAGGGGACTGAATTTGAAACGGATTGGAAGGCTCTGCACGACGAAGTCGTCAACATGTCTGAATTTGACCGAATTAAGAACATGAACAAAAAGAAAGGATTCTTCTCGGGACGATATGCAGTCCATCCTTTGACTGGAGAACAAGTTCCGATCTGGTTTGGTAATTTCGTCATTGCCACTTACGGAACAGGTGGCGTAATGGCAGTTCCCGCACACGATGAGCGCGACCATGATTTCGCAAAAATGTATGAGATTCCAATCAAGCGAGTTTTGGTTATGAGCGAAGGCGCAGATGCTGATGCTCCGATGAACGCAGCAGAAGTTGATGACGGGTGGATGGTCAACTCCGATTTGGAGGGCTTCGATGGTTTGTACGGCCAAGAAGCTCGTGACGCCGTGTGCAATGCGCTTGAATCCAAAAGCCTCGGGATGCGTAGGGTCAACTGGAAAATACGCCCCTGGCTGGTCTCACGCCAACGATATTGGGGGACACCTATTCCAATTATTCACTGTGATACTTGTGGACCAGTCCCAGTTCCTGAACAAGATTTGCCTGTTGAACTCCCACGGGATGTTGTATTTGGACAAGGCAACCCCCTTGAAACATCTGAAACGTTCATTCACGCTCCATGTCCTAAATGTGGAGGTAAAGGTCGCAGAGAGACAGATACCATGGACACATTCATGGATTCATCATGGTATTTCCTGCGTTACACTGACGCTCTTAACGACGATGCCTGTTTTGAAAAACCTCTGGCTGACCAGTGGATGAATGTTGATTTCTACTGCGGCGGTATTGAACATGCCCAGATGCATTTGATCTACGCTCGGTTCATGACCAAAGCATTGCGAGACCTTGGCCTAACGAGTGTAGACGAACCATTTAAGGAACTGCTTTGCCAGGGAATGGTCAACAAATCTGCTCCTTACTGTGCATCTTGTAGTGTTACGCATACGGTTGACCGAGCAGGTTCACCTTGCCCGCATTGCAATCAACCTCTTACAGAGCGTTCCGCCAAGATGAGCAAATCTACCGGTAACACCGTTTCTCCCGAAGCGATGATTGAGTTGTATGGTGCAGATACTGTGCGTCTCTTCATCCTCTTTGCAGCAAATCCGACCGCTGGGATGGATTGGTCAGATGCTGCGCTCGAAGCCAACCACCGCGTCATGCTTCAACTCCAAGCCATGCCTGAGCAACTCAGTCAGTGGAAAGGAGAAGCAAGTTCCATGGATGCTTGGCTTGTAACACGTTTCAAGAAGCGAGTTCACGAATTCACTGATGCCATGGAGACCTACGATCTACGCCGTGCTGTTGAACTCTCACATTATGAAATTATCAAGGACATCAATTGGTATGTGCGCCGAGGTGGAGAAAACCCCGATGTGGCTGCTGGAATTTTACCTCAATGGGCTCAAATGATTTCAATTTCCACACCTCATCTTGCTGAGGAATGGTGGATGGAATTGCCTGAACGAAGTGAATCCTTCGCGGCTAGCAGCTATCTTCAATCACCTCAGCTAGTGAGCGATGAGGAACATCTCATCCTCGCCGGTGAACAATACATTCGGGACTTCTTGGAACAGGCGCGCAAGGTCCAGAATATTGCAGAGCGTCATTTAGGGGGTTCCGCAGCATCTGCAACGGTGGTTCTCTCTCCTTCGTGGAAAAGAGAAATGGCTCGCTCAGCCCTCAACTTCATCCATGAAGGAGGTCATCCAAAGCAATTTGTTCCTATTCTAGCCCAAATGCCGATGGCTCAAGGAGAACGAAAGGGCGAAATGATGGGCTTCTGGGGGAAGAAGATGCTCCCTCAAGTGTTCAAGTGGGATGATGAATCACGTCAAGTCATTCTCTCATCACTTGACGAAAAAGAGGTTCTTGAAGCAGCCTCAACATTCATTGCGTCTGATTTAGGGCTTGAATCTGTAATTGTAGTTGAAGGCGAGAGTGAAGACGATACCACAGAACGAGCAAGGTCAGCAATGCCTCTTTCTCCGGCTATTGTCTACGCTTGATCACTCGCTTTCATTGTCCCTCGATGGGATTGCGATGTCTTGTGGACGCTTAGGTGGCAGCGGGGGGAGTTCAGGACGACGCATTGTTGTAACCAGCGCCCACCCTCCAAGAGCGGCAGCAAGGACGAACAAGACCGTTGTGAAACTGACCCCGTCTCCGTCGCTATTACCAGATGCTGCTTCCAAATCTACGGTGCATCCACGAATATCAACCACCTCTCCCGAACCTGTGTTAAGGCAGAAATCATATGCATTGCTAACTCCATCACTGTCATCATCAAGTTGATATTGACTGCATCCATTGATATTTGCAGTTTCTGTGATTTCGGTCAATGGACAATTATCAAGAACATCGAAAACTCCATCTTGGTCGTCATCATCATCCTCTACAGAATCAATACAGCCGTCTGAATCAACATCTTGGCCAGCCCCTGAAACTCCAATAATGCCTTTGGGGCATCGGTCAATAGGATCTTTGAATCCATCATTGTCATCATCATCATCTTCAGTACTATCAAGGCAACCATCTTCGTCGTGGTCAACAGTAGAACCGTCGAGAAACCAGCCTTTTTCTCCTAACACACAGGCATCAAAGGGGTCCTTGACACCATCATTGTCGTCGTCCTCATCCATGGTCACGTCCAAGCAACCATCACGGTCGTAATCGTTAGCAAGAGTTGATGTCCAAGGAGTGAGGTCATTGGGGCAGGTATCGGCAGGAATACTGATTCCATCTCCATCTTTGTCATCATCACACGGGTCACCTATACCGTCGCCGTCAAGGTCAGATTGTGTCGGGTTTGCAGCAGCAGGACAGTTGTCCAATTGGTCCACAAATCCATCTTCATCGAGGTCTTCATCCGAACATCCATCGCTCTCAACATCGTTTTCGAGGGTAGATATCCACCCTACTGGACCTTTAGGGCACAGGTCATTGCTATCAAAAACGCCATCAGCATCATCGTCATAATCTTCTGTTGCATCACGGCACCCATCGCTATCATGGTCGGTAATTGAGTTGCTGAACCAGCCAACAAAACTCGTGTCACAATCATCTTCTAAGTCAGATTTCCCATCGTTATCATCGTCATCATCACACAGGTCCCCATATACGTCTAGGTCGAAATTAGCTTGGTCTGGGTTCGTTATCTTTGGACAATTGTCGATTCCGTCAAGAACACCATCTGTGTCGAGGTCTGTGACGTACATCCAAATCCCCATGTCAAAGGAATTGCGCTGGTCAAATTCATGGTTGATGATGATGGCATCAGCATTGGAAATAAATCCGACAACAGGAGACCCTTCAGCATTAAAAGCAAGTTCAATGGCTAAATCGTTCCCGGGCCCACCTGCTGCAATAGCCCAGTCCCATGACCCGTTAACGAGCCTTTGAGCGAGAAACATGTCGTAATGTTCTGCGTCATTGTAACCGTCTTGATCGGTCAGTAAATTATCTCCCAATTGGAAACTTCCAGTCATTGAACCAAGGATTATGGCATCTCCCTGAGGGGTTATTTTCAGCCCTACAGCATGCTCTGCTCCGGTTCCTCCAAACGAGTCAGCGGAGGTCCATACTCCATCACTACTTATGGTAGCGTCGAAGAAATCATACCATTGTGGTACTAATGTAGATAGATTGTCAAACATCATTTGTTGATTGAAATCACCTACAATTCGTAATCCTCCGTTGGATAGTCCAACACAATCCTTCAGTGTTTCATCACCCATTCCGCCTGCGCTATTAGCCCAAAGCCATCCATCTACACCGTAATGAGCCACAACGATGTCCGTTGAGCCATTATTGGAGGCTACAATATCATCGAAAGCGATAAATTGTTCAAAGTTCAACGCAAAATAGGTTGAACCGAAACCATCCTCACAAAGACATCCAATCGTTTCGATGGGACCTGTAGAAAAGGTAGAATGATGCGCAATGACCGTTCCAGTGGAGTCGTGTACGACAACTGCTGCTTGTTCGATTTCTCCACCTATTATGGTTCCACTATCAACCACTATCGAACCACGATGGTTGACAGCCAAATGGATTTGATTGCTCTGTGTTACCATGAGATCCATGACGAAAATCTCATGTTCATTAGAAATCGAACTTGCCCACAACCAATCACCTTCTTGGCTAAGACCTGCTAAAAAAGCACCGCCAAGGTCTGATTCAGAGGTTTGTATCGGAGGTAATTGCCCCAATGTCATGTTGCATGTTTCCAAGTAGGTCATGCCGCAGAAAACGCCTGCAACAACAATCGTTCCGTCGGCGAGCATAGCAGAATGGCTGATTATATCAAGGCCTGGACTGCTTCCAGAAAGTGTTCGATTCCACGTACCGTTTTCATTAATCCAGGCCACAAAGAAATCTTCTCCAAAACCGCTATCATTGCTGGCATATCCTTCAACATTGCCATGGAATTCAATACTCGATTCAAACGAACCAGTTACTAAGAAGAGGCCATTTTCAAGAGGAATCATACCGCCAATTCGTTCAACGCTCTTACCGCCGGCTCCAACCATCCATCCAGCAGTACTATTATTTCCAGTAGAATTGAAGATAATCTCCGTTTCGAAGCGTTCTGGAATTTCAAAAGAATCCCCCGGAGGAATAAGGCTCACGGTAAGTAAAAAGGCCACCAAGAGAGGCGTTAGAGCACGGAAGCGCATGCTATCAGCAGGTATGTCTTCCATAAGAACCCCTCGCGTTGCGGTATTTACATCAGCACAGGCGAGGTTTCAAGGAGCGTCGCCGACGAAGGCGCCTTATGGGTCGTCAAGGATCACGAGATCGACGGTCATCGCACCGTTCCAACCAAAATAAGAGATACGGAAGTGCCCGTAAATCTACGCTTGAAGAACGTCATCGTTCTGAAGTCGAAATAATGGACGGAAAGGCAAATCAACGCTTTTCATCCGAACCAGCCCCAATGGGGTTTCCAACTGAAATGGAAGAGCCCCGTACGTTTTCATTTGATTGGACGTTGTCCCCAGTCCCGCTCGCATCCGAAGAGCAAGTGGCTGGAGCAGTCATGCGCCGTGGAGAATTTGGATGGGTTGAGGACGAACGATTGGACGAGATTGCAGCCTTTGTTGAAGGTCAAAACATGTCCCTTGACCAGGCGCTTTCACTCCGCTCAGCCCTCCTTCAGCAAAAGACAGTGTATTCTCATGGAAAATTGAAGTCCAAAGCCAGGCAAATGGCTGCAAAATACAGAGAAGGGGCTACGATTGTAGAACTGTCCAAGGATTTTGATTTCCCACCAATGAACGTCTTCCGAGTCGTCTTGGAAGCCAACGGCTGGTCAAAAAAGAAAATTAAGGAAAGTCTTCGTTCACCTTCCTCAATGAAGCAACGAGAACAGGATGAATTCAAGGCAGCCGAGGCAGCCGACCGAGTTTCAAATGTAGACCAGTCTGAAACACAGGTGAGAGCAGATTTGTTTGAAGACATTCTTTCAGATTGGTTTGAAGCCCAAGGAGTTCGAATCCGCCGACAACCCGAGATGGTCGCAGAACAGATGGCTGAGCACGGGCGGCCTATTCGTACTCCTGACTTGCTGTTCTTGGATCACGTCATCATCAATGGATGCCCAGTGGCATGGATTGATGCTAAACACTTCTATGGTGGTGATGTTGATTTTCAGCGAAAGAAAACAAAGAAACAGATGCTTCGATATATTGAGGAATGGGGAAGTGGGGCTATTGTTTACCGCCACGGCTTCTCTGAGAACCTCTACATCCCTGGGGTGACGATGTTGGATGCTAGTCCTCTTGATCTCTCAGCTTTTGATGAGTCGTAGTGACTGGCGCAACACCGGTGAGCAATACTCCTCTTCCAGCCGCTTGGAGAAGTTTTCCGAGGCGCTCATATTCTTCAATTCCAGGAACATCTTCCAAGTTTCGAGGTAAAACCGCTACGGAGGTTCCTAGCATGCATAAGCGAACGGCAAGATGGCCCTGTAGTCCCAGCTCGACCAGCGTAGTGGCGACTTTTCCGTGAAGTTGTGCTCGGACTGCCTCGTCCATCATTCCAGATTGTTGAGCAAATAGCTGAGATTGTTGAAGTAAATCCTTCCATCTTCCTCTTTCCCACTCGCCAACTCTCAGCGCCTCCATACATGACAACCCTGCACGAGTAATGGAGCGTTGCCATTCTGGGTTGTCAATGTAATCTGAGGTATGTTTAGCACCACCATCATCCCACACAAGCAACACCGGAATCTCTGCCGAGAAACTCACGGCTTGACCCGGCCATCCAGGGGCTCCGGGTTGCAATCGCAACTCGATTCCTCCCACAGAAGCTCCTAACACATCACCGAGTCCAGCACCATGTTGGCGCTCGATTCGGTGAGCGATCTTGTAATACTGATTCAAACGACCACGGCCCGTTAACTGATGGAGGACATTTCCCATTGCCATGAGGCCAGCCGCTGACATACCAAACCCTTGGCTGAGAGGACACTCAACGTTAATCTCGGCTTCAAGACCTTCATGTGGCCGCAGTAGCGTTGCTTCTCGACACCCTTCTATGAGGTCGAGATACAGGCTTGGGTTTTCTACAGCCTCACCTTGAGCATCGGTGACGGTCAGATGAACTTCTGCATTCTTCGCATGAGCCTGTTTTCCTTCGGGCTGACTTCCGGCTTGAGGCTCTGCAGAGTGGTGGTCTTCTTTGATTAGGCGAGCATTGATGATAACGCCATGATGGATGGTAAAACCTGCTCCAAGACTACCCTGTGAACGAGGTAAACGAGGTGTCTTGTCAATTGAAAACAAGAGGGTGATGTGGCCGCCGCTACGATGTTCAATCAATGGCTCACCCTGTCGCGGAGATAGAGCCCCATGTCAAGAAGGCTGTGTGAGTATTGGCTTCAAGCCAATGCGGATTTCACGTCTTCACCGAGAGCGACAAAGCGTTGGTTGAGTTCACCAAGTGCCATGTTGAAGGCGGTGACTGGATCCAAACTTCCATCGGTCTCGTATGAGAAGACGTAAGCGTTCTCAATGGTTTCCATGACAATGGCATCATCAAACTCGCCATCACGGCCAGTACCTTCACCGACTTGGTGAAGTGCCTTCTCTAGGTCAATCACTTGATTGATATCGGTAATTTTTTTATCCTTTCCGAACAACTTTGCGTTGATTGGAGAGCCGTCTGTGGTTTTGAGTCCTAAGTCAAAGAGAATGCTTGCCTTCTTTGGCTTCTTGAGGATAGCAACTTGCTGTGGTCGGAAACCGACCGCTGCTGCAGGAGTCCATTTTGCGTGGTCTCGGCCTCGGCCAAGAACTGCGAATGCATAGAATTCAAGGAATTGTCCCGGAGCAAGTAGGGTAAGTGGGATTTGCTTGTGTTCTGGGAGGATATCAAAGACAGGGTCGGAGATGGTAGTAATGTCTCCAGCATATACTGTCTTGTAAGGTTCATCAGAGTCTGCAGATGGTCCACGTGCTGAAAGGGTGTAGAGAACCTGGCACATTGGGCAACCCTTGTCCTTCTCAACGACATCACGGCAGTTGTCACATTCGTCAGGGAATACGAGTCCTTCTTCAGGATGTGTAGGAATGGGGATCATGGCTAGTCGGTGTGCAAGAACTTCATCAGGCAAAACGTTCACGGATTCCACAACATCACCTTTGTTGTCTTGTGTGACACCTTGGGAAAAGTCGACTCGTGTAATTGCCAGTTTAGGCACATCTGCAATAAGGGCACGACGAATAGCGTTCACTTGTGCAGCATCAGTATTACTGATCAGGATTCGGATTTCATGACCACGAGGCCAGCCTTCTACGATTTCAGTCTTCATGGTAATCACCTGTTTTCATCAGACACGGCGTCCACGACGTCCACCTTTCTTCTTGGTGCCGTCGTGAGCGATTGGTGTGACATCTTCGATACGAGAGATGGTCATACCAGCACGGGTCAAGGCTCGGATAGCCGCTTGTGCACCAGGCCCTGTGTTATTGGAGAGGTTACCTCCTGGGGCTCGGTATTTGACGATAAGTTCGGTAAATTCTTTCTCGCGAAGTGCGTCTGCAAGACGTTCTGCTGAACGAGTTGCTGCGAATTGACCGCCCTTGTCCTTTCCTGCTTTGACAACTTCGCCACCATTACAGGTGATAATGGTCTCAGCTCCGGTAAGGTCGGTTGCGGTCATCAGAATGTTGTTGTATGAACTAAAGATGTTGACGATAGCTTTGCGGGACATCACTTAGCACCTCCGGCTTGTTCTGTGTTTGCGGCTTCACCAGCAGCTTGTACTTCTTCAGCAAATTCTGGTGTTGCGACGGGATCCACTTCTTCATCTTCTTCGTTGTATTCAGCGGAATCACGGCGGCCTTCGATAGCCTTGCGAATAGCGTGTTCTGGATTGTTAAGTGGAGAGGACGAGTGGTAGCGCAAATCTCCTTCTTCGTCACGAGAGACAGGGTAAGAAGGAATGCTGACCTTTTGCTCTCCGACACAGATTTGTCCATGGGTCACGAGTTGGCGGGCTTGCTTCATTGAACATGCAAGTCCTTTGTAGTATACTTGAGCCTGGAGTCGGCGACTAAGAATTTCTTCGGTACCAAGAGACAAAATGTCGTCAAGGCTGGCGTTGGATTCAATGAGTCCCTTCTTGTAAAGCGAATGAAGCAAGTCATCCATCTCACGCTTTCCGTGACCTTCAGTGGTGTCCACTGTTCCAATCAGGCGCATAGCCTGACGTCGATGACGGCGGAGTTGGGATTTTGCCTTCCAAATCTCACGCATGTTCTTGAGGCCATGATTGGCCTTGATAGCGTGTTCTTCTTCAATTCGTCCAGCCTTCCACGGGTGGGAAGGGGTGTCAAATTTAGGTCGTGAAAACTTTGGCTCTCCCATACTTCATTCCTCCTCATACCTTCTTTCGGCTCACACCAAGGGTGAGTCCACCACGGCCGTTTGAACGTCCGCGCTGTCCACGGACCTTGTTGCCCGATGCGTGGCGTACACCACGGTAACACTTCATGGTACGAAGACGGTTGACATCGTCTTCGAGGGTGAATCGTACTTGTTGGCCGGTAAGGTGAATTTCATCACCGGTCTCAAGGTCACGTTGCCGGTTAAGCATCCACAATGGTGCTTTTTCAGCGTAGTTTTCGATTGCAAGGCGGAGTTCTTCTTGTTGCTCAATTGAAAGGAATCCAGCAAGTTGGTGGGCATCAAAACCTGTGTTCCTACAGATTTGAGTAGCGGTTCGGTGGCCGACTCCTTTCACTGAGGTTAGGGCGGTAGCCAGGGGCTTAAGTCCGTCCATATCGGTATCTGCCATACGTAGGATATACGAGAAGTCTTCTCCTAGCTCCTCATCCTTTGGTCGTGCCATGTTCTTTCACCTCAACGCTTACACATAGTGTCAAGCAGGCCTCCGACTTGCCTCCCGTATATGAAGACCGCGATGGTGACATTGGCGCCACTGAGTCTCAAAAGAAATGATTTTGGGGATAGGTTTTTCACGATTCTGAATGACAAACGCACAACAGCAAGACATCACCGTTCGGATGCTGGGTCACGAAACCATCTCGTTCTCCGTGCCTCCGACTCAACTGGCGGTCAAGCGAACCCTGCCATTTGGGTTGGTCAGCGGGGTCAAGGCTCAGTCGGAGCGTGAGTGATTTCATATTATGCTCCAGTGCTATTTCCACCAATCCGTCAATGGTCTCATCGGAAAGCGGTTCGCGAATCAACGCTACGACACGGCCGGTTGCTTGGACCAACAATGCATTGCGTTGATCTCCCAGGCGAAGAGGGTGGTCATGATGCAATTGAGGGCGTCGCCCTTCAACACTGCCCCATCTGGTCATCGTCTCCTTCGATACCGCCTCAAGCCACGTCCCAACCAAACCGCTTTCAAGCAGTGCAGCGTCTAAAATACTCACATATTCGCCTCGCTTTGGAGGATGGATGAGGTGTTTAGGAAGTTGAGAATCGCCACCATTCTTGCCCGATGTTGAAAGAATCAAAGGTTGTTCACCAAGCTTGGGAGGTATTCGTACGAAACGGCGAGATGTGTTTTTTGCCGATGCTGCCCCCAGCCATAATGCCAGTCGGTCAACACGCCCACGCCCACGCGACGTCCAAACCCAGGTGCGTTCAATGTCTGGCCAGACATTGTCAACCAACCCTTCCACTTCATCACGCTGGGATGGAGTCAAACGGGGGGAGAGGTCCAGAAGCAATCCTGGCCCACGTTGGTGTTTTGCAAAAAATGGTTCCCAGGCGGAAAAAACTACGTCCAAACGAGGTTGCATTTCATCAAGACCGTGCGTTCTACTGTTGCGAGGGCGTGCAGGGTCAAGGTGGAGCAAAGCCACTGCATTGTCTGAATCCATCCCTAAAGCAGCCAGAGCCCCCGAAGCATCGGTTCCGTCCCCTACTAGAATCCGGCTCTCTCTGAACCATCGCTTCATTTCTGCCTTTTGTTGACGTGCTACGATGTGTAGATTTTTGGCGCTGGCTTGAGCGCGAAGGGGTGAAAGTTCAATGCCAATAGCGGGCCTGCTGAGGACAGACGCATGAGCAGCGAGTTGGAGCCCACTGCCGCAGGCACAATCCACAATGAGTCCCTCTGCGAGGTCACATTGACTGAGCATCATGGACCGGGCCGTGGCCACCTGCCAGGGAGTTGAGAGCGGTTGGCCATCTTTTGCATGATAGAAGAGCATCCCGCGGGGGGCGGTTTTGTCTTGTGCCTGTTCAGTTAAACCTTCATCGCCAATCAGAGAAGGGTCAAGGACAGTATGCATTCTAAACCCTCACAAATCAGCAATGTGGCTTCGGGTTAGTAAACTCTCGAAGTGCAGGCCGGCTTTAGCAAACGCTTCCTCGGCACCTTCTTCGCGGTCCACGATGCTGATGACTCCAACCACTTCACATTCTGTATCGGCGTGAATTCGTTCCACGGCCTTGATCGATGAACCACCGGTCGTTGTAACATCTTCAACAACGACAACCCTTCCACCTCCTTCTAGCGAAGAGCCTTCGATTCCAGGCGGGTTGTTTGTTTTACGGCCACCCCGTCCTTTTGGCTCCTTCCGTACCATGAACCCACGGAGCGTGTTCTCTGCATCGGGGGAGGTGATGACAATGGCTGTTAGGGGAACTGCTCCGAGTTCTAATCCTCCTACAAAATCGGCTTCAAGGGCCTTCATTCGGACGTTGAGGAGAGAACCCAGTATGCCAGCAGCCTCCGGGTGCATCATCACTGGCTTGGTATCAAAAAACCAGCGTGAGTTCCGTCCACTAGCGAGAGTAAACGCATCATCACTACCTCCGTCAAGAAATGCCAAATCGTGAACCAATGCAGCAAGTCGGCTCCATTGAGGGTGAGCGAGAACGCTTTCGTGAACGGCCATGACAAAGGGTTAGGACTTCACGCCATGAACTTTCCTTCCCTTGATTTTTCATCCATGAGTCGCTCCTTCAAAGTTCACCGTGTTGATGATAAAGGGTCGCCAATAAGAGAAATTGAGCGACGATGGCGACGGGGAAGGACGACGGAAAAAAGGCCGAGCATAATCCGTTGCTTGGCCTTGACATCTCTCGTCTAGAGCATGAAATGGAAGTCTATCATCAGTGGATGGACGAGCGCGCTGACGACGCCTATCGGATCGCAGAGGAAATTCGTTCGTTAGGGTATGATTATCGCGATCATGTTGAAATTCCTAGGGCTGCAGACCTTGCTGGGCGTACAGAGAAACTCCTTGTTGAATATCTTCAAGGATATGAAGTCGCAGAAGATATCAGAGTTATGCTTGATGAGCATGACCGAGAAACAACCTCCATCATGATGGCTCAATCTGTTGCAAGAGGTTTTCGCGAACAGGGGTATGACTTACAGACGGCCATTGATGTAGGTTTGCGCGTAGGACTGGCGATTCTTACCGAAGCGGTCTTAGTTGCTCCATTGGAGGGAATCAGCGAGGTTCGTCTTCTGAACAATGTCGACGGTTCCCAATTTGTTTCTGTCCATTTCGCAGGACCTATTCGGGCAGCAGGCGGAACCGCACAGGCTCTTGCCGTATTGATTGCAGACATGATTCGAAGAGAACTCAAGGTTGGCCACTACCAGCCAACAGACCCAGAAGTTGAGCGAGTGAAAGAAGAATTCGGACTCTACCGAGGAAACCTCCAATACCGGCCCTCTCCCGAGGAGATTGACGAAATTGTCCGTGCTTGCCCGGTCATGATCAACGGCGAATCTACTGAACGCATCGAATGTGCTGGATACGGCCGGGTTCGCAACATTGACGAGGCCAGAATCCGCGGTGGTGTTTTGCTGGTCATCGGAGAAGGAATGTGTCTCAAAGCACCTAAGATTCAGAAACACACAGAGCGACTTAAGGTGCCTGGCTGGGACTTCATTTCTAAATTCGCATCTCGTGGAAAAGAAAAACAAACAGAGGAAGGAGAGGTTTTCAAATCCAGAAAAGTCCCTCCCATTACAAAATTCATGAAGGACATCATCGCTGGCCGACCGGTATTTGGTGGTCCACTAAAGGCCGGCGGGTTTCGGTTGCGATACGGCCGAGCCCGACCATCTGGATTGGCAGCTGCCTCAACCAATCCTGCGTCAATGCTTGCGTTGGATGATTTCATCACCATCGGGACACAAATGAAAATCGAACGACCTGGAAAGGCATGTGCAATCACTCCATCGGATGAGACCGATGGTCCTTGGGTTGTTCTTGAGGACGGACGTTTCGCACGTTTTGATGACGCACCAAGTTTTGCTCGTGTCCGCGCAAATGTCAAGCAGATTTGGGATAATGGAGAACTTGTTATTGGATATGGAGAATTCATGGAGAACAACAAAAATTTGGTTCCAGCAGGATACTGTACGGATTGGTGGGCCAGCGATTTGATTGAAGCTTTTGTTCACCCTGAAGATGTTGACGCGTTTGTATCGATTCTAAACGGCAACCGCAGCGATTGGCCCGAGGGTTGCCCTGGCATTCACCCTTCAGAAGCAGAAGACGGAGACGCCCAGTATCACGTTCGCCGAAAGTGGCATCAAAAATTACGTAACACTACGGTTGATTGGGAGGCTGCTAAAGCGATATCACGTCGTTTCGCGACCTCGCTCCCTCCCCCTCACAACCCCTGGTTTCTCGACCTCCCCCTCGAGTGGCTTCCACCGGCTCTCACTATGTTTGCAGAGGCAAAAATTGAACCCTATGGGGTGGTTTCACATTCGGTACAGCCGCTTGCAGATGACGTGCAAACTTTCCCACTACCACATGACAAACAACTCCGAATTACGGGTGGAGTTCGCGGATGGGATGCCGCTACATTAGAGGAATTACAACCCGAGATAACACCCTTGCCGGAGGAAACAGAACTACCCGGCCTTCAAATTCAACCCGAACCTTCTGTGTTTCAGTCATCTGTTCCAGAGGGGTGGGCTCTTATCCAACACGGCATGGCTAAGGCCACGGCCATGATTTTGGGGCTCCCACACCACCATGATGGAGACGATCTGGTCATCACTGCCGGGTGGCCTGCGGCCCTCGAAGGACTTGGTTTCGGCATTGAAGGCGAACAACCGTTGCGGTTGAAAGACGGTCACAAGGTAGCTCATGACCGCCTTAATCAACTCAAACAAGCCAAGGAAATTCTTGACGAAGAACGTGAACGGTTGTCGCAATTAGAAAAAGAGCGAGCGACCATTCGTATCGCTTCCGAAACCGGGGCTCGGCAACGTGGCTTAGGAATTGCTGAAACCGATAAGGTGGGCCGCGAAGCTGCAGCATCAATTCCTGATGAAGGCCCTAAAGACAAACAAGCCTACATTTCAGCGCAGCGATTGGAAGATGACCATGCGGTCGATGGGATTCTACCCTTGGTGCGTACATTATCTGAATTCAGGTGGGAACACAGCGCTCCAGTTCGCATAGGTTGCAGAATGGGCCGTCCCGAAAAGGCAGCTCCTCGTGTAATGAACCCTAGGACCAACGCGCTCTTCCCCATTGAATTGAATGGAGGCAATCAACGCCTCCTCAGCAATGCCATTGACAAAAGTTCCATCCGTATTCAACTCGGCCGACGGGTATGCAGCAAATGTGGAAAAGAATCGCCCTTCCTCCGATGCCATCACCGTTCAAAGGATGACTTCGGCGAAGAGCGCGCAGGTGAGGCTTGTGAAGGTTCAACCAAAATGACATCAGCCAAAGCCAACTCACGCCGCCGAGGAGAAGTCCAAACCGTTCGGATTGATTCCATGGTTGAAGACGCACGAATTCGTCTTGGCATTGACCGTTTACCGAATCAAGTGAAGTGCATGAAGAAACTCAACAGTCGGGACCAAACTCCTGAAGCCATCGAAAAAGGAATCCTTAGGGCAAAGCATGATCTGCCGGTGTTCCGAGATGGAACGGTCCGCTACGATATGAGCGATGTACCTGTGACTCACTTCCGCCCACGTGAAATTGATGTGCCTTGGAAAAAACTCCACACTCTTGGCTACACACATGATTACCTCGGAAAGCCCCTGCAGAACGATGAACAGGTGCTGGAAATGTTCCCACAAGATTTCATTGTAGCAAAGAATGCAGGGGACTTCTTTGTTCGCACCGCCCGTTACATCGATGAACTACTGGTGAGGTATTACAAGGCTGAGCCATACTATAACGTGACAAAGCCAGATGATCTAGTTGGCCATCTCATCTGTGCTCTTGCGCCCCACACCAGTGGAGGTGTCCTATCTCGCATCATTGGATGGGCTGATTGTTCGGGCGGGTACGCTCATCCACTCTTCCACGCAGCCAAGCGAAGAAACTGCGACGGCGATGAAGATGCCATCCTGCTATTGATGGACGGCTTGTTGAATTTCAGCAGAGAAATCTTGCCTGCAAACCGTGGCGGGCAGATGGATGCTCCGCTGGTACTGACGACTCGGCTTAACCCTACGGAAGTAGACAAAGAAGCCTTGAACGTGGATTCTGGTTGGTTCTATGAACGAGATTTCTATGAAACAACGCTCAACCAACCCCATCCAAAGACCATCGCTCACCGAATGGATTTCGTGGAACGTCGTCTTGGAAGTATTGCGGCAGTTCGCGGATATGGGTTCACCCATGACTGCCACTCAATCGATGAAGGGCCTGCACTATCAGCGTACAAAACCCTAGATACCATGATCGATAAAATGAACGGCCAACTTGCACTTGGTCATCGTCTTCGTGGCGTTGATGTTCGGACGGTCGCATCAAGCGTGGTCCGTTCTCACTTTCTCCCCGATTTACGTGGTAACCTGAATGCATACGGCCGACAAAAGGTTCGTTGTTTGAAATGTGCTCATTCCTATCGTAGGATGCCGCTTTCCGGTAAGTGCATTCAACCTGAGAAATCAAAGGGCAGAGGGCTTTCAAGCGTTGGTGTTGCTAAGTCGGAAGGAGATTTATGCGGAGGCAATCTTGCTCTGACCGTTTCAGAAGGTGCTGTTCGAAAATACATCAAGGTCACACGTTTCGTTATGGACCATTATGGGGTGGATACTTACACGAGACAAAACGTTGAGTGGCTTGCAGATAGTGTCGATTCGTTGTTTAACAATGACCGTGCAAAACAACTGTCACTGTCCGATTTCCTGTGATTCAGCGGAGCGGTTCTCTCCAAGGCGAATCGTTTTCGGGAAGTTGTTCCAAATCGGGCATCCCTCTTGTGATTCGCTTGAATGGGGTTCGTTCAACAGGACGTTGTTGCTTTGTGCTTTGGAGGCGGGCTGTCAGGGCTCTGATCCCTTGTTCTGCAAATGCGAGCCCAACAAGAAGTAGGCTGAGTACAATGTGCCCTTCAAGTTGGTACGCTGCAAAGGGTTTGATGTAGAGTTCTTGTTGGGTAACAATACCCTCATCTTTGACAGTCTCTATGGTATAGGTTCCAGGTTCCAATTTACCGTTCCATTGGGGGACCTCTTCGCCTAAGTCTCCGTTCCAAGAAGTGATTTCTGTTTGGTTGTTAAGTAGAATAGAATAGCCAATTGCACCCGAATCAGTGTCCCCTGCTGAGAAGGTGACTGCCATTCTTGCAGGTAATGCACGGTCAAGGTCTGCAACTGGGGCGACGACGACTTCTCGGTAGGTTTGAGTTTGAGAAGGCGAGTTGACCTCGTTGGGAGCCTCCTGTGAAGCCACAGCAGACCAGAGGCTATTGACGACGAGAACTGCAACGAACCACATGACCGGATTTATCCAGGCATTCCCTTTCGTCATAGCCAACGATTAACCCTTCACCTTCATATGGTTATGTTCTAGGGCTAGAAAATGAACTATTGTTCAAAAAGGTCTATTCTTGAGTTATAAAATGCCTAAAATCAACATGTAAGCATTCTAAGATTTTCCTCATCCATGTCAATTTTCTAATTTTTTGCTCCTCATCAGTACTCCCAGACCAAGAGCCAATTTTGCCAGTTGAAAAACCAACCAACTCCACTTTATTCAGGTCAATCCCTAGCCAATGGAGAAAGCATGCTGCGCGGTCCCCATCAGTGAACCCACCGGGATTGTGCATGCCGCCGTAGGAATCGTTGGTCTGATGTGTTAAAATCAAAGGAGGTTGTCCGTTTTCAGCCCATTGAGGTAACAGCCTCTCCCACCGATGTTGGTTGTCCCCGTGGGCATGGACCACCAAGGTTACGCCAGCCGAAGCAGCACGGTCCAAATGTTCTGCCCCGTCGAGGTCGGTGACGACACAAACGGGATTGATACCGTCTGGAAATGCACCGACGGCTCCGTCAGCCGCGATGTAAGAGGTTCCATCAGGCCATTGGCGATTCAAGTCCCCCTTGACCGTAGCCGCCCCAACCAACACGATATGTCGCGCTTTGCGCAACTCGTCCTGGATCTGATTGAGAGTGTATTGTCGAGCATCGTTGGACCAATGCGGAACACCGAGAGGTTCCGAGGTTTGAAACAGCTGATAGAGTCCATTGGCGCTCTTAACATCGTCCTCATAGGGCCAGCCAAAGGCGGCACGTACATCGTTTTGAATGTCAACCACTTGCGTAAGAAGCGATTCATCCATGGCGCCTCCAACCGTCACAGCCACAAGAAACCATCTCCAACATTGAACTTCATAATCCGTGGCCGCTGAGGTAGGCCTATGCCCGTCCCAACCTTACCCCCGGTTTTGACGGATGAAGTCACCTTTGCACGCTATCCGTTTCTTCCACAAGCGGCCCAATGGATTCGGGACATGGCACAGCGTCATTCAATTGACCTCAACGAACTGCTCGATGGCCCGTGGATGGAAAAAGCCCGTCAACGAGCTCGGATTCGTCTCATTGATTCAGTACAATCGAAAGAAGGTGTTCAGGTGGTTGGTGGAGACATTCACACCGAGGAAGGACGGCTCATAGAGGCGTTTTCGTTCTATTATGCCCGTCTCGTCGTCTGCGCAAGCGAAGACGAACGATTGATTGCTCGGTGGGCGCAAGCGGAAGCAGCTCGTGCAGAACAACTGTTGATTCAAGATGAAGTCAATTTACCGGTTCTTGCTGAAACCTACATCTCGGAAGCAGTCCGAGCCTCACAGTCTGCAGGTTCAGCAGTTGTAGCATCTTCCTCAATGAGCATGCGTCAATTACGGCAAGGTAACTCTTCAATCTGGAAAATCGGACTCTCCGATTTCATTGAAATCTGTCCTAAAATCACTGGAGACCGTTGGCGGCTTCCCAACGTTGACCTGAAAGACGGTTGGGTAACACTCCATAATGAACGACAATACACATCGTCAGCCAAACTTGCACGGTTGCTTCGAGAGCGTATCAAGAGAGGCATTGAGCAAGAGGCGTTAGAGAAGATGGCTGAGGTCACGACAGATTTGGCCGTTCGCCTTGCTGAGCCAGTGGGAATCGTTCGTAATTTGATGGCTAATAAAGCGAGTGAAGCCATCGCCTTGGTTGGAGCAGAAGAGAGCGATTGGCCTCCTTGCATGCAAAAAATCATTGCTGAACTCACTAACGGAGTCAACGTTAACCACTTTGGACGCCTCTTCTTAGCATCAATGGCCGCTACTCTTGCACTTCCGCAAGAGGCTTGTGTAGGCTTTTTCAGAGGGGCTCCAGATTTTAGTGAATCAACAACTTCCTATCAAGTAGAGCATGTTTACCAGCACGAGTACACTCCTGCTGGATGTGGGAAACTGAAGATCAATCACAATTGCCCCGTCCTCCCTGGAGACAATCGAACCTGCGACCAACCCTGGATGGACCATCCTCTGAAGTACATACGAGCAACACAGCGATGGAAGCGCCTTACATCAAGGCCGGCAGAATCGGTTGAAAAGGAACCTGCCCAGCCCGAAGGTTCCGCAGAACACAACCCCTCTTCTGATGACGATTGAATCCAGAGCGACAGAGATGTTGCTAAAAGGTAAGGTAGACTTCCACCTATCATGCGGTGGTTGCAAGACCCATCTGGGGGCCAAGAGTCAAAGGTTCCCTTATCCTACCGTATCGTACGCCGTTTCTATCGTTTCCTCACTAATATTTGGTTTCGGGAAATTAACATTGTTGACGATGAAAACCTCCCACCTGAAGGCGGTCTGTTGTTCATCACATGGCACCCAAGTGGCTTGATTGACCCCATGCTGATGACTGCAGCCCTACCGGGTAAATTGACGACTATTGCGAAACACACTCTGTTCAAAATTCCCATACTAGGGCGCATATTGAAAACATCGGGAGTGGTTCCAGTTGAGCGTCCAAGAGATTCGGATGACAAACAAGCATCACGGGCGAGAAATGCTGCCATGCTTTCTGAAATGTCGGTACAAATTGCCCATGGAGGACGGGTTTTGATTTTCCCAGAGGGAACGACACATGCTGAATCGGGCGTGAAACGCGTACGTTCAGGGGCGGCAAGAATTCTCCTTCATGCTCGTCGTGAGGCTCAAGAAAAAGGACTGCCTGAGCCACAATTGGTTCCGATTGGTCTTCATTATTCCGAATCACATACGTTCCGTGAACGAGCTGCTGTGGTTATTGAACGGGTAATGGATTTGAACCCAATACCTGCAACAGTGCCGGATTCCTTCGAGCAGGACCGTTTGGACCGGATGTGGATTGAAGAGGTTACTAAGGCCATTGATGTTGAATTGCAGAGGGCAAACTTGTCGAAAACCTCCTGGAGGGAACGGACCATGATTTGGAAAGGTCGGAGCCTTGCCTACGCCGAAAAGAACCGGATTGCAGGCGGAAAATTGGTCAAGCCGACCTATGCTGAATCCGTTTTAGGTGCTCGCCGGTTGCGAGCAGGTTGGGAATACATGATGGTTCACCAGCCTGAGGAAACCAAACAGTTGGCTGAAGACTGCGAAACCCATTTCTCAGAATTGACACGAAGAGACATCACGCCTTACGATGTTGATGCTCGTCCAGAAACACTCTCAGCAATGGGTTATCTCAAGGTGCTTACCGTGTGGCTGTGGGCGCTTGTATGGATGTTTGGGCTTGTTACATGGAGTGCAATTGCAGGGAATTATCCACCGTACAAAGGGAACGGTCTTCTGAGCTGGCTGATGAAAAAACGAGAGATTGATACCTCTGTAATTGGAACCATCAAAGTGCTCTCAGCCATTGTGTTCTTTCCACTCTGGTGGATGGTTGCGTCTGCATTCGTCACGTGGTCACTTCTAAGTGCTTCAAGTCCGATAAATTCTCTTCTTCTGTCCCACTGGTTGCTTGAATATGTCACGTACTTACCAGCCGTTGGCGTATTCCTTCTCTTCTTGGTTTGGTGGCCTATGTCCGCTCGATTGCATTTGAAGTTGTATGCTCGCCTTGTCCGCAGTTCCCGAGATTTGAAGCGATGGAAGATTTGGAAGGACGATGATACTAACTGGGATGAATTAGTAAAAGTTCAGAGAGAACTCGCCGCTCGTTTGGTCAAAACAGGTGCTGGGCTTATTCTGCCGGGGGACGCTGATTGGAACGATCCACCATCTGGAAAAGATGACATGGTCTCAGTACAAGTGCGACCAACCGCTTGAACTTGCTCGTACCTTCTAGAGTCAAAAGGAATCAGGCACAGCACGGACAAAAATGCACAAGGTTTTGAATGAAAGGTCGTCAGTGGACTAACAAGGAGCGGAGTTGAAGCGATGACCAGAACTCTTGTATTGACGGTTGACCGGGATAACGACCTTGGCATCAAGACTTCAATTCGAGGGCCCGTTGTCGGCCGGAGGCAAGTCCTCACCGCTGCTTTGAAACTCGGGATTGCAGACCCTGAAGAAAGCGACACAAACGCAATTCTTGGAGCATTGTCTCAACACGACGCCTTGGTTGAAGCCAAGGGAGAGGAAGATGAGATCGAAATCGCTATTCTTACCGGTGATGAAAAGGTTGGAATGCGCTCAGACCGAGCCGTGGCAGCTCAACTTGAGGAAGTAGTCTCCTTGTTTCAACCAGATGAAGCCATTCTTGTTACAGACGGTGCTGAAGATGAAAGCGTCCTACCCATCATACAATCTCAAGTCCGCATTGACCATGTTCAGAAGATTATTGTCAAGCAATCGAAGGGTATTGAAGGGACGTACTATTACATCGTAAAAGCCCTTGAAGACCCAAAATGGCGCTCAAAAATCATGATTCCACTTGGTGCGGTCATGGCCATATTGGGACTCGGAATCATGCTACCCAACGAAATCGGCGGGATTGTCATCGGTGCCCTCCCCTTGGTCCTCGGGCTGTACATCTTCAGCAAAGGTGCAGGAATTGAATCCACGGTTAATCGTGTAATTCAAGAAATGCGAGAAAATGCCGACGCTGCGATGTTTTCCTCGCTTCTTTGGACGGCCACTCTTTTTAGTGCTATTTTCGCCGTAGCGGAAGGGTGGCGTGCATTCAGCCAGCAAGATGTCAATTCGGCAGCGCAGTCCGTTGTATGGTTGAACGTGATTCACTCTTCACTCGCCTGGATTATCATTGCCTTCTTGACATCAACAGCTGGATTCATGCTTCTTCGTTTGAAGCGTGGGTCGTTTTCCGGTAGTCTGATTGTCCTTAGCGTGTTTGGCATGGTCGTCTACTCCTTCCTCAACACGGCTCTCGATATCGCCATCCGTGTACTAGAGGGGTCATCTTACGAATTCAGCGTTAACATGATTCTCAACGACTTGACAACCCCATTGATTTGGGTGGTTGTGCTCTGGATGGTAATGACTGTTGTCCGAACGCTCCAAGCAAAACAAGCCCAAGCTGACCGATATTGGGGAATTTGATCACAGAATAAAACGCGGCATCACTTTTGCAAGTGTGTTGTGACCAACGACTCCAACGAGGGTCCCTTCCCGGTCTACGACTCCAAGTTGGTTAATGTCATGTGTAAGCATCAATGCTCCTGCCTTCAATAGCGGTGTGTCTACTCTTACGGTCAACGGCGGATGGTTCAACAGTTGCTGTGCGGGAATGGAATGCATCCAAGCAATATCTCTGTTAACGGTTTTACGAGCGATCAATTTGAGTAAATCAACAGCATGAAGTCGGCCCATGGGCGCTCCTTCATGGTCGACGATGAAGATGTGGTCCCAGTTGTTCTGCGTCAAAGAATCCAATACCAGCGCCATTGAGTCGGAATCGAGCATGGAATGAGCATGCTGCATGGTTTGGCCACAGGTGACATTTCTCGCTGCTTGAGCGCCAGGTGAGCGGCGCGTGGATTTACGGTTTCGGGCCTTGGTCGCCATGGGTTCTCAGCCGTGTCCCGCAACCTACCCTTTTTGAAGCCTTCCTTTTTTCCACTTCCCCGAAGAACATTTCCGGATACCCGCGATAAATGCATGCACACATTGCCTCAACTGATAAATTGAAGAAACCATTGGGACGACTATGGGAACAGTTCCACATGATGAAATCAATGCCCTTCGGGCAATGGATGGTTATGAGCAGATGCTTGAAATCGACCGCCTCACTCGTGTTTACCAAACAGATGAAGCCACCATTCGGAGTGCTCTTTCATCCGGGCCTGGCCTCAATGCTCCTCCTTCAACACCCGCTCCAGCGTGGGACCCCTCCCAGAAAACCAGCCCGCTCCCTCCTCCTGCGGCTCCTTCTCATGTCGGACCGACCATGGTGAATAGGGAACAGTTCCGGTACGAATACGACCCAAGTCGTGAGGCTGCACAACGCCGAGAACAGATCAATCAAGCCATTCTCTGCTCTGCTTGTGGTGTTGCACTAGGGATTCCAGATGTTCGACCGATAAAGGTCACTTGTCCAGCTTGTTTGTTTGAAGCAACCTATACTGAATGAACGCATCCTTGATGTGGGATGCTCAGGAGGGGTGCTCATGCGTGACGGCTCTCCTCGCCTTTGGCCCTATTCTCCGGCGAATTCTCCAATTGCACTCCCTGACCGTCCGATATTATGCAGTGCAAACGAAGTCGTCACGCTTTTCAACTCTGATGATGTTCCCGACTTCACTACCAAATTGGACGGGAAGGCCCTCACGAGTTACTTGGCAGGGTATGGGACAGAGAATGACTCTCTAGATGCAGTTTTAGGAGCTCAAGGGGTCGCTCCAATGGCTCAACGGCGCCCGATCTTACTACTCGGGGAGCTTGCCAATCCCTACCGTCTTCAGGACATCAACATTGGCCCCTTGCCCGTATTCCCCGTTCGAATTGAAGATGTCTGCAGGACATGGGCTGACGGCTTAGATACTCGTGAAGCCTATCCGGGGGTCCATCACGTAACGCTAGCACGAACTCCCGGTTGGTGGGAGCATTCTCATCTCGGGATGGCAACGGTTGAACAGATGAAAGCATTGATTGGATGGCTTGAGAACGGGGTTCGCGGCTCATGGCGACCGGTGAAATTAGCGGAAGGGAGCATCCGTCTTGATGTTGAATCAGATTTAGAGCCCCCCACAAAGCAAGACATCACTTGGGACGGAGTGGTTGAGCGTGTCGAACTGACGATGCCTGCCCCGACCGGTCCAATGATTGACCTTACAACGTTGATGGTGCCGATTCATACCCGACAAGGGTGCTACAATCACCGCGGTAGGCTTTCGCCCGATGCGCTCACATGAACCAGCGGGACTTCCACGACAACCTCTTTCAGAAAAGGCTCATCCCATCGTTGGGATGATGTATCTAAGCGTCCAGTGACGTACTTCTGGATATAGTGCTCGACGTGTCTCTTCGCCCCAAACCAGTTCATGGGAGGGCTATGAGCCCGGCCTTTTCCGAGCACGTCCGCCGTGATTCCAGACGGAACAGGTGACCCGTGTTCATGCTTTGATCGGACGAGGTAGAACTCGTCGACCAACCCTTCGTCTAAGAATTTGTGAATAGTGGTCGGGCCACCTTCTACGAGAACACGCTGAATATTTTGGTCACCCAATTGATTGAGCAACGATGGTAATCCAGCAAAAGAGGACTGAACCAACATGGCCTCGCCCCCGTCGGTGAGAAGTTGAGCGTTCGGAGGGCACCGCCCGTTCGGGTCGATGACGACTCTGAGCGGTTGCCGCTTTGGTTGACCAATGCGCACGGTAAGGAGAGGGTCGTCACGAATAACCGTCTCAACTCCGACGAGAATAGCGTCGCAATCCTGTCGTAACTCGTGAACCTTCTCGAGGCAACCGGGCGAGGTAAAGCGCCCAGCATCCAAAGAGCGATCGTCAACAGAACCCTTTGCATCAACGGCAAGCTTGACCGTAACAATGGGTTTTCGGTGCTCACACCAGTGGAGGAACGGCCGCATTAGTTCTGCGGCTTCATCCGCCATCAACCCCATCGATGTAGGAATTCCTGCGTTTTCAAGTACGTGTTGCCCTTTTCCTCGAACGGTTGGATTTGGGTCTTCATGAGCAATAATCACTTCTTGAACACCAGCCCACATCAGTGCCTCGGTACAGGGAGGGGTTCTTCCGAAATGATTGCACGGCTCAAGGGTCACGTAAGCAACTGCACCGTTTGGCGAGTGTCCCTTTGCTTCCGCATCATGAATCGCCATTTGTTCAGCGTGAAGTCCTCCAAGATGGTCGTGCCATCCTTCGGCAATAACCTTGCTATCTTTTACCAAAACGCAGCCTACTAGCGGGTTCGGGCTCACTTGACCTCGCCCCCGTTCAGCGACTAAAAGAGCCCGTTCCATGAAGAAACGCTCCTGCTCAGTCCAGGTTCTGCCCATGGTAGAACGACATGGCTTTGGTTCAAGACACCTTGCATCTTTCTTTACGAGCCCTTTCATAGATTAAATTTGAAGTTATGGAGGGGGGTCGTAAGGCGGCATATATTCAGTTTGAATAAAACTGAACGCGAAGTGAATAATAACAAAATATGAAAAATTAGCGAATCATTCAAGGCTCCAGTGCCACTGTAGTGGCTATGGGCTCCGATTCTCAGAACCTCACAACTCCTGCCCGAATTGAGTTTGAAGCCGATATCGTCTCGCGAATTAAAAAGGGAGTTCACAAACCTATTTTTGCTCCAATATTTACCAAAAAAGGCTCAAAGGGGACCCGACCAAAACGAGTTCACCTCCTGGTAAACCCATACTCTGGAAAACGAAAGGGCAGAAAGATCGCTGATGAGGTGACAACAAAGCTTCGTGAGGAAGGAGTCAATGTAGAAGCACACTATTCAGCATACAGTGGCCACCTCGTCACCCTTGCATCCGAACTTGTTGTCAAATCAGGAGACCTCATTGTTTCAGTTGGTGGGGATGGAACATTTTCAGAAGTTCTAACAGGCCGGATGATGTTAGAATCGGCAAAAAAAGAATCATTTGCGGTTATTCCTGCCGGGACAGGCAATTCCGTAGCATATGACCTCAAATTAAACGATGTAGACACTGCAATAAACGCCATTCTCAACGGTACAAAGCACGCGTTGGACCTGGCCCGAGTCGAATTGACCGAAGGGCTTCCAGGTTCAGAGGGCGAGCGCATGGTTCGCTACAGCCACAACCTCGTGACGTGGGGCCTGGGAGTCGACTCCAACATCAAGGCTGAAAAAATGCGATGGCTCGGGCCGGTCCGGTACGATTTAGGCATCCTGATGGCCATCATGGCCAACGGCCGCCGTCATGCAACACTGACGCTTGACGGTGTGGAAATGGACGATGACTTCACGCTCTTTTTGATTCAGAACAGTCAAACAGGCGGGTCTGAGCTACCCCTTGCGCCAGGAGCCTCCCTTGATGACGGAAAGATGGACATCGGAATTTTGAAGAAAATGCCTCGAAGAGGCATACTCAAGGCATTTGGAATGCTGAAGAAGGACGGGCGCCATGTCTTTCATCCGCAGGTGGATTATCACCGTTTCAACCGCCTCGAGATCACAACAGAACAGCCGACTGCGATCAACATTGATGGGGAAAATCTTGGTTCAACTCCGCTCAGAATGGAAGTATTGCCTTCAATTGTTAACGTAATGATTCCGTTATCAGAATGAAAAGTCAGAAAAGTCATCTTCAGGCTCTTCATCAAAAACCCTAGGTGAAGGTTCTTCGACAACTTCAGTAGGGGCCTTTTTGACGGCCTTTCTACGACGCACGGGAGGTTTCTTGACCGGAGCGTCTTGTTGAGGTGGGCTCCGAGACGAGGGAGGACTTCGAGACGAAGGAGGTGCTGAGGAGGTTACAGAAGATGTTCTCCGTTCGCCAAAGGAGGATGGGAGAGAGGAGGACTCACTAGCCTGTTGGTTGACCTCTTCCATCTCTTGAGCAGCCTCGGTAACGACAACTGAACTCTTTCGTTCTGGTGGTCCAGAAGACCCTCCCCTAGATGGTATCGCAGTTGAGGCCAGTACGCTGTCAAGGTCGAACCCACCAAGGGAATCTTCTTCCTTTGCTGGTGAAGATGAAGCAGGTTTCGCTTTCTTTTCCTCTTTCTTCTCGTCCTTCCTACGTTCTTTTTCCATTCGGCTCTTACGCTCTTCGGGTGATTCCATTCCTGCCTTCTTTGCGGATTTGATGTCTTCTTTGACCTGTGCAACCTTGTCAAGCCCGTCCGAACCAAGCAAGGTACGCATTGTCCCCTTTGCAGAATTGAGTACCATTCCTTTTGAAACGATGAATGCACCAACGCCGCCGCCAAGGCCAACAACGAGGAAGAACATGATGAATCCAGCACGGCCCAAGAATGGAACGTCACCTTGGACCCATTCGTCATCAGCTTCTCCATCCATGCTAACAGTAGCACCATCAAGAGTGATACCGGTTACCGCAATAAAATACCTATCAAGGTTCATCGCCTTGTCAACACCCATGGAACAATCAGGCCTCAAAAATTGGTCGAAACTGTCCCTGTAGTACCCTCCGCCCGATTCATTAGCATCGATCATGAATCCTTTGATCGTTACAGGTTGATGCCATTCACCCATGGCAGTCAAGCCATCATGAACGTTTTCTGTAGGCCGGAATTAACCCTAATACGAACCATTGTGATTCAGAATCACTGTTGATTTCGTCGAGGTCAATACTGCCAGCCCCTGTTTCTGGCGACAAGGGGTTCGACCAAAGTCTTCACGTCAATCCGTCGCTCCTTCTCCGTCGACAACGGTTGCGGCCTCATCAAATGACATCTCTTGAATGGCTACAGCAGTAGTAACGCCGTAATTCAACTTACTACCGCCCAGAAGCGGGTCGTGTGTGTCATAGAATGCACTGGCAGCCAGAGTATCCAGTGAATGAGATTGCTGTCCCCTCACCAACAGTGAGGTCAGGTTCCTCGCCGCTAGGATTACATCCTACGGCCTGCATGTCAGAAACCGTAGTTTTCGTTCCCGATAGAGTGGAAACAACATCGATGTCGTCCTTAGCAAATGAGACACTGACGGCATTATCTCCGTCTCCCCATGCAGATGTTGAGGGGCCAAAGCACCCAGCAAGCAACATACTGGCGATGAACAACAGGACGAGAACACCTCTGCGCATGGACCGTGGAGGGGGCGTGGAGTTTGAGAAGTCTTCCCTCAATCTTTACGGGCATGCGACCTAAGAAACAGGCCAAATGGCGCAGTCGGAGAGATTTGAACTCCCGAGTCACGGGGACACCGGATTTCAAATCCGGCGCAATACCAGGCTATGCGACGACTGCTTTATTGGAGGCGGGAGGTTTCCCTCTTTTTCCCCTTTCGCTTGTTCACTGTCTCACTCGGAGTTCTCTTTTGAGGGTCGAACAACGACAGCGAGGCAGAGTGCTAGAGTAGACAAAACGAAGGTCATGCCTGGTGTTTCCAGAGGGTCACTATCACCCAGGCCGTCATTTTCGAGTACTTCTCTAAGGTCTGCAGTGAAGTCTGGAACCTTCCAATTGTCTCCCGTCCAAACGACGAGCGGCTGACGATTTTCATTGATGATATAGGTAATGGTTGAGTGGCCGACATTGAAATCCTCACTGACTTCTTCCACGCAGGAGGTTCTGTCCCCTCCATCCCATGTATAGCCGTCATCACACATGCAGTGCAGACCTTCTCCTGTTCCCATTTCCCAGCCATGACCGCTGCATACCTCTTCGGTAGAATTCTTCACTGGGGCTGGAATATCCGACGCATTCACAATTGAAGGGGCCCAAGCAAGATGCTTTGGTTCCACAATACCATCCATCCCAACAGGGGAAGTGTCCCAGGTCGCATTGGTAGAGTTCCATTCATAGAGGCTCCACCACCAAGAACTATCTGCTGGAGCATCTTCATCTCCAAGAGAAGTCATGTAATGGCCATACGATGAGTCAGCGATCGTAACATTGACGCCTGCATCGTTGAGTGCACCTTTCGTGATTTGGTATCCATCAAAGGTGTCAATACTTGTTTGAACTTCTGTTCCATTGTTCCACATAATGGTCATACTTGCTTCACCTTCGACGAGTGGTGCGGAGAGATTAGAGCGATTGAGGCTTGAGGGCATCCAAGCAATATGTTGGTTTTCTCGAAGCGCATCGATGTCGTCAATGCCAACTTGTGAGGCTGCCCAGAGGTTGGTTGATTGATTCCAAACATTAAGTTCCCAATACCATGAATCCCCTGGTGCTTCCTCGCCACCGATTCCAGTGACATAATGTCCGTATTGTGACATTGATGCGTTGATCTCAATTTGATGTTGATTCGCTAGGGTTTCAGTTAGCGTCCAACCTGAAAGGCCGAACATGTGAGCGGAAGCATTTCCAGCTTGTGTTCACGACGGTTACAGAGGCTTCACCGGGGTGGTAATCCATTACGTGAGCATCGATGACGCTCTCTTGAACAACCACACCAAAAGTCTTCCAGACCGGAGCCAACTCTTCAGCTGGTTCCTGTAAGGTGAGGCCATTCTACTCCATGAATCCCGGTAAAATCTTTGAGGCGTTCAGGAGAATCATATCGCGGGTCAACGGTAATGGAAATGAAGGTGACATCGTCTTTTTCGGTGTCTGTGAGTTCCCCATCAACACTTTTCAACAAGCTGAGTGATAACCGGACATACGTCTGGGCATCGGGTGAAGATAAAAGCAACAACTGTTACCTCATTGCTATCTTCATAGAACGAGAACTCATCCCCCATCTGGTCGGTGAGTACAAAGTCTTCAACAGGGCTTCGAGCGAGTTTGCTGCCTTTGTAGGCAGCAGCTGGCATAAGCAAGAGACAAGTAAGTAGAAGCGCCAATAAGGTCCGGTTAGTGTTCATTGAAAACCCTCTCAACGGTTTGTTGCATAATCGGATGAAAGTGGTGTGCACCATGCTGGAAGTCCTGTGACTCCCTCAGGGTTGGACAAACCAATCCCCCAAAGCATAAGCAAAACGAAGATTACCCGGGAACAATGCAGTTCTCGTATAAATTCGAGGATCACCCTTCAAGTGCATGAAATAAGCTGAGATCCCGTATCCTTTGACGATTCCAACACCGATGAGGATGGCCCATACTGCTTTCAGAGGGGATGCCAGAGAAAAAGACCGCTGCGACTTCAAACAATGTGAAGACCATGAGGACAATAAAGTTCCAAAAGTAGATGTCCTTTCCAAGCAATCCGTCAAAGATGTTTTCAATAATTCCGTGTGTTTCGTGTTCTCCCATGTTCTCACCTCAATACAAGTAGAAGGCTGGGAAGATAACGACCCACGCCAAATCAACAAAGTGCCAGTACAAGCCAAAGTATTCGATACCCTGGGCGTTGTCCTCATTAAACTCAACCGTGTCCGCTTTGAACACAAGGTAGAGCATGACCAAAAGGCCGATGAAGACGTGGAGGCCGTGAGCCCCGGTAGATACGTAAAAGATGCTACCTGCTTGGGTTCCGATGGTAAATCCTTCAGCAACCAAGTGGCTCCATTCAATCAACTTCAGAACGATAAACATTGAACCGAGTAAGAGAGTTGCTAAGAGGTAGTTTCGGACAGCGGCTTTCTTAGTTGGCATGAGTTTGCCCATAAAGCCGGTTGGAGCTTCCCAGTTGGCATTCTTAGCCGTCTTCAAGGCGAGGACGATGGTGTACGATGACACGATGAGTGCAAAGGTGTTGATCGCTCCAGGAAGGAGAGTCATGAAGTCACCCTGTCCACCTAATCCTCCGAGTTCTGCACCGTCTGGGCGAAGGAAGTCGGATGCGGTCAACATGTCAACTTGTTCACAGTTTCCTGCTTCTACTTGCCACCCTGTGCACCACTCGGTACGCATGCGGAGGTAGGAGGAAAAGAAGGTGGCGAACACCATGATTTCAGACATGATGAAGACCCACAAACCTGCTTTGCGAATGTGCTGGCCTTCAAATGGTGCTGAGGTTGCAATCTGTTCTCCATTGCCGATGAACGGCAGGTCTTCTCTCCACCAGTTTGAAACACCCAGTACGATAACGAGTAATCCAAACATGCTGAGTCCAAGTCCGCCTAATTCGGCTTCATTACCTGAGAGCATGTCGCTTAGTGTAGCTTGGAATTCAGGGAATCCCATCAAGAACAACATGATACCAAGTGCGAAAACGATCGGTGAACCTGACCCGTGATGTTCATGGTCATCTCCTCCATAAATGGAAGCCCCGTGACTCTCGTCTTCTTCAGGTTGTATTGAGTTGACGAAACCACCAAGGCCGATGAAACTGGCATAGGTGACACACATCAAGAGAATTGTAATTCCGGCAGTTCTCCAGGTGAGGTAGGAAAGGTGTGCTTCAACTTCATGATGGTGTGCATCGTCCTTTATGTCTTTGAGAGAGTCCTTGTTGGCCTTGAGGGCAGCAATTTCTTCGGTCGATGCATTGTTTGCTTTCGCATTCTCATAGCTGAGTTTTGCATCTTCGTAGTCGTGCTTTGCATCATCATACTCGTGCACGGCTTCTTCGTAGGCATGGTGCCTCATGTTGGCTACACCAACTCCCATGGTAGCAAAGGCAAGAATACCAATGACGAGGAAGGTACTGCCCATCAAGACAGCTCGCATCCAGATGCTGTTTTCCACGTGCGCTTCTCCGCTACTCATTCTTCTCCCTCCAGCTTGCCGACGACCGATTCCTTTCGGCTCGGCTTTCAGCAGTTTGTCAATGAGTTTTTCACCCGTATCGGGCTTGTGATGTCCGTAGCGTTCGTTCATGTCACCTTGTACGGGGTCCTCGTGGAACGACGGAGTAGGTGGGGGCGAGGTAGTGGACCATTCGAGTGACCATCCGCCCCACGGGTCTTTGCCCACGGGTTCTCCTCGGCGAGAGGAGTAGATGATGTTCCAAAGCAGGAGGATTTGGCTCAGGCCGAAGATGAATGCAAAGGTCGACACAGCCATGTTGTACTCCGCAAATCCAGATTCAACAGTGTAACTGTGGGTACGTCGGGGCATGCCCATGATTCCAAGAGCGTGCATTGGCCAGAACGCTGCGTTGTACGATGCAAAGCCAACGAGGAAATGCCAAAGACCCAGGGTCTCGTTCATCTTACGGCCTGTGGCCTTAGGGAACCAGTAGTAAATTCCGGAAAACAGTGCGAAGACAGTTCCGCCGATGAAGACGTAGTGGAAGTGAGCTACGACGAAGTACGAATCGTGGAAGTGAATGTCCATACCAGAAACAGGGAAGAACATTCCAGATATTCCACCTAGCGTGAACGTCACGATGAAGCCCAGTGACCAAAGCGTGTGGGTCTTCATTACCAACGAACCGCCCCACAGGGTAGCAAGCCAATTGAAGATTTTAGCACCCGTTGGTATCGCTACGAACATAGTAGTGATCATGAAGACGGCTCTCCAGAACGGGTCCATACCCGATGTGAGCATGTGGTGCCCCCATACTACGAATCCAACGATTCCAATACCGGCCATGGCGAAAACCATCGACTTGTATCCAAAGATCGAACGGCGAGCAGAAGTCGCAAGAACCTCAGATACAATACCGAAGGCAGGTACAATCACCACGTAGACTTCTGGATGACCGAAGAACCAGAACAAATGCTGGAAGAGCAGTGGATCTCCACCTGCTACGAAGAAGGTGGTTCCAATGGTGTGGTCAAAGAGCAAGAAGGCGACGCCAATGATAAAGGCTGGAAGTGACATATAGAGCATAAACACGCTGATGAAGACCGACCATGAGAAGAGCGGCATTTTCATCCATGTAACTCCCTTTGCACGCATGGTGAATACGGTCGTGATGAAGTTTACACCCCCGAGTGTTGAGGATGCACCAAGCATGAGGACACCTGAGATAAACGCCGTAGTTCCTGGGTTTGAACCATAATTCGCAAGTTCAGCACCCAGGTTCGATTCCGTAAGTGAAGAGTAAGGAGGGTACATGACCCATGTGATATCAGCAGCTTCTCCAGACCAGATTCCAGTAAAGATGAGTGGTGTTGAGAAGACGAGGAGCCAAAGTCCCATAGCGTTGATTCTTGGGAACGCCAAGTCCTTTGCTCCGATTTGCAGAGGAAGGACATAATTCATGAATCCAGCAATCATTGGCATGGCGGCAAGGAAAATCATAGTTGTTCCGTGAAGTGTGAAGTAAGAATTGTATTCATCATAGGTGAGGAAATCGTTCTCAGGCACAGCGAGTTGTATTCGGAACAAGAGAGCAAGGAGGCCTCCAACAAGGAAGAAGAAGAATCCGAACAAGAAGTACATGATTCCGACTTGCTTGTGGTCTGTCGTGGTGAGCCACGGCTTGAGGAAGTCCCAGAACCGCTGCATGGTGAACGTATCCGGTGAGCGTCGGTAAAAGACCCAGAGAATTCCAACAAAGATGAGTCCAACGGCAAGGCCGATGGCGGTGATGAAGATGACCAGAGCGCTTGCACTTGGGGCAAGTGCTCCAGCGTTGATTCCAGCAATGGAAACGCTTGCTTCATTCCAATAGTCTCCTCCGGAGCCTGCACCACCGTTTACAGCGTTTCCGTAAATGGTCATCTCAACGTTTTCATCATCAGCTGCAGGAGCTGTCCATTCAAACGTCCATGAGCGGACAGTGTTTGCTTCCGTGGTGTGGGTAAGTCCACCGTCCATCTCTTGTCCAAGCGTGTTGGGGATAGCAACAATACTTCCGTGGGTTGTCAAAATTCGATATCCTCCAGCTCGTCCGTTCCAGTCGTCGCCACCGCCGTCATGGAGTTCCATGACATCGTTGATGACGGTCACGGTGAAGGTGTAGGTTTCACTGGCGTTGTATACTTCAGGAAGCCCATCGACAACGACGCTTGTATCCGGTGAGGCTCCTCCGTGACAAGAACAACCTTGGTCACCAGCAGAACCGATTCCTGATGGAATGGCAGTAAATTGTGGTGTTGCAACGAGCGCAAGGAGAAGGACCCCCAATATGATTGAAACTCGCGCACGCATCAGTAGTCATCTCCGTTTTCAGAATTTCCGGTCTTCAATACACCGGTGTCTTCGTAGCAATCATTACCTTCTGCAGCGACAATTTTGACATCACCTGTCATGTAAGCATGTTGATTTCCGCAGTATTCTGCACATTTGATGGGGAACATTCCAGGGTCATCAGGCATAACGGTCATCCATGTACCCTCTGCGTGGCCAGGAACCAAATCTTCTTTGACACCCCACTCAGGGAGCCAGAATGAATGCTGAACTCCGACATAATTTGGGTTTGATTCGTCGCTAGGTAGTGATTTCATGTTGAATACAACGAATGTGTCACAAGGTAGAATCATGGGTTCATTTGCTGCGGATGAGAATTTGTGATCCACGGGGATGTGCATCCAGGTGTGAAGGACATCTCCGTCTGCGTTAGTCACCTCAATGAATGAGTAGTATGTTGGATTAAAATAATCAATTCCACTGTTTTCTTCTCTCGGATCAAGTTCCAAGGAAGAGGTGAGTTGGTCAAGGGCATAGTCGCTTGCAACTCCCTCTACGGTGACGGTGACATTGGTCGCTTCTGAACCGCTGGCGTTGACGTAAAGGTTGCCCAGATTTAACCAGTCAACGTTGATTGAGGTAAGTGCTTCATCGTCTTCCCACGTAAGGCTGTCTTCGTATTCAAAGTCCCAAAACCATTGTTTTCCAGTGATTTTCATGTTGTGTGCTTTATCATCATCAGGGATGACCCATACTGCGGCGTTTGAGGACACTGCGAGGACAATAAGCCACAAAACGATGACAGTTGGCGCGAGGTAAAACACGATTTCCAAAGGTGTATTGTGCCTGTCGACTGGGAATGACCCCACTTCAATATGGTCAATGTCAGTCGTATCTGGCTCAACCCCGTCGCGGTATCGCAGCATAGCGAGGAACATCCACCCGAAGGTCACAATTCCAACGAGAATTGACCAAAACATGAATTTATCATAAAGAACAGAGAATACCGTATCTTCCGCGACCATGGAATCACCTTGATTATGCGGCCGCATAGCCCCTCCTTAAGCGTTTGTTGCAAGGGACTAGAAGCACCCCTTCTTTCCATATCCCTCGCGCGGCTCACCAGCCTTCCGTTTCGCGTATTTTTTGATATGAAACACAAAAAAAGAGTCACAACAAGAGGGGGTGGACCCACGCTGCCAGGAGACAATAAAAAGCCGGCCGGAAAGTGAGCAGATATGGACGTCGGGACCTGTCTGATTCAGACTCTCGATGGAGCTCTTTTGATGGAGGTCGAAATTCAACCCGGTTCATCCCAACAGGGAGTCACTGGTTTCAATGAATGGCGATCACGATTGGTCATTTCGGTGAAGGCTGAGGCAAAGCAGGGACAAGCTAATCGCGCAGTTATCCATGTCATCGCTCAGCAGTTTCATCTAAGAACATCTGATGTGACTGTAGTAACAGGTCACCGTTCACGTAAGAAACGCTTGCGGCTTGAATCGCTTGCTCTTGCTGACCTTTTGGTACGACTCAACGAAGTTTTGGAGGGCGGTTGATGGACGATGACTCCTTTCATGGTTTCCGCAGGGGTTCTGCAAATGCCGAACAACGCTGGTGGGATGCTGCTCGGGCGCTTGCAGAGGCACGCCAGCGCAATCGCACCCATAATTGTGCAATTCTAGTGGAAGGTCTTCGTGACCGCAGGACATTGGTTCGTCTCGGGTTCACGGGTCCGATAGAACTTCTCAATCGTGGCTGGAGCGTGGACAATGTACTGGTGTATTTGGTTGATACATACGGAAGAAGGCATGATGACGACAACGGACCGACTATCATGGTATTGATGGATTGGGACCGTACGGGTGGGCGGCTTCAAAATACATGTCGTCGTAATCTTGAATCACTGGATGTATCCTTTGATGAATCGCTGCATAGAACGCTCCTTCGTTGCTTAAAACCGGAGACAAAAACCGTTGAGGGGATTTCTGGGTTAACAGATGTACTAAGGCCTATCATCGATCAGTTGGACGAGGGTTCACTGGACTGAGCGGGTTGAGGTAGAGGGTCTTCTTTGACGGTATTGAGGACAACATGTGTGAAAGAGCGGTCAACGCCATCAAGCGTAAACACCGTCTTTGTTAAATTGTCTAAGTCTTCACGATCTTTGACTCTTGCAAGAACCATTGAATCCCAATCACCGGTGACGTCGTAAACAGCAAAGACGCGTGGGTCAGCAGCGATTTTCTGTTGGACATCAATCACGCGCCCCTTGGCGATTCTTAGACCAGCCATAATGGTCATGGTCCACCCGATCTTTTCTGGGTTGAGGACGGCGGAGTAACCCGAAATTACTCCTTCTTCTTCCAAGCGCTTGATGCGATTTGTAACGGTCCCTTGAGCTACGCCAAGTTTGCGCGCAAGTTGCCGTTGGCTTTGGCGAGCATCGGTGTTGAGTAGGGAGAGTAAGTTCCGGTCGGTCTCATCCAAATCCATGGTCATCAATCAAGAGCAACCGTGCTGCTATCTTCAAGACTTCCCTTACCTTCTGTTGTAGCAGAAGAGGGCGGAAGCCACACATGTTGTCTCCATGACCCCATTTCATCAACTTCTAAACCGACTTCAAATCGGCAATCTTCTTCATGGTGCTGGGAAAACTGGATGGTAAATTCTTTTTCTTCCGTCGGTTGAAGCGATGGTTTAGGCGGTCGCCCTTTGAACTTCCATGGGGCCTCAACGGTCCAATCCTGTGTGCGAAACGCCAATGTTCCTGCTTTGAGCTTGACCATGAGTGTGGTTGGTGATGATGCAGACCAAACTGCTTTAATCCGAGGAATACCCTCTTCGCGCTTTCTTGAATTTGCTACGACTGCGCTGCAAATAACGAAGGCGACTGCTATCAAAATGATCGGCGTCCATTGCCCTCCAGCGGTTGTGTGTTGATACGGAGAAGGCAGCGGCCCAGAAGTGAGTGAGAGTATGCGCATAGGGGCATCAGTGTCTTCTGTTTCGTTGAACATCATGAGGCTATAACGCCATCCTGTTGAGATTTGGCGAAGGTCAACTCCAGCAGCAGCCAAGTGGTCGGAAGAAAGAGAAAATGTAGTTTCTGTTACGTTGTTTGCCTCAAGAGAGAATCCAACCTCGGGTCGCATTTCATGAACGATATCAACGCCTCGTCGCCCGTGATGGTCTTCACTGGCATCCTCGGTCAGAACAATGTAAAGGAGCGTATCGTTGGAAAGATTGACCAAAGGAGTAATTTCCAGATGAAACTGAATGAACCAATAACCAACCTCGCCCGCCATGACTTCAACATCACCTGTGAGCGATATATGCTCTTCCGAATCAACAGGATGGCTGAACACCATAGGTTCATCAACGGTTGAGACGTTTAAACCAAGTTGCTCTGCACGGTATAATGCATCGTCGTCAGGCCAATCAGAACCCGTGGGTTCACTCCAAGACCACCAGACCCACCGCACCGTATCTTCATCCTGGCTTGGAGTATAGTCTGGCGAATCTTCTGCCACAAATACCTCTTCAAGCATACTGTATTGTGCTGTGCTAATTGGCGAGGATGCATGGATCACAAGTGGCGTTTGGGCCCACCCTAGCGGTGAAAACAGACAAATGAGAATGACTGCAACGACTACAGAGGTCTTCTTGTTCATGATTTATTCCTCCTCATCTCGCCACGGAAGGTCAAGTTTTCTGCGAAGGAGGTTTTGCTCTGAAAGGTCGACCATGAGCGTTACCCGAGCACCGGCCCATACCGAAATCATTTCTGTCCTCGGGCCGAGTTCAGTTGTAAGCAAAAAGGCGCCCTTAGGGAGTTCATCACAACCCAGTTCTTCTTCAAACTCAGCGACCATTGGCGCCCAACCTTGTAGAAGACGACTAAACGTTCCTAGGTCAACATCCATTGTATTCTTCGTGATGACATCGCTTAGAAGGTAGAGTGCTTCTTGTCGGGTACGCCAAGAATTTTTCTTCAATGTAAACGCTGGCATTCCAACATGAACGGCCCGCAGGGGGTGGAAGGTTCCCTTTGGCCAGAGTTCACCTTTGTTGTTGGGGCATTCTCGGTCATAGAGCCGTTCTGCCACCATCGGAGGGGCGATATTCATCCGTTTACCACGCTGCCATACAGAGTAGGGTGAATCATCCATTCCATAGACTGAAAAGACATCGTTCTGAACGTCCTCGTCCGCTCGAACAACAGTGTTTCTGTCATGGGGAGGGGCATTCCTAACCTTTGGTTCCCAGCCTGCATCGTTGCGCAATTGTCTTCTTGAACGGAATGTTTGAGCAATGCCTTCAGGTGAGGCTTCTGGACGATGACGTAACACAGCGAGAAAGAAGCCGCCAGTGTCGTTATCCATGTGCCACAACCTTCTGCAACCGGGCAACACTTCTTTCAGGTGTTGCTCAAATGCAACTTCACTTTCTTCAAGTTGTTCAATTCGTTCATCAGGACAAAGGTGGGCGATGTCAAGGAACGGTAAGGATTCACGGGCGTCTCCCACTTCGGTTGGTTGACCATTCTCGTCAAAACAAGGCCATTCGCTTAAGCCAGGATGGAGGGTTAGGCCAGGAAGGCGCTCATCATCGATGGGTATCAATTCCAAGTAGGGACACCTTCGAAGGATTTCAGCCACAACAGCTTCGTTTTCAATTGGGTCAATACTGCATGTCGAGTAGACTAAATGTCCGCCTGGAGAGAGCAAAGCAGCTCCACGCATGGCTATTTCTAGCTGCATCTTGAACATTCGTCGGCCTTCTTTTGGCGTCCAGTTCCACCAAACATCGCGATTCTTCCGGGTCGTAGCAGTTCCGGTACACGGGACATCTGCAACTACGGCATCAAATCCAGGAGGAGGAATTCGGCCGAGATGGCGCCCATCGTGTTGTGTGATGACCATGTTGGCCAAACTCAATCGGCTTCGATTGCTGACAAGCATGTTGAGTCGGCCAGATACTGGTTCATTGGCAACGACGACTCCATTCGGATGGAGGGCTTCAGCCATTTGCGTTGCTTTGGAGCCGGGTGCTGCGCAGAGATCCAAGGCGAGCGTTTCCTGCGTCAATTCAAGGAGTTGGACAGGAAGCATACTTGCGGCTTCTTGACGGGTGATGCGTCCTGTTTCATGCAATAGAGCCATCATCCGTTGCGCAATACCTTCGGGGGCTCTTCCGCGAGCAAACGGCATGACCCAACCCGATTCATCAGGCATCCATGAAAGAGGAGTTCCTCCAAGTTGCTTCACTTGTTCAAGTGTCCATTCTCGGTCGGAGCGATGGACGGAGATGCGGAGAGTTTCTGGAAGTGGGGATAGGGCTGATGCCATCCACGGTTCAGGGTCGACTCCCAAATGTTTGACCATGGATGTCAAGGCACAGGTTGCAGCTTGAACCCGCCTTTCTTCCTCGTTGTCGGTCGGTCCACGCACGCTCATCCCTTCGGCCTCTTCTCTTTGGGCCTTCCGCCACGTACAAAGAGTACCGGCTTCCGTTGGAGCACATGCTCGGAGACGTGGCACCGTGGTATTTGCCTCTCTTGTTCGGGGGGTGTATGCTCTGGTGTTTTGCGCCCAGTCTTCTGCCTTGGTGTGAAGAAAAGGGTTGGTTGGGACTCATCTACAAGTGGAGCCCACCCGCCATGGTTGGTGGATTGCTTCTTTACAGAGCAAATGCGATATTTTCCTTAGATTCCAACCATCTTGAAGTGGCAACAATTTTGACGCCCTCATCTACGAGAACGGAGCAACTGACGTTGATATTTACGGGCCAAGGAGCGATAGAGGGAGCACTTTTATCCCTCATGTTATTCTCTCTCTTGAGCCCAAAATTGCCCAGCTTACGAACTGTCGGTAGTGAACACCGTCAAGCGATTCAGCAAGGTCTGATGCGTCACAGTGGATGGTGGATTTTGATTTGCGTTGTTCTTTTATTTCCGGATTCAAGATATTTTGAACCCTCATCTTTGCCTGGTTCACCCACCGTCTCATTAGCATCATGGTGGACCCTAGCATCCATTGTTTGCTTTTCTCTTCTGCTCATTATGTCGGGAGAAATCGTAGCGTCAACTTCTCTTTTAACGACGAATGATTCAACTTCTCTTCTCTTTCATAGAGCCGTTCTCAAACTTCTCATTCTTCTCCCTGTCGCATGTTATGCAATGGCACAAACCGATGTTTTGAGTGAGGCATGGTGGGCTCGACCTCTCCACGATTCAAATCAGACCGTTGCGTTGATGATCCTCGTTTACAGTCTTCTCATTTGTTGTGTTCATGCACCTGCTGCTTGGATGGAATCGGGATTGGGTCAAGGGGACGGCCAGAGTGTTTCAATGACCTGGGTGTATGGAGGCGTGGTAGTTTTGACTTTTCTCATATCAATTGGTTCAGTCAGCCATGTAGCCTTGTTTGGTACGGGTACCCAAATATTGTTGGTCAGTTTACGATTGGCATCCTTTGTTTCCTTAGCAGGAGCATTGAGCATGCTACTCCCTACTATGGGTTACGATTCTGCCCACAGACCTGAATTATGGTGGCTTCGTTTTACTCTGTATCTTGCCGTCCCGGTGGGCACCTTGTTTTCTGTCTCGTTTTGGCTGCTGATTCCTTTGGTTTTTGCCGCAGGTGTCCTCACGCTAAATTTACCCTGGATTCTAGAAGAACATTCCTTTGAGTTGTTTCGAAAGCCCCTTCTCGGGTGGACAATATTTCTCGGATTAACCGCTGTTCTCGGGTCTATCTTTGCTATGTCCTATGTGGTGATGGTGCTTCTATTTGGAGCAATTCTCATTGCTAATGCGTTCTTTGTGACACTTGGAATGAAGCGCTGGACGCAATAATATCTCTGATGAAAACCGCTCGCGGGCCATACCATCCATCGCGCTTCTTATTAGTGCAACAAGAAGCGATTCAATTCAAGTCTTCGGACTTTAGGGATGGGACCCTCATGGCACGAGCCTTTCGATCAGGAGTAGAAACGAACAAAAAAGTGAGAATGCCGTTGCGACATCGAGTATGGCAACCCATACGTGATTTGCAATCGCTGACCACTCGTGCACAACGAACTGGCAAGGGCATGGGTCCTTTAGTGGAGGTTCCGGCATTGGTTCGCATCGAAAACGAACACTGGATATTTGAGCGCATTGACCAAACTACGTTGAACCAACTTACGCATCGTTTGGTTGTTGCTGATGAGCACGGTGAGCAAATTCTTGGGGTAACAGAAAATCTTCACGTTGCGCTAGAAGTTGCAAAACGCATGGCTGAGTTAGAACAGCGTGTTGTTATGATTCAGTCGCTTTGAGCGAATCAGGCAAAGAGGCCCCAAATGGCTTGTAGGACGCCTTGGTTGACGAGGTAAAAGAATCCACCAAGACCAATGCAGGCAAGATAGACTTGAGCGGGGGTAATCTTCCACGAGTCTTCCGATTCTTCATCGAAATAACGAATCAATCCAGCAGCTTGTTGAATACCACTGCCATCGTTCTTCTTCTTCTTCGTTGCCATGGCGACCACTTGTGGCGAGAAACCTCCCCCTTATCAACGCGACGCGACAATCCTACTCATTCTTCTTCATGTGATGATGAGGTTAAATCCACAAAGGGTACCTCTTCAGGAGAGGGTTCAACCGGCACAATGCGCCCCATTTCATCCATGGAGGAGGACTCCTTCACATCCAGAATATCATCGGGGGACGCTAAAATTTCCGCGGGAGCATCAATCGCTACAGGTGATGAGCGGGGGTCGATTGCAATCAATTCAGCTTCAGCACGAGCAAGGGCGCGTTCCAATCCCGGTGCATTTTCATCGTGGAGGGCTTCCTTCGCCATGTGGAGTTCATGATCAATTTGGTTATGGAGGCTATCCAAATCTTCGCCTTCGAACTGAGCGAAAACTACATCGCTTCGTTGCTTAAGACGTTCGATTTGCTCTTGTAAATCCGCTTTTGCTCTGCTTCTGTGAGCCAACCAATTTCGTTCATTTTCTTTAGTGGATTGGCCTTCTTTCAAACGAGAGAGCCATTTCTGAGCACTACGAGTGTGCGAAAACTCCCAAGGTTTGTGGCCAAGTGCACTCATGGTATCAAACATGATTCTTGCACGTTCACGTACCGGCCCCGTGAGCGTAATGACGTTGAGATAGCCCGAATTAAACAGACCAAAAGCCCAATAACTCCGAGAGGCAATATGTACGGTGATGTCTCCACTTTGGGTGACAAGAGTCCAACGCTGTTCGTTAAACCCAGGGGCTTCTTTCATTTCGGGAGTTTCTGGATGAGGCAACTGCGCAAGCAATGTCGCCGCTACATTTCCAAGATAAACCACCTTATGTGGTGCGTTGAAGTGTTTACTGCGGAGAAGCGAACTACTGAGGTCCATTCGATGACTTGCATCTGCTTGCTTGACCTGGGCGATAAGAACGCTCTTGGCGGGATCCAAAGTTGGCTCTGCCATGCTCTGACCAAGAGGTTCATTGTCATGAAGAAACCGCTTCATAGTTCAGTTACAACAGGAGGAAGGTTGAAGTCCGGCGTCAAACAAGCACATAGCAGTGGTATAATGGCTCGTAAAGCATCTTCATCCCCCAAAGATTTGACATCGCTCCCTGGAGTCGGTGCAGCAACTGCCAATAAACTAGCATCTGCGAAAATTGATTCAATATCAAAATTGGCCAAATCAACCCCTAACTCTCTCCAGAAGGCGGGGCTTTCAGTTGCAGTAGCCAAAAAAGCCCTTGCCGCTGCAAAGGCGGCAACTAAAGTAAAAGAATCCGCATCAAAAGTCAAGGAATCAGTGAAGAGCACGACCAAAAAGGCGGCTTCTGCTGCCAAGAAAAAAGCATCTTCAGCAGCGACTAAGGCAAAGAAAAGTACTCAAAAAGTCATGAAGAAATCCCAAGATGTCGCTGAAGATGTCGTTGAGAAAACAAAAGCGGTTTCCTCTCTCAAAACAAAAAAGGAATCTGACCGCAAGGGTCCAACCATTAAGGTTCCAAAATCTGTAAAGGACATGCCTTGGTTCAAAAAGCGATGAAATCACCGTTAACTTTGAAGACCTTCATTGTTGAAGGATAACCATGCCACGAAGGAAATACGGTCGTTTGAGGAAGGCCGTTGAAATGCCTTCGAAAGAAAACTGTTCACGATGCCGCTCAGGAAAGTTTTGCCCGATTGTAGGGCACCATGGGCAAACCATTCAGCCCACACGCTCTTGGACAGGACCTTCACACATATCCAAGCGGAAAAAATCAACCTCATAGTTTGGTTTCAATTCCACTTGCACTTGTTGATGGTGTCGTATCGACCATCTGTACTTCAGGCTGCTCGGGCTGACCCATGTTTTCTCGTAGGGCTTGTGCACGATGGTACACTTCTCTCAGAGTTTGGTCTGAGATCTCAAGGTAAACACGAGTTGTTGCGATGGTTGCATGGCCCATAAGGCGCTGAATAGTGACTAAATCTGCACCGCGTTCAAGCAAACCTGTTGCGAAGTTATGGCGGAGAACGTGTGGGGTCAACTTTCCTTTCGGAAGATTTGATTGTTCACCTAATGCATCCATCATCCGTTGAACACTACGAGGTTGCAGTCGTCGTCCATGCCGATTGACCAAACAGGCATCCTCTGATTCATCAACCAGTGCGGTTCGTATTGGTAGCCATGCTTGAAGCCGTTCTAGGGTTCGTTCAGTGAACAATACCATTCGGTCTTTGTCTCCTTTTCCTCCTCGGATAAGGGCTGAAGCATCATCCACATCAATGTCGTCAAGGTTGAGGTCACAGACTTCACTGACCCTCATTCCTGTGTCCAACATCATTGTCACGAGGAACGCAGTTGCAGGATTTTCACTCAAAGAAGCGGTTTCCAACACGGTAGTTAGTTCACGCCGGGTTAGTGTTCGTGGTAGTCGTTTTCCAGTACGCGCACGCTGCAGATGTTCGGGCCAAATGAGTCCCAGCCAGCGAAGAAGATGTCGTGCTGCGGCAAGTCTTGCGTTGTAAGTGGTGGGACGCAGCCCAGCGATCGAGTGAGCCCAGAGGTCAATCCTTCCATTCATCGGTTCCATTCGTTGCGCAAGGGATTCAATACTGAGAGTTTCGTATTCGGATTCGCTCAAGACTTGCTCCTGATGCAAAGCGGTTTCAACGAGACTACGAAGTCCATAGAAGTATGATTTCTGGGTATTCACTGATTTATTTTCGGCATGCAACTGCCGTTTGTAACATTCAGCCCAGGGAAGATGGCGAAGATGCGTGAGCCGCGCTGGAAGCTTCAGTTCTTCCTCAACCAACCGCTGTTGGCTCGGCCTCATGGCCTTTGGTTGTGGCGTTCGCGTTTCACGTTCATTCATTGGCGTCACCGCCTCTCGCCGAAGCGAGTATGCATCCCATGTCCCGGAGGACGTTGTGGAATGACAAACCGTCTTTATGAAACCATCGTCATACTGGTGAGTAAGCCCTCAATTGAAGGCTAGCGCCGTTAAAGCCGAGTTAAGAAAAGTTTGAGGCCCACATCTGCGCCTAAGAGCAGATGAGGGCGCTGTTCAACTTGATGGTTCAAGCTGGATGGCTGTAAAGAAGGGCTCGGGGCACTCAAAGGTGCTCGATGCCTTGCTTCTTGACGTTGGCCTTCTTGATCTTGTCTGGGAGCCAGTCTGGTCCGCCTGCTGGCTTGTCAACCATACTGATGCTGCCTGTGAAGACGTGGACACGCTTGGTGCCACGCTCTCGTAGGCGGATGTTGTTGTGTCCGCGTGTTGCAGCCTTAAGGGCCGCACCGCGGGGTTGTTTGCTCGCAAAAACCTGGCTCGTATCTTTTCCATTCTCCATGAGAACGAAGTATTTTTTTCCGTCTGACATTTGGATTTCCTCCGATTACGCCTTAACTCAACGAGCATATAATACTTTTCCCGAAAAAAGGCAAGACTGCGCCACATATAGAGTTCAGTGCCCCTTTCCGGACCATGGTTTTGAAGAAATCTAACTCGGTAGAGCGGTTACAGATGAATGCAATTTTAAAATTCTGCCCCTGCTAGAGTTTTGGTATCAATTACCCCTGGGACTTGACGGATGTGTTCAACAACCGCCTTTGCGATAGTAGCTAGGTCATCAGCAATGAGCTTGACAATCAAATCGTGATCTCCAAACAATACTGTGGCGTCGTTGACATGAGGAAGGGCTTTGATCAACTCGTACACACTTTGTTCGGTTCCAGGTTGGACATTAATCAATACGTATCCGACGGCCATGCTGCTCAAGTCAAGGGCTGCCTTCCGTCTTCATCATCCTTCCGTTCCAATATCATGGAGGTCCAATTTGGCCCTCTGCTCAGATACATAGTCGTCCCATTGCTCTGTAGTCCACCCATCCGGGATTGGTCCTTCAAGCCACTGGGCATACTGTTCTTGTGTCCAGCCTTCGGGAATACTGTCCGGCTCAATTCGTTCCTCTTGTTGTGGTTCAGCCTCGGTTTGATCCATGAGGTCATCGTTGTCAAACAAAGATTCGACATCGTGTCCTGAGTTTTCTTCAACATCCCAATCAAGTTCTTCAGTAGATTTTTTGTTGGCTCTCAATGCGAATCCTATAGCACCGAATATAACCGTTAAGGTTAGCAAACCAATCAGCGCAACTGCTTGAATAGAACGAGTATCATCTTGCTTTTTTGATTCACCCTGGGTTAGATCATCAGATGTACAATTGAAGCATATTTCTTGAGGCCCTACGGTAACATTGGCTGTTTGAGTGACGCGAACACCTTGCTCGTCAAGGCACCCCACCTCTAGGCTAAGCGTTTGATTTGCCAGAGAGCCGGGAATGGGGTAAATCCAACTCAATTTCGTTTCAAAAAATATTTCTTCTCCCGCCATCGTTGCCGATTGCGTGAGCATTGCACCCGATGGGTCGTGTATGGTAAATGAGCAAATGACTGTATGCAGACCGTCCTCATCGCCGACAGGCAATGTGATGACAATGTCTTCCCCCGGCATGGCGGGTGAGGAATTGAATTCTCCAAGGAATGTTGGTGCATGCTGGAATCTCATCTCAACGGTAAGGGATGTTGGCAGTCGGTCAACATCTTGTATGTTCATAACAATCTTCCCTGGGCCATCCGAAAACGAATTGTCGACCTTAATGCGGAAGTAATACCATTCCATATCGGTTGAGTTCTCATCAATAACGCAGGCCTCAGGGGTTATGCCTTCTCCCCACACTGGCTCGTCGGTTAATGGGGCAACTATTGAACGGCCTGACTGACTAAGTCGGCCACTTGGAGTCTCAAGAGGACGGTCGCTGTGTACGCCGACGACCAATGTAGCCGTTTGACCAAAGGACATGTTGCGTGTTGGCCCCTCATCATCACATACATCGAAGAAGACTACCTCTGGTAGGGTGAACTCAAAGGGAATGCTCAACGTTGCATCGGCAGTCCCGCCGTGGAGGCCGTTACCGGTTATGTCAATGACGAGTTCCCCTGATTCCAATGCGGTTGGAATTTGACTTAGGGGAATACTCAGTGTATCAACTCCTTGAGGTATATCTAATGGAATTTGAAACATTTCATTGCCTGGCCAGTAAACCATTACATCGCCAATAAATGGAGTGATTGGGTCATCAATATCTGAAACTTGAACGATGAGTTGCTCCCTTCCATGTCCTACCACAGTGTCAAGGGCAGTACCGTTACTGTCTGTGATGAAGAGCGATAGTTCAGGATTTACATCATCAATCCAAAGTATTCGCTCCAATAACAAGGACCCTTCATTTGACCGAACTTGAACTTCAATATCCTCAAGAGACATACCCAACTCAAGTGATAGATTTGAACTGTAGCAGTACACATTGGTGCCGTGAAGTACAACAGATGTTGTGTTGGTCATGTTTCCTCGTGAGGCAGAGAATATCGGGGGTGCTTGCATGACATCAAAATCCACGTCGGTAGCACAACTGGTCAAGGTGTAAGAACGGTGCCGCAAAAGGCCTTCATTGGGTTTGTTGGTAAGAGTTGATGCGCGGTTCCAAGAGAGCGGGTCTAAGCCGGATACATGAGGTCCGTACCATGTTTGCGGAGCGTCAACAACCCGTGTGACATTCAGATAGGTTGCTTCGTCGCTCATGTTTGCGATGTCATAGACGCGTATTTGTAATGCGATTTCTCCAAGTTCTACGTCTGTCGGTACAGTGAGTGTTGCCTGCCAACGGGAACTGTCTATTTTGCCCATAGTTTGCTGAATCCAGAGACTTTCATTCACAGATTCGTTTTCTGGGACAATCTGCCAACTCATTGTTGCCGCCGTCACATTACTGTCATCTTGAGCCTGGACTGTACATACAGTATATCCTCCTCTTGTCAGAGTTGGTGCATTGCAATAACCTTTGATGATGTTCGGAGCATCATTAGCAAAAAGGGATAATGACACCATGTTGTTTTCAAACTGCTGCTCATGAGAGGCATTGATGTACCGAATCCGAATCTCAAAATATCCAGACTGCGTTGGCTCAAAGGTGAGATTAACGATTGTTCTGCTACCGTACTGGTCTCCTGAAGGCATTGCGAGAGGCGATTCGTTAAGGACGACGTTTCCAATTCGAGACTGAATAATCAAAGAGCCATTTGAAGGGGCTATGCCGAGATTCTCAACAATAACTTGAACCAAGGTAGGCTCACCAACATTGACATCTCCTACGACACGTGCGTCAATGATATTGATGTCATGGAACAGGTCTGCATAAGCCGCCATTTTCGGGTCACCAACCACCACGCCCATCCACCCCGAAACGGTACTAGCAGCAGCGTGGCTTTCTGCGAGATTATACCCGGATGCATAAGCCGGTAGCAAGACACTGGGATAGCCAACTGCGGTGAGGTAGGGTTCGTAGACATAGCCTTTGACTCCCGATACGCCGTCTTCAATCAGGTCAGCGACCAATGATTGTCCGTAGTCTGTGTTCCAATTGAATGACCGGCCGCCTGTCGATACTGCTGTTTCTGCAATTGACCCGTTGACCCAATCCATATGGGGGCGGATCGCCCTCAACTTCAATGTATCAAGGAACAGGGAACCTTCCTGTGAAAAGCCGGTTATCATCACTTCAATGCTGATGTTGAAAAAGACTGCCTGGGGGTGTGGTCGGAACCGTAATGTGTCACTGTTCCAGTTGGTTTCGAAGGTTTTACCCGCAGACCTGTTGGTCGTGAGCAATGTTCCACTGGCGTCCCTAGCTTCAACTTGGAGCGTGTAGGTCCCTCCGAATGGAGCCTTCAATCATCCCGTATGAGCTCAGAGAGCCATGCGTGAGAGGTGTGGTTTTCTGGGCAGCGTGACGTTCTGCCAGATGGTTGTAGTTTCCTGATTTGTACGCCTGAATAGACTTGGCAGTTCGGAAGGATCTCGCGTGAGATTTGATGCACTTCACTGTGTGATAAGAGCTGTGGAATAGACGAGCACTCGGTCAATTTTACCTTCAAAAAAGGAAGAACCTGCTCGGTTCACACCCATGCGATAGAGGTCGAAATTGTTGAAGTCCCCTGAAGGCGCGAGCCGTACTCCCAACGTACTGGCCGTTGAAGTATTGGCGAACGGTTCCATTGTCAAACACCGTTGCGAGATGAGCCCAACGCTCAATAGTCACGTCTCCGAAGAAATTGGTTTGATCGTTGTGAAGGTACCATCCTGCAGATTGCATCATGTGTTGGAATGATGCATTAGACCCCGCTGCATCCCCTGCTGCAAAGGTGGATGCATATGAGGGCTGATTGGTTGTATTCGTCGTTACGAATTGACTCACAGTGAAGTTACCGGACCAATTATCAACATCGACTTCAATGTAATCGTCCTGGCCGTCAAACATCAAACATGAGCCACCAGGGCATGTTTCCCAATTTGTTGAATTCATGCCATAAAAGGAAAGATGTGCATTCCCAGAACTGTCATTGGTTTGAGTTCCAGTTCCTTCTTCAAAATCCCAACGATGTTCAAGGTGTTCGGATTGTGGGACTTCTAGAGATGAAACACTCAACGCAGAGGTCGGTATGATCACTTTGGATTGATTGGGCCCCTCCCAGAATAAACGAAGTCCATGCGGCCCTCCACCTTGGTAGAATTCAACGCGAAGGTCATGTTCTCCTGCTGTTAGATTGATGTGATTTGAAACAGTTCTCATACCGTGCATCCCATGGTTTTGAACCAAACTTGAATGATTGAGCCAGAGTTCACTTCCATCATCGCTTTCAACGTAAAAGGTCCAATTTCCAGCCTCTGGTACGGTAACGATTCCGGTAAACCGCCCACTCCAGTGGGTGTTAAAACGAGAATCTAAACCAGGATATGCCGACCCCCTTGACGTCCAGTCAAGATAAGGTTCAACACGAATAGCATTGGGTTGGCGCGTGGTTAAATCTGGCATGGTGCTGCCAACTGAGATTCCACTGTTATCGAAGTACTCAGCGAGCAGCCCAGCGGTATTTGTTCCATCTTGCCCAGAACAATTGGTGTCGAGAATTCCTTCTAAAGCCCCGGACCCCCCTTGCTTGGTTTGGCTTTGATAGTTCCAAGCGAATGACTCATCGGCATTGACTGCAGGTAGTGTGTGTTCCCAATATCTGGTGCCCATACCCCATGTGGAATCGGTTGTGTCAAATCCTGAGTTTGGTATTCGATTTGTGTCCCAATTTCCATCGTTACTTCCCCAAGAAGCATATCCCATGACGTTGGAGATGTTGGTGATAAATTCGCTCTCTTGGTCAAAAAGTACGGGTAAATCCATGCTTCCGTTCAAGGTTAAATTTGCGGCATAGAGGTCGTCATTCCAGTACTTGTATCCGGAATCGTTTCGATTTGCTGCCAGGTCCAATACGAATGTTCCTCGTTCTCCTAGGCTGTTATTTGCTCGTTCAATCAGTTCCAGTGCGGTGCCGACCGTGTAGCCTGTTAACCGGGTAACAAGAAAGAAGCCGTATTCATCTCTCGTAAAGGAGTTCATTTCCTTGCCGGCAAGAGGTCCGTAGCCGTGATCAAACCAGTCATTTGCTCCGATTGAACTGTTATAGGTTCCACCCAAAAGAGCAATTTCTTGGTCAAAACTTGCCTTGTCAGCCCCCCCCGATATTCTTAGTGGAATTCCTTTAGTAGTCACCAAATAATTGAGGGATGAAGCTGAGGAACTGTTTCGGAGCATTTCCAAGAATGGCTCGGAAAAATATGTGGTAAATTTCTCTCGATTGATGGTTTCATCAACGGGGGTTCCGCTCTGATTGAAGATGAACACTCGGTCAAGAGAGATATTTCGTGCAGCAACAAATGCCCACCCAATGGTTCTACTTTCTTCTGAAAGGTTGTTGATGAGGACTCCGACATCGCTGTAATCGATGACGTCCATGTAACTAAATCCATCTGGGACCGCAACGGTAGGCCAAGGGGTCATGTTCCACGCATCTTCATGCTCACCAACAAAAAAGCCATCAAACAAATCAGATAACTCGGATTCCTTTGATTCATCAGAGGGATTGTCATGCGGTTGAATGACGATTGAAAGTGACGATAGGAGCAGGAGGGTGACGAAGGCTAGGCTACAGGCCTTCGTGGTCATGGAGTGTGGACCGCAGAGCCTACTTTAGCGGTATCGGTTTCCGTTCACTTGAACGGTTAAATCAAGTGGTGCACTACCCCCCTCTTGCATTGATTTTGGTGCATTTTCATGAAAATAATGCGAACCTAATATGTAGGGTCGCCTCTCTTGGTTGACTGATGGCAGAACTCTACATGGCGCGAAAATGCAAGTGGGGAATCCTCCGCGTTATGGGTGGGGACGTTTGGAAACACTCCGCAGATGCCCTCATCACACCCGCTAACAACCGCCTTTCGGGGCGCGAAGGCATTGACAGCATGATTCACATGAAGGCTGGAAAGGAATTGACTCAGGTAACCCGAAACATCTGCCTTGAGATGCGTAAAATCAACGCTCCACCTTGTGCAGTGACAAAGAACGTCGTCACTGAGCCTTTTTCCCTAGGTGAGAATTACAAACATATCATCCACGTTGTTGGCCCTGATTGCCGCAGACCAAATCAAGACGAGGCTCGCCGAGAACTTCTTCCTGAAACCTACGTAAATCTCTTTGCAACTATTGAGGAAATGGGCAATATCAAATCGATTGTTTCCCCGCCGATCTCCATGGGCATCTTTGCCTACCCCCACAGAGAAGGAGCGCGACTTACCCTCGAAATCTTGCTTGAGATGCTCGATGGCGAGAAAGATTACGGCATCAAGGAATACACAATTGTTGTCAAGGAAAAGAATTTCATTAACAACATGAGAACTGTTTACCGTGAAGGAGCAGATTTGTTTCCTGGCGTTGACACGACCATGGATTGAGTTCATTTGGCGAGATTGTCACCGATACGGTCAATGCGCGTATCCAGTTCGCTGATCTCTTTACCGACATGTTCTACAGCCGCTGTTTCTAAGTTGCGTTGGACGGACGTTTTCATCCGATTGATCTCTGCGATTCGTTGGGTTCTATCCTTTGGTCTGTTCACATCACTTCGCATTCCCAATAACCAATCCTCAAGTAAAGCAGCACCCCATTCAGGGGCTCGTAATTCACTTGAAAGATAGATGGTTTGCCTGCGATGAGAAAACCGTGTTTTCCCTTCGGGGGTGCGAATACCCTGGATGGAACCAGGGTTCCATGTCTCAAGTGGAATGTGCAAATGTTGGCGAATCGTGAGAGTTCCGTCTTTCTTCAATTCAAAATCAGCGATCAAAACGCTGGCTGATAACCGCAAAAATACTTGGATGGTTTCATCGTTAGCAGCCCACTCTGAAATCTTCTTGGGAGTTTCGCCCCAGGCTTTCTCACACCATACTTCAATGGCCATGTTGTAGTTTAGCACGGTTATAGCACCCGACCACCCATCATGAAGGTTTGTTCAATTTTTGTTCCAAGACCCATATCAATGTTCAAGGCGGAACAGACCGTGGGCTGTTCATGGTGGGCAGTTGGGGTTCAATCCAGGCGGACTGGAGTCTCCTCGTTATCCTGCTTTTTGCCTGGTATATTCTCATCAAAACTTGGGAGCGTAATGGAACACTGGACCGCTGGAACGCTACGCGAGCCTTGGGTATCGTTTTGATGGTCAGGACCCAACGTGGTCAAAGGCTGCTCGAACGACTCGCAAAACCTAGAAGATTCTGGAGAGCTTACGGCGAACTATCTCTTTGGGTTTGCTCAATTGCGATGCTAGTGGTGGGTCTCCTGGTCCCGCTTGCCTTCATTTCTACGATATTGAATCCCTCAACTGCTCCGCCACCCACTGCAAGCGAACTTGTGGCGATTCCTGGAATCAATCCGGTTATCCCACTTGGATGGGGAGTTATGGCGTTCGTCGTATCGTTGGTCATACATGAATTAGGACACGGTTTACTCGCCCGAGGCCATGGTATGCGAATCCGCTCTTTTGGCCTTCTTCAATTGGGACCGCTCCCTCTTGGCGCTTTTGCTGAGCCGCAGTCAGAGGAACTTTTCAGAGCACCTAGAAGAGAGCGTTTGCGGATGTTTGCCGCTGGCCCAGCAACAAATCTGTTTGCATCCTTCATCATGCTCCTTTTACTCGGTGGAATTGCTGGAAGTTTTGTGGCTGCCGAAGATGGCGTACACGTCCGAGATATCGTGGTAGATCAGGGTGCATATGACGCGGGGATGCAGCCTTGGGACACCGTTGTTTCCATTAACGGAGAACCGGTTACGAGTACAGAATCCTTTAGAGAAACATTGGCGCTGTACGGAGCCAATGATGTCGTTGACCTTGTCGTGCGTCATTCGGACGGCGAACGAGAGACTCTAACCGTGACGCTAACAGACTATCATGCCTACCGACTGAGCTTGGGTTCGACTAACGAAACCCTTGCAGCGCAGGGTATTGAGCCGGGGACCGCGTTCCTTGGAGTTGTAGGAATCTCAGAAGGGACCTCCGGAATTGACCGCCTTGCCGGACCCGTTGGTCCACGCTTTGACCTGATGTGCGGTTGCGATGCAACATTGAGTCAGCGAGCGACCTCGGTGCCGTTTCATTTGCTCGGCATCATGATTGTGCCCTTTGAACTCAATGGCGTTGCGATTCATCCTTTTGAAGAATCATTGTTAGTAGCGGGAGACGGAATTATGGCCTCAATCCTCGGTACCAACGGATTATTGTTCATCACGAGTTTCCTGTTTTGGCTAATGTGGGTCAATATTCTCCTCGGGTTTACCAACCTTATTCCAATGGTTCCGTTTGACGGCGGCCATATGTTGAAAGATATCGTACATTCATGGCTGAGTGGCCTGAAACGGCTTGGACGTAAACTCAAGTTATGGGATTTGCATCCAATGTGGGTGGACCACCTTTCCCAACGCGCTTCGAGTTATTCTTCACTCGCCCTTTTGGGAATGCTTTTATTCACACTCATTGTTCCTTATTTCTGAGGATTTGACTGACGACCGTAGAACGACGGCGTTCAAGTTCTGCTAAAATGTCCTGACTTGTTTTACTTGGAGAAGGGCGGGCGACATTTGTTTGAACGCCCTGCTTCTCAGCACGTTGTTTCAAATTGTTCAAGGCTACGGTACTTTCATCTTCATGAGAGCAGAGCAGGGAAATGAATTTGTTGAGAGGCATACCTTGTTCCCAATCAATGAACGGAGTACCATTCCGATTGAGAGGAAGAGCGGGGATATGGGACACAAGTCTTCTCAATGTTCCGGAAAGCCCCTGAGTTTCCACGCGAAAAATCCTCCATGAATCCCCACGAACACCTTTTCTTCTGTGGGCGTATAACGGCATGAGGTTAGAGCGCTCACCCTCTCGTATCATGGCGTTCAGTTGGTCTTTAGTTCGTCCTGAAAAATACAGTTTATCCGCTTTTGTAGTTTTGACTTCGATCGGAAAACAACAATCACCCCGGAGAGCAAGAAGGTCTCCGCTTCCTTCCATGCCCGAACCTGCTGCCCGGACAACCAAAAATGGCCGACGTTGAATAAGAAACATCCTTTGTTTCTCCTCTGGAGAGCATGACCTAGTTACGGCCTTTACTCCCTTATCAGTACCTGCAAGGACCTCACGAAGTTCCCGCTCATAGGCGCTCGTCATATTGTAACATCGTTGTCCATCGTTCTTGATGACTTCGGAAGGAAGCCCGTCGCAGTGACAGTTTTCTTGATTTATGGCCATGAGCCGTTACCGATACCTTAGAACGGGACGGAGAACAAGGTAACTCTGTGCAGACGGTATACGTGCGAACCAATGATTTTCGCATGGCATATCGCCTTCTACGAGAACTTCAGTTGAAACACCTCAATGCTCAGTTAGTTGACTTGGAACAAGACCTCCCAGACCCGAAAGGTTGGTGGTTCGGAACACCTGATGAGGTAGAACGCTTAGGTGGGAATGGAATCGGGGCAACAGCGGATACGGTGAAGGATGCGGTTCTCTACCTCTATCGTTCATTTCGTGAACTGGATGTCGTTCATCGTTTGACCGTTGGAATTGACCCAGGGCCTCGCCCGGGTTGTGCGTGGTTGGTCGAAGGAATGTTGCTCGGCAAATCACAAGATGAATCGGTTGAGGACGCTATTTCACACGTAATTGGCTTGGTTCGCGTGTACGGGCCCATGGTTGTAGATGTACGAATTGGTCATGGGTCGCCTCTTCACCGAGACCGTCTCATCAATCGCTTTTTGGGTGAAGGATACCAAGTATCACAGGTGAATGAACACCGAACCAGTCGAGGAACTGGTAGGCATGAACACGCTTCATCCGCCCTCAAAATCGCTCTCCTCAAAGGCGATCCCGTTCTAACAAGGCGGACGGTAGAGCCAACCGAGGGAGAACTTCGTAATATCCAAAGATTGAGTAGGAGGCGTTCCAAAGGAACTCTTACCATTTCGTTACAAGAAGCGCACAGCGTCGCATGCGGCGGTTTGACTATGGAAGAAGCCCTTTGGCGAGCAGGTTATTCCGATTCTTTGAGCGAATCCTCAATGTAACGCTCTTTCAATTCAGGAGCTCCAGAAAGAATGTTCTTGAAGACCCGCTCGGTAAAAAGTGGCGAAAGGAGAACCGCAGCAATGAGTGCAAATAGGGCTAAGAATGAAGAGTTAGGGACATCTTGTGTTCCATATGAGTTCGGTCCACCAACCATCAGTTTTACCGTTCCGATCCAGGGCAATTCGCCACCTGCAACACCCAACACCCACGTGTCTCGGATGGGTCCAACCACGCTGTTCTGCCCGTGTACACCAGCAGAGCCATTTGTGGCTGAAGCGCCCTGGTCAACCGAGCATTGGTTGTTATCGCCTAGGGTGAGGATTCCTTCGTGTTTTGGTCGCCAATCCCAGACGACAAGATGTGGCTCAACATTCCCATGAGCGGGTCGTTTGCAGTCGTAGAAGCCCGCATCTCCGCCGTCAAATTGAATTGAGATAGTGCTGACATTGACGGCTGAAGTGCCAGGGACGGTCCATGTCCAAATACAGGCGCCAAGTTCTCCATCAGGGCCGACGAGTTCCTCGTCATAGGATGTTTCAGCAGGGCAAGGAGGTGTTGCCGTTCGGTCCGGGACGGTTGTCGTCGCAGCAACGGCTCTCAGTACTGCACGGTGGATGATTGGAGTTCCATCTTCACCGTTCTTAGCGTAAATGATGACGTCTCCCTCCATTCCATGCATCTCGTATCCGTAGGAAGGATGATTTTTATCGGAAGCTTCTGCAAAGGTGACAATGGTATCTGCAGGGTTATCGTGCACTAAGATGAGGTCCCCAGCATCAATACTACCAACTTCTCCATCTTCATCGTGAATCATTGATTCGGATTCAACCACAACAAGAGGCGGCATTGAGCCGGTGTGGATGAAAAGCGCCAATACCAAGCATGCGATCATGCCGACTGCGAGAGCGATTTCCAGAACCAAGGATTTGAGCGGGTCTTGGCCTGACATTGGTCGTCCTCGTGCTTATCTGCGGAGGCCTCTGCTATCAAGGAATTCATTCCATTGAGCGAGATATCCTGCTCCTAGGGTTTGAGCAGAGGCGTCTCCGTCATTCTTTTGACGACGTAATTCAGCAGTTGATTGAATCTCCATAATCTCTTCGAGGGTATTGATGTGTCCGCGGAATCTGAGAAATTCGGGGAACGATAAGAGAAACACGATTGACGAAACAAATCCGAGCGTCAATGCCAATCCAGTATGTTTGCTCCAATCGGAATGGTCTTGCAAGAATAACAGTTGGTATGCGCAAATTGCGAGTAAAGCACCGCTTGCGCCAGAAACAATTGCCGTAATCCCGTATTGCTTTCCGTACTGGGATTCCCACATGCGGGGGAGGAAGGATTTCTTTTCACTCATAGACTCACCTGTTTATCCCATGGCGGGTAGCCTCTTGAACCCTCGGTTTTCGTTTCTTGAAACCATGCCGCTGACGGGTAAGGAAGTAACTCCTAGGGGCATCCTTCATATGCAATGCGAATAGTCGAGAACTACCTGTAGGTGGAAATCATGCGTCGTGCAATCTTTCTTTCGCTTCTTTTTGTAGTATCAATGCTCTCGCCTCTAGCGATTGCATCGACAACTGAAACCCAATTTAAGGACGGGTCAACCAGTTATTCTCATACATTTTCTACAACCGGTAACGGTACGGCAGGTGTTGTTTCAATTCCATATGGTGCTGAAGTAACTTCAGCAGAATTCAACCTGCGCGGGGACGCAAGTCAAACCTCTTGGACCAACTTCACAACCAATGACCATTACGGTGGCGAAGGCGATACCAGGGTTCAAGGAAAGAGCAGCAGTGCTCCTTCACCGTTCCAAACCGTTTATCGGGACAATCTCGAAGTTACCGGTCAATCGGTATATTTGAAGGGAAACCCAACTCAATATTCTCCACAGTTTAGCAGTTCAAGCCAAGTCAGTCAAATTGGTACTGCAACAATGAATACAACCGGTGAGTTCGTTGCACTCAGCGACCAAGGATATGTGAGTCCTACCAAAAAATACAGCGATATTACCGTTACTGGCGGCTCATGGACCTACACTGGTGTTACCATCCCCGTATCTGACGACCAAATCCATGTTCTCCGATACACCTCAACTTCCATGACCGGCCTCCCAACCATCCAACGATACAACGCAACAACAGGTGTTTATTTGGGTACGGCGTCAATTTCCTACGGCTCACCGTGCAATACCAACGCCTACCGAAGTATTCACGATGCGGACATTTACAACGGTGAGATCTACACTGCCCATTATTCCTACTACAGCGTTGCAAAGTGGAGTTTGAACACGGCTAAGACTCAATGGACTTGTGAAGCTATGTACAGCTACAACTATCCAAACTACGTTACTGGTATTGACTTTGACGATAATACCGGGAAAATGTATGTCGCTATTTACGATACTTCTGCTCAGAATCACTACGTCAAAGAGGTAAACCCTGCCTCGCCAACAGTCGTATACAACTCTTGGTTGATGATGTCGACTACTTATTACTACGATTACGGGGCAGGTCTCACGGTAAGCATGCCTAACATTGCTTACAACATCTATTATTACAATACGGGTTACAAAAGCATTCACTACTATTTCAGCGTACAAAATGGCTTTTTGAATCCGCAAGGCCAACGCACGATGCCCGGTGGAGGCCATTATGGGATGGTCGATTCGGATGACCACAAGGTCTACTTTTCCTGTCATTATTACGCAGCATATTGCTCTCAAGGCCAGAGGCGCGTCCATGTTTACGGAGATGGTGCTCACTTTGATGTCCGCTCTTCTTCTGCATCTAACCAGATGATCGTGGGGCAAAGGGTGAGTCTGTCACAAGCAATTGATGCAATCACGCTTAGCGGAGTATTCGGTTCAACGCCTACAGGTACCAGCATCCGAGTAGACCTCTCAAACGATGGAGGAACCACATGGAAGGCTGCGTCAATAGGACAGAAGGTCATGTTCTCAAATACAGGGAACTCAATATTATGGAGGGCTACTTTGAATGGCTCTGCGTCAAAAACACCGGTCCTTGGAGATATAGCCTTGAGTTATACTACAAATTATCAGACCTCAGGGTACTATTACACCTACCAATATGTGGGTAGCGGTGCAAAAACCACTGTTGCTGCAACAGTTGATTGGAATGAATCGAGACCGAGTTCAACATCCGTGAAGGTCAATTTAGGTTACAGTTCGAGTACGTCATGTAGCTCGAGCAGTAGCGGAGTCGTTCAATTCACGTCTCCAAACCAAACAAAATCAATGACTGGAACAGGATATTATCTCTGCTTAAGAATTGAACTTTCAACCTCACAATCAAGATACAGCCCTTCCCTTTCTGACCTAACGGTTGCATTGCATTCCAATGCTCCACAACAACCGGGGATTGACATTGACGGAATGAGTGTCTACAAGCGTTCTGCGCAAAGTGGAGCCCTTCTTGGGCCTCTGACCGTAACGTCAAGCACTGCTGGAAATACGATCGTAAGCACATTGAACAAAGCGATTCCAGATACGGGTTCAGGTATTGCTGATATTCCCATTGATTTGACCTCCAGTTCTGCAGGCATCTTGACGCTGGAATCCTTCCAAATTACGTATATTATGCAAACCGTAAATCTTGATATCACCATTCCTGAAGGCGAGATTCTCCACGAGCGGATCACGCCTTACGAAGTTGTTACTCGTCACATCATCGGAGAAAGTGCTAGTTCAATGGTGAGTGCGGAACTTGAACTACGAACCAACTCTATGGCAAACAATCCAATCCTCTCTTGGCAGTATGGTGATGTATTCCCTGCTCCTAACGACCCGGGTCAGTATGTTGTTATGGATTCTAATTCATATTCCGTTGAGAGCAACGGAATTTTGGAAATCCACTGGATGTTTTACGTTACAAGTGAATTCCCAGACCAGAGCAACGTCCGCTTCCGCACTGGATGCTTGGACGACAGCGGTACTGCGGGTTACGCTCCTCTCCCCCTTACATCTGAATTGGGCCTTGAAGTCAACCGCTCCTTTGGCCTAGGTTGGTTGAAGGTTCGTGATAATGATGGAGGAGTAACCTCTCTTGACACTCCTGACCAATCATGGGTTGCAGCAGGTGACCAGATTCACTTTGCAGGCGCAATGTGGTTCCAAGATACTCAAGACGCTCCAAAGGACAGTGCTTTTGACGTGCGAATTTCACGAAACGGCTACGTCGAGAGTACTGCTCGTGATACCACGAATTTCAACGGCTCGTTCTTCGTATCAATTGATCTTCCTAATATCGATGTTCCTGACGGAATGACCTACGAAGTACAGACCTACAATGAACGAAATCCCGACCATGTCCAGCAACCTAACGCGGACTGGCAGCGCACATTCAAGATCGACGCTACACATCCTGAACGAAGGGCAGTTTCTCCTGAAGAAGGAGCCTATGAAGCCGCCACGACCGAACAACCTATTCGTGTTCTTGTTGAAGACAAAGTGGGCCATCCTATGGAACTCACACTCAAGTATTGGGTTGAGGCAGACCATGATTTGAACCGAAACGGTGAGGCTGACCCAGATGAATATGAAAGCAGAACAGTGACTAATAACACAGAGGCTCGTTCAAAGTGGTTCATTACAAGCATTGACACTTCACGTAACCCCAACATGGGTCGGATCTCATATTATTGGGACGGTGGCGACGAAGCTGGAAATCCACTCCACTACACGGTCATGAATGCTGAAGACGAACTCATCAAGTTTGAATCGGAAGAAGGGTTCTCGTACGATGATGCGACCTTCCGGACACGAAAGGATTCTGCAGCCGTATTCACTGGACTTGAATGGCTTGGTCACGAAGATAACGAAGCCGTCTACGCTGGAATGCATCAAACCATTTCACTTGGATTCATTGACGCCAACACTGCAATTGACTTCGAATACATCTCGTTGGTCTTTGACTTTGAAGGACCAAACCCTGAACGAGATGCTCAAAGTATCTCGTATTCTGGTTTGAACAACACGTTCTGGTCCGACTCACTTTACCTCAATTTGCTTCCGACCAGCAGCATGGTTGAAACAACCAATGAATCGGGTCTACCGTGGATTATGTTGGAATTTAACTTCATCATCAGTTGGGATTGGCCAGATGAAGAAATGGGCGATGTTGCTCTTGTTTACAAAGAACTTGGAAGCCCAGACCCGTCTCGGATTTTACTTCTTGAGCACACCTTTAGGGTTGAAAACGACTTGATGCTCTCACCTACGGACTTTGAAGTTGAAGATATCAGCGAACCACGTGTTGGGCCAGTTGCAGATGGTAGCCGCGTTCGTAAAGACGACCGCTTGGCCTTTACAGGACGGGTTGTCTACGAAGGTAGCCAAACCGCAGCCCCACGAGACGTCGGCATTCTTGTCGAGGTCTTTGATGGCGAGAAGTTGTGGTCCGATGGTTCACTCACCGGCGAAGGCGGTTATTCAGTAGAAGTTCCTCTTTCATCCGCCCTCACCCTTCAGTCCTCTCCTTCCAGAACATGTTTGATTTCAATTACAAACATCCCAGGACGCGGAGAAGACATGACCGGAACATTGGTTTCAACGACCCTACAGGTAACTGTTGACGATGCATCACCTCGTGTAACCCGTCGGATATCTCCTCTCAATGTGATTGATATATCTGCCAGCAACGACCTCACTCAAATTCCAGTTGAGTTCCAAGGAACTGAAGATGCAGACCTCACAGGTTCCAAGCAGATGGTTCACTGGGTCATGCGTGATTCAACTCGTACTATGACCATCGGTGCAGGTTCAACGCTTCTTGGAATGCAGCAAGACGGACAAACCGTGATTTGGACCGGAGTTCTAGATATTACCGCAGGTGGAACCATTGTTCCTAAGGCAGGAGACTTTGTTGGATTCTACTTGACTGGATACGACGCTGCTGGAAATCAATTCCCATTGGTGTCAAACTCGGAAGCAAGTCCGGTTCCCGAACTTGCTGTAGACGATACGGATTTCGAGCGGCAATGGATACGCTTGGGCGCTGTTGGGCCCGAATTGCGAATCAGCAACATCGAAATGAGCGATGACCATATTGCACCCGGGTCAAAGATTGACATTACTGCTTATGTGTTCAACGCTGGTGGAAACACAACGACTCAATTCATGGTTTCATTCTATGCTGGTGACGATGAAAAACCCTTTGAAACGTTTGCAGTGGCCGGAATTAATCAGGGTGAAACACTGTCTCTAACCGTAAAGTGGGAATCCAAAGAAGTAGACCGCGTTCGAGTTGTAGTTGATGAGGAAAATATGATTCCAGAAGCTAACGATGATGATAACTCTGCTGAACATGCTGTGACCATTGCTTACGGTGAATACCTCGGTTGGTTTGACTCAGTTCGTGAAAATCCACTTGCTTGGATCTTTGTGATTCTATCCATCATCACTCTCGCACTTGTGTTTACTGTAGCCAGTAAGACTTCTATCGACTATGGTGAAGGCGCCTTCGACGAAGAAGATGAAGACTGGGACGAAGATGGCGATAAAGATGAAGATGAAGACTTCGATGGCGATGACGATGATGATTACGACGATGATGAAGATTGAACCATCGTCTCAACATCTCTAACTGCGTATTGACCTATCAGCCAAATCCTCAAGAAGGGTGGGCATTGCCACAATCAACGAGGGTGGGGAGAGTATGTCTCGTGTATTTTCCAACCTGCACCCACTTTTGACCACTGCATTAGAGGAGAAAGGCTGGGAGCCAACGCCCATTCAGGATCTTGTTTTACCAGAACTCGCCAAAGGAGAAGACCGCATCATCATCGCTCCGACCGGCTCAGGAAAGACAATGGCTGGTATTTTGCCTCTCTTCGACCGATGTTTACGAGAGGAATGGAAGCCACTTTCCATTCTCTACATTACACCCCTTCGTGCATTGAACCGAGATATTGACCGGCGGTTAGGAGAACTTGCAGAAGCAGTCGGTCTCAAAGTTGATGTGCGTCACGGAGATACTTCCCAATCCCAACGAACCAAGCAGACCCGAAAACCACCTCATCTATTGGTCACCACTCCTGAAACCTTCCAATTGATGTTTAGTGGTAAGAATCTAAGAGCCATGCTCAAAACAGTCAAAGCCGTTGTCGTTGACGAGGTTCACGATTTAGCAGCTTCCGAACGAGGCTGGCAGTTGAGTGTTGGATTGGCTCGTCTTGAAGCCTTAACAGGCGCTCCAGTCCAACGCTTAGGCCTCTCTGCGACGGTCGGAAATCCCGATCAAGTCGCCCAATGGCTTTCGCCTCACAAAGGTAAGGCCATCATTGCAATGGGCCACCGGGAAACCAAATTAACAGTGGAATCCACCAGTCCTTTACCAGAGGACGAAATTGGTAGCATGGACCTTACATTGAGTCCTCGTCAACACGCTTGCTACCGTCAATTATGTACGATTTTGCGTAATGATGCACCATGCTTAGTTTTCGTCAACAGCCGAAGCGAAGCAGAAACTTTGTCAACTCGCCTCCAGGCAATGGCTCCCGATTTGAACATCGGAGTACATCACGGTTCTTTGGCCGCAGAAACGCGCCAACAAATGGAAGATGAACTTCGAGAAGGTGAACTTTCAGGCTTGGTTTGTACTTCCAGCCTTGAACTCGGAATTGATGTTGGTAGCGTAAGGCGTATCGTTCAGCTCCATTCTCCTAAATCAGTTGACCGAATGCTGCAGCGCGTTGGCCGTGCAGACCACCGGCTCGGCGGGTTAGGAAGAGGCCATCTTCTCTCGTGGGATACCGATCATCTCAGTGAATCAACAGTTATTGCGCGTAGAGCGATGCTTGGAGAAATTGAACCGGTTGAATGGCGTAATCGGCCTCGGACCATTGCTGCAAATCAACTGGTCCTGATGGCTCATTGCTTCAAGGCCGTACCCATTGATGAGGCAACAGAAATGTTAGCCAACGCTACACAATTTGTGGGGTGGAACCGTGCTGATACTGAGGCGATTCTTCAGATACTCGCAGAACGCTGGGTCCTCCGATTTATTCCAAAGCCAGAAGAATTGCCCTGGTATCGTTGGCCTAAGGCGATATATGAGATCGCAAAAGAAGCCGCTGCGAATACAGAGAACCCATTACCTGATGATCTTCCATTGTATTCTGTTCCAGATGAAGAAGTCCCGGATTTGTATACTGGCCGAACGGTGGATGTTCCAAAACGATTCAAAGACGGCTGGTTTTCATCTGCAGGGAGAACCCGTGAATGGGTCTCGCACCATCTGTCTATGATTCCAGACAAGCGTTCCTATCGTGTTCGTGATGCCGTTACTCGCAGAAGTTTAGGAAATGTTGATGAGGCCTTCGTACTGAGTTTGAACGATTCGGGAGAAGAGGAAGATGGAACTCCAAGACGCTTTGTCATCGCGGGAAGAACATGGATGATTGTTGATGCTGACCCTGAGCAATCTGAGTTGTTGGTTGCACCGGTGAACGACCACGCAAAAGCCCCACAGTGGCTGGGAGAATTACCACCCGTTCCAGCCGGTGTTGCTCGCGATGTTGGCTACTTGCGCCACTTGATTGCGAGTGACCTCGGCTTGTTACCTGCTCCTAAACCTCCTGAATTTGACCCTCTTTCACTCATCTCTCCTCAAGAGGGCATGCTTCGGGATTATCCGTTGGATTCGGAAGGAATGAGTCTGCTGGCGGAAGTCATCTCATCCCACATGGAAGCCACACAGCAAATCCCGACTGACCGAGTTATTACTATTGAGGAACGTGATGACGCCTTGGTCATCAACATCTGTCAAGGTTCTAAGATCAACGAAGCACTGGGCCACTTTTTGTTGGCCATGGCTTCAACCAAGTCGGGTCACTGGGGGCGGCTCATTGCAGAACCTACTCGAATTGCACTGCAAACCAGTGGTGTTCGTCCAGAAGACATCGTTTCTTGGCTCACAGAGACGCCACCGGACGCCATTGAACAATTACTGAGCATTACCGTGCCCAATTCAAGGCAGGTTCGTTGGCGCTTCGCACAGGTAGCAAAAACATTCGGAATTCTTCGCCATGGCGTAGACCCCCGAAGAATCAATCTTCAAGCACTTCTGAGAAAATACCGTGGCACGGTAGTCATGGAAGAAGTTCTTTCCAAACTCTTTCACGAGCGCATGGATGTTCGCGGAGCAAGTGACGTTATGCAGGGAATTCAATCCGGGTTGTTGGAATTGCATATTACAGCAACTGGGCCGCTGGGTCTGTCGAATCGAACCCAAGACGATATGTTGCTTCCAAATTGGGACAATGCTGCTCTACGCGAACGGCTGAAATTACGTTTGACCAACGAGAGGGCGGTGCTCTGTTGCTTGAAATGCCACGCTACTCGGCGATTCCGTATTGCTCGTTATTCCTCGTTAGATAAGGCGGATACATGTCTCAAATGCAAAGGAAAAATGCTTGCCTGTGCTCGAGAAGGGTTACAACCGATGCTTGAGAAATGGGTGGCTTCTGAGGACCAAAAAGAACAGGACCGAATGATGAAAAACGCAAGTATTGTTGCTAACCGAGGCCTTGAAGCAATTCTTTGCCTCATGGGTCGGGGAATTGGAGAAGCAACTGCGATTCGCCTTCTTGTAAAAGTACCTCAAGGCGATGAAGACGGGTTGCTTGAAGCCATTCACCGAGCAGAAGTTGAGTACGCCCGGACGCGTCGGTTCTGGGGTTGAATCAAACCTTCATGTTGGATTTACATGCAGGACACTGGATGGTTCCAGAATAGTCTTTGGGAATATTGAGTTTTTCCTCGCAGTTGCCGCACGAAACCTGTTTCTTCGCGTTTCCACCGCCAGTCGCATCAAAAATTCGCTGAAGTGAAGGCGGCCATCCGGGCTTCATGTTTCCATCTCCTAAGAGGAGTGGAAGTCCAACAATGGCGAGGCAGGAGAATGAGCACATGATTGACGTCATGAACATTGCAGTATCGCCCCAAACCAGTGTGACTGGATTCATCTCGGACATATTTTCAGCGTGGAACGCAATGCTCAAGAATCCTGATAGGACTAACACTCCCATGGTAAGATAAATACCATTTTTGTATTCTTGATGGATAAGTGCTCCTCCAACGAGGAATCCGATACCAATTAAGAAGCCGACGGGAGATAGCAACCATCCGATCATTTGGTCGTTGTTGAGGGTCCACAGCATTGACCAGGCAATCCGAATCAAAGCGTAGAGGATAATGAACGTTCCAAGTGTTTCGTACATGCTGTTTTTTGGAGGCATAACGATTTGTTGCACGGATGGGATCGGTCCAGCCAAACCCCCCTGTGGGTAGACGATAGGCTGAGATGCTCCACTTTGAAGTTCGTCAGCTTCCATCAATCGGATGACGACATCGTCTTTACTCCCGGATATTTTGAGGCCCCTTTGCTTGCAGAGTTTCTTCAAATCAAGGAGGGTGTGGGCTTCATAGTCCATGGTCCATGCTAACATTTTGCCCATTTAATCGTTCTTCCTACATTTACCCAAAGGGCTGGAATGTGGAATTAAGGCTCAAACTTCACTTTGAGTCATGTTATCGTCAAACATCAAAGCTTCTCGTGGAACGCCTAGCATCGCTTGACGAAGGGATGAACGCAGTTCGGTAAGTTCACCGTAACACACCAATACATCATCGTAACGAAGTTGTAACTCTGAATCTGGATTCCACACCAAACGGTCGCCCCGAGATAGTGCGAATACTGGGATGGATGCAAATACTTCGCGAAGTCGCTTTCCGACCATTTTAGGATGGTTTCTCAACTGAAGTGAGAGAACACCGGAACCGGGGACGGTTCTCAGTAACTGGTCGAGGTCCACCTCTCCAAAAGCAGTATCTTCCATAATGTAATCAACGATTGCACCTGCTACATTGACGCCACTCGCTTTCTCAATCCCTTCAAGACCAGGAGACGAATTGACTTCAAGCACCAGCGGCCCATGATTTCCTTCCAGTAAATCCACTCCTGCAATGTTCAATCCAAGCACGCGAGCGGCACGGCAGGCCGCTTCGGTATAGCCTTCAGGCAACTCAACATTCTCTACTGTTCCATTGAGATGGAAGTTGCTTCGAAATTCTCTCCCCCGGGCTCTGCGGCGCATGCAAGCAACAACTCGGTCGCCAACCACCAAGGCCCGGATGTCTTTCCCGTGAGATTCGGCAATGTATTCTTGGACCAAAACAGATTTTCCAGTTAAGAGAAGACCTTGAACGAGATTACGGACTTCAAACGCGGTATGGCGCAAAAATACACCTTCCCCCTGGGTCCCTTGCGTCACTTTCACAACTACAGGGAGTCCTCCAACGGCGTCAATGGCTTGTTCCACGTCCAAAATGTCGCGGACATAGACGGTTCGGGGAATTGGAATACGATTGCGAGCTAAAATTTGTGATGCATGTAATTTGTCTCGGCTCTGAAGAATACCTTGGCTGGTATTTGCAGTCCACATCCCAAGTTGTTCGATATGTCTTAACACGGCGACGCCGTGCTGAGTGATGGAGTGTCCAATCCGAGGAATGATGGCGTCATAAGTAAACGGTTTTCCTTTGTGAAGGACATCAACACTACCGTCCATGACCATCATTGAGAACTTCATTGGGTCGCACACATCGACTCGCAGGTTTCGTTTTCTGGCCTCTTCTACGATACGTCTGGTGCTGTACAGTCGAGGGCCTCGGCTAAGGACGGCGAGACGTAGACCCATGCCCCCACGGCTAACCGATTCGTTCTTATGACCATCGGTCGCCATGATATATCCATGAATGGACGCGCCTTTCAAGTGCTCGGAAGAAATGGGAAGGGCTATGTCCGATGAAGAGGAACTGGATGCAGCCGGTGCTTTAGCGGTGGATGACGACCGAGATGAACTGCTCGAAGAAATGAGCATGGACGAGCGAAAAGGACGGCTAAAGCAGGCACGATGGAACGTGTTCATGTATCTCGGCATCGCAGCAATTCTCTTCGGTTTTGCACTGTTCCCCATGCCCTTTTCAGCAGATTATGACGGGTTCACAAACTCTGCAGAGAAGGACATTGGCCTTGTATGGGGGCTTCCAATTGACGGCGAAGACATCTTTGATGTTCCAATGAACATTGAGGTGACTGCATCAAAACCACCTTCGGAAGCCAATGTCAATATTGGTGTTTATGTTCTTGAGCAGAAAGACTGCCAAAGTAACCTGGGAGAATTCACCACGATAGCAAAAGACGGTGGAACCCATGAATATCAGTACCAAGAAACTACAACTTCGGTCCTACCAGAAGGCGTTTACGAATTTGAATTCCGAGTAGATCCTGGCCATTATTGTGTTATTGCCGAATATCTCAATGCAACAGGTGCAACGATAGGCCAACCGAGCGACGGAATGAGCGTTTCAGGGAAACTGTACCCGAACCAATTCATTGGCGGATTCCTTGGGATCCTTTGTTTGCTTCTCTCCGGCTTCGCCTTTGTCGGTGCTCAAAAACACGGTAAAGCACTGCGAGCAATTCTGGAAGGGGAAAATGAAAGCACTGAAAGCAAAGTTTTGGCGGCAGCAGGCCCAACTGGACCACCTTCTCCTGGACCAAGCGGCCCACCCGGAGCAGGTCCAAGCAACCCGCCAGCCGCAGCAGGCCCAACTTCTCCTCCATCCTCCGAACCCGATGTGGATTCAGCAACTGATACCGGTCCGATAGAGGGCGAATTTATCCCTGCGGAAGATGGATTTTTCTTCAAACAAATGCCGGATGGAAGTTACGAACAGACCGTCTATGTCCAAAACGAAGACGGCACATACCATCCCTATGAGGAATGAATTGAAGATAAATCCCTTGATTATTGATGCATCAAAGCAACAAATGAGCATCATCCTTGAAAGGGAAGATGCCTACGGAAGAGTGAGGGAAACCTATGGGCGAGGCAGCAACCACCACGTTAACGGTTGCCAAACTCAAGGCCTTGTGTGTTCTCAACGATCTCTCTGCGAGCGGTAAAAAATCAGAGTTGCTCGAGCGGCTGCTTGATGCAGGAGTTGACAAAGAAACTCTTGGTGTTGAAGTATTTGATGAAAAAACTGCCACCTTCCATTCATCGTCGGATGAGAAATCGGATCCCGTTGAAGATGAAGAGCCAGTCATGTTTTCGCTTGAAGACGAAGAAACGCTCACTCCTACGTCATCGGACGAAGAAACAGAATCCGAATGCATCCGTTATCACCAGAGATTCTTCAGATGACGACATCCTTGAAGCAGAAATTTTGGATGCGGATTTGGTCGATGTTTCCGAGGATGAATTATCTTCTAAGGAACCCGTGACTGAAGTAGCAGTCTCTTCTTCAAGTTCGGCCCGTAGCGAATCACCTACGACCTTGGTCGAGATGATTCAGAAACCTCAAGTCGCCGCAGTCCTTCTCACCGTAATTATTCTTGGAGCAGGCGGGTGGTATTACATTAACAACCAACTTGAACCGTTCACTGCAGATTCGTTGAGGTACGGTGATGAAATGCGCTATGCTGTTCTTGATGGAAGTTTTATGGCCACAGAGGAATTTGTAGAACTCATCACCGACCGCATTGAAACAGAAGATGACATTTGCAAGATTAGAATGATGTTTGAAGGAAGCGGAGAGGCTGAAATTACCGACGGTCAAGCCTCTGAGTTGTCCAATCAAGGTACCTTGGATCGTCTTGGAGCCGTTCAGGCGAAGGGCGGACAAGGGATGGATTGGCTTGCGGTTGAGAGCACCAATACGATGGATTTCACCGGGCCTGGGAAGTTTGAGATTTTCCGGCATGTCAGAAGTTCAATCCCGGGCTCAGATGCATGCAGTAGTACCTCACTTGGTGGCGATGGCAACGGAATGCTAACCGTGACGCGCTGGACTGAACTTCGAGAAGAAGTCAATCTCGGCACTCAACTTGACTTTTCAGCCTCTCTTGATGGCGAATACCAGGGTACCGCGATGAGTTATGGCATCGGAGGCCTTCTTGGAAGTCTTGACCTCCTATCACCGGGCCTAGGGCTCATTCTCCAACCCGTAGAACTTTCCAGTTTCTTCGGAAACGAATACATCACGAAGGACGCCACTGGGACCAGTTCCGGCTGGGAATGGCGGGTAATTGGTACCGAAAAAATCGGCTCAACCAACATGTGGAAGGTCACGGCAACCCAGCAAGACGTCCGGGACCTATGTCTGGGTTATGCAACGATGAACCTCTGGCTCGATGGGGTGAGCCCTTGGGCCGTCAAACAGAGTGTTGACGTGGCCGTAAGCAGCAGTGAATCCAATCAAGCCAGTTGCTCAGGATGGCAGCAACGGGGCGTTGATGCAGTACTTCCAGAAGGGGAACTTGAACTTCATCATACCTTTGAGCGTACATATCTCCAGCGTGGTGTAAAAGCATTGGAATTGGGTCGTTCGTATGATAACCGTCCACAGGCTAACGAATTGAATCCAGATGATGATGATTTGATCGATTGGGGCGTTGATGGCTTGCACATGCCCGACAACAGCACACATCGCCCCCATCCACTTGACTCGGCCATCTCTTGCGTCTCTGACCTTGGAAGTATTGCAAGTGGAGCAAACTCGGCTCTCAGTAATGATGGCTATGTATGGCGGGCCATTGACGAACCAAACGGAACAGCAACAGAATGGAACATTTCATGGGTGGCGACCGATAACACCGCAGGATGGTTGCTCTATTCGGTAGAAGGAGTAAACGATACTCTTGAATGCGAATACATTGCAAAAGGGACGTTTGACGATTCCATCACGCACAATCGGGAATCCATCCCAGAAGTTCTTTCCCTCGAGGCGGTTGAAGCGAGGCTCATGAGTCAACAGCGCTTCCCCGCACTGCAGCGGGACAGAGGCTCTGTTTACCTCAAGCGGCTCTTTGCATGATGAAACACGAATGGGATACTTGGTTGTCGTACCAGGTTCAGGATTTGGAATCGACATCACCGAACTGTTTGACTCGGTGAGTGGCGCCTCCACGGTAGATGTCCAGCGGAAGTGGGATTCTGGCGGATGGACCAATCAGTTCTCTTTGGTCGCGGATGCAAGCGATGGACGCGTATTGTCGGTTGGACTCACTTGAAAACGGTATGCGGTGATGTGATTCTATGCCAGAGCAACTCTGAAGACGGCCGCGGCCTGGACCACCTCATGGAACAAAACGAGGCCGAATTGAGTTTTCTTTCCGCCTACGGGGGCGTAGATTCCGCAAAGGGCGAAGACGGGCAAGCCATTCTCGGGGCGCTTATGAGATTCATGCGGGCGGGTGGCTTGACCTGCGAACAAGGCGGAGAATGAGGTCACACTTTGACTTTGGAACAGCAAGGGCTGAACCGGACGGCTGTGCTACCGTGACCTGCAAAGGGACCCATCTTGCCCTTGGTTTCCAGTGATCTACACTGCCCTGGTTTTCACGACGGTGAACTCAGTAAACGCCGAGACAAGGTCAGCGTGCGCTTTACTTCTTGGACCCAAGAACACCGTCGTTTCTTGGAACGACTTGGTAGAACATCACCGTCGCTTAGTTTACTTTTGGTTCTGCGAGCGATCATGCGAGCCCTGCAGCACCGATACGGTTGCGGCCATCAGTGAAACTCCGACGAAGGGGAGGAAACCCTCTTCTTCAGCAGGGATCTCACAACCGTTGCCCGAGGCATGAATGCCGCCGTACGTCACCGTCAGTGAAATAGCAGGTTGACCAGGTCTTGTACCAGTCTCCATCGGGGAATACATCGGTTGAGTCATCAGCGTAGGTTGCCTTTGACCCGCCAGTTGACGTAGCAGTGGTCGCCTAGGAGGCGTTAATGACAGGCTGTAAGTTCCGTCATCGGCCGCCACTTCGTGGTTGACGGGTGGGTCGCAGACGCCGCTGTTAATACAGATTTGAGTCGTAAGGGTAAGGGTGGTCCCATTTGTCTGCAGCGTCACCATCAATCGGCCACGGCTAAGTTTCCATTTTTCCCCGTCTTGAGAAGGCGTGGTTCGCTCTTCGACGGTAAAGGGGACGTCCCCTGTGGGATTCGCATCTTCGCCGTCAGTCTCCATCCAGCTGCCGCTCCGTTTGGAAGCAGAGCGAAGAGAAGCAACAGGCAGATTGCGCCCGCGATAGCCTTCCCCATGGATCCCAAGCGCCCCGTCCTCGTTCTTTTAGGTTACGAAGGGAAACCCGCGAGAGCCCTATTCCATTTCCCAGAGTTCGTCGCCAACCCAGTGGACGGTTTTGATGCCCTTTCCCTTGGTTTCAGTACACCAATCCCTCGTTGGACATGCAGGCCCAACCAAGGGCAAGCGGGCGTTTGTGCTTCATGTCTCGGATCCACACCAAGTCCCCCTCTTCTACGCTTTCTTCAGCGCCATGGATGCCGGCCACCATGCAGTCCGCTCCGTTCATGAGGAACGGAATCGCCCCGTGGTCAACCTCAACCCATTTGTTTGCGTCCTGATGGCCCAGGAATCCCCGGAGTGTGAGGAAGACACATCGGTCGTTGGATTATCATCTGTTAATTCGATTA